>NZ_JBXAKN010000010.1:0-261417 GCF_058798375.1 Acidovorax sp. GW823-FHT01C06
TCGACCACACTCCGCTCTCAACCATCAGCCGCCCATGAGCCGCATTCCGGCCATGAACAACCTCCTGAGAATCAACAACTAGTGCAAGAGCTGCGATGACAGCGGTGGCGAATGTGGACCAGGCGGTCAGTTTTTCTAACGCTTCCTTTGACATTGAAACCCTTCGCACTTCTGTGATGCCTAACGTGATGATTGCCGCAAAACCTGCGGGATGAACCGAACCGTGCGGGATATTTTGGACACTTATTCCCCTTAGGGACGTCTTGCAGCATAGGTTTGCAAGCTAAGTCAACAAACTATAGCTTGGCCGTACACCCGTCTTGGGCAAACGCAGCTCTAAGCTCACATCCGTGGCGGCTTGCCCACAGGGTCGTCATCCTCGTTCTCCACTTCACCCTGGTAGGGACCTGGTGCCGAACCATCAGGAAGCTGTGGCTGCGGCGGCAGGGTCGGCGGCTCGGTGCTGGGAGGCAGATCGCCTGGCGGGAGAGGAAATTCCGCCGGGACTTGGTGGGCGGGAGTGCTCGTTCGGGTCGGTTGCCATGATGCGCTCCTTGGGGAAAGAGTGCATTGAGCGCTGTGCCGTTGCCTGCTGCCTTAGGAGAGGATCCCAAAAAGAAGCCCGCACGTGGCGGGCTTGAACTTGCTGGGAAGCAAGGGAGGGAGGTGCCGCCAGAGGACAGCGGCAAAGAAATATTACGGCTCCTTGAAGGGCATCATTGTCAGACGAGCCGCGTCAGAACGGGGCAGGCGCATTGCGTTCCCGCCTCCGCAATCTTGCGAAGCTAATCAAGGCCAGCGCGGCTGACGTAGCGAGCAGTGCCCATTCGGACATGGTTGGGATGGCGGAAGGCGCGGCAGGTGCCACTGGGGGCACTGGACACAGGTCCGTTTCAATGCTCAACAGCACATCGCCCACGCAGCCAGCACCAGCGTTGACGCGAGTATCAGCCCCCGGTCCTCCGTCCAGGGTGTCTGCGCCAGCGCCTCCGTCCAAGACGTCGTCACCTGAGCCCCCTTGCAGCACATCGTCACCCAAGCCCCCGGTGAGCGTGTCGGAACCGGCCCCGCCGACGAGGGTGTCGTTGCCAGGGCCACCCGTCAAGCTGTTCCCCCCAGCTGTAGAGCCTAGGACCGTGTAGTTGGCGCCCGGCGTGTCAAAGTTTGGGACCGATATCCGCAACGCAAAAGCAACTGTCTGGAACGCAGCTACATTCAGGTCCAAGGTGAATCCGGCGGCCTGGCTAGATAAATCCAAGCGATCATCACCGCCACCAGAGAAAATGGTTATGTCGCCAGTGGTTCCGGCGGCGATGATGAATGTATCGTTCCCCGCCGTGCCAATCACGGTAGTGCCGTTGCTATTGCCACTACAGGTAAATTCATTGGGCCCCGAGAGTACGCATTGGGCGAAGGATGGTGATGAAATCATCAATACAAGGCACAGCACAAACAGGTGCATGCAGTGACGCAGAATGTTTTGCATGGAATTCTCCTGCGCGGCACTGTAGCAGGGCGGTCTAGTGCTGGCGAGCCGAACGTGCGCAGACAAAAAGGAGCCCGCACGACGCGGGCTGCAAAAAGGAAGTGTCAGATGTGTTCAGTAGCCGACGGAGGGGTGGCAGCAGGTTTCGGGCAAAAGAAAACCGCATGGGGCGGTTTAGTAAGGGCAGAGCGCTCAACAGGCAACAGCTTCAGCTATCACGTCTGTTCGCACATCCCAGTGTTCCCCGTTATCGGCTGATGCGACCAGCCACAGCCTCCTGGGTGCGACACCTCACCAGCTAGTCAGTGGCAGTGCCTGATACCCGTCTTATGGTCCACATGGCATCCCTGCTTGTCCGTCCCACCCGAATGAGCCTCAGCCCCAAGAGTAGCGCATAGAACACATAACGCGATCACTGTTTTCATGTTGTGGCCTTCGTTCACTTTTTGGTTTCTGTAGCCACAGCAGCGAGCTCGGCCGCTACCTGAGTAGCTTCAATTTTTGCGGCCATTGGAGCGGCGTCTTTGGCCTGCTGCATGCCGCACTTTTTCTGAATGGACGCCTGCTGCAAAGCGTCGTGCTCACCCTTGATGCGAGCGTATTCAGCTTCCTGGTTCTTGGTCCCGCCTAGGGCAAACAGCGCAGGCCAGAACAACACAGCGCCCACGACACCAATGGCCTTGTCGTTGGAAGCAGCCTCATCCAGGCGACCTCCAAGCTGGCTCACACGGTTGACCAATCGCGCGTTCTCCGCTTCGATCTGTTGGCAGTCATAAGACTGGTATTGGATGGGCGACACGTACGTAGGTGCGATGTCTTTTGCTGCAGTTGAGCACCCTCCAAGAATGATTGCTGTGGAGGTGAGCAGCACCGTCGCGAATTTCATGTGTCATTCTTGTAGTTGTGACAACATGTTACGCAAGCATCCCGCAAAAAGGGAAGCAATAAATCGCCATTAGCGGCTGCAGAAACGCAAACGCCACAAAGTCTTGATGCGGGTCAAGCATCCTAGGCCTGGGACCAACGCGCGGCGGTTTTTCTCTTGCCTGCGCTTTGCTGCGCAGTAGCATGGCCCGACAACTACGGAGGGGCAATGATCGACTATGGTGAATTTCTGGCCGGTTTGAGCAAAGGGCTCCAGGCGCTGTGGCAGCCGGACTTCATGACTGGGGTGCGCAACGGCGGGTTCGAGCAGACGTTGCGCAACGTGTGCATTCCTCACATCGAGAGAGCCACGGGCAAGATGGCTTTCACGGAGTCTCGGGGACGTGCAGATCTGTTGCTATGCGGCGATGAGGCCGACACATGCACGCGCTGCGAGTTCAAGGTGAACTTCGCTCCCCAATACGGAGAGATTCTCAAGCGAAAGCGGGAAGCGATCGACCAGGTGCGAACGCAGGCCGGATACCGGATACAGGATGGCATCGTCGTCTATGCAATCGCAGAACTGATTCACGCGCACGAGGGACTGCGGGGGAAAGCCGAGCGCCACAACGACCATGTTGCCTCCACCTCTTACAAGCTCTTCAAAAGCTGCGAAGCATCATCCCAAGACATGGAAAAGGCCCGCGAAAGGCTCGAAACGGAGTTCAAGGGAAAGCAGGTTTTAACACCGGCTTTTGCTCCACTCTTCAGCCGAGATGGCATCTCTTTTGAGTGGGAGAGGAACTGGGCGAGACTCCACGTCTGGACATATTACATTGCACCAATAGCTCGCGCACGGAAATGACGTCAGACCTCGCCCATCGGAGGTTTCGAGCGCTGGACCTATGCGCCCAACTTCCCACGCACAGGGGGTGCAGCATGAGTTCCATGACTATTTCGAGTTCAGCATGTTCGCCGGCCTGCGGGCCAGCGAGCAGATTGCGTTGCGGTGGCAGGATGTGGAGTTGCACACGGGCCGCGTGCTGGTGCACCGATCCCGGGTAGTGGGTCAAGACAAGGAGCGCACGAAAACGCACGTCGAGCGGGAGGTGGAACTGAACGCCCGCCACTTGGCGCGCTTGAGCGGCAACGGGCCAGGACGGAGGCCATTGGCAAGGAGGTGTTCTACAACCCCGCGACCAGCCGTGCATACGCTGATGAACAGAAGCAGCTTCAGGTATGGACGCGGAGCTTGCAAGCATGCCAAGTCCGATACAGGCCGCCGAAGGAATGCAGGGATACCAGCGTGACCCTCGCCTTAATGGCTGGCGCCAATCCTGTGTGGGTTGCAAACCAGCACGGCCATAGCGTTCAGGTGATGATGCGCGACTATGCCAAGTGGATTCCGAACGCAGACAAAGGCTCCAATCTTGCGGCCGTAAACCTGTCGCTTGGGATGACCGGGCAGCAGGTCAAACATGCGATTTAGGTTCAATTTAGGTTCGCCGCGCCGCTGATCGGAGCCACAAAGAGAAAAGCCCCGAGTGAATCAATCACTCAGGGCTTTTGCGTCTGGCGGAAACGGAGGGATTCGAACCCTCGATGAGGCTCTACACCCCATACTCCCTTAGCAGGGGAGCACCTTCGGCCACTCGGTCACGTTTCCAATCCCGCTATTATGCCCCATTTCCGGGGCGCTTCTGGCGGGTGAGGCGGCTTGCTGGTCCAGCTCGAACGCCTTGTGCAGGCTGCGCACGGCCAGTTCGACGTACTCCTCGTCGATCACGACGGAGGTCTTGATCTCGGAGGTAGAGATCATCTGGATGTTGATGCCCTCCTCGCGCAGCGTGCGGAACATCTTGCTCGCCACGCCCACGTGGCTGCGCATGCCGCTGCCGACGATGCTCACCTTGCAGCAGCTGGTGTCGCCCACGACCTCCTGCGCGCCCAGCACGGACACCACTTTCTCCTTGAGCAGCTCGACGGTGCGCGCGCAATCGTTGCGGTGCACGGTGAAGCTGAAGTTGGTCTTGCCGTCCTTGCCCACGTTCTGGATGATCACGTCGACCTCGATGTTGGCATCGGCCACGGCGCCCAGGATCTGATGGGCGATGCCCGGCTTGTCGGGCACGCCCAGCACGGAGATCTTGGCTTCGTCGCGGTTGAATGTGATGCCGGATACGACGGCTTGTTCCATTTTTTTGTCTTTCTCAAAAGTGATCCGCGTGCGGACCTGGCTTCTTCGTTGACGTCGATGCACCAGGGCGTGAAGCTGGACAGCCCGCGCATGGACATCACTTTTGTTGTATTTGCCCGCGAGCTCCACCGAGCGGATCTTCGGCAACTTGCTGCCCAGGCTGGCCATCTCGCGCTTTTCCTCGAAGCTCACCGCCGCAGACTTCGGATTTCGGGCCTCAGACACCACGCTGAAGGACACTGCCTCGGCGCGCCGCCGTGGTTCGTGCGGTCAGGGGGCCAACACCTCTGGACTGTACCAATCGAGTTCCGGCCCGGACCGGACGGCAAAACCATGCCCGACCTTGATGTGGATGCGGTGGCCGCGTGTGGTGCACGACTGCACCTGGTCGAGCAGTTCATTCAATTGCGCCGCGGCCGCCGTGGTGTGGTGCTCGACGCGCAGCCAGTGGCGCAGCACATTGGCCTGCCGGGCGCGGCTCAGGCCCTGCAAGGCCCGGATGCGCGGCGGTGCGCCCACGATGGCCAGGTCCTGCAGTGCAAGTTCTTCCAGCAGTTCGTCCGCCTGCGCCGCATGCAGGGCGGACCGCGCAAAGGTGTCGCGAAACGCAGGGAATGCGGCCTCCAGCACGGGCAAGATCCTCGCGCGGATGCGGTTGCGCGTGAAGCGCTCATCGGCATTGGTCGGGTCTTCCACCCACCCCTGCCCCTGTGCCCGCAGCCACTGGCGCACGTCAGCCCCGGCCACCCGCAGCAGGGGGCGGTACCAGTCAATGCCCGCGCGGCGCCAGCGGGCGGGCATCGCCGCCAGCCCGGCCACACCGGCCCCGCGCGACAGGGCCAGCACGAGCGTTTCGACCTGGTCATCCGCGTGTTGCGCGATTGCTATTGATTTAATAGCATTATGCGCTTTACTGGCAAGCGCTACCGCCTCAAATGCCTTGTACCTTGCCTGCCGTGCAGCGTCTTCCGGGCTTTGCCCCGGCGCGTGGCGGGCGTCCGGGCGCTGCACCGCCAGCGGCACATCCAGGGCTTGGCACAGGTCTTCGCAGTGCCGCGCAAAACCGTCAGCCGCTGGCTGCAAGCCATGGTGCACGTGGATCGCCCGCACCTGGCCAGGCCAGCGCCGGGCGCATGCCAGCAGCAGCGCCGTGGAATCCGCACCGCCGCTGAATCCGACCGCCAGGGGCAGCGCAGGCTCGAAGGCCTGCATGGCCGCGTCGAAGGACAAGGTCATGTCCATGCCTCCCCGTGGCGCCAGGGCAAGGGCCAGGAACCTGTGGCGGCGTCAACAACAACAAGGGCAACAAGGGGGCGGCGGCACATGGCGGCCGATTATCGGCGCCTCCCGGCCACGGCAAGGGCGGAGAACCCTGGCCAGAAGCACCAACGGCCCCGCAGGGCCGTTGGTGGTGGGCAGGAAAGCGTCCCCGGAACCGTCAGCGGCTCTCCGCCTTGGTGTCGCTGAACCGGCCGTAGCTTTGCAGGCGGTCATAGCGGCGGTCCAGCAGGTCCTTCGTCTTCAGGTCCGCCACCTGGCGGAACGCATCGCCCAGCGCGCGCTTGAGGAAGGCCGCCATCTGCTTGTGGTCGCGGTGGGCGCCGCCCACGGGCTCGCTGACGATCTTGTCCACCAGGCCCAGCGCTTTCAGGCGGTGGGCGGTGATGCCCAGGGCATCGGCGGCTTCCTGCGCTTTTTCGCTGGTTTTCCAGAGGATGGAGGCGCAGCCTTCGGGGCTGATCACGGAGTAGATGGCGTACTGCAGCATCACCACCTGGTCAGCCACGCTGATCGCCAGCGCGCCGCCAGAGCCGCCCTCGCCGATGATGGTGGTGATGATGGGCACTTCGAGTTGCGCCATCTCGAAGATGTTGCGGCCGATGGCCTCGGACTGGCCGCGTTCCTCGGCATCGATGCCAGGGTAGGCGCCGGGCGTGTCCACGAAGGTGAACACGGGCAGCTTGAATTTCTCGGCCGTCTTCATGAGGCGCAGGGCCTTGCGGTAGCCCTCGGGCTTGCTCATGCCGAAGTTGCGCATCGCGCGCTCCTTGGTGTCGCGCCCCTTCTGGTGGCCCAGCACCATGCAGGCATGGCCGTTGAAGCGTGCCAGCCCCCCCACGATGGACAGGTCGTCCGCGTAGTGGCGGTCGCCGTGCAGCTCCACGAAGTCGGTGAAGATGTCGCGCACGTAGTCGAGCGTGTAGGGGCGCTCGGGGTGGCGGGCGATCTTGGTGATCTGCCAGGGCGACAGCTCGCTGTAGATGTCCTTGGTGAGCTGCTGGCTTTTCTTGCTCAGCTGGTCGATCTCTTCCGAGATATCGACAGCACTCTCGGTCTGCACGTAGCGCAGTTCTTCGATTTTGGATTCGAGTTCGGCAATCGGCTGCTCGAAATCCAGAAAGGTCTTTTTCGCCAACGTTGTTCTCCTTGGGGCGCGCCGGGGTGCGGGCGCCACGAATGGCACGCACTGTAACCGACGCGTTACGAGTTTGGTATGACGCTTGTCCAACAAATAAAAAGTCCGCTGTCCCGGGCGCTGCGCACCACCTACAGCCCACGAAACGGGCGCGCCCCACGAGGAGGGCCGCCGCGCTGGCGGCGCTCCCGGGCACGCGGCGCAAGGGGACCCAGGGGCATCTCGCTCAGTACGCCACGGGAAGCGGATCCAGCGATCGCCAAATATACCAAGTCGCCACGCTGCACCAGGGCTTCCAGGCCTCGGCCACTTCGCGGGCATCGCTGCGGCTGACCGGATCGCCCGAAAAGTAATTCTGGCTGATGCCGGTGATCAGCCCCACGTCGTCCAGCGGCAGCACGTTGGGGCGCATCATGTAGAAGATGAGGAACATCTCGGCCGTCCAGCGGCCAATGCCGCGGATGGCCACCAGTTCGGCAATGATGGCCTCGTCATCCATCGCGGCCCAGTCCTTCACGTGCAGCTTGCCGCCCTCGAAGTGCATCGCCAGGTCCACCAGGTAGTCGACCTTGCGCGCAGACAGGCCCGCGGCCCGCATGTCGTCGATCTTGAGCTTGAGCACGCTGGCGGGCTTCATGCTGCGGGGCATCGCGGCAAAGCGCTCCCACACGGTCTGCGCGGCCTTCACCGAGATCTGCTGGCCCACGATGGAGCGCGCGAGCGTGGTGAACGCATCGCCGCGTGTCTGCAGCGCCGCGTCGCCAAACTGGGGAATCAGGCGCTTCATCACCCGGTCCTTCTTGACCAGGTGCTTGCAGGCCTCCGCCCAGTAGTCGGGCGTGGCCAGCGCCGGCTCGGCCACAAGCACTTCGGATGCTATCTTTTTAGAAGCTGCCACCGGGCGTCCCATCTGCCCAGCAGGCGTTTTCCATGACAAACACAACGATCACTGCGCGGCTTCCCAGGTGGTGCCAGCGGCGGAGTCCTTGAGCACGATGCCCTGGGCCAGCAATGCATTGCGGATGCGGTCGGCCTCGGCGAAATCCTTGCCCGCCTTGGCAGCGGCGCGCGCGGCGATCTGGGCGCCAATGAATTCCTTGGAAGGCGGTCCTAAAACGACCGAAGGAGTGCCCATCTCCATCACATATGCTCCACCTGCCACAGTAAATTGAGGAGGCATCCATTGCAGGAACTTTTGGGGGTCGCCCTGCAGAATGCCCAGGGAGCCGCCCAGTGCGCGCAGCAGCCCGGCGAGATCCGCCGAGCGGGTCTTGTTGACCTCGCCCGCCAGATCGAACAGCACGGCCATGGCTTCGGGGGTGCCGAAGTCCTCGTCCATCGCGGCCTTGAAGCGCGCGGCATAAGGGCCAGTCCAGTCGATGTCCTGCACGGACGAGGGCGCCACGAGGCTCAGAGCGGTGTACAGGCGCTTCAAGGCCTGGCGCGCGTCGTCCAGGTGGGCATCGCTGTAGTTCAGGGCGCTGCGGTAGTGGGCCCGCACGATGAAAAACCGCACCGTCTCGGCGTCGTACTTCGCCAGCACGTCGCGGATGGTGAAGAAGTTGCCCAGCGACTTGCTCATCTTCTCGTTGTCCACGCGCACGAAGCCGTTGTGCACCCAGAAGCGCGCCAGGGGCTTGCCATTGGCGCCTTCGCTCTGGGCAATCTCGTTCTCGTGGTGCGGGAACTGCAGGTCCATGCCGCCGCCGTGGATGTCGAAGGTTTCGCCCAGCGTGGCGCCGCACATGGCCGAGCACTCGATGTGCCAGCCAGGGCGGCCCGAGCCGAATTCGCTGTCCCACTTGGCCTCGGGTGGCTCCTCGGGCTTGGAGGCTTTCCACAACACGAAATCGAGCGGGTCTTCCTTGCCATCGAGCACGGCCACGCGCTCACCCGCGCGCAATTCGTCGAGCGACTTGCCCGAGAGCTTGCCGTAGCCGTCGAACTTGCGCACGGAGTAGTTCACGTCGCCATTGCCGGCGCGGTAGGCCAGGCCCTTGCCTTCCAGCGTGCCGATCAGCGAAAGCATCTGGGGCACGTATTCGGTGGCGCGCGGCTCCAGCGACGGGGGCTCGATGCCCAGCGCCGCGATGTCGGTGTGCATGGCGGCGATCATCTCGTCCGTGAGGGCACGGATGGTGATGCCCCGCTCCAGCGCGCGCTTGATGATCTTGTCGTCAATGTCCGTGATGTTGCGCACATAGGTGACGCGGTAGCCACTGCTTTTCAGCCAGCGCTGCACGACATCGAACGCCATCATCATGCGGGCGTGGCCGATGTGGCACAGGTCATAGATGGTCATGCCGCACACGTACATGCGCACATGGCCAGGTTCGAGCGGGGAAAACTCCTCCAATGCACGCGACAGCGTGTTGTAGATGCGCAAACTCATGGGATTTCAGTCACGGGGGATGGGGTGGTTGGGTGAAAAAGGTTCACCCGGCAGCAGGGGGCAAAGGCCCCTGGAGGGAGTTGGCCCAGCAAGGGGCCTCCAGCGAAATCACCCGCGGCAACAGCGCACCGTCATGACAACCCCCTCAGCTACAATCCGCCGCAGTATAAGCCCCCGCCCGGGACAGACGCTGCCCAACACCCTTGAATCCCCCATGAAGCAAGTCCGACGCACCCTCCCCCACCTGCTGCGCCTGCTGGCACTGACCGCGCTGCTGGGCACCGGTGCGGCCCATGCGGACGACTATGCGGAAATCACCCAGCTGATCAAGGCCGGCAAGCCGGCCGAAGCCCTGGTGAAGGCCGACCAGCGCCTTGCCGCCGCCCCGCGCGACCCACAGCTGCGCTTCTTGCGCGGCGTGGCGCAGGCGGACTCGGGCAAGCCCGGCGATGCGATCACCACGTTCACCAAGCTCACGGAAGAGTATCCCGAGCTGCCCGAGCCCTACAACAATCTGGCGGTGCTGTATGCCAGCCAGAACCAGCTGGACAAGGCCCGCACGGCGCTCGAAATGGCGATCCGCACCAACCCGAGCTACGCCACCGCCCATGAGAACCTGGGCGACATCTATGCCAAGCTGGCCAGCCAGGCCTACAACAAGGCGCTGCAGCTGGATGCGGCCAACGCCAGCTCCGTCAAGCCCAAGCTGGCGCTGATCCGCGAGCTGTTCACCGCGGAAGCTGCCGCCGGCAAGCCCGCCCGCCCCGGGGCCGCGGCCCCCGCGCCGGCGCCTGCCGTGGCGGCCACGCAGCGGCCCGCCGCAACGGCACCCGCCGCTGCAGCGCCCGTGGCAGCCCCTTCACCGGCGCCTGCCGCGCCAGCCCCCGCACCCGCACCCGCTGCCGCGGCATCCCCCGCTCCGGCCATTGCCGCGTCGCCCGCCGCCGCTGCCGGCGATGCGTCCCTGCAGGCCGCCGTTACCGCGGCCGTGCAGGCCTGGGCCGCCGCCTGGTCCGCCAAGGACATGACCGCCTACCTCGGCGCCTACGACAAGTCATTCGATCCTCCCGGCCGCCAGACCCGTGCCGCCTGGGAAAAGGAGCGTGAAGCGCGCATCGTCGGAAAATCCAGGATCAGCGTGCAGATCTCCGACATCTCGGTCGCGGTCAACGGCGACAAGGCCACGGCCCGTTTCCGCCAGGCCTACACGGCCGATGCGCTCAATGTCGCCAGCCGCAAGACGCTGGACATGGTGAACCACAACGGCCGCTGGACCATCGTCCGCGAATCCACCGGCGGCTGACCGTGATGAAGCGCGGCGCAGCCAGCCCTGCGATGGCGGCGGCGCGCGCTTTTTGTGCCTCCCTGCCCTGACCTGAAACGATTTCGCACATGCTTGTGGCGTTGTCCGCACGAAGCCGCCCGGCCGTGGCGGGCGCCCTTTGCCTGGCGGCGCTCCTGCACGCAGCCCCGGTGCTGCCCCAGAGCGCCAAGTCCCGGGGCGCGGCGGCCGTCACCTCGGTCCGGCCCATGCAAGCCGCGGGCTCCACGGCACCCGCCCTGCGCGATGGCCAGGCGGAGGCGCGCCTCATGGGGGTGTACCAGCTCATCGCCGAGGGCCGCCACCGCGAGGCGCTGGCGCAGGCCGAGGCCCTGGCGCGCGACTATCCCAACTTCCAGCTGGCGCAACTGGTGGTGGGCGACCTGCTGATGGCGCGCACGCGGCCGATCCGCCGCCTGGGCGATGTGCCCGAGCCCGACTCGGCCCGCAGCATCCAGACGGCTGCCACGCTGGAAGAGCTGCGCAACGAATCGCGCCAGCGCGTGGATGCCCAGCGCAGCCGCCCCCCGGCGCACAGCATCCCGGCGCAGTTCCTGGAGCTCTCGCCCCGCTCCCGCCATGCCATCGCGGTGGATGCCTCGCGTTCGCGCCTGTACCTGTTCGAGAACACCCCCAAGGGCCTGCAGCTGGTCGCCGACTACTACGCTTCGGTCGGCAAGCTGGGTATCGAGAAGAACCTGGAAGGCGACCAGCGCACCCCGCTGGGCGTCTACTTCATCACCAGCCGGCTGGACCCCGCCACGCTCAAGGACTTCTACGGCGCGGGCGCGCTGCCCATCAACTACCCCAACCCCCTGGACCAGAGCCGGGGCAAGACCGGTGGCGGCATCTGGCTGCACGGCACGCCGCCCGACCAGTTTGCCCGCGCGCCCCTGGCCACCGATGGCTGCCTGGTGCTGGCCAATCCCGACCTCGAACGCATCCTGCGCACGGTGGAGCCCCGCTCCACGCCCGTGGTCATCGCGCGCCAGCTGCAGTGGGTGGCGCCGCACGCGGTACAGGCGGACCGCAAATCCTTCGACGCGGTGCTCAACGCCTGGCGCAGCGCCAAGACCGAGGGCGACATGAGCCGCCTGATGGGTTTCTACGCGCCGGACTTCCAGAGCTACCGCAAGAAACCGCTGCAAGAGTGGTCCCAGGTACTCCAGGCCGAGACCCGCGCATTGCGGGGCAGGGAACTACACCTCAAGGACAAGTCTTACCTGCGCTGGACAGATTCCGCCGACACCATGGTGGTAACGTTCGGCGAAGTCGCCGCAGGCGCCCGCACGGGCCCCGTCAAGCGCCAGTACTGGGCGCGGCGGGGCCAACAATGGCAGATATTTTTTGAAGGAGTGATTGGATGATTTCCAGAAGAAATTCGACCCTGGCGCTTGCCAGCATTGCGCTGGCAGCTATCTTTTCTGCAGCACCCGTGCAGGCGCAAGATGCCCCCAAGGTCAAGCTGTCCACCTCGATGGGCGACATCGTGGTGCAGCTCGATCCCGCCAAGGCACCCAAGACGGTCGAGAACTTCCTGGCCTACGTGCAGGACAAGTACTACGACGGCACCGTGTTCCACCGCGTGATCGACGGCTTCATGATCCAGGGCGGCGGCTTCACGGCAGACATGCAGCAAAAGCCCACCAAGCCGCCGATTCCTCTCGAAGCCGGCAACGGCCTCAAGAACGACAACTACACCATTGCCATGGCGCGCACGGGCAATCCCAACTCCGCCACGTCGCAGTTCTTCATCAACGTGAAGGACAACGCGATGCTCAACGCGCCCCAGCCCGATGGCCACGGCTACGCCGTGTTCGGCAAGGTGGTGAGCGGCACCGAGGTGGTCGACAAGATCAAGGCCGTGGCCACCGGCAACAAGGGCCCGCACCAGAACGTGCCCACCGCCCCCGTCACCATCAACTCCGCCACCCTGGTGAAGTAACCCATTTTTGATTGACTGATTGAAAGAACCCTTGCCATGAGCAACCCCCAAGTCGAACTGCACATCGCCGGCTACGGCGTCATCACCCTCGAACTCGACGCCGCCAAGGCGCCCAAGTCGGTCGAGAACTTCCTGGCCTACGTGAACAAGGGCCACTACAACAACACCATCTTCCACCGTGTGATCCCCGGCTTCATGGTGCAAGGCGGCGGCTTCGAGCCCGGCATGACACAAAAGGGCACCGACGCGCCCATCGAGAACGAAGCCAACAACGGCCTGAAGAACGCCAACTACACCGTGGCCATGGCCCGCACCAGCGACCCGCACTCGGCCACCGCCCAGTTCTTCATCAACGTGGCCGACAACGGCTTCCTGAACCACACCGCTCCCTCGGCCCAGGGCTGGGGCTATGCCGTGTTCGGCAAGGTGGTTGGCGGCGCCGACGTGGTCGACAAGATCAAGGCCGTGAAGACGGGCCGCAAGGGCTTCCACGACGATGTGCCGAAGGAAGACGTGATCATCGAGAAGGCTGTCGCACTCTGATCTCGCGTTGATCTGACCTCCGTCTCCGTGACGACGACCGTGCCCCGGTTCGAGGAGCTTGCCGCTCCCGCGCACTGGCGCACGGTCGATTTCATTTCCGACCTGCACCTGCAGGCCAGCGAACCTGCCACCGTGGCCGCCTGGCAGGACTACCTGGCCGGCACCGAAGCGGATGCCCTCTTCATCCTGGGCGATCTGTTCGAGGTCTGGGTGGGGGACGACGCCATCGGCGAAACCGGCAGCTTCGAGGCCCAGGGCTGCACGGCCCTGTGCGCGGCGTCGCAGCGCCTGCCCGTGTACTTCATGCACGGCAACCGCGACTTCCTGGCGGGCCCGGCGTTCCTTGCGCAGTGTGGCATCACCGGCCTGGCGGACCCGACGGTCCTGGTGTTTGACGGCCAGCGCTTCGTGCTGAGCCATGGCGACCTGCTGTGCCTGGACGATGTGGACTACCAGCGCTTTCGCGTGCAGGCCCGCAGTGCCGGGTGGCAGCAGCAGTTTCTGGCGCAGCCCCTGGCGACGCGCCGCGCGCAGGCACGCGGCATCCGCCAGGAGAGCGAGGCGCGCAAACAATCGGGCGCCATCTATGCCGACGTGGACGGCCCGGCTGCCATCGCCTGGCTGCAGGCGGCCCAGGCACATACGCTCATTCACGGCCACACCCACCGTCCCGCCGACCACGCACTGGCCCCCGGCTTGCGGCGTGTGGTGCTCAGCGACTGGGACGCGGCCGCATTGCCGCCCCGCGCGGAAATACTGCGTTTGTCCCGCGCGGGCTTGGAACGGCTGCCCCTGGCCCCCAAGTACCAGCGATCCTGAACTGCGCGGGGCTTCACCTCCCGCCGCCTGATCGCCATGCCCCCTCTCCTCCACCGGCTCTGGAGCCGTATCCGCGCCACCGTGTCCCCCGTGCCCGACATCTCGGCCACGCTGTGGCTCCAGACCCTGCAGCGCTACCCGTTCCTGGCGGCGCTCTCGCTGCACGACCAGTCCAAGCTGCGCGCGCTCAGCGCCCTCTTCCTGCACCACAAGGAATTCCACGGTGCGCACGGCCTGGTGGTGACCGATGCCATGGCCATCGACATCGCGGCCCAGGCCTGCCTGCCCCTGCTGCACTGGGGCGACCCGGCCCGGGCGCTGGACTGGTACGACGATTTCGTGGGCATCGTGCTGCACCCCGGCGAGGCCGTGGCGCGCCGCAAGACGGTGGACGAAGCCGGTGTGGTGCATGAACACACGCAGGTGCTGCTGGGCGAGGCCATGGACCGCGGCCCCATCATGCTCAGTTGGGCACACGCCTCCAACGGGCGTGAGAACACTGAGCGCGGCCACAACGTGGTGGTGCACGAGTTCGTTCACAAGCTCGACATGCGCAGCGGCGAGCCCAACGGCTGCCCGCCATTGCCCGCAGGCTTCATGGGCACGCGCACAGGGCGGGCGGCCTACGAAGCCTGGTGGGCCGCCTGGGAGCCCGCGTACGAACAGTTCCGAGAACGCGTGATCCTGGCCGAGCGCTTCGGCGCGGAACGCCCCTGGCTGGACGCCTACGGGGCCACATCGCAGTCCGAATTCTTTGCCGTGGCCTGCGAGGCCTACTTTGTGAATCGGGACCGGTTCGCGCAGGAGTTTCCGGCGCTGATGCCGGTGCTGGACGCGTTTTTCAAGCGGCCCGCTGTGGCAAGTGCATGACCGTTCCCCGCGTCATGCGCCCCACCGCCGCCAGTGAAGAAAGCGCCACAAAGCGGCGTTGGCCAGGAGGCGGCGCCGTCCACACACCCTACCCCGCCAATGAAAACCGGGCTGCGCGCGCCACCGCCGCCGCGTCCACCCCAAAAAACGCCCGCAGCGCCGCCCGTGTATCGCTGCGCCCAAAACCGTCCGTTCCCAATGTCATGAATCGGCGTCCTCCAGGCACGAACGCGCGCACGGTCTCCGGCACGGCGCGCACATAGTCGGTGGCGGCAATCACCGGGCCGCGTGTGCCCGCCAGTTGCTGCGTCAGCCACGCCACGCCGGGCCGCGCCTCCCCCTGCAGCGCACGCTGTTCGCAGGCCACGCCGTCGCGGGCCAGCTCGCTCCAGCTGGTCACGCTGAGCACGGTCACGTCCACGCCCTCGCCTGCCAGCAGCTCGGCGGCCTTGACCACCTCGGTCAGGATGGCGCCGGAGCCCATCAGGGTGACGCTTTTGGATGAAATTGGCCCTTCACGGCCGTCCATCAAGCGCGGATAGCTCCTGAAAACATAGCAACCTCGCAGCACACCTTCTGCCGCATCGGCAGGCAGGTCGGGCTGGGCGTAGTTCTCGTTCATCAGCGTGACGTAGTAGAAGACGTCGCGCTGCTCGGTCACCATCTCGCGCATGCCGGCGTCGATGATCACGGCCATCTCGCCCGCGTAGGCCGGGTCGTAGGCCTTGCAGTTGGGGATGGTGGCGGCTACCAGGTGGCTGGAGCCGTCCTGGTGCTGCAGGCCCTCGCCGCCCAGCGTGGTGCGGCCCGAGGTGGCGCCCAGCAGGAAGCCGCGCGCACGCTGGTCTGCGGCGGCCCAGATGGCGTCGCCCACGCGCTGGAAGCCGAACATCGAGTAGTAGATGTAGAACGGCAGCATGGCCAGGCCGTGCACGCTGTAGCTGGTGGCCGCGGCCGTCCAGCTGGCGATGGCGCCGGCCTCGCTGATGCCTTCTTCCAGAATCTGGCCGTCCAGCGCCTCGCGGTAGCTCAGCACCGAGCCGATGTCCTCGGGCGCATAGCGCTGGCCCACGCTGCTGTAGATGCCGACCTGCTTGAACAGGTTGGCCATGCCGAAGGTGCGCGCCTCGTCGGCTACGATGGGCACGATGCGAGGGCCCAGCGTGGCGTCCTTGAGCAAGCTGCCGAGCATACGCACGAAGGCCATGGTGGTGCTCATCTCCTTGGCCTGCGGCTGCAGCGCGAACTGCGCGTAGCCCTCGATGGCGGGCACGGGCAGCGCGTCGCAGGTGGTGTCGCGGCGCGGTAGGTAGCCGCCCAGGTTCTGGCGGTGGCCGCGCAGGTAGCGCATCTCGGGGCTGTCTTCGGCGGGCTTGAAGAACGCGAGGCTGGTGGCCTGCTCGTCGGACAGGGGCAGGTTGAAGCGGTTGCGGAACTCGATGAGGTCGGTCTCGTCCAGCTTCTTCTGGCTGTGTGTGGTCATCTTGCCCTGGCCGGCCGTGCCCATGCCGTAGCCCTTCTTGGTGTGCGCCAGGATCACCGTGGGCTGCCCCTGGTGGCGCGCTGCCGCGGCATACGCGGCGTGGATCTTCACCAGGTCGTGCCCGCCGCGCTTCAGGCGGTCGATCTGCTCATCCGTCATGCCCTGGGCCAGGGCCGCGAGCTCGGGGTTCTGGCCGAAGAAGTTGTCGCGGTTGAAGCGCCCGTCCTTGGCGGCGAAGGTCTGCATCTGGCCGTCCACCGTGCCTTCGAGCGTGCGCACCAGCGCGCCGGTCAGGTCGCGGGCGAACAGGCCGTCCCAGTCGCTGCCCCACACCAGCTTGACCACGTTCCAGCCCGCGCCGGCGAACAGGCGCTCCAGCTCGTCGATGATGCGGCCATTGCCACGCACCGGGCCGTCCAGCCGCTGCAGGTTGCAGTTGACCACCCACACCAGGTTGTCGAGGCCCTCGCGCGCGGCCAGGGTCAGCGCGCTCATGCTCTCCGGCTCGTCCATCTCGCCATCGCCGAACACGCCCCAGACCTTGCGGTTCGTGCAGTCCAGCAAGTTGCGGTGCGTGAGGTAGCGCATGAAGCGCGCGTGGTAGATGCTGCTGATGGGGCCGATGCCCATGGACCCTGTGGGGAACTGCCAGAAGTCCGGCATCAGCCAGGGGTGCGGATAGCTCGACAGCCCCTGCGCCCCCGTGCCCGGGGCCGTGAGCTCCTGGCGGTAGTGCTGCAGGTCCTGCTCGGACAGGCGCCCTTCCAGGAAGGCGCGCGCGTACACGCCCGGCGCGCTGTGCGGCTGAAAGAACACCAGGTCGCCTCGGTGCTGGCCCTCGCCCAGCCCCTCGCGCGCCCTGAAGAAGTGGTTGAACCCGCTCTCGAACAGATCGGCTGCGCTGGCATAGCTGGCGATGTGGCCGCCCAGCTCGCCATAGGCCTGGTTGGCGCGCACCACCATGGCCAGCGCGTTCCAGCGCACGATGGAAGCCACGCGCTCCTCGATGGCCAGATCGCCCGGGAAGACCGGCTGGTCCTGCGCTGCGACCGTGTTCACATACGGCGTGTTCAGGTCGGGCTGCCAGCCGATGCGCTGCGTGCGCGCCAGGCGCACCAGCTCCTGCAGGATGTGCCGCGCGCGATCCGGCCCCTCGGTGGCCACCAGGGCCAGGAAGGCATCGCGCCATTCGGCGGTCTCCTCGGGGTCGACATCATTGTGGGTGGCGCCGGGCGCCAGCAGCAGGTTGTGGGGTGTGAGCGCATTCATGCAGAGCACTGTAGTCATCGCCCACCCGAATGAGTTGCCGTTTTGCGATCCTTGGTGGTTTCAAGCGGCAGGTTATGCCGCAAAAATCGTAAACTGCAGCACATGAAACTTGACACCCTGGACCTGCGCATCCTGGCCGAGCTGCAGGCCGACGGCTCACTCTCCAACGTCGAGCTGGCGCGGCGCGTGCACCTGTCGCCCTCTCCATGCCTGGCCCGCGTGAAGGCGCTGGAGGCCGCGGGTGTCATCAGCCGCTATGTGGCGTTGGCCAATGCGGCGGCGCTGGGCCTCGGGCTCAATGTGTTCATCAGCATCAGCCTCAAGGCGCAAAGCAAGGAGGCGCTGGCCGACTTCGAGCGCCGCATCGCGGAGCACGACGAGGTGATGGAGTGCTACCTGATGAGCGGCGACAGCGACTACCTGATCCGCGTGGCCGTGGCCGACATCTCGGCGCTGGAGCGCTTCATCGTGGAGCAGCTCGCGCCGATGCCGGGAGTGGAGAAGATCCGTTCGAGCTTCGCGCTCAAACAAGTCCGCTACAAGACGGCGCTGCCGCTGCCGCGGTAGCGGGCGCCCCCCTACCCGGCGCGTGCCGCGCTCGGCGGGTGCCCGATGATGCGCTTGTACGCCCGGCTGAAAGATGCCTCGGACTCGTACCCCAGCCGGTTGGCCGCCACCGCCACACGCATGCCGTCGCGCGCGATCCAGCGGCGCGCCTGCGACATCTTGACCTTGGCCACGTAGCGCGCGGGGCTCTCGCCCATGGTGCGTGTGAACGATTCGGAAAAACTCGAGCGCGAGGCCCCCATCAGGTCGGCCAGCAGCGGCACGTTCCAGTCGCGCTCGGGGTCGGCGTGGATGGCGGCAATCACCTTGCCGATGCGCGGGCAGCGCACGGCGGCGATCCAGCCTGTGGGGTTGTTGCAGCTGCACTCCACCCAGGCGCGGATGATGCTGGCCGCCAGCGCATCGGCCAGCCGCGCCAGGATGGCGCAGGCGCCCATGCGGTCCTGCGCCACCTCGCGCTCCATGGCGTCGAGCAGCACCGGCACGGTGGTGTCGCGCCGGGCCAGGTCACCGGCCATCATCACCTCGGGCATCATGGCCATCAGCGGGTGCAGCGGGTCCAGGTTGAAGCGCAGCGCACCACAGAACATGACGTCGGGCGCGGGTGGCGGAGGTGGTGCGATGGCCGCGCCCAGGTGCGCATTGCTGGCATCGCGCCCATCCACCAGAAAGATGTTTTCGGACACGGCCTTGCGCGCCAGCGAATCGATGTCCACCGGCGGCACATCGGGCGAACTGGCCAGCACATGGAAACTGCCGTGCGGCAGCAGCACCGCATCGCCCGGGTTCAGGCGCTGCCAGTCAGTGCCCGGCGTGCGCAGCCAGGCCCCGCCATGGCCCACGAAGTGAAAGCGCGCCGAGCGCTGGGCGGGGAAGGCAATGGCCCAGGGCGGGTGCAGTACGCAGCGGCCGTATTCCACGCCGTCCAGGCGCAGGCCGAGCAGGATCTGCGTGAGCAAGTCGGGTGGCTCGGCAAAGGGCTGCTGAGGAATCTGGTTGAAGGGCTTGGCGGACAAAAAGTCAAGCATCTCGGCTTTTATGGCATGGAAACGCCGGCATCTTATCCCTAGCATGGACGCCTATCCAACCCAAGGCCTTTCCTGTGTCTTCTTCTCCCTCCTGCTCTACCTGCCTGGATGCGCCTGCCGGCGCTCTGGTCGATGCCGCTGCACCAGCCGTGTCGCCCGCCGCCGAACCCACCGAAGCGCGCTGGGCCGCCGTGGCCTCCATGGCGCTCGGGGTATTCGGCCTCGTCACGGCTGAATTCCTGCCCGCCAGCCTGCTCACCGCCATGGCCAGCGACCTGCGCGTGAGCGATGGCGCGGCGGGCCAGGCCGTCACCGTGACGGCGCTGGTGGCGGCCGTGGCCGCGCCCTCGCTGCCGCTGCTCACACGCCGCATCGACCGGCGCTGGGTGATGCTGGCCTTCACCGTGATGCTGGTGCTGTCGAACGCACTCTCGGCCCTGGCCAGCAACCTGCCCACGCTGCTCGTGGCCCGCGTGGCGCTGGGGGTGGCGCTGGGAGGCTTCTGGTCCATGTCGGCCGCGCTGGCCATGCGGCTGGTGCCGGCCTCGCTGTTCGCGCGGGCCATGTCGTTCATCCTCACCGGCGTATCGGTGGCCACGGTGTGCGCGGCGCCCATCGGCGCGTGGATGGGTGATATGTGGGGCTGGCGCAGCGCCTTCATCGCGGCAGGCGGCATCAGCCTCGTCACGCTGGCCGTGCAACTGGTGGCCTTGCCATCGCTGCCCCCGCGCGACAACCCGAACCTGAAAGTGCTGGGCGAGCTGCTGCGCCGCCCGCCCGTGCGCGTGGCGCTGCTGGCGGTGCTGCTGGTCATCTCGGGCCACTTCGCGGGCTTTACCTACATCCGGCCGCTGATGGAGCAGGTCACCCACCTGTCGGTGGCCACCATCACCGCCGTGCTGCTGGGCTATGGCATCGGCGGCTTCTTTGGCAACTTCGTGGGCGGCTGGATCGCCGGGCGCAGCGAGCGCCAGGCCATCGTGGCCGGCGGTGCCGTCATCGCCGCGCTGGCCGCCGTGCTGCTGGTGGCCGGGCAGTCGGCAGCCATCACGGCCGTGGCCGTCACGCTGTGGGGTTTTGCGTTCGGCGCCTTCCCCGTGGGCTTTCAGACCTGGATCGTGCGCGCCGCGCCCGACCAGGCCGAGGGCGCGGGCGGACTGCTGGTGGCGGCGTTCCAGATCGCCATTGCCAGCGGCGCCATCTTCGGCGGCCTGATGGTGGACCATGTGGGCGCGCTGGGCGGGCCGGCGTTTGCGCTGGCGGCGCTCACGCTGGGCACCCTGCTGACCCTGCGGCACGGGCCGCGCCCGGCAGCCGCATGATCGGCCCCCACGACCCGGCAACGGGCCGGGTGGTCCCGCCGCCCCCTCACTGCGCGGGTTTGCGTGCGATCTCGCCGGTCGCCACGCGCTTGCGCAGATCGCGGATCAGCGCCTTGGCGCGGGCCTCGTTGGCGGGCCCCATGCGCACCAGGATCTTCTGTCCGCTGGACAGCGATTCCAGCGCCGGGTCCACGAATTCGTAGCGCACCCAGGGGCGCAGGTTCGGCACATCGGTATTCACCGGCGTGAGCTTCACGCGCAGCGGGCCCTGGGGTTCGGGCGACAACAGAAGGTGGTCCAGCACGGCCACCAAGCGGTCGTTGAAGTAGCGCCTGGGGTAGCCCAGTTCTTCGTACGCCTGCTGGAACAGCGGATACAGCCGCGCATACAAGGCCACGGCGGACTCCATCGGCACGGCCTCGGCAAAGGCCAGAAAAGCGCTGTAGCGCGCGGCATTGGCGGCCGCGACGGTGGTGGGCGCTTCGCCTGTGCCGTCCACCGCAAACCGCTGCGGCATGGGTTGCACGGGCCACATGCGCGAGGGGGCCTGGGCGCGGCCCAGGTTGTCCACCGTGGCCACCAGGCGGCGGACAAAGCCGTCGCTGATCAGGAACGATGCGAGCTTGTCGCGCCCCACCAGTCCAGACAGCAGCTCGACGACGCGCGCGTCAGATTCGGCCAGCGCGGGCAGGGGCGTTTCCGCCGGGGCCAGTGCATCGACCGGGTTCTGCGGCCCCGAGGCTTCGGGCAGGGGCGGTGGAGCCGCGGGCGCTTCGGGCGCGGCCGCCACGGGGGGCGGCACCACCGGCGCCTCCGCCGTGCGCAGCCAGAACCACCAGGCAGCTGCGGCGGCCACCGCGCAGGCCAGCACGGCGGCAATGATCCAGGGAGGGGAGGATGTGCGCTCCGGCGCGGGGCGGAACTCGGCAGTCTCTTGATCGGGCATCGGGTCTCCTTCAAAACAGGAACAACCCTTGTCCGAGCGGCTTCGGCGCCGGGCGTTCCCTGTCCATCCCACGTGGGGATGGGGTTGATTGGAAACCCGCGGGACACCGCGCCGGTAACGCGATGTAGGCCGCCCGCCGAAACCCGCGCTTAAAACGCCGTGGGGGTGGTGGACAGCGACTCCAGCCACGCCACCGTGGCCGCCAGCTCGGAGGGCCGGATCTCGTGCGCGCTGGGGAACTCGTGGTACGCCACCGTCACCGGCAAGGGCGCCATGTGGTGGGCGATGGCCTGTGCATGGGCCAGCGGGATCACGTTATCGTGCGTGCCGTGGCTCAGCCACAGCTGTTTGCCGCGCAGGGCATCGGGCGGCGCCGCCAGGGGCACCACCTGCGCCAGCAGGCGGCTGTGCCAGACCATCGCCGCCTGCATGAGCGCTGGCCGGGTGAGCAGCAGCGACAGCGCCATGATGCCGCCCTGGCTGAAGCCCCCCACCACCACGCGTTCGGGCGGAATGCCCAGCTGCTCGGCGGCCGATTCGATGGCCTTGGCGACCAGCGCGCGGCTTTCGGCCTCCTGCGCTTCGTTGATGGTGCGTTCCCCGCTGGGCTCGATGGAAAAGTCGAACCATGCATGCGAGCCCGGCCCCATGCGAAACGGTGCACGCAGGCTCAGCACATGAAAGCGCTCGGGAACATGGGGCGCCAGGCTGAACAGGTCCTGTTCGTTGCTGCCCACCCCATGCATCAGCACCAGCAGCCAGGGGCGGGGCGCGGTGGCGGCAGCAGGGCGCTGCAAGAAGGTGAGCGGTAGGTTGAGCATGGACAGGCGCCTCGGGCAGTTTTTATGGAGAACGGATGAAAAAGCCTGCGGGTCAATGGGCCGGTTCCAGGGCGAACGCGTCCATCGACAGCATGCTGTACATCACCTCGCGGCTCAGGTAGTGGGCATGCAGGTCGTCGCCCGCGGCGCCCAGCGCAAAAAAGATGGGCAGGAAGTGGTCTTCGGTCGGGTGCGCGCGGCTGGCATGCGGGGCCTGGCTGCGGTAGTTGAGCAGCGCGCTGACGTCGCCGCGCGCCAGCGCTGCTTCGATCCACCGGCTGAACTCCAGCACGTACGGCGCGGGCTCGCGGGCACCGCCAAAGAACTCGGCCAGGTTGTGCGTCATGCTGCCCGAGCCGACCACCAGCACGCCCTGGCTGCGCAGGCCGCGCAACGCAGCGCCCAGTGCATACACCTCGGCCGGGCCGGCGCCCACGGGCAGCGCCACCTGCACCACGGGCAGGTCGGCCTCGGGAAACAGGTGCATCAGCGGCACCCAGGCCCCGTGGTCAAACGGACGGGCCGCGTCGCCCTGCGCGGCCATGCCCGCGGCCTGCAGCAGGCCCAGCACCTCCTGCGCCAGCGCGGGGGAGCCGCTGGCGGGATACTGCAGCTGGTACAGCGCGGGTGGAAAACCGCCAAAGTCGTGCCAGGTGGCGGGCTGCGGCCCGGTCATGACTTGCAGGGAGCGCGCCATCCAGTGCGGCGACATGATCACCACGCCGCGCAGGCCGGGATATTGCCCCTTCAGGCTTTCGCCCCACTGGGTGAGCGCAGGGCCGGTGGTGCCGGCGTCGATGGCAAACAAGGGTGCCCCGTGCGACACGAACAGCGCGGGAATGGCGCCGTGGGGCGCAGCAGTGGCGGGGGTTTGGGCTGTGGCAGACATGGCAACTCCATCCGGTAATGCCTTGAATGTAGGACCGATGGGCCCCGCTACCAAGCCCTGTACGCCAGACAGATTGTTCTACCCATGGTGCCAATGCGGCGAGACTCCGCTCACGAACCATCCCCCCCACCGCGCACCCTGCCCCGCAGCGCCTTGGTCTCGCCGCGCTGGGTCTTGCCTTCCAGGCGCCGCTGTTTGGACCCATAGGTAGGCTTGGTGGCGCGCCGCACACGGGGCGGCACCGCGACGCTGTTGACCAGCGCGTTCAAGCGCTCCAGCGCATCATTGCGGTTTTGGTCCTGGCTGCGGTACTGCTGGGCCTTGATGACCACCACGCCTTCCTGTGTGATGCGGGTGTCGCGCAGGGCCAGCAGGCGCTCCTTCACGTCCCCGGGCAGTGAGGAGGCGCCCACGTCAAAGCGCAGGTGCACCGCGCTGGAAACCTTGTTGACGTTCTGTCCGCCCGCGCCCTGGGCACGCATGGCGGTGATCTCCACCTCGTCCTCGCGCACCTCAAGCGGTCGTGGCGCCATGTTTGCCCTGTCGTGCCGGAGCCGGAATGTGCGGTTAACGCGGGAACGGCAGAAGAAGAGTGAACTTCCCGGCGGCTCAGGCCGCGGGCGGCTGCTGCGCCAGCAACTGCGCCAGGCCGTCGATGGCCAGTCCGTAGCCCAGCACGCCAAAACCGCACATCACCGCCTTGGCCGCAGCCGCCATGTACGAATGGTGGCGATAGGCCTCGCGCGCGTGCACGTTGCTGATATGCAGCTCGATCAGCGTGATGCCCGTGCCCTTGGTGGCATCGTGCAGGGCGACGCTGGTGTGGGTGTAGGCCCCGGCGTTGATGACCACGCCCGCCAGTTCGCCCGCCGCGTGCAGGCGGCCGGCCTCGTGAATCCAGTCCACCAGCGCGCCTTCGTGGTTGCTTTGATGGAACCGCAACGCGAAGCCGTGGCGATCACACGCGTCGGCGCAGAGCTTTTCCACGTCGGCCAGCGTGGCTGCGCCATACACGGCGGGTTCACGCGTGCCCAGCAGGTTCAGATTGGGGCCATTCAGGACAAAAACGGTTTTTTTCTTCACAGACATGCAGCACTCCGGGGCTAGGCACCTGCCACGCTGGCAGGCCAGAGTGCGCGATTATGCGGCGGCCCGCAGGCGCCGGCCCCTTCAGGTATGCCCCACGAGAAAAGCGGCCCCGAAGGGCCGCTGTAAAAGGCAGCCTGTGCAAAGACGCTGCCTGTGAGCGACTGGCGCCCAAGAGGTTGGTTGCAACAATCAGCAGACGGGCCCGCGGGCCCGTCGCCGATCAACGGTCCCAATGGCGATTGTGTCCATGGCCACGATAGCCGTGGTCATGGTGTCGATGGTGGCGGTACCCACGGTCACCGTAGTACACCACGGGTGGCGGGGCGTAATACGCTGGAGGCGGCGTGTAGTACACGGGCCGGGGTGGCGCGTAGTACACGGGCGGCGGGGCCACGTACACCGGGGCGGGTGCGTAGTAGCCATTGCTGGCTCCCACCACCACGCCGGGCACGCCGATACCAACCGACCAATTCACGTCGCCGCGGGCCTGGGCTGCGCCCGTGCCGGCCAGCAATGCCAGCGCCACGCCAGCCGAGGCGGCCATGGCATAGATAGAACGGGTTTTCGTCATGGAAATCTCCTGTTTGAGCGAGGGCAGCCAGCCAAATGGACTCACCTCACCGGTACATAACGCACCAAGTAGCCGAAAGGATGGCATAAAACTGTCTTTACGTTGTGTCTGGACGTATACGCGCCTGTTTCCATGCGTAAACCTTCACGAAACCGGCGCCTAAAATGACCCAATGAGCACCCCAAACCCCGCCAATCCTGCCGCCGGCACCCCCGGCGCTGCCCCCGCAGCATCCCTGGAAACCGCCAAGCCCAGCAACTTTCTGCGCCAGGTCATCGAAAACGACCTGGAAAAAGGCACCTACGCCTCCCGCCGCTGGGGCGGCAGCCCGGGCGACGCCGCCCACCACGCCATCGGCCAGCCCGACCCCGCCAGGATCCGCACCCGCTTCCCGCCCGAACCCAACGGCTACCTGCACGTGGGCCACGCCAAGAGCATCTGCATCAACTTCGGCCTGGCACGCGACTACGGCGGCGTGTGCCACCTGCGCTTTGACGACACCAACCCCGAAAAAGAAGACACCGAATACGTCAACAGCATCATCGACGCGGTGAAATGGCTGGGTTTTGACTGGAACGGCCACCCCAGCGCCCCGCCCTACCAGGCGAGCGACTATTTCGACTTCATGTACCGCGCGGCGGAGTACCTGATCGAGGCCGGCCACGCCTACGTGGACGAACAGACCGTCGAGCAGATCCGCATCAACCGCGGCGACTTCAGCAAGCCCGGCACCGACAGCCCCTTTCGCAGCCGCACCCCGGCCGAAAACCTGGCCAAGTTCCGCGAGATGAAGGCCGGCCTGCACGAAGACGGCTCCATGGTGCTGCGCGCCAAGATCGACATGGCCAGCCCCAACATCAACATGCGCGACCCGGCCATCTACCGCATCCGCCGCGCCACGCACCACAACACCGGCGACACCTGGTGCATCTACCCGATGTACACCTACGCGCACCCCATCGAGGATGCGCTGGAGCAAATC
Organism: Acidovorax sp. GW823-FHT01C06; assembly: GCF_058798375.1. Lineage (NCBI taxonomy): Bacteria > Pseudomonadati > Pseudomonadota > Betaproteobacteria > Burkholderiales > Comamonadaceae > Acidovorax > Acidovorax sp. GW823-FHT01C06. The sequence continues at coordinate 25,821 of NZ_JBXAKN010000010.1, forward strand.
ACCCACAGCCTGTGCACGCTGGAATTCGAAGACCAGCGCCCGTTCTACGACTGGCTCCTGGAGCGCCTGACCGAAGGCGGCCTGCTGGCCAGCCCGCCCCCCCGCCAGTACGAATTCGCGCGCCTGAACCTCACCTACGTCATCACCAGCAAGCGCAAGCTCGCGCAGCTGGTGTATGACCACAAGGTCAGCGGCTGGGACGACCCGCGCATGCCCACCATCGTGGGCCTGCGCCGCCGGGGCTACACGCCCGAGGCCATCCAGACCTTTGCCGAACGCATCGGCGTGACCAAGAGCGACAGCTGGATCGACTACAGCACCCTGGAAGGCTGCCTGCGCGAAGACCTGGAGCTCAAGGCCTTCCGCGGCATGGCTGTGCTCAACCCCGTCAAGCTGGTGCTCACCAACTGGGACGACGTCATGGGCGCGGGCCACCTGGAGCCCTGCACCCTGCCCTCCCTGCCCCACCCCCCTGAAGGCGTGGAAAGCCCCGAGCGCCACTTCACCATCGGCAAGGAAGTCTGGATCGAACGCGAAGACTTTGAAGAAGTGCCCCCCAAGGGCTACAAGCGCCTGTTCCCGGGCAACAAGGTGCGCCTGAAGGGCGGCTACGTCATCGAATGCACCGGGTGCACCAAGGATGCCGCTGGCAACATCACCGAAGTGCTGGCCACCGTGGTGCCCGACACCAAGAGCGGCACCCCCGGCGCCGACAGCGTGAAGGTCAAGGCCGCCATCACCTGGGTGGGCGTGGCCGACGGCGTGCAGGCCGAAGTGCGCATGTACGACCGCCTGTTCCTGGACGCCCAGCCCGACGCAGGCGGCAAGGACTTCATCGAAAGCCTGAACCCGAACAGCCTGAAGGTGGTGACAGCCATCGTGGAGCCGTCATTGGCCAATGCACGGCCAGACGACAAGTTCCAGTTCGAGCGGCATGGGTATTTTGTGGCGGACCGGGTGGATCACGCGGCGGGGAAGCCGGTGTTCAACTTGGCGGTGGGTTTGAAGGATTCCTGGGGGAAGTGATTTCTCTCTGAACAAAGAAAGGCCGGCAGACTGTGAGGTCTTCCGGCCTTTTGCTTTTGGGCTGATGACAGCTTAGAGCCCAAAGCGGACCTTCTGGGTTCAACAGAAACCACTCGTTACTTGACCGGCCAATCTTCGTGAACTTCTGCCCATATTGACAACTAGTTTCCAATAATGGAAACTAGTTGTCATGAATCGGCAAAATCCAGTCCCAACTGCGCCTAACCTAGGCGCCGTAGCCGTCACCCAGTTGACGCTGTCCGTGTTTCGCGTGAACGGCGTGTTGTTGCAGTGGGGTGACCAGCTGGTCGCGCCTCTCGGTCTGACCAGCGCTCGCTGGCAGATGCTGGGCGCCATAGCGCTGGCCAGCACGCCACTGACCGCCCCTCAGGTGGGCGAAGCGATGGGCGTCACGCGGCAGGGGGCGCAAAAGCAACTCAACCTGCTGCTCGAACAGGGGCTTGTCGAGGCGCATCCGAATCCGACGCATCGGCGCTCGCCGGTTTACGCCTTGACCCCACAGGGTTTGACCCTGTACCGCAAGGCCGATGCCATGTGGACCGCACGAGCTGCCGAATTGGCTACGCTGATTCCGGCTGCCCAATCCAGCATTGCCACACAAACGCTCGAATCAATGCTGCGTGAGCTGCAGAACGTCAACACCTCTTCAAAGATCAAATCATGAAATCGAAACTCCATGCAATCTTCGGATCTGTCGCGCTGCTTTGCATCACCACGTTCTGGCTATCGACCGTCGTGTCAGAGTTTTTCATGGATCAGGCAAGTGTCGCTGTCGTCAAGAACGCGGTGTTGAGCGGTATGTGGCTATTGATACCGTCAATGGTTGCCACGGGCGGCAGTGGTTTTTCACTTGCGAAGGGCCGTGGCGGTCGCCTCGTCAGCGTCAAGGGTCGACGCATGAAGCTGGTGGCAGCCAACGGCCTGTTGGTGCTGCTGCCCAGCGCTTTCGTACTGGCGTCTTGGGCCAATGCCGGTCGTTTCGACGGCGTTTTCTATGCGTTGCAAGGTGTGGAGCTGTTGGCGGGGGCAGTGAACTTTTCACTCCTCGTGATGAACATGCGCGATGGCCTCAAACTCAGCGGTCGGCTCACGTCCACGCGATCTCTACCTGGAATATCCCGCTGACCTTGTCTGCCGAGGCATGTTCACAATGATGTACAGGTACAGGTCGAACGCCTTTGGTTAGAGTGGTTAAACAAAACGGACGACCGCTTGTGGCCGTAGACAGACTTCTGCCTGCCGATTCCCCGCACGGCACCAGGCGGTGGGCGCCGCGCTTTTACGATACAAACACCGCCATGCCTCACACCCAGCCCTTGTCGGCCACGTTCACTCCCACCTTCGCCCACGTGCCGCCCGGCCCGGTGGCGGGCCCCTTGCAGTTGTTGCCGCTCAACGCCGGGGTGGTGTCAGTGCACACCGCCGATGGGGCGCATGTGGGTTCGCTCAAGCTGGTCGGCGGGGTCTGGAAGTTCAAGGCCATGGGCTACGGCGCTGACGGTGGCATGGAACCGGGCCACGGCCGGCTGACGGATCAGCACAACATGCAGTTCGCCACGCTTGATGCATCAGAGGTGAGCGCACGCCTGCTAGGCGCTTTGGGAAGCCCTCCGTAGGAGGCCTCCAGGCGGGCCTAGGTTGGCCGGCCATTTTTTTCTTCACGGACGGCGCCGCTTCCGCGCCCCTTGCGGACATCAATGGGTGCCATCGTTCGTCTGTTTTCCCGTCAATGCGGAGCAAATCAGCTCCACGGCGAAGGCAAGCCCCAGGACGACCCCGCCTGCGGTTGAAGACCCCAGGAAGAGCAGCGCCAGCCCCAGGACGAGCGCAGCCAGGGAGAACCAATGGATGGATTTCATGTGATGTGCTTCCTTGGTTTGCCGTTCTTCAGCTCACCAATGGCTGGATTCTGCCCCAGTGCACCGCGCGCGCAAGGTGGCCCGCGCCGCTGTGGGGATGGCTCCATGCCGCTGGGCCGGGACGAAAAAAAAACCGGCTCCGCGGAGCCGGTTTTTCAGAGGAAGCTGCCGGGTTCAGTAGCGCCCGCCGCCGTAGCCACCCGTGCCGTAGCCGATGTCCGAGCGTTTGCTGGCACTGTAGCCGCCCGCGCTGTAGCCACCCGAGCCGCCACCCTCTTCGCGGGGGCGGGCGAGGTTCACGACAATCGCGCGCCCATCGACGGACATGCCGTGCAGCGCGGTGATGGCGGCCTGGGCGACTTCGGCGGACGCCATTTCCACAAAGCCGAAGCCCTTGGAGCGACCGGTTTCGCGGTCCATCATGACCTTGGCGGAGGAAACCCGGCCAAACTCGGCAAAGTTGCTTTCCAGGCTGGAATCGGTCACGGAATAGGGCAGGTTGCCCACGTAGATCTTGGTGCTCATGGAGGAGCCTTTCTGAAGGAGGGCGCGCAACGCAGGGCGCACCGTTGGGACAAGGGTGTGCGGACCGGATGTCCGCCACAACGGGGAAGCGTGGATGGGGTCTGCGGTGGACAGGCCATCCATCAGCACACGGGGGGATGCGGCATGCACGTTTGCAGCCAGCCCTGGGTAACGGCAAAGAGCCGGGCGGCTTCGCGCGAGGCAAAGGCTTTGTCGAAACGGAAGACACGGCAGTAGCTGCCGTTGCCTTGGGAACGATGGACCGAGAAGGAGGCGCGGAAGCGGCCGCAGTCGGTCGGGTGTGTCGCGGGCGAAACGACGTACTGGCCCATGGAAATGGCGGTCTTTGAAATCTGGTTCATTCAGGATCGCAGGCTTGGAAATCGACCTGCGTGAGCATCGAGGGACTCGGTGGGCTGCAGCTCTACAGACCCACTGGGCGACAAAGGTCGCAAAAGGCGGCTGGACTGGGGCGGATGGCCGCCACAGAGCAGGCGTTGCGGTGACGGCACGCGTCAAGGGCCGTGACTGCAACCCAGTCAGTATATATCAATTCGCATTTGAATTTGAATTAATATTCTTTTTAGTTTTAAAAGGCGCGAAATTGGGCAGTGCCGGAGCATCCGCGCCAGCAATGCGCCGGGTTTTGCTACGCTTGCCGGCGCTGCCTGCGCGTGTTCCCGCTGCGCCGGTGGTTCTTTTTTCCTCCTGTCGCTCCATGCCCCGCCGCAAACTCCACCACCACGTCTATGTCGTCGAGCTTTCGAAGGACGTGCTGAACGAGCCCCGCTTTCGCAAGAACAATCCCGGCTACATCGACGGCAAACCCTGCGTGTACGTGGGCATGACGGGCCTGGACCCGGACGTGCGGTTTGACAAGCACAAGGCAGGCATCCAGGCGAACCGGTTTGTGCAGCAGTACGGCCTGCGCCTGCTGCCCGACCTGTACGAAGGCTTCAACCCCATGAGCTACGAAGACGCGGTGGACCGGGAGATCGAGATCGGCATCGACCTGCGCTCGGCGGGGTTTGGGGTGTGGCAGGCCTGAACCGGTGCCCGCGCGCGCAGGGGCCGGTGCGTCTTTCTTCCTGGAATCGGTTGCGCTTCAGTTTTGATAGCTGCCAGCGCTCATCCATCCAGCGCCAGCAGCCCATTTCACTGAAATCTCAGCGCGCTGGCCAGAAGGCCACAAGCCAGCCTCAGTGCACACGCCCCCGCACAAACTGCAGCGTGGTGTGGGCCACGCGTGCCCCCAGGTACCGCGCCGTGGCCAGGTCTGCCTCTGGCGGCACCACGTCGGCACCCTGGTCGGTGTTGGACTGCGCGGCGGCGCCCAGCCAGAAGCCCAGGCGGTTCAGGTCTTCCTCCGACCCGGTGGACGAGCAGTTGCCCGGGGGCAGCGCCAGGTTCACCCAGTGCATGCCGTGCTGCGCGGCGAACAGGGCCATCTGCATCAGGGTGGAAAGCTTGTCCCCCGAGCGCGAGCCGGAGTTGGTGAAGCCCGCGGCGATCTTGTCCTTCCAGCCGAGGCCTTTGGCCATGACCACGTTGGACGTGGCTTCCTGAAAAGCCTTGAACTGCGCAGAGGCGCTGGCGACATAGGTGGGCGCGCCGAAGATGATGGCGTCGGCGGACGCGAGGTCATTCCATCGCGAAGGCGCTTCTTCCACGGTCATGAGGAGGGGCTCGGTGCCCTCCACCTGCGCCACGCCTTCTTTCACGGCCTGGGCCTGCCGGGCCGTGTGGCCATAGCCGCTGTGAAAGACGATGGCAATGCGCACACCAGGGGCGCGGGTGGGTTGGGGAGTGGGCGTCGTCAGGGTCATGTTCATGCTTGAGTTCATGGGTTGAGAAACTGTGGGTGAGGGATATGAGGGAGGTTGGCTAGGCCGTGGCAAGCTGGGCGTTAGGGGCCTTCGCGGCTGTGCACCACCTGCTCCAGGCGCTCCAGAATGCGCGGCCACAAGCCGCCCATGCGCTCGAAGCTGATGCCATCGTTGGGCCGGAAACCCGCCTGCTCCATGCGCAGCAGCGTGCCGCCGCCGTGCTCCTGCAAGGTCCAGGTGATGTGGGTGATGAGCCCATTGGCCGACTCGGTGCCGTTGCCCCAGCGGTAGGCGAGCTGGCTGGGCTCCTCCACCAGGGTCACCTCGCAGTGCGTTACGCCCGACCAGCCCGGTAGCGGCTGCGCGCGCACCGTGAAGCGGTGCCCCACCTCGGCCACGAAGTCGTTTGGCATGAGCCACTCCTGCATCAGCCAGGACTGGGTGAGCGCGCGCCAGACCTTCTCGCGCGGGTGGGGTAGCTGCCGCTCAAACACCAGGGACCGGGTGCCTTGCGCCGTGGGGGTGGGGCCATGGGATCGGGTTGCGTCAGCCATGGCGCACCGCCTGCAAGGTGAGCGCGACGGCAGCCTCGGGGCTGGAACGGTGATGGCGGTTCTGCATGGTGTCTTTGCTGGAGTGGAGTTGCGCAGTCATTGGTCCATGCGTCCGAGCAGGTTCTCCAGGTCATCCAGGCGCTGGTTCCAGAAGCCGGCATAGACGCTCATCCAGTCCACCAGGGGCTCCAACCCTTCGCGCCGCACCTGGTAGTAGGTTTCGCGCCCGGCACGGCGGTCTTCCACCAGCCCCGCGCGCTTGAGCACGGCCAGGTGCTTGGACACTGCGGGTTGCGAAATGTGGGAATGCCCCGTCAGCACGTTCACGGTCTGCTGCCCCTCCCGGGACAGCTGCTGGAAGATGGAACGGCGCGTGGGGTCCGACAACGCCGCGAAGGTCAGGTCTTCAGGGGATTTCACAGGATATAACTCATTGGTTATGGGTGACGAATAATAACCAAACAGCTATGAATTGGTCAATCCTTCGTAAAAAGATTCAGGCGCGCTGCGCGGGACACGGGATCGTTTGTGCGGCCCACCGGGTGGCACGACAATGCGGGCCCACACGATCCATCCATTCGCTGCGGGCCGGGGAATCCGCCCGTGGCACCCACCCTTTGTCCTTGCCCATGAATTTCGCAAACCGCCTTCAGCTGCTTCCTTCCACAAGCCACCTCGCCGCCCTGCACCTGCTGGACGCTGGCGGCCAGGTGCTGGCCACCATCGAGAACAAGCCCGGCCAGACGGGTTCGCTGGCCGTGTATGCCGCGCTGGCGGCGCTGTATGGCGGCCGCATCACGCCCGCGGCCGCCACCCTGGGGCTGGAGTGGTACGCCGAGCATGTGGCCGACGCGCAGGCCTTCCCGGGCAAGCACCCCAACATCGACCGGCTGCTGGCCTGGGCCCAGGGCAGCGAGAGTTTTGGGGCCCGCACGGTTTCCGCCTGAAACGAAAAAAAACCGCGGTGGCAGCGGCGGCTTGTCGAAAACGCGCGGGCCCGTTCGTCGTCAGGGTGTGAACACGTTGAATGAGCGATATGGTTGAGCGGCTCACGCCTTCATCCACCCTGATGTCCACCCCCAAGGAGACCCCAGCATGACCACCAACACCACCCCCACAGGCACCGTCACCCTGCACCGCGTGCTGCGCGCACCGGCCGAGCGCATCTACCGCGCGTTCCTGGACCCCGACGCCATGTGCAAGTGGCTGCCGCCCCATGGGTTCACCGGCCGGGTGCTGAGCCTGGATGCCCGCGTGGGCGGCACCTACCGCATGCAGTTCACCAACTTCAGCAACGGCCAGACGCATGCGTTTGGTGGCGAGTATGTGGAGCTGGTTCCGGGCGAGCGCATCGTGCACACCGACCGGTTCGACGACCCCAACCTGCCGGGCGAGATGCGCACCACCATCCAGCTGAAAAAAGTGATCGTGGGCACCGAGGTGTCCATCGTGCAGGCGGGCATTCCGGCCGTGATCCCCGCCGAGGCGTGCTACCTGGGCTGGCAGGAGTCGCTGCAGCTGCTGGCGCTGCTGGTGGAGCCGGAGATTCCGGCGGAGTAAATCGGTGCCGGCCGGGCCATGCACACGGCCCGGCCGCAAGGTGAACGGCAGCGCACCGGCAGGCGGTGCCGCGCCACGCGCCCGCCGCCCCAGCCCCTCCCCTTCCCTCAATTCACATCACATCACTTCACTTCAGCCACTTGTCGGCGGCTTGCTTGATGGTGCCCCGGCTGTCCACCAGGCCCCACACGAAGCCCATCACGCGCACATAGTCGGCATCGTCGGTGGGCAGCATGAAGCCCAGGTAGTTCTTGGGCGTGAGCGGTGCATCCACGAACGCGGCGTGCAGGCGCGGGTCGGCCTTGGCATAGTGCAGGGCCTCGTACGTCTCGGTGATCATCACGTCGCCCTTGCCCTCGGCGATCAGCGCGGGGATCTCGGCGTTCTTGTCGTGCGTGCTGACCTGGGCTGTTTTCAGGTTGGCCAGCACATAGGTTTCGTTGGTGCCCCCGGGGTTCTTGATGACACGCACCGTGGGCTGGTTCATCGCGTCCACGCTGGTGTATTTGGCCTTGTCGGCCGCGCGCACCAGGGCCACCTTGCCGAAGGGTGCGTAGCCGGGCAGCATGTCAAAGATGCGCATGCGGTTGACGTTGCGCGTGATGCCGCCCACCGCCACATCGAACCTGTCGCCCTGCAGGTCCTTCACCAGGTTGGGCCAGGTGGTGGGCACGTATTCGATCTTCACACCCAGCTCCTTGGCCATGGTCTCGATCACGTCGATGTCATGGCCCGAGTAGCCCGCGTCGGTCTTGATGGCAAACGGGCGGTAGTCGCCAGGCGTGCCCACGCGGATGACCTTGGCCTCCATGATCTTGTCGAGCCGGGGGCCGGCCTGCGCGGCCTGGCTGAAAGCAAGGCTGGCCACCAAGGCGGCTGCGGCAAGGGCGAGGATTTTCTTGGGGATCATTTCGAGGTTCTCCAGTGGGTGAAAGGTGGCTTGGCGAAGGGTGTGGCAGCACGGTGCACCGGCCACGCGGGCCGCAGCGGCCGGCACACCCCGTCGCCGCAAACATTACAGCAGGCCCCCGGGCAAAAGCCAGGGGCGTTCATCCGGGGTGGTGCCAGCGGCGCAGGACGGGCAGTGCACGCGTGCATGGACGCGCGTTGACGGCAGCGTTTGCACAACACCCCAGCGTTGCAAGCGGCGTGCCATGCAGGCCCGCACCGCGCAGGGGCCGGCACGCCCAGGCTCCGTCCACGGCCAATGCTCTATTTTTTATAGCATATTGCGCTTGTCCAATAAGCGCTACGCGCCCATTTCTTGTCAAACTCGGTTACCCTGCCCGGTTCAGCAACAAGGACTCGCCATGAAAAAACTCAACGTCACCATCCAACTCGAAATGACCGTGCCCGATGACTGGGAGCTGGCCGATACCTCCGAGGGCACGCCCGTCATCAAGCTACCCGATGGCAAGTACATGGACATCGCCATCGAACCGCTGTTTGCGGCCGACCCCGAAGACCTGTGGGCCAGCACCGACGACGAGGACGTGCTGGACGACATCCTCGACATGGTGGACAGCGAAGCGGTGACGTACGAGTTTGTGACGCACTGAGCGGTGGGACAGGGGACAATGCCGGCGTGGGGCGCCCCCGCCCCACGCCGCATCCAAAGCAGAAAACTACACTTTTGATAGCGGCCGGCGATTTCACCATGAGCGCTGGCGCCCTATTTCACCCAAGCACCATTACAGCTGCGAGCGCAGCCAGCCCGTCAGTTTCTCGTGCGCCTTCTCCCGCAGCGGGCGGTCCCGCCAGGCCTCGTACGTCACGCGGCGTGACCGCCGGATGTCGTCTTCAAACACCGCTGTCTGGCGCCTGGCGAATGCCGCGTCGTACACGTTGAGGTTGGCCTCGTCGTTCAGGCGGAACGAGCGGTTGTCGAAATTGGTGGAGCCCACCGACACCAGCAGCTGGTCCACGATCATGACCTTGCAGTGGTACATGGTGGGCGTGTACTCATAGATCTCGGCCCCGGCCTGCAGCAGCTCGCCCCAGGTGGCGCGGGATGCGGCTTTCACCGTCTCGGTGTCGGTGTGTTCGCCGGGGGTGACCAGGCGCACGCGCACGCCGCGCGCCAGGGCGTCCATCAGCAACTTGCGGGTCAGTTCATCGGGCACGAAATACGCCACCGACAGGTCGATGCTGCGCTCGGCCGCCGTGATGGCCAGGTGGTACATGAGCTGCATGCTCTCGCTGCCGCTCGAAGGCGAGCTGGAGAACATCTGCGCCTTTTGCGTGCCCGCCGGCGCGATGGCCGGGAAGTACGCCTCGCCATGCAGCACCTTGCCGGTGACCTTGAGCCAGTTGTCCAGAAATGTGGCCTGCATCTGCGCCACGGCGGGGCCGCGCACCAGGTAGTGCGAGTCGCGCCAGTGGTCGGGGTCCTGTGCGTGGCCCGTCCACTCGGGCGCGATGCCCACGCCGCCGGTGAACGCCACCTGCCCGTCCGCCACCAGCAGCTTGCGGTGGGTGCGGTTGTTCAGGCGCGCCAGGTTGTACCAATGGGGCTTGTGGAACTTCTCGATCTGCACGCCCGCCTCCTTCATCTCGGCCAGGTAGCTCTCTTCCATCTTGGCGCTGCCCACCCAGTCGAGCAGCACATGCACCGGCACGCCGGCGCGGGCGCGCTCGCTCAGGGCGTCGGCAAACTGCTTGCCGATGTCGCCCGACCAGTAGATGTACGTCTCGAACGTGACGCTTTTTTGCGCCGCCTGGATGGCCGCCAGCATGGGCGGAAAGATCTGGTCGCCGTTGAGCAGCTCGGTCACCGCATTGCCGCCCACGATGCCCGGGCCCAGCAGGCTGCCCAGCGCGCGTTCGAACTGCGGGTGGGCGGTGCTGTACAGGCGCGGCAGTTGTTGCTGCACCTTCTTCTCGCCGGCCGTGAAGTTGAGCGCCAGCAACACCAGCGCGCCCGTGGCCAGGGCCGTGAGAAAAACCGTGAGCAGGGTGGAAGGGCGGCGGCGGTGGGCGGCTTTCGGCATGGCGCGATGGTAGGTGGCGGCCCGGCGGAGCAATGTAGGCGGACACCGCCAACACCGGGGGCACAATCGCTGGTGCGGGTCGCGACAGCGGCCGCATCGCACCGTCTCCCCAAACACACACCACTGCGCTTTTTATCCCTGCCCTGCCGTGTCTGAATCTGCCCGCCCTGCCCTCGTCCACCCAGCCCTCCCCATCAACCGTCGCAGCGCCCTGGTGGGCGCGGCGGGTCTTCTGGCGCAGCCCGCCATGCTGGGGCTGCTGCACGCCAAGCCCTTGCCACCCGCGCCCACCGTATGGCCCCAGGCGCTGCAGGTGCCGGGGGGCGTGGCGCGGCTGTCGCTCGGGCCCGCGGCCATGCGGCCGGTGGCGCAGGTGCGCCAGGGCGATGTGGATGTGCCGCTGCGGGTGGTGGGCGATGCCATCGAATGGACCGCCCTCGTGGGCATCCCGCTGGCCGCCGCGCCCGGCGATGCGTTCATCACCGTGCTGGCCGAAGGCGGCGGCAGCCCGCGCCTGGTGCACTACACCGTCGCGCACAAGCAGTACAAGGAGCAGCACCTGCAGGTGTCGCCGCGCACGGTGGACCTCTCGCCCGAGGACCAGGCACGCTACGAGCGCGAGCGCGAGCACCAGGCCGGGGTCATGGCCACCTTCACCGAGCAGCCCGCGGGCCAGGCGCCGGCATCGCCGCGCATGCGCGTGCCGGTGCCGGGGCGGCGCTCCAGCTCGTTCGGGCTGCGGCGCGTGTTCAACGGCCAGCCGCGCAACCCGCACAGCGGCATGGACATCGCCGCGCCCACGGGCACGCCCATCGTGGCGCCGCTGGCGGGCCGGGTGATCGACGTGGGCGACTACTTCTTCAGCGGCGGCACGGTGTGGCTCGACCACGGCCGGGGCCTGCTCACCGTGTACGCCCACCTCAGCAGCAAGGACGTGCGCGTGGGCGACGTGGTGAACGCGGGCGACGCGTTCTGCAAGGTGGGCGCCACCGGCCGCGTGACCGGCCCGCACCTGCACTGGGGCGTGATGCTCAACCGCACCATGGTGGACCCGGCGCTGTTTGTCCCCGCATAGCTATTATTTTGATAGCTTCTTGCGCTTGATGGACAAGCGCCAGCGGCCAATTTCATTCAAACACAATTCCCCGCATGACCTCGCGCCTGATCCGCTTCAACAAACCCTATGGCGTGCTGAGCCAGTTCACCGCCGAAGGCAAGTGGCAGGGCCTGAAGGACTACATCGACCTGCCCGGCGTGTATGTGGCGGGGCGGCTGGACGCCGACAGCGAAGGGCTGCTGCTGCTGACCAACGACGGGCCGTTGCAGGCCCGCATTGCCGACCCGCGCTTCAAGATGGAGAAGACCTACTGGGTGCAGGTGGAAGGCATCCCGGGCGAAGCCGCGCTGGCCGCGCTGCGCAGCGGCGTGGTGCTGAACGACGGCCCCACCCTGCCCGCCCGCGCGCGCCTGCTGGCGCCCGCGCCTGCCGTGTGGGCGCGCAACCCGCCCATCCGCGAGCGCAAGGCCATCCCCACCGCGTGGATCGAACTCATCATCCGCGAAGGCCGCAACCGCCAGGTGCGGCGCATGACGGCCGCCGTGGGCCACCCCACGCTGCGGCTCATCCGCGCGGCCATCGGGCCCTACACGCTCGACGGGCTGGCGCCGGGCACCTGGGCCGATTGAATCGAGGCAGCTACGCCGCCACCGCGTCCATGCGGCGCGACAGTGCCGAGCCGCGCGCCCGCAGGAACACACGCAGCCCTTCGGCATAGTCCGCACTGACGGCCTGCTGCACCGAGGCGCGCGCGGCCAGCGCTGTGCGCCAGCGCAGCACACGTGGCAAGCCTTGCCAGAGACCCAGGCCGTCCACGCCCGGCAACGTGTCGATGACGTCGAAGTACCGGAACACGGGGCCGAACACCACATCCACCATGCCGAAATCCGGCCCCGCAAAGTACGGCCCCGCGCCGCTGAACGCACCCAGCGCTTCTTCGAGCTGCACGAAGCGGCCGCGCAGCTCCTGCGCGCGGGCCCGCAGCGCGGCTTCATCCGGCGCGGCGTAAAAAGCGCCGATGGTGTTGAGCACCGTGGAGCCAAATTCCATCCACGCACGGTGGCGGGCGCGCTGCAGCGGGTCCTGCGGGTGCAGTGTGGGCATGGCGACCTCGTCCAGGTACTCGCAGATCACCGCCGACTCGAACAGGCTCTGGCCGCGCACCTGCAATACCGGCGTCTTGCCCAGCGGCGAGAGGGCCAGGAACCAGTCGGGCTTGTGGGCGAGGTCGATGGTGCGGCGCTCGAACGCCAGGCCCTTCTCGCGCAGCACGATGGCCACGCGCTGCACATACGGGCACAGCGCGTGCGAGACCAGCGTGAGCGCGGGCGCGCCAGCCGCTGCTGCGCTCACGGTGCCAGCCCCTCGGCGCGCAGCGCGGCCTGCACCTGCGGGCGGGCCGCCACGCGTGCCATCCAGGCCTGCAGATGCGGGTAGGCCGTGAGCGGCATGCCCAGCAGGTGGGCCCAGTTGACGATGGTGAAGCCATACGCATCGGCCACGCTGTACGCGCCCGCCAGGAAGTCGCTGCGCGAGAGCACGGCATCCAGCTCCGCAAAACGCGCGGCCAGCTTGGCCTTGGCCGCCTGCCGCGTGGACTCGGCCGTTTCCTTGTGCCACAGCCAGGGGCTGAAGCCCTTGTGCAGCTCGGTGCTGACGAAGGTGAGCCACTCCAGCACGGCCAGGCGCTCGCGCGAGCCGGGCTTGCCGATCAGCGCCTGCGCCGGGTCCAGGTCGGCCACGTACTGCAGCAGCGCCGCGCCTTCGGTGTGGCGCGACTGGTCGTCCAGCTCCAGCAAGGGCACGTAGCCGCGCGGGGAGATGTCGAGGTAGCTGGCACCCGTCTCGGTGGTGTGGTGCGCCAGGTCCACCTTGGTCAGGTCGAAGGGGACGCCGACCTCGCGCAGCGCAATGTGGACGGCGAGCGAGCAGGCGCCGGGGGCGTAGTAGAGCTTCATGGCAGTGGCGGGCTTTCTGTGCAAAAAGGGGTTGGGAGCATCGCCGCTGCACACAGCGGTGGCACGGGCGACAGGCAGAATTTATGATTGCATTTACGCAAAAAAAATACGCATTCATGAAAACATCCATTGCACCAGCGCAATACCGCCTGGGCGCCGCCGAGCTGGAGGTGCTGCTGGCCATGGTGCGCACCGGCACGCTGGCGGCGGCCGGTGAGCGACTGGGCGTGGATGCGTCCACCGTGTTCCGCGCCATCCAGCGCATCGAGCGCGGGCTGGGCCAGCCACTGTTCGAGCGCTCGCGCGCGGGCTACCGCGCCTCGGAGCTGGCCCAGGCCCTGACCGAGCAGGCCGAGCGCGTGGAAGCCGCGCTGGAGGCCGCCCGCACCGCCACGCAGGCGCAGCCCGAGCAGGTCTCGGGCACGGTGCGCATCTCCACCACCGACACCATCCTGCAGGGCCTCATCGCCCCCGCCCTGCAGGTGCTGCAGCCCCGCCACCCGGCCCTGGTGTACGAGCTGCATGCAGGCAATGAACTGGTGAGCCTCACGCGGCGCGACACCGACATCGCCGTGCGCGCCACCAGGCGCCCGCCGCAACACCTGGTGGGCCGGCAGCTGGGCATGATCCGTTCGGCGCTGTACACCGCAGCCTCGAACCCGCTGGCACTGTCCGACGTGGAGGCGGGCCGCGCGGCCTGGGTCGCGCCCGACGACTCCATGCCCGGCCACCCCTCGGTGCGCTGGCGCAAGAAGCAGTACCCCAGGGCGCAACCCACCTACCGCGTCAACAGCCTGCTCACCGTGATGGAACTGGTGGCCCGGGGCGCGGGCGTGGGCGTGTTGCCCACCTTCCTGGCCCAGGGCCGCGGCGACCTGCGCCCGCTCACCGGCTCGCTGCCCGAGTGCGACAACGGGCTGTGGCTGCTCACGCACCCCGAGTCGCGCCACCTGCGGCGCATCGCGGCGGTGTACGGGCACCTGGCGGACACGGTGCAGCTGCCCTGAGGGACTCCGGCGGTTCCTGCGGCCCGGCCCATTCCGCCGGCCGGCTCCAGGGCTTTTGGCCCGGCCTGCGGATGGGCGCGCAGGCCGGGCAGCTTCAAGCCCAAGGTATTTTGTACTAATACAATTATTTTTCAAAAGTACAATTTACCTCCACCACCTGCCCTGCAGACAGGTGCGAGGAGTTCACATTGCCCGATACCCTCTCTCCCCCAGGCACGGGCTGGAAGGCGCGCAGCCTGGCCGGCTTCATCCAGCACGCGGGGCCGCTGTGGGCCCAGCGGGAAGACCATGGCTGGGCCTATGGCTTCGCGGTCGGACCGCAGCACCTCAACCCCGCGGGGGCGGCCCACGGCGGCGCGCTGATGACCCTGATGGACCACGCCCTCAGCGCCGTGGCCTGGGAAGCCTGCGGCCGCAGCCCCTGCGTCACGTTGCAGCTCGATTCCCATTTCGTGAGCCCGGTGCGGCCCGGCCAGTTCGTCGAGGCGCGGGCCGAGGTGATCGAGCGCACCGGCAGCCTGGTCTTCATGCGCGGCGAGCTGCGCGCGGGCGCGAGCCTGGTGCTGACGGCCCATGCGCTCATGAAAGCCATGAAATGAAGCCGGCCAGCCCCGCACCGGCATCTGCCCGCCGTCACGCCGTGGCCGAAATTCCTTTGTACCCTGACAAGGAGCGCGCCCTGGACATTCCCGCCCACCACAGCCTGATGGCCCTCTTCGGCGCCCGGCCGCACCACGGCGCTGCAGCCGACGCGGCCACAAATGGGTTTACGCTTGCCGGTTTGAAGCTCCAGAACCCGCCCATGGCCTCCCGCTCCAAGCCCGCCCCGCCCCCCGCCGACACCAAGCCGACCAAAGGCGTGCGCGTGCGCCCCGTGCCCGCCGTGACACGCTCCATCGCCATCCTGCGGCTGCTGGGCGAGCACAAGCAGCCGCTCACGCTGAAGACGGTGGCCGAAGCCTTGCACCTGGTGCCCAGCACCTGCCTGCACATCCTGCGGGTGCTGGTGGCCGAAGACCTGGTCACGCTCGACCCGTCGACCAAGCGCTACGCGCTGGGCACCGGCATGATCAGCCTGGCCCGCAGCGTGCTGGAGGGCGGCGGCTTCACGCAGCTGGTGCAGCCGGTGCTCGACCGCCTGGCCGCGCAGTTCGGCGTGACGGCCATGGGCGTGGAGATCACATCGCGCCAGACGGTGATGGTGCTGGCGCTGTCCCGCTCCAGCCAGCCGTTTCGGGTCCACACCGATGTGGGCAGCCAGTTCGAGACGCTGGTCAGCGCCACGGGGCGGCTGATCGCGGCCTACAGCGGCGAAAGCTGGCCCGCGCTCAAGGAGAAATTCGCCCGGGTGGTGTGGGACAAGGCCCCCACGTACACCACCTGGAAGAAGGAGGTCGAGCTCACGCGGTCCCGGGGCTGGAGCCTGGACCGCGACAACTTCATGGCCGGCATCACGGTCGTGGCCGTGCCCGTCTTCGCGCCGGGCGGACGGCTGGTCCACACCCTGGTGGTGGTCGGGCTCAGCAGCCAGATGGGTGCCGCCGTGGTGCAGCAGCTGGCCCAGGTCATGCAGCGGGAGGCGGCCGAGCTGTCTCGCCTGCTGGGCGGGAGCTGACCATGCCGGCGCCCGGTACCGCGGCGGCACAGACACTGCTCAAGACCATCACCATGCCCGCGGACATCGATGCCAGCGGCCAGGTGCCCACGGGCTGGCTGCTGGCCACCATGGACCTCGCGGGGGCCGTGCTGCCGGGGCAGCATTTTGGAGCGCCGGTCGAGCTGGTGGGGCTGTCCGACGTCACGCTGCTGGCCCGGCCCCGGCTGGGCCAATGTGTGACGTTCACGGGCCGCCTGGTGTCCAGCAGCGGCGAGGATGCGTGTGTGGCCATCGAGGCCTGGTGCGAGGAGCGCGGCCAGACGGGGGGCACCCCGCTGATGCGCGCCCAATTGCGCTATGTGCCCGCCACCATCGAAGTGCCCGGGAATCTCTTCCCGGGCACGTTCCAGGCGGGCTCCTGAGCGGAGCCTTGCGTCAGTCCGCGCGGATGCCCGCGGCCTTGATGATGGGCGCCCAGCGCTGGCGCTCCTTCCTGGCGAACTCGATCAGGGCCGCGGCCGTTCCCCCCGCGGGCTCGAAGCCCAGTTCCAGCAGGCGCTGGCGCACTTCGGGCCGGGCCAGCACCTTGTTGACCGCCGCATTGAGAACACCGGTCACCGCCGCCGGCGTGCCCCTGGGCGCATACAGCGCGTTCCACGCCACGAACTCGAAACCCGGATGGCCCTGCTCCGCGATGGGCTTCACGCCGGGCGCCAGGTTGCTGGCGGTTGCCGACGTGACGCCAATGGCGCGCAGCTTGCCGGCCGCGATGTGGGGCCGCAGCGCCAGGGGCGTGTCGATGACCGCCGGCAGCTGGCCACCCAGCACGTCGGTCACCGCGTTGCCCGAGCCTTTGTAGGGCACGCCGAACAACGGGGCCGACGAGCGCTCCTTCAGGAACTCGACCACCAGGCGCGCCGAGGTGCTGGGCATCGCGATGTCGGCCGAGCGGGGGGCGCGTTTCACGGATTCGAGCAGTTCCGCCACTGAATGGTGGGGGGCATTGGCCCCCACCGCCAGCACCATGGGAAACGTGCCCACCATGGCGATGGGTTCGAAATCCTTCTCGGGATCGAACGCCAGCTTCGCATAGAGAAACTGGTTGAGCACATGGGTGGCGTTGGTGCCCATGGTCAGGGTGTAGCCGTCGCCCGGGGCCTGGGCCGCGAGCTCGGTGCCCAGGTTGCCACCGGCACCGGCCCTGTTCTCGACGACGATGGGCTGGCCCAGTTCCCGGCCGAGCTGCTCGCCCAAAAATCGGGTGGCCACATCGGTGCCCTGCCCCGCGGCATAGGCCACGATGATGCGGATGGGCTTGGTGGGATAGCTGGGGTGCTGGGCCTGCGCGTGGGCAGCGGGCATCGCCCACAGCAAACTGGCAGCGGTCATGATGGCAGCGAAGGTTCGCATGCTTGTCTCCTTTATTTTTTATGCTCTGCAGATCAGAGAGGGCTGGTGCGCGCGACACCCCGGGTATACAGGTCCCGCCTCTGGGCGTCATTGAATCCGAGATCGGCCAGCACCTCGTCGGCATGCTGGCTGAAAGCCGGGGGCGGCGCTCCCGGCAGGGCCGGGGTGCCGTACAGCCGCGCCGGTCCGCGCAGCGCCGTGAACGCGCCCTGCCGGATGATCATCTCGCGGTGCGCGCAGTGCGCCTGGGCCAGCGCCTGCGGCACGTCGTTCACCACCCCGGCGGGCACCCCCACACGCATCAGCGCCTCGCACAGCGGCTCGCAGTCCTGCGCGGCAATCGCGGACTCGATGATGTCCTTGAGCGCCTGGCGGTGCGCGATGCGGTCTGCGTTGGCGTGGAACCGGGGATCCTCGGGCAGGCCCGGGCACCCGATGTGCTGGCTGAAACGGCGGAACTGGCCATCGTTGAGGATGCCGATGAACACATGCCCGTCGCGCGCCCTGAACTTGTCGTACGGGGCGATGTTGGGGTGCGCGCTGCCCAGCAGGCCCGGGGCCTTCTTCGACGCGAACCAGTTCGATGCATGCGGCAGCAGCAGGCTCAGCGCCGTGTCGTAGAGCGTGGCCTCCACCCGCTGCCCGGCACCGCTTTTGTGCCGGCTGCACAGGGCCATGAGGATGCCGGTGAGCGCCACATAGCCCGTCAGATGGTCCACGATGGGAATGCCCATGCGCGTGGCGCCCGTGGCCGATTCGCCGTTGATGCTCATCAGGCCGCACTGCGCCTGCAGCACCGCGTCGTAGCCTGGCAGGCCGCCCAGCGGCCCGTCGCGGCCAAAGCCCGAGATGGCGCAGTAGATGAGGCGCGGGTAGCGTTCGGCCAGCACGTCTTCGTAGCCCAGGCCCCATTTCTCCATGGTGCCGGGCAGGAAGTTCTCCACCAGCACATCGGCATCCCGCAGCAGGCGGTGCAGCACCTCGTGCGCGTCGGGCTGGCTCAGGTCCAGGCTGATGGCCTTCTTGCCCCGGTTCAGCGCGGCAAAGTACGCGGAGTGGCCCATGTCGTCGTATGGCGGTCCGAGGTGCCGGGTCTCGTCGCCCCCTGGCGGCTCGATCTTGACCACCTGGGCGCCATTGTCGGCGAGCATCTGGGTGCATAGGGGGCCTGCGAGCACGCGGGTGAGGTCCACCACCCGCAGGCCTTCCAGCGCCGGGGCGCTGAAGCTTGTCATGCTGCTATTCACCCGCGGCGGGGCAACACCACCACGCCACCGCCAAGCACCGACAGCTCGCCGTCCTGGTTGTGCGCCTCCTGTGCGATCTCGATCAGGTGCTTGCCGCCCTCCTCGAACTTGCGCGTGACCTTGCCCTTGATGAAGAGCATGTCGCCCTCGGGGTTGTGGCGGCGAATCTTGCAGCTGGCCTTGTGAAGGAAACCCGTGTCGCCCATCCAGTTGGTGAGGTGGTGCGTGAGCCACGAGGTGCGCTCGGGGCCGTAGTCGTACGCGCCGGGCGCGCCCACTTCGAGCGCGAAGTCTTCTTCCCAGTGCACGCGCTCGGGCACGTCCGGGATGCCGAAGCGGTTCTTGATGCCCACGCCCGGGTGCGCGTCGATCAGCTTCCAGGCCAGCTTGTTGGCGCGGATGTACAGGCCGCCCCAGCCCTGCGCGTAGGCGATGAAGCCGGTCACGGTCATCGGCCCCTTGAACATGTTGGGCAGCTCGTCGCCCACGTTCACGTCGTCCCAGTAGCGGGGCGTGGCGCCGCGCACTTCCTCGTTGCGGTAGAGCTTGTAGGCCTCGTTCAACTCTTCGTCGGTGTACTGGCGCGGGCCGCGTTCGCGCACGTTCTGGTATTTGCTGCCCTGCTCCCGCGCATGGTCGCGCTCGGTGCGAAAGCACCAGCTGTCGGCCTCGGCCACCTTGTCGCCGTCCTGGTTGAAGAAGTCCACATGGTAGATCTGCTGGATGGCCCGGCCGGCAAAACGCGTCTGGTGCTCGATCAGGTCCTTGAGCGAGGCCTCGGTCGAGATCACGTCGTTGCGGCGCACGGGCTTGTGCCAGGTCCAGTCCGCACCCGACCACATGGCGTGCACGCCCGGCAGGCCGCCCACATAGCCCGACACGATGCGGCTGGTGGCGAACAGGAAGCTGGGCAGCGCGACGATGCCGCCGTAGTGGCTCCTGGCCGCGTAGTCGGGGTCGCACCACAGGGGGTTGTCGTCGCCGATGCCGTGCGCGTAGTGGCGGATGTTGTCGCGCGTGGCCTCGTGGCACCAGGGCTCGGCGGTCTGGCCGATCTTGATGCCGATGCGCTCGCGCAGTTCATCGAGGCCGCTGTCGGTGATCTTGGGAAAGCTGCGCTGCGGGGTGGTGGCAATGGACATGGGTGGAGTCTCCTTGGGGTGGTGGTGATGAGTGAATGGATGGACGGACAGACGGAGGGAAGAAGGGACCGCGGGTGGCGGGGTGCTCAGGCGCAGGCCACCGCTTCGCGCTCCCGCAAGACCTTGCGGTGCACCTTGCCGGCGGGGGTCTTGGGCAGCTCCGCCACGAACGCGATGTGGCGCGGGTATTCGTGCTGGCTGAGCTTGGTCCTGACAAGGTTCTGGATCTCGTCGATGAAGCCCTCGCTGCGCTCGCGGCCTGACACGACGAAGGCCTTGACGACCTGCCCGCGCAGTGCGTCGGGCACGCCGATCACGGCGGCTTCGAGCACGTCCTCGTGCATGAGGATGACGTTCTCGATCTCCACCGCGCTCATGGTCCAGCCCGCGGAAATGATCACGTCGTCGGCGCGGCCGCCGTGGAAGAAATAGCCGTCCTCGTCGGTGCGGCCCAGGTCCTTGGTGGGTATCCACTGGCCGCGCCGCAAGACCATGAGCTGCCCCGTGGTGCCCGGCGGGCAGATGTGCCCCTGCGCGTCGTGCACCTCGACCCGGGTGCCGGGCACGGCCTTGCCGAGCGAGCCGCGCTTGACCGGGAAGTCGCTGGCGCCGGGGTAGCTCACCAGCACCACGCCGATCTCGGTCGTGCCGTACATGCTGCACACCTCCAGGCCAAAGCGCTCGTGCACGAAGTCGGCCGTGTCGTCGTCGATGGGCTCGCCGGTGAACGACAGCTTCGTGAAGTGATAGGCGTGGTCGCCCGCCTTGCCGCAGTTCTTCATCATGCGGTAGTGCGTGGCGGCGGCCGACATGTTGTTGAAGCGGTGGGCCGACAGCGCCTGCAGCAGCCGCTCGGCGTTGAACCGGCCGCTGTAGCTGCCGATCGTCAGGCCCAGCGCCAGCGGCGCCAGCGTGCCATGCCACAGGCCGTGCCCCCAGGCGGGGGACGACGGGCACATGAAGCGGTCGCCGGGGCGCAGCCCCGTGCCGTACAGCGCGGCCACCATCAGCGTGACCAGCGCCTTGTGGGTGTGCTTCACGGCCTCGGGCAGCTCCCGCGTGGTGCCGGACGTGTACTGGAACACGGCCAGGTCGTCGGCCCGCGACGTGCTGGCGTAGGTGGCAGGCAGCGCCTGCAGCTGCTGCCACAGCGCGTCATCGAAGACCTCGAACGCGGTGGTGCCCAGGCCCTCGACGACCCCGCGCTTTTCCTCGTTGGTAATGAGCAGGCTCGGCTTGCAATCGCCCACCCGCAGGCGCACGCCGTCGGGGCCGAACAGCGTGAACAACGGCACGGCGATGGCGCCCCGCTTGATCACGCCGAACATCGCCGTGTAGAACGCCCGCGAGGGCTCCAGCATGATCGCCACACGGTCGCCGCGCTGCACGCCCCGGCCTTCGAGGAAGTGTGCGAAACGGGCCGAATCCCGCGAGAGTTCGTCGAAGGTGATGGTTTCGTCCACGCCATCGGCGCGGCAGACGATCACCGCATCGCGGCCCGCACCGGCATGGCGGTCCACGCACTCATGGGCGATGTTGAACGCAGCGCGGTCCCCATCGAAAAGATCCCACAGGCGCTCGGTCGCGAAGTGGCTCTGGGCATCGGCGTAGCTGGCGTAGTCGGTCAGGCGTTTCATGGCTGCATGGGCTCTGTGTGTCGGTGCATGCAGTCTCGATTCTTCGACATTGATTGTCAAATACGACTATCAATTGTCTCAATACAATTTTTAAAAATGCACTCCATCGGCTCCTCGCGCTATTCGCGTGCCCGCGCGAACGGGGTCTCAAGGGCCCCGCGAGGCCGCGCGCAACGCACCATTGCTGCCAGTACGCTGTCACCAGCGCGCACTACAGTGCAGGGCCACCCACCGACCGGAAGGAATCCGCGTGACCACCCAGTTCTATGGCGCCTCCAGCCTCGACGGCTTCCTCGCCACGCCCGACCACGACCTCGGCTGGCTGCTGCAGTTTGGCGAGATCGAGGGCTCCAGCTACCCCGCTTTCATCCGCGATGTGGGCGCGCTGGCCATGGGCTCGCACACCTACGAATGGATGCTCAGAAATGCCGTCGACGCGGGCCAGCCCTGGCCCTACCCGCAGCCCACGTGGGTGTTCAGTTCGCGCAGGCTGCGCGCGATTCCCGGTGCCGACGTGCGCTTTGTGCAGGGCGACGTGCGGCCCGTGCACCAGGCCATGGCGCGGGCCGCAGCAGGGCGCAATGTGTGGATCGTGGGTGGCGGCGAACTCATGGGGCAGTTCCATGACGCGGGCCTGCTGGACGAGCTGATCGTGCAGATCGCACCGGTCACGCTGGGCGCGGGCGCGCCGCTGTTTCCGCGGTCCATCGTGCAGCCCACGCTGCGCCTGAAGTCAGTGGCCACGCTGGGCGGCATCTTCGCGGAGCTGCGCTACGAGGTGCCGCGGCCGTAGAGGCAAGATTTGCTATATTTTATATAGCACCCAGGCTTGATAATGAAGCGCCGCAAGCCGTCCCGTCTTGCACGTCCCCTCACGCCAGCGGCACCGCCTTGTGCACGGGATGGGACAGCACCAGCGATGTGGACACGCTGCCATGCGCCGCCAGCGCATCGACCACGCGCTCCAGGTCGGCGGGCTGGCCGAAGGCGCAACGCACCACGAAGCAGTCCTCGCCCGTCACGCGCACGGCATCCAGCACTTCGGGCATGGACTGGAACAGCTGCACGTAGCGCTTGATGTGCTCGTGCGTGGTGCGCACCCGCACCACGGCCTGCAGGCCCAGGCCCACGGCGGCCAGGTCGATGCGCGCCGCGTAGCCCGAGATCACCCCCGCGTCCTCGAGCTTCTTCACGCGCTCGCTCATCGCCGGCTGCGACAGGCCGATCTTCTTGCCCAGCGCCGACAGGCTCTGCCGCGCATCGTCCTGCAGGGCCATGAGGATCTGCCGGTCTTTCTTGTCCAGTTCCACGGGGGTGGTTCCTTTGCGATGATTTCAAGGTTTGGGGGCGCGCTTTCCGATGAAGCCCGCTGGCCGCGGCGGCATG
Source organism: Acidovorax sp. GW823-FHT01C06 (assembly GCF_058798375.1). NCBI lineage: Bacteria > Pseudomonadati > Pseudomonadota > Betaproteobacteria > Burkholderiales > Comamonadaceae > Acidovorax > Acidovorax sp. GW823-FHT01C06. The sequence goes on from NZ_JBXAKN010000010.1 coordinate 48,623, forward strand.
GTTTTCCTATCGTCGGGGGGCAGTGATGGATCTGCTTTCACGACAAGGAACACCAATGGCGACGCGACCTGTTTTGCTCATTCCCGGCATCCACAACTCCGGCCCCGGGCATTGGCAGTCATTGTGGCAAACCCGGCACGCGGACGTGGCGCGCGTGGAGCAGGCGGACTGGGATCACCCCGTGTGCGACGCGTGGGTACAGGCGCTCGACGACGCCATCGCGGCGGCGGCGCAGCCCCCCATCCTGGTCGCCCACAGCCTGGGCTGCCTGGTGGCGGTGCACTGGGTCGCACGCCACCACCGGCCGCTGCACGCCCTGCTGCTGGTGGCCGTGCCCGACCCCGAGGGCCCGGCGTTTCCAGCCGATGCCCGGGGCTTCTTCCCGGTGCCCGCCGCGCTGCCGACGATGCACAGGCTCATGCTGATGAGCAGTACCAGCGATCCCTACTCCACCCCCGGTTTTTCGGCGCGGTGCGCGGGCGCGTGGAACGCCGAACACGTGGTGCTGGGCGCGCTCGGCCATGTGAATGTCGACAGCGGCCTGGGCGACTGGCCCGCGGGATGGGAGCAGGTGGCGCGCTGGCGCGGGCAATGAGGCCGCCGCCCGGCTTCGCCAGGCCCCGCGCGCATCCCGCAAGGGGCCTCAGCCTCCGGCCGCCTGGGCCTGGTCGATCGCCAGGTACCGTTTGACGAGGTCAAAGAAGCTCTCGTAGAACGTGTCCTTCGAGATGGTCTCGCTCCCCACCTTGACCAGCGATTCGCTGCTGGCGGAAAACGGCAGCGAGACCGAGCCGATGGCGCCCACGCCCACGCTGGCGGAGTTGTTGGTCTTGCGCAGCGCATAGGTGTCCTGCAGCGCGGTCACGAACCCCAGGCTCACCTTGCCATCGCTGGCCTCCGGCAGGCACACCACGCGCACCACCATCTGCAGGTGCGACTCGGCCTCCGGCTGGAAGCTCTTCTTGCCTTCCACCAGCTCCGTCTGGTGGGTGGAGATGATGTAGCCCTGGCTCAGCAGCGCGCGGCGCGAGGCCTCGCAGGTCTGCTGCGGGGTGGCATCGAACAGGCGCGAGTAGGTGGCCACCGATCCGAAGTTCTCCGGCACGGCGAAGGTCTTGGCACCCGTGGCCGAGCAACCCGGCAAAGCCAGCGCCGCGGCTCCTGCCGCCAGGGCCGCCACGAAAGTCCGGGCGCGGCGCAGAGCCGGTGTCCCGCCGGGAAATCCGCGGGAGGAAGGCGCGCCCAGGGCGCCTGGATCAATGGGGGTGGTCGAAGGAAAGCTCAAACCGGCACTCCTTTTGTGTCATGGATCATCATCGGCCGCGCCTGCCCGCAAGCGGGCGCCAGCCCAAGAGGTGGTGTGACGGGCCAGGCCGCCCGCAGTTCCCTTGCGCGAGGCAACGGGGTCGCCGGCGGCGGCCCATTGCGATGGCTTCGCAGTATGGCCCGCATGGCGGGGTGGCGATGTCAGCGGGCAGCCCGTTCCCCCGCACACAAGGTATCAAATTGCTGCGCCCTGGTCCGCACCGCTGCGCCCGCGCCTCAGGGCCTGGCCTGGGAGAGAAGCTTTTCCAGCCGCTGCAGGCGCTGGGCCATGGCGGCCAGCGCCTCCTCCTTGGCCTGCAGGTCCTTCTGGAGCGCATCGATCCTTTGCTGCTGCGCCACCGTGCGCTTGTCCAGCGCCTGGACACCCGCCAGCGCCACGCCGTCAGGATCGATGGTGGCAATTTTCGTATCGCTGTCCCCCAGGCGGAAAGCGGCGGAAAAATCCTGCGCCATGGGCCCCATGTGGCGCACCGCAAGGCCTTCTGTCTTGTAGTTCCAGGTGGTCACCGGCACCGCGCGCAGGCGCCGCAACACGTCTTCACCATCGACCGCCGCAAAGTTCTCCTTGAGATTGCGGTCGGAGACGGAGGACCACGAGCCGCCCCCCGCGCCCACCGTGACCCCGGCCGCCAGGCCCGCGTCGGTGTAGATCGTGAAGCCGCCCGAGGACCGGAAGATGGCCTGGTTCGTGCCCGACGGGGTGATCGCGGCATCGCTGGAGCGGTCGGTCCACACAAAGCTGCCGTAGAAATTGGACCCGCCGGTGGACAGATAGCTCATGCGCAGGCCGGTGGTGGCCGCGGCATTCGTATACAGGTTCACGCCGCCCGCGGCCCGCACATTGAAGGAATTGTTCACCCCCGCGCGGAAGTAGGTTTCTGGCGAGCAGGACACGCCGCCGTCGCAGAAGGTGGGAAACGAACGGTCGGCAAAAACGAACGAGCCCTGCCGCGCGTTGGTATGCGCGCCCATCCCCAGCGCCACCGACGCGAAGCCGGAGGCGACGTTGTACAGCCCCATGGCCACGGAGTTGCCGTTGGCCGCCACCGTACCCTGCCCCACGGCGAAGCCATAGTCGCCCGAAGCCCTGGCGTTGTAGCCGAACGCCGTGGAGTACATGCCGATGTTGGCGTCGTCCCACTGGGTGCCGTCGATCTGCCCGGCGCGCAGGGACGCTTTTTGCGGATACCACAGGAACCGCGTGCCCGGGCCTTCGGCCGGCGCGCCCCCCATGCCGTTGGAAAAGTCGCCCACCGACAGGATGGCGCCGTCGTTGTCCACACGCACACGCTCCTTGTCGTGGTTTTGTCCATCCAGGTACAGGCCGCTGGCAGACAGCGACAGCAGTGGCGTATTGCCGGCCGAACCCAGCGTGGCGGCACCGACCAGCTTGAGGTTGACGAGCGCGCTGGCCGTGGTGGCAGCCTGCTGCCCAGCGGGCGCGAACTGGACGGCCCCCGTTAGGTCGCCCGTGGCGCCAGTGGCTCCCGTCGCGCCGGTGGCCCCGGCCGGGCCCGTGGCTCCCGCGGGACCGGCCGCACCCGCTGGCCCGGCCGCGCCAGCCGCCCCTGCGACGCCGGCGGAGCCGGTGGCGCCCGTCGCTCCCGTGGCGCCAGCCGCGCCTGCCTGCGCCACCAGCGCCCAGACGGCGGGGCTCACGGAGGGGTCGGCGTTGATCGAGTCCGAAGCCGAGACCTGCAGGTAGGTCGAGCCGCCCTGGCTGACCAGCGTGCCGGGGACATACGCCGTGGCCGCGGACCAGGCACCCATGTAGCTGCCCGCAAACGAGCCGGCCGCCCCGGTGGCCCCCGTCGCACCGGCGGGGCCCGCGGTGCCCGTGGTTCCTGCCGCGCCTGCGGGCCCCGTGGCCCCCACAGGCCCCTGAAGCCCCTGAGGCCCCGCACCGCCGGCGGCGCCAGTGGCCCCCGCGGGCCCCTGGGGCCCGGTCGGCCCCGTGGGGCCGGTGGCGCCCGTGGCCCCCACGGCCGAAGCCTGGCACGGACCGAGCACGCCGGCCGCTCCGTAGCACACCCGGTTGGCCACCGCCGGAGAAGCCCCGATCCCCGGTGCGGCGATGGCGCCGCCCTCATCCACGCGAAAGCGGATCTGCGTTCCGCTGGCGTCCTTGACGGCAAACCCCGAGCCCGCCGCCGGCCGGATCGTGACGTCCGCCGCCTGCGCGGCAGGGCCCCACATCGCGGCCGCAAGCAGGCTGAGGAACAACGGGCTGGCATGAACGCGCGGGGAGGACATGGTCGGAAGCTCTTTCTTCGGTGATTTCTTGCCTTGCGGCGACGGGGGATGGCGGCCGCGCGGGCACACCATTGCAGCGGGGCGGCACACCCCGCCTGGAGGGCGGCCGTGGCAGGCTTGCGCCCTCGCCCACCGGCCCGGCCGCGCAGGTGGGCGCTTGCGTGCCGAATCACGGTCGCAGGCCCTGGCCCCACGGGTGAAACATTTTCTCACAATGACCACCCAAAACCCTGCCTGAACCCCGCCCCGGCGGTTCAACGGTGGCGCGTTGATGCGTGCCCGCCACAGCGGCCACCGGACGGGCAAAGACGACGCACACGCAGCCGCCACCGGAGTGGGAGCAGAGTGCCGGAAAGCTACACTATTGATAGCTAGAATCCATTGAATATCAAGCGCCACCCTCCGGTCCGTCCATCAAAATGGCAGGAGGGTGAGCACCGCCGCCGCCCCCTCGGCCCGACCCGCTTCCCCGCTTCGCTCCATCCATGCCGCTCGCCACCCTTTTGTGCCTGGTCGTCGCCATCAGTGACGGCGACACCCTCACCGCGCGCTGCGGTACGCCCGGCGCCTACCGGCAGGTCAAGGTGCGCGTGGCCGCCATCGACGCACCCGAGTCGCGCCAGGCCTTCGGACAGAAGTCCCGCCAGAACCTGGCGCGGCTGTGCTTCAGGCAGCGCGCCACCTTGCAGGCCTTGGACCGGGACAGCTATGGCCGCACGGTGGCCAATGTGCGCTGCGCAGGCACCGACGTGGCCGCGGCCCAGGTGCGGGCCGGCCTGGCCTGGGTGTACACGCCCTACGCCGCCAACCACCCGCACCTGGCGCCGCTGCAGCAGCAGGCGCGGGGCGGCGGCGCGGGCCTGTGGTCCCAGCGGCGCCCGCTGGCGCCCTGGGACTACCGGCACCGGCACGGCCGCTGAAGCCTTCCGCTCCCCCTGGGCAAGGCGCACGCGCGCCACGGCGGAGGATGCGGCGGCGCGGCCGGCCCAGCACGGCGCCACTTTGAGGGATTTGCGCGGCGCGGGCCCGGGCGGCGCCGCACAACCGGTAGCATCCAGGGTCCTTCGCACCAGGCCTGGCGGCGCATTGCACCGCACCGGGCCGATCCGTCACCCCTCCCCCGCCCATGTCCACCCCTGAGCCCACGCCCATGGCGCCCGCCGCCAGCGTCTACCGCCATTCCGGTTTTGTTTCCTTTCTGATCGCCCGCGTGGTGGCCGTCGTGGCCACGCAGGTGCAGGCCGTGGTGGTGGCCTGGCAGGTGTACGACCTCACGCGCGAGCCCCTGGCGCTGGCCTATGTGGGCCTGGCGCAGTTCCTGCCCATGCTGTGCCTGCTGCTGCCGGCGGGCGACCTGATCGACAGGTTCGAGCGCAAGCGCATCCTGGCCATCAGCTGGAGCGTGGGCGGGCTGTGCAGCGCCCTGCTGTGGTGGCTGTCGGGCCACGGGGCCAGCGGCGTGGCGGGCATCTATGCGGTGCTGGTGCTGTACGGCTGCTCGCGCGCGTTCTCGGGCCCGGCCATGCAGAGCCTGCTGCCGCAGATCGTGCCGCGCGGCCAGCTCGCGCAGGCCATCGCGGCCAACAGCATGCTCATGCGCGTGGCCAGCATCGGCGGGCCGCTGCTGGGCGGGCTGCTGTATGCGCTCGGCGGCGGCGAACTGACCTACGCCGTGTGCTGCGCCTGCTTCGGGCTGGGCGTGGCGCTGCTCCTGCGCGTGGTGGTGGCGCACGCCACGGCGCCCGGGCCCACGCAGGGGACGATGTTCGAACGCTTCGGGGCGGGCATCACCTTCATCCGCTCGCGGCCGATCATCCTGGGCACCATTTCGCTGGACCTGTTCGCGGTGCTGCTGGGCGGCGTGGTGGCCCTGCTGCCCATCTATGCACAAGAGGTGCTGCACGTGGGCCCCGCGGGCCTGGGGGCGCTGCGCAGCGCCATGGCCGGGGGCGAGGTCGGCGCGGGGCTGTACCTGAGCATGCGCCCCTTCAACCGCCATGTGGGACGCACCATGTTCATCGCCGTGGCGGTGTTTGGCGCGGCCAACCTGGTGTTCGCGCTCTCCAGCTGGTTCTGGCTGTCGTTCGCGGCGCTGATGGTGGCCGGCGCGGCCGACATGGTGAGCGTGTACATCCGCGGCGCGCTGGTGCAGTTCTCCACGCCCGACACCATGCGCGGGCGGGTGAACGCGGTGAACATGCTGTTCATCGGCTCGTCCAACGAACTGGGCGAGTTCCGCGCCGGCACCAGCGCGTCGTGGCTGGGCGTGGTGCCGGCGGCCGTGGTGGGCGGCCTGTGCACGCTGGGCGTGGTGGGCGGCTGGATGCTGGCGTTCAAGACGCTGCGCACGGTGGACCGCTTCGAGGAAGCCGCGCAGGCCACCGGCGCTGCGCCCGCGGGCGCGCGGTAGCAGGCGGGCGGAAACCAATCGACACATCCTCCGGGCCGTTTGTGTCGCGCAGGTAAAACCCGCCGCACAGGCTTGCGCGGCGGTGCGGGGCGGCGCACCATGCGCCCACTTGCACCTGGCCTGCCGCCCAACCTCTTCATGACCTCGCCACCACGCCCCGCCCCCTTGCGCCGCCGCACCGTGCTCGCGGGCTTGCTGGGCGCGGCGGCCGGGACGCTCCCCGGCATGGCTTGCGCGACGGGGATGGAGGCATGGAGCACCGCCGACGAGCCCACCCTGGCCCGCCTGCTGGACCGCGTCACCTGGGGCTGCACCGCCCAGGGCGCGCAGGCGCTGGCCCCCCAGGGCGCGCAGGCCTGTCTGGCCGCCCAGCTACGCCCCCCGCCCGCCGCGCTGCCGCGCGAAGCCCAGGCCCGCATCGACGCGATGACCATCTCCCGCGTGCCCGCCGAGGCGCTGGCCCTGGAAATGGACGCACGCCACCGCGCCGCCAAGGCCCTGCCCACCGAAGACGCGCGCAAGGCCGCGCTCAAGGCCTGGCAGCAGGACATGCGCGCCCTGCAGCAGGAGGCGGCCGAGCGTTTCGTGCTGCGCGCGCTGTACACGCCCGCGCAGCTGCGCGAGAAGATGACCTGGTTCTGGATGAACCACTTCAACGTGTTCGCGGGCAAGGGCAGCCTGCGCGCGCTGGTGGGCGACTACGAGGAGCGTGCCGTGCGCCCCCATGCGCTGGGCCGCTTTCGCGACCTGCTGGGCGCCACCGCGCGCCACCCGGCCATGCTGCGCTACCTGGACAACGCGCAGAACGCAGCCGGCCGCATCAACGAAAACTATGCGCGCGAGCTGATGGAGCTGCACACGCTGGGCGTGGACGGCGGCTACAGCCAGCAGGACGTGCAGGAGCTGGCGCGCGTGCTGACCGGCGTGGGCGTATCGCTGCGCCCGCCCGGCGAAGAGCCGCCGCGCATGAAGCCCGCACTGCGCCGCCATTACGTGCGCCAGGGGCTGTTTGAGTTCAACCCCCAGCGCCACGACTGGGAGCCCAAGACGCTGCTGGGCCAGCCCTTGCGCGCCGAAGGCCTGGCCGAGGTGGACGAAGCGCTGGACCGCCTGGCCCGCGCTCCCGCGACCGCGCGCTTCGTCACGCGCAAGATCGCGCTCTTTCTGGTGGGCGACAACCCGCCGCCCGCGCTTTTGCAGACGCTGGCCCGCACCTTCGAACGCACCGATGGCGACATCGCCGCCGTGCTGGAAGCACTCTTCAACGCCCCCGGATTTCGCGCATCGCTGGGCCAGCGTTTCCGCGACCCGGTGCACTACGTGCTGGCCGCCCTGCGCCTGGCGCATGGCGACGCCGTGCTGCCCGGCGCGGAGCCCGCGCTCGCCTGGCTGCAGCGCCTGGCCGAGCCCCTGTACGGCCGCGCCACGCCCGACGGCTACCCGCTTGATGCGGCCGCGTGGTCGGGCTCCGGGCAGATGTCCACGCGTTTCGAGATCGCCCGGGCCATCGGCGCCGGGGCCGCCACGGCCCCCGCCCCGCGCGAGGACGGGATGGCCGGGCCAGCGGCACCGCAGCGCACACCACCGCCGCTGGCGCAAAGCGCCTACGTGCGCGCCCTGCAGCCCGCCTGGTCCACCGCCACGCGCAACGCGCTGGCCCAGGCGGCGTCGCCGCGCGAATGGAACCTGCTGTTCCTCGCATCACCCGAATTCATGCATGGATGAGGAGAACACCATGCAACGCAGACACCTTCTTCAGGCCCTGGGCGCCAGCGCGCTCGGCGTCGCCAGTGCAAGCGTTCTGGCCGCCCCGCGCGCTCAGGACGTGCGGTTTCTGCTCGTGTTCCTGCGCGGCGGCTACGACTGCGCCAGCCTGCTCGTGCCCACGGCCAGCAGCTACTACTACGAGACGCGGCCGAACATCGCCATCGCCCGCCCCGGACAGGACGGCGGCGCGCTGGCGCTCTCGCCCGACTGGGGACTGCACCCCGCGCTCGCGGATTCCATTCTGCCGCTGTACCAGAAAAGCCAGCTGGCCTTCGTGCCCTTCGCGGGCACCGACGACCTCTCGCGCAGCCACTTCGACACCCAGGACAGCATGGAACTGGGCCAGCCCGTGGACGGGCGGCGCGACTACCGCTCGGGCTTTCTGAACCGGCTGGTGGCCGAACTCGCCGCTCCGGCGGCCGGCGCAGCAGCCACGCCGCAGCCCATGGCCTTCACCAGCACCCTGCCCCTGGTGCTGCGCGGCGCGGTGGACGTGCCCAACACCCTGCTGAGCGCGGTCGCGGGCCGCAGCGGCGTGGACGCGCGGCAGGCCCAGCTCATCGAATCCATGTACCGGGGCACCCCGCTGGCCACGCCCGTGGCCGAGGGTTTTGCCACGCGCGAGGAAGTGGCCCGCACCATGCAGGGCGAGATGGAGGCCGCCAGCCGCAACGCGCTCAGCACCAAGGGCTTCGAGGGCACGGCCCGGCGCATGGCGCGGCTGATGCAGACGCGCTACCAGCTGGGTTTTGTGGACGTAGGCGGCTGGGACACCCATGTGGCCCAGGGCGCGGCCACGGGCGCACTGGCCAACCGCTTCGAGGAGCTGGGCCGGGGCCTGGCCGGCTTTGCCGACGAAATGGGCCCCGCATGGAAATCCACCGTGGTCGTGGTGGTGAGCGAGTTCGGCCGCACCTTCCGAGAAAACGGCAACCGGGGCACGGACCACGGCCACGGCACCGTGTTCTGGGTGCTGGGCGGTGGCGTGAATGGCGGGCGCATCGCGGGCGAGCAGCAGGCCCTGAGCGCCGCCACGCTGTTCCAGAACCGCGACTACCCGGTGCTCAACGACTACCGCAGCGTGCTAGGCGGGCTGTTCGCGCGGATGTACGGGCTGAACGCCGCCGCCGTGGCACGGGTGTTTCCGGGGGCAAAGGCGGCCGACTTGCGGCTGGCGTAGCCTCGGGGGTCAATGGCACTGGCCCGACGATGCCCCAGAGCTGCGCAGGGCGTTTGCACACGCCCGCCCTGGGCCGGGAGAGATCCGTGCAAGGGCCGCCCCGCCGCACTGGCTGCGTTTCCCTTCCCGCATCGCGGAGCATTCGAGAGAAGGGGGAAGGCGCGAAGCGACCCAGGGGCGTGGCCCCGGCCTCAGGCGTTGAAGGTGCCCGTCAGCAGCTCGGGCAGGCGCTCCACCTTCATCTTGAAACCGCAGGCCTGCGCATGGCCGCCCCCGCCCATGCTCTCGGCCAGCGCGATGCAGTCGAAATTGCGCTGCGCGCGCAGCCCTGCCTTCACGCCCTTGGCGCCCGCGCTCCACATCAGCGCGAAGGTCCCCGTCTTCGCCGACAGCATGTCGCCCACCAGGCTGTGGAACATGCCGGGGGCGTTCACCATCAGGCCCTCGATGCCGTTGAAGACCAGCGGCTGCGCGCCCTCGGCGATGTCGGCCGCGAGCTTGCGGTACTTTTCATCCATGGCCGCGCCCCGCGCCATGAACAGCGTGAGCTCTTGCGGCGTGAAGGATGCGATCTCGCGCCAGCGCTCGAAGGTCTGCGCCTCCATGTCGAGCGCCGACAGGAAGCCCGCGCTCTCGGCGAACTCCCACTTCCAGATGTCGCGGTCTTCCACGTACTGCAGCAGCGCCGGGACGGGTTCGTGCGGGTGGAAGAACTCCCACGCCAGGCGCGCGCCCGACTTGCCCATGTCGAAATGCACCACGCCGCAGCGGCAGGCAAAGCCCGTGAGCTTCTCGGCCGCGCTCTTGTGGTGGTCCAGCATCACCAGCTTGGCCGCGCGCTCGTCGATGGCGCGCAGCACCTCGGCCGAGAAGGAGAAATCAAGGATGTAGACCGCGCGGCCCGCGACGGGCGGCAGGTCGTCCACGGTGTTGACATCGCCATGGTCCAGCCCCACGTACTCGGCGCTGTCGCCGTAGTAGAGCCAGGCGGCCAGCGCGGCGCCAAAGCCGTCGGGGCAATAGCGCCCGTGGTACAGGACCAGGGGCGAGGGATCATTCTTGGCGGGGGCAACCAGCAGTTGCAGGGGGAGTATGGTTTTCTTCGTCATGGCCCCCAATTGTCGCCGGGGTGGTGGCGGGGGGCGAGCACTGTATCGCCACGGCGGCCGTCCGCCCGGCCGCACCAGGGCGGGGGAACCAAGACCGCCCGTGCGACCTCCATCCATCCATGCCTGCATGCCGCGGCCCCATCGAAAGCACCCTCCATGTTCCAGACACTCAAAGACCTGCTCGACAGCCTGATGCAACCCCCGGCAACCCCTTCCGCCCAGGAGCAGGCCCACGCCGTGCAACTGGCCGCTGCCGTGCTGCTGGTGGAGGTGGTGCGGTTCGACGCGGCCATGGATGCGGCCGAACGCACGGCCATGGTCACCGCCCTGCGCGGCAAGTTCGCGCTGGCCGACGATGAACTGGATCGCCTGCTGGAGCTGGCCGTCGACACCTCCCGCAGCGCCTACGACTACCAACGCTTCACGGGCAGCCTGAACGATCACTTCACACAGCCGCAGAAGGTGCAGCTGGTCGAGGCCATGTGGCAGGTGGCGTACGCCGACGCGCGCCTGGACGAGAACGAGATGCACACCATCAGCAAGGTGGCCGGCCTGCTGCATGTCACGCACGGCGAATACATCGCCGCCAAGATGCGGGCCAAGGAGTCTGCACGCCTTGCCTGAAGACCTTGGAAGGCCGCCAGCGGCGGGCCGACAGTCCTGGCATCCGGACGCGGCCGCCGCACGCGGATCGGCGGGCCCCTTCGCCGCCGCCGGCGGCTGACCGGCGCCGCTAGATGGGCAGCCAGCGCCACCAGAACGGCTTGCGCTCTTCCTTGCCGCCCCGGGCCCGCAGCAGCGGCACGAACTCGGTGCGCCCGTGGCGGCGCGCGGCCTCCAGCGGCGTCATGTCGTCGAAGTCGGACCTCAGCCCGGCGTCGGCGCCGTGGGCCAGCAGGTAGCGCGTGATCTCGGCATGCCCGTGGATCAGGCTGGCCACCAGGGGCGTGCACAGGATCTCGGGGTGCTGGTAGTTGGGGTTCACGCCCGCACCGATGTGGTAGCGCACCAGCGCCAGATCGCCGGCCACGGCGGCGGCGTACATGTCCTTCCAGTCTCCAGCCGACATACCACTGCATCCTTTGCATGAACGGGATCGGCGCAGTGTAGAGCGCGCGGCGTGCTGCACAATGCGCGCCTTCCCTACCCGGCCCGCGGCACAGGCCACTTTTCTTTCCATGCACCCTCCCCTGCACATCCTCTGGCGCGACGAGCACCTGGTGGCCGTCTACAAGCCGGCCGGCTGGCTGGTGCACCGCACGGGGCTCGATGCCGGCGAAACGCGCTTCGTGATGCAGGTGCTGCGCGACCAGCTGGGCCAGCATGTGTTCCCCGTGCACCGGCTCGACAAGGGCACCTGCGGCGTGCTGTTGATGGCGCTGCACAGCGATGCGGCGCGCGCGCTGTCGCAGGCTTTCGAGCAGCAGGCCACGCACAAGCGCTACCTGGCCATGGTGCGCGGCTGGGCGCCCGAGGCCGTCGCGGTGGACCACGCGCTCCGGCCCGACGACGCGCCGGCCGATACGGCCGTGCAGGAGGCGCACACGCGCTTTCGGCGCCTGGCGCGGCTCACGCTGCCCGAGGCCAGCGACCCCCGCTTCGCCGCCACGCGCGCCTCGCTGGTCGAGGCCGTGCCCACGACGGGCCGGCGCCACCAGATCCGCCGCCACCTCAAGCACCTGGCCCATCCGATCATCGGCGACGCCACGCACGGCAAGGGCCCGCTCAACCGCTGGTGGGCCGAGCGGCTGGGCCAGCAGCGGCTGTGGCTGCACGCCTGGCAGCTCACGGTGCCGCACCCGGCAACGGGCCTGGCCATGACGTTCGAAAGCGGGCTGCCATGGCCCGTGGCCCCGCAGGGCGGCGCGGGCCCCGCGCCGGGTACCGGGGACGGCGCGCAGGCCACGGGCCCCACGGCAGACTGGCAGCGCCTGCTGGCGCGGTTGCCGTGGCAGGACTGAGGGCCCCGCCTACCCCGCCTACCCCGCCTACCCCGCCTACCCCGCCTTGGCGCCGAGCGCCTGCATGCGCGCCGTCCACTTGGCCACGCCGTCCTCGCCCAACTGCTCCACGCTGCCCACCAGCGTTTCATGCACCGGCGCAATGCCCACGAAACCCAGGATGTTGCGCTCCAGCGACTTCACGCTGTGCGCGCGGAAATACCAGCGGTAGACCATCGCGGGCATGCCCATGGTCACCACCACCCGCGCGCTGCGGCCCGTGAGCCCCTTGCGGCCGAACGGGTTGCTGCCCTCGGTGGTGAACGCGAAGCCGGGCCGCGCCACCTGCTCCAGAAAACCCTTGAGCAGGGCCGGCATGTCGCCCAGCCACAGCGGAAAGAACAGCACGATGTGCCGGGCCCAGCTGATGTCGTCCTGGGCGGGCCTGAGCCTGGCGGGCAGCAGGCCCAGTTCCCACTCATGCTGGCTGCGCAGCAGCGCGAAGTCAATGGCGGCCACGTCGATCTGCCGCACCTCGTGGCCAGCGCCAGTGGCCCCCCGGGCATAGGCCTGCGCCAAGGCATGACACAGGTGCGGCGCGCTCGCGTCGGGATGTCCCTGGATCAGAACAATGCGCTGCGGGGTCATGGCGAACTCCTCACTGGGCCGCGCCTGCCCCGTGGCGGCGGCCCGGGCAAACGGTGGCGTGGGGGGCCCGGAGCAAATCGTGACACGCGCCACCCTTGCGTGCAAGCGGCCCGTGGCACAGGGACGGCGCCGGTTCCGGGCGGGGGTCCAAGGTCCGTTCATCGCCACGCCATTCACTACTATTTTCATAGCTATTGGCGCTTTTCCATCAAGCGCTTCATGGCACTTTCATCCTCATTTCAGTGGCTTCCACCATGGCGTGGCCAGGCGTCGCGTCGGCACCGTCCTACCCCCGGGCCCGCCCGCCGCTGGTAGGCACGGCCTGGCGCGGGCGGCACAGTCGTGAACCAGCACCATCGCTGCCGCACCACCTGCCTGCCCACCATGCCAACACTCCGCACCTCCAGCCACCGCCGCGCGGCGGCAAGCGCCCGTCCCGCCACCGGCCACCGGGGCACGCCCCATGGCTGACCTCTGGCAGGAGATCGCCGCCGCCGTGGCGTCCGAGTTTTCGGACGTCTCCGACGCCGCGCAGGCCACGCGCATCGTCGTGCGGCTGACGGTGGCCGCGGTGCTGGGCGGGCTGCTTGGATGGGAGCGCGAGCACGCGGGCAAGGCGGCCGGCGTGCGCACCCACATGCTGGTGGCCATGGGCGCCGCGCTCTTCGTGCTGGTCGCGCAGCAGGCCGGCATCGCGCCCGCGGACAACAGCCGGGTGCTGCAGGGCATCATCGCGGGCGTGGGCTTCCTGGGCGCGGGCACCATCCTCAAGGGCGACGCCGAAAACCAGGTCAGGGGCCTGACCACCGCCGCCGGCATCTGGCTCACGGCCGCCATCGGGGTCGCGGCGGGCCTGGGGCGGGAGACCACGGCCGTGCTCAGCACGCTGCTGGCGCTGCTGGTGCTGTGGGCCGTGCCGCTGGTGCACGACCGCATGGCGCGCGCCAGCACCCGGCCGCAGCACAAGCCGGACTGAGCGGGCGCAGCCCGGGCCAGCCATTTCCGGCACCGCGCGTGCGCTACACTTTTTGGCCCTCAGCCACCTGGGCCCGCGGCGCCACCAGCATGCCGTCGGCATCGCACATGCACACCCCACCCGCGCAGCCTTTTCCCCCGCCCTGCCGCAGCCCGGCGCCCGCACCTCGCGCGCGCCGCTCCCACCTGGCGGCCCGCCCATGACGCAGGCCGGCACCCCCCGCGCGCCCACGGCGGCGCACACGGCGGCCACGGGCAACCTGCGCGGCATCGTCGCCATGGTGGCGGCCGTAGGCTTTTTCTCCCTGATGGACGCACTGCTCAAGACCCTGTCGGCCAGCTACCCGGCCATGCAGGTGGCGGCGCTGCGCGGCTGGGCGGCGCTGCCGCTGGTGGCGCTGTATGTGCTGTGGCGCGGCGAGGCGGGCCGCCTGCTCCAGGTGCGCTGGCCCCTGCACCTGCTGCGCGGCGTGCTCAACGTGACCATGCTGGGCCTGTTCACCTATGCGCTCAAGGAACTGGGCCTGGCCGAGGCCTACACGCTGTTTTTCATCGCACCGCTGCTGATCACGGCGCTGTCGACCGTGGTGCTGCGCGAGAAGGTGCGCGCCGCGCACTGGGTGGCGATCGCGCTGGGCATGGTGGGCGTCGTCGTGGCCCTGCGGCCGAGCCAGGAGGCCTTCTTCACTCTGGGCGCGCTGGCCGTGCTGGGGGCGGCGTGCGGGTACGCCGTGTCGGCCATCACGGGCCGCGTGCTCAGCCGCACGGACTCCAGCGCCAGCCTGGTGTTCTGGACCACGGCCTTCCTGGCGCTGGGCGCGGGGGCGCTGGCCTGGCCCCGCTGGGTGGGTGTGGCGCAAGCGCACTGGCCGCTGGTGGCGGGCCTGGCGGTCACGGGCTTCCTGGGCCAGCTGGCGATCACCGAGGCGTTCCGGCACGGGCAGGCATCGGTGGTGGCGCCGTTTGAATACACGGCGCTGGCCTGGGGCATGGGCCTGGACTGGGTGCTGTGGCAAACCGTGCCGGGCTATTCCACGCTGCTGGGCGGCGCCATCATCATCGGCAGCGGGCTGTACCTGGTGCGGCAGGAACGCACGCAGGCCGTGCTGCCGCCCTGACACCGGGCACGAGGGGTCCGGGATGGGTGGATCTGGGCCATGGCCCGCGCCGATGCACGGCATGGTCTTACAGCGCGGCGGCGCGCTTGGCGGTCCAATGAAGCGACCAGTATTGCGGCGGCACCCCGCCAAAGGAGATCGCATGACACAGCACGCCACCATCGCAGGCCACGTTACCTACACCCCGGGTGACGGCGCACCGCTCACCATACCCAAGGGCCCCGTGGAAATCGAGCCCGCCAAGGACAGCACCACCCTGAGCTGGACGGCCGACAATGACGCCGTGGGTTCGGCCGCCATTCCCCGCGACCAGTTCAACCAGTACGTGCGGGATGGCAAGATCCGCCTGGACAAGGAAACAGGCAAGTAACCAAGCCATCGACTGCAAGGCACCCTCCCTGCCAGGCCTGCGGCGAACATGCGCGCATTGCATCCATAGCATCCCAGGCACCACGCTCCGGCGCCTGCTGCCCATTTCATCCAGAGAACGCCCCATGCAAGCCGAAGACGTCCTTCATTTCTGGTTCGAAGAACTCACGCCCGCGCAACACTTCGCCCAGGAAGATGCACTGGACGCCACCATCCGCGAACGCTTCGGCGCCACCTGGGAGGCCGCCCGCCTTTGCGAGCTGTGGACGTGGCGCAGCACGGCGCGCGGGCGCCTGGCGGAAATCCTGGTGCTCGATCAGTTTTCCCGCAACATCCACCGCGGCTCGCCCCTGGCGTTCGCACAGGACGCGCAGGCGCTGGCGCTCGCCCAGGAACTGGTGGCCGGCCGGCATGACCGGGACCTGCCCACCGCCCAGCGCGCCTTTGCGTACATGCCCTACATGCACAGCGAGTCGAGCACCATCCACGCGCAGGCGATGGCGCTGTTCGACCAGCCCGGCCTGGAAGACAACCTGCGGTTCGAGCTGCGCCACCGCGACATCATCGCGCGCTTTGGCCGGTATCCGCACCGCAACGCCGTGCTGGGGCGCGGCTCCACCGCGCAGGAAACCGCTTTTCTCGCGCAGCCCGGCTCATCGTTCTGAGCCGGCGGGGGCGCCCGAAAACCCTCAGGCCCCTCAGACCGCGAGAGGCCGCGTGAGGTACACCGCCTCGCGGCCCACGATAGGTTCGCGCGTGGGCATCAGCACCGTGCAGTCATCACAGAGCGCGCGGATCTCGTGCGGACCATCGGTGGCGATGAGTTCGTCCTTCGCGAACACCTCGAACCCCTGCACCGGCCGTGTGAACCGGAAACCGGGCGTACGCACCATGCAGGTCTCCAGCAGCTCGTAACGGCGCTGGGGACCGGGCACGGGCCGTCCCGCAGCTGCCTCGATCAGGCCGAAGTGCGCCAGGAAATCCAGTGCCACCGCCGTCGCCATGTCGGCCGCCGACTGCAGGAAATGCTGGCCGCACTCCACCACCAGCGCCACCCCCTGGCTGTCGGCCAGCCCATGGCGGCCGTGCTGGATGAGCGGCGTCCCCGACCCCAGCCCGCTGGGCATGACCAGGTGCACGGGCGGGCGTCCCAGGGCCAGCGCCACGTCCGCGTTGCGCGGGTAGGCCGGGTACACCCAGAAGGGCTCCACGTCCTGGCTGGTCGAATGGATGTCGAGGATGTGGTCCGCCGCGGCCACCACGGGGCGCAGGGCGCGCGCGCGCAGCAGCTCGGGGCTCTCGTCCGTGCCGTCGAGCTCGCCGGCCGACCAGATGCGGTTGAGGTTGTGCACGAGCTGGCGGCTTTCGAAGGGGCGCGCCTGGTCGAACGACTCGTACGCCGCCACGTTCGCGAAGCTGATGGTCAGGGTGCCGATGCGCGGGCGCACGCCCGTGTCCAGCAGGTGCGTGGCGGCGACCATGCCGCAAATCTCGTTGCCGTGCGTGAGCGCATTGATGAGCACATGGGGGCCGGGCTGGCCAGATTCGAAACGGTGCACGTAGTCGATGCCCACGTTGCCCTGGCGGTAGGCGGACAGGTCGCGCGGCAGCACTTCGAAGGCGGGGGGATTCTGTGTCATGGCGGTCCATTGATAAGACAACACATGATTGTCCGCGCAAAGCAGGAACCGTGCAGGGCGCGGTGTACGATGCCCGCCGGACGCCCCCCTCCCGCACCGATGCACATGCCCCCCGCCCGACTCTGTACGCTGGCCGATGTGGCCGACCGTCTGCCCGCCGACAGCTGGATCGCCGGGCGCCTGGCGCGGGACCCGGCCGCCCTGGCCGCCGAAACCGTGCTCTGCATCGCGGGCGACGTACAGCTGACCGCGCTGCACCTGGATGCGCCCCTGGCCAGCGGCAGCCCTCTGCGGACGCTGCTGCAGGGTGGCGGCGCGCACCCGGCCCATCCCGCCCTCGCGGGCCAGCCCTTTCTGGTCCTGATCGAGGGGTGCCTGCGGATCGACGGCGCGCTCACCTGCGACGGCACCGGGGGCGCCGCCCACCTGGCCGTGCTGGGCGATGCGAGCCTGCGCAACGCCGTGGTGGGTGGCCAGCGGCTGCATGTGCAGGGCGCGCTGCGGGTGGCCGACCTGCTCTGGGGCGACGGCCGCCATGGCGGCCTCACCGTGCGGGGCGGCCTGCAGGCCCGGGTGGCGCTGTTCACGGATGCCTATCCCGTGGACATCACCGGGCCCGAGCAGGTGGAGTTCCTCATGGACGAGGTGCGCGGCATACCGCACCGGGCGGAGTTCTCCAGCGAGATCGCGGGCATCGTGTTCCCGCCCGTGTTCCATGACGGCACGGACGATGGCGAGAACGGCATCGGCTGCATGCTCGACCGGCCCCGCGTGGTGGCCGCCGTGCGCGCGGGCGAAAGCGCCACGCGCGGCAGCGACGACATCCATGCCGCCCTGCCCCTGGAGGCGGGCCTGTTCGCCGATGAAGCGGTCAGCGTGCGCAACATCCTGGCCGCCACACACACGCCGGTGATCGGCCCCAAGGAGCACACGGCCACGGGATGGTTCCAGCAGACCGATTTTTCGCTGTGCCAGCGGCATGTGGACGCGGAGGGCGACCAGCGCGATGACAACGTGTTCATCACCGTGTGGAAGACCTGGGACTTCTACCTGTCGGTGTCGCAGGTGCCCGAGCGCCAGGGGCTGCTGGCACGCCTGGCCGCCGCCGTCCTGGGCCGCAAGGTGCCGACCACCGCGCAGCCCACGCTGGTGTACCGCGCCTACCGCGAAGGCGAGCCCGGCGAGTGGCTGCCCCTGGCCCCCGACACCGCCCCCGAGGCCTGGCGGGCCTGCACGCAGGCCTGGCGTGGCGTGCTGGACTACCTGCGCAAGGCCGTGGGCCAGCACCGCGCCCGCTACCCGCTGCACCAGCGCCTGGTGGCCGCGCTGACCGCAGAACGCATCGAGGACTTCACCAGCCTGCCCGTGTTCACCGAGCGCTACAACGACTGGTGGGACAGCGACCGCAACGGCCGGTGGGAAGGCAACGTGTGGGTGGGCGCGCGCCAGCCCTGCATGCACGGCGGCGAGCCCTGGGGCCGCGCCTTCAAGCTCAGCTGGGAAAACGGCGAAGACGCCCCCGGCGACGAAGAAGACAACGCCCACAGCGCCTACCAGATCAATGTGGAGCCCGCGCTGGACGGGCCCGCCGTGGTGGAGTTCACCTACGCACAGCGCCAGAGCGATGCCCGCGCCCCCTTGCCCCGCGGCGCGGCCGACCACATCGCGCGGCTGCTGCGCTTCGCGGGCGGGGTGGAGACCCGTGTGCGCGCGCGCCACGAACAGGAACAGGCCCGCCAGGCCGAGGCCCAGCGCATCGCGGCGGCCGTGCACCTGCTGGCCGCGCCGCCGCTGGCGCCTGATGCCCCCGATGCGGCGGTCTTCCCCGCCGAGCTGATGGCCCTGTCCGGCCAGTGGCAGGCCGACGGACAAGGCTATGTGGCCGCCATCCGCGCCCACCAGCGCGCCCTGGATGCGGCCGAGGCGCAGACAGGCCACGGCGGCAACCCGGCAGACGGCGACCGTGACGGCGAAGGCGAAGGCGATACCGAGGAAGACAGCCACCTGCCCTCCGACCCGCGCAAGGCGGCTGCCGCCACGGTGCTGCAACTGGCCCGCGTGGTCCACACCCACGCCGACGAGGACCTGGCCGACCGCTTTCGCGAGCGTTTTGCGTTTGCCCCCGATGCTTTTGTGCGGCGCGCCGCCGATGCGGGCAGCTTCATCGGCCCGGTGTTCGCGCTGGAGGACGGCCGCGTGCTGGCGCGCATCGGCGCGCCCTACGACGATGCCGCCCATTGGGTGGAACTGCAGGGCGTGAGGCGCACCCCCTTGCCCGCGCTGCACGGCCTGGGCCGCTCGCCCAACCGGCGCTGCTTTGCCCGGAGCGACGGCCAGCACATCACCACCCACGACGGATTCGACGGCCCGGTGATCGCCCGGTTTGCACTGCCCCAGGGCAACGAAGGGCTGCCGCCCCAGGTGCCGGTGTCGGCAGGCCCGCCGGGCCAGCGCTGCGACGAGCTGGTCCCCTTCAACGACGGCCAGCGCGTGCTGCTGCGCAACCCCACGGGCATCTACCTGCTGGCCAGCCAGGGCAGTCAGGGGAGCCCCGGCGTACAGCGCCTGCACCCCCAGACCTTCGACGAGGATGGCCCCTACACCTGGCCCAAGAACCAGCAGGAAGAATGGGTAGATGGCACAGAGGTCACGGTGCTGGCGCTCGACATGCTGCACATGGCCCTGTCGCCGGACGAGCGCCACATCGCGGTGGGCGACCAGGACAGCCAGCACATCCTGCTCGATGCACGGGGCAACGTGGTGGCCGAATACGAAACGCTGTCGTCCTACCCGCACCACGCCACCTTCTCGCACGATGGCACGCGCCTGTTCGCCAACTCGTGCCACCTGTACGGGGGCAGCACCCGCTCGGTCCCCCTCGGAGGGCCGCCGAAAGGGGCTGCGGGCGACGAAGACGCCCCGCCACTGGACGAACGCTGCCGCGTGTACGCCTCGGCCACCCTGCCCGGCATCGTGGTGCTGGGCGATGCCGACGGCTACCTGCACGCCCTCGGGGACGACGGCCGCCCGCTGTGGCGCCACCACATCGGCAGCACCATCAGCGCCATGGAGGCGTCGCCCGACGGCAGCACGCTGTGGGCGGCCAGCTACGGCGGCTATCTGGTGCAACTGGAGCGCCTGGAGACAGGCATGGACCCCTACTCCATCGGCACCTCGCCGTATGCGGAGACGCGGCGGTGGATATTCTGGCGTGGCGAGGCGGCGCCGTTATGCTGGTAGCCGATGTGGCAATAGCATGCGAGGCGCCGGGGGCACCATGATGAATGCGTTTGGCTTTCTGCTTGGGTACCTGGCTGCAACGCTGCTGCTGGCCGTTCTGGTCGTCGCGGGCCTTCTTGCCGCCGCGGCGGTGCTTCCGCGCGGCCATGCGGTCGCCGATCAATTGCGAGAGTTCGCCAGCCGAGTTCCTGGTCTTGCTGTCCGCAGCGTCCTGCTGCTCGACGGACTCCTCTTTGTGGCCGGGGTGGTGCTTCTCGCCGTCCTGACCTTCGTCCATTCTTGACCCCATCCTGGGACGACAGGGTGCTCAACCTCGGAGTTGACCGGCCTGTCAGGCCGCACCGCCGCTCCTCCAATCCCGCTTCAGAAGCGAGTGCAGCATCAGGTCATGATGGGACCCCGCCCAATACCCAACCTCTCTGAGGCGCCCTTCCTCCACAAAGCCAAGCCTTCCGAGCACGGCCAAGGAGGCTCGATTGTCGGGATGCACCTGTGCTTCTACACGGTTCAACTCCATCTCTCCGAATCCCCAAGCGAGAACCGAAGCCAATGCCTCTTTCATGTAGCCGCGTCCCTGGTGCAGCGGAGAGATTTCATAGCCCACCACGCACATTCGCCAGTTTCGGTTCCAGCGGAACAGGCCGCAAGTTCCAATCAGGCCGGGGACGCTTCTTAGCTGTATGCCCCAGCGGGTGCCGGACGCAGGTTCCTCACGCCATTTCGCAAACGTCTGGATCAGACTTCTCGCCCCGTCGATGTCTGTCAAGGGATCCGATCCAAACCACTTCATGTGCTGGGCGTCGCCATGAATGCTCAAAAGATCTTCAGCATCAGTGTCAACGATCTCCCGCAAAAGGAGATTCTGAGTCTCGAGCTCCGGGAAGTTGCTCATAGTGCGGTCTAACGTGATGTATCCCGCAAAACTTGCGGGATAGACTGCACCTTGCGGAATATTCTGGACACTGATTCCTCCTGGAAGTGGCTTGCAGATGGGGCTTGCGGTCAGTGCGCTGTTCAAAAGCACACATATCAAATTTCCGACAAGCCCGGCAGGCATCACCTCGGCAAACTATAGCTTGCCAGTAGGCAGGCGCCGGACACCTGGACAACGCGGTTTGGGCCGCAAGCCAGCGGGCAGTGAATCAACGCCAGCTTTGGGGTGGTTTCGTCCAGCGGCGGCCTCGGGCCCCAACTCGGTCAGTCGCGAAACTTGCGGCTTGAAACGCTGACCGAGTTCCCGTCTGGATCTTTTGTGTTGGCGAATGCGTAGCCGTTTGCTTGATGGATGGCCCCGAAGACAACGCCCGTTGCCTTGGCGGCCGCGACGAACTTTTGCACATCAGTCACCGCAAATGACATCTTGATGGCGGCGGAGCCAAGCCTAAGACTTTTGGCGGCCTGATGGATCAGTATCTCGGCGCCGCCGGCAATCGGGCGAAGTTCGATAAGTCCCTCACTGATTTCGCCACTTGTCTCGTAGCCAAAGTTCTCACTGTAAAACCGGGCGCTGCGATGCATGTCCTTCGCATAGATGATTACGGTGCTAAGTGCGATGGTCATGGAGATCAGATGCCTTGTGGAGTGCGCGGGAGTGTATCGAGCGTCCGCTCCTGGCCCCATTCTGCCCTCGCACCCCATCCGCCTGCAGCAATCACTGCATGACAGCCCCTTTTCCACCAACCTGCGGCAGCCACTGCCTTCGCGGCTTGTTGCTGACCACGGGCACAAGCGACGCCACCCGCTCACCACGCGCCGGCAGGCGCAGCAAATCACGCACCTGCGCTCAAAAATGCGGCCCGGGCCCTTCCTGCGCCAGCGTGTCGTGCGCATTGCGCAGCGGGCAGACCTTGAGCGACAGGCAGCCACAGCCAATGCAGCCGTCGAGCTGGTCGCGCAATGCCGTCAGCGTGCGGATGCGCTCGTCCAGGTCGTCGCGCCAGCGGGCCGACAGGCGGCGCCAGTCCGCCACCGTGGGAGTGCGTCCGGCGGGCAGGGCCTGCAAGGCATCGGCGATGGCGGCCAGGGGCACGCCCATGCGCTGCGCCACCTTGATCACCGCCACGCGGCGCAGCACGGAGCGCGGGTAGCGCCGCTGGTTGCCCGCATTGCGCACGCTGGCGATGAGCCCGCGCGACTCGTAGAAATGCAGCGCGGAGACGGCCAGGCCGCTGCGGCTGGCGACCTCGCCCACCGACAGCTCGGACTGTTCGTTCACCGGCACGTCGGGAACGGGGGCGCCCTGCACACCGGGGGCGAGGGGGACGATGGGGACGACGCGCTTGCCTGGCTTCACAACAACTCCTGCAGGGTTTTTCTCCACGGCATTTGACCTCAATTTAACTTGAGGTTTGATACTAGCCCATGAAACCGGAGAAGCCGCCGAGCCCACGGCGGCCGCCCTGGTTTCCCTGGCCATTCCACCTTTGGCTTCACTTCACCACCCACCTCTGGACTCCTGCACCATGCGCCCTGATTCCGCGACGACCCTGCGCCCCGCCACGGCCGCCTCCAAGCTCCGCTTCCTCAACCCGCCCGGCCTGTACGACCCGCGCGCCAACGGTTACACCCACGTGGTGGTGGCGCCTGCCCAGGCGCGCACCGTCTACGTGGCGGGCCAGGGCGGCGAAAACGCGGCGGGACAGCTTTCCGCCGACTTTGGCGAGCAGTTGCGGCAGGCGTTCACCAACCTGCGCATGGCACTGGTCGGGGCAGGAGCCAGCGTGCACGATGTGGCCAAGCTCACCGTGCTGGTCGTGGACCACACCGAACAGCGGCTGGCCCTGTTCAGCCAGGCGGTGCGCAGTCTGTGGCCCGACGGGGCGGCACCGGCCTGCACCCTGATCCCCGTGCCCCGGCTGGCGCTTGACGGCATGCTCATAGAAATCGAGGCCACGGCCGCCATGCCTGCATGAGCACCGCGAAGGTGGCCGCGAACGCACCCCGTTTGTGACGTACCATGCCGGCACGGTCCCATTCCGAGACCCTTACAGGAGGCCCCATGGCAAAAGGCGAACAACGCAGCAACAAGATGGCGAAGAAACCCAAGAAGGACACTTCGCTGCCCAAGGAAAGCGGCGGTTCTGACCGCCCCATGCCACCGGTGACCTCCGTCATTCCGCGTGGCAAGGAAAAGAACAAGTAACGCGGTGGCGCGCACGCGCCCACCACCTTCTTGCTATCACATCAATAGCTGCCAGCGCTTTGCCATCAAGCGCTGGCAGCTATTTTCATTTGAACCTTGCGTATCAGTTCTGGGTGGTCGGGGCGTCGGCCCGCGCCGTGCGGGCCAGCCAGTCGGTATCGGGCTCGGGGCGGCCGAACAGGTAGCCCTGGTACACGATGTCGGGCGCGCGCTGGCTCAGGAACTCGGCCTGGTCGCGGGTCTCCACGCCCTCGGCCACCACGCGCAGGCCGAAGTGGCGGGCCACCGCCAGGATGCCCTCCACCAGCACGCCATCGTCGGCATTGGTGGGCGCGTCGCGCACGAAGGAGCGGTCGATCTTGATCTCCTGGATGGGCAGGCGCTTGAGGTAGGCCAGCGACGAGTAGCCCGTGCCGAAGTCGTCCAGCGACATGTCCACCCCCAGCGCCGCGAGCTGCCCCATCTTGGCCACGGCGTCATCGAAGTCATCGATCACCAGGCCCTCGGTCACCTCCAGCGTCAACAGCCGCGGGTCGGCGCCCGTGGCCGCCAGCACCGCGCGCAGCTGCGGCACGAAACCCGCCTGCCGGAACTGCCGCGCGCTCAGGTTGACCGACAGCCGCAGGCGGCGCTCCTGGAACACCGGCCCCGCCAGCAGCGCGCAGGCGTGCGTGAGCACCCAGTTGCCCAGGCTCACGATGAGGTCCGATTCCTCGGCCACGGGGATGAAGACGCCTGGCGGCACCAGGCCGTCGCGCGGATGCTGCCAGCGCACCAGCACCTCGGCGCCGGTGAGCTGGCCCTGCACGTCCACCTGCGACTGCAGGTACAGGCGCAGCTCGTCCGCCCCGATGGCCTGGCGCAGCTCGCGCTCCACGCGAAAGCGCTGCTCGGCCGCCTCGCCCATGCCCTGCTCGAAGAAGGCCGCGCGCCCGCCGCCCGCCTGCTTGGCGCGGTGCAGCGCGGTGCCCGCGCGGCGCAGGGCGTCGTGCGCGACGTCGTTGGCGCTCTGCGGGTAGAGCGTGATGCCCACGCTGGCGCCCAGTTGCGCCTCCTCGGCATCGTTGTCCTGCAGGCGCAGCGGCCGCAGCAGCGCCGACTGCAGTTTTTCCGCGAAGGCCAGCGCATGCCGGCCCGCGAGCGAGGCGTCCGCGCCCAGGCCATGCAGCACCACGGCAAATTCATCGCCCGCCACGCGCACGAGCAGGCCCTGGGGGGGCAGGATCTCGGACAGGCGCAGCGCCACCGCGCACAGCAGGCGGTCGCCCATCTCGCTGCCGCGCGCATCGTTGAAGGTGGTGAAACGGTCCAGGTCGAGCAGCAGCAGCGCATGCTGGGTGCTGGGCGCCCGGCCCGGGCGCCCCTGCAGCGCGGACAGCCGCTCCACCAGCGTGAAGCGGTTGGGCAGGCTGGTGAGGCTGTCGAAGTGCGCCAGGCGGTGGATCTCCTGCGCCGCGTGCTTGCGCTCGGTGACATCCTGCTTGAGCTCCACGTAGTGGCTGATGTGCCCGTCGGGCTGGCGGATCGGCGCCACCACCACGGCCTCGGCGATCTCGGCACCGTCCTTGCGGCGGTTGAGCTGCTCGCCCGCCCAGTTCTCGCCGCGCGCCAGCGTGTCGCGCAGCCCCTGGCGCTGGGCGGGCGCCATGCCGTTGCTGGACACCAGCGCGGAGGGCTGGCCCAGCACTTCGCCGCGCGCATACCCGGTGCGCGCGAGGAAGGCGGCGTTGACGTATTCGACGCGCCCCTGCAGGTCGGTGATGACAATGCTCTCGGGGCTTTGCTCCACCGCGCGCTGCAGCTTGCGCAGCTCGGCATCGATGGTGGCCAGGTTCACGGCGGTGCGCTGTGCCTCCTGCACGCGGCGCAGATAGCTGCGGCGCGACAGCAGGGTGGCCGCCGCCGTGACCGCCAGGATTCCGCTCAGGTAGGCGACATAGGCCAGCCGGTTGCCGTAGCGCGCCGCGGGCAGCCAGCCCTGCAGGTCGGCCCAGACGAAGAACAGGAACAGCACGCCCGTGGCACCGGTCAGCACCAGGGTGGGCCGCGCGCCGAGGATCCAGCCGGCGAACACGATCAGCACGGGAAAGTTGAGCAGGTTGGGGCCCCGCAGGCCCCCGTTGGTCGCCGCCACGATGGCGACCACGCCCCAGACGCCCCAGATCAGCACCAGTGCCGCCTGGTGCCAGCGCCGCAGGCGCCCCAGCAGCACCGCCACGCCCCCCATCGCGCCCGCGCCCAGGTTGAGCAGCACGTGGGTCCACGACAGGGGCCGGTCCAGCAGCAGCAGGGCGGCGATGACGGTGCCCGTGACCATGACCGTCCAGGAGCCAGCCCGCACCAATTGCTCGGTGGTGGCATCGTCTCGTTCGGAAGGCGAGGAAGGGACAGCAGCGGGCATTGGTTTCAGGCGGTAACAGCCAGGCTGGCATGGTAACGCGATACCCCGCGGCCACCGAGCCTGCCGTGCGCGCCCACCGCCCGGGATGCCCTGGCCGGCGCCCGCGGCCCCGGGCGCGGGGCCTACTCGGCGTCGCCGGACGCCGGTTCGCGCACGCCCGAACCCTTGCCCTTGGCCTTGGCGCGCGCGTCCTTGCGGGCCTGGCGCCTGGCGTCCTCGGCCAGCCCGGCGGCCCGCCAGGCCTCGAACTCCTGCGGGGTTTCCAGCGTGATGCGGCCCAGGATCGCGGTGCGGAAATCGGTCATCACGATCTCGGCCGTCTTTTGCAGGTTCACGCGGCCGCCGCCCAGCATGGCGCCGCGCTTGCGGCCGATGGCCTCGAGCAGTTCGTCGTCCTGCATCGTGGCCATGGCGCCGGCTGGCAGGCCCAGCTTGTAGCGTGCCTCCAGCAGCGGGGCGTAGTGCTGCTGCAGGCGGCGCAGCAGCTCCAGCGCCACCAGTTCCTCGTCGTAGGCATTGCGGCCTACCGCGCCGCTGGCGGCCAGGTTGTAGCCGCTTTCGGGCACGATGATGCGCGGCCACAGCATGCCGGGCGTGTCCCACAGGTAGAAGTCGTCGGCCAGCGTGATGCGCTGCTCCAGCTTGGTGATGCCGGCCTCGTCGCCGGTCTTGGCCTGGCGCTTGTTGGAGAGGGTGTTGATCAGCGTGGACTTGCCCACGTTGGGCACGCCGCAGATGAGCACGCGCATGGGCTTGGCCATGCCGCCCCGGTTGGGCGACAGCAGGTGGCAGGCGTCGATGAGCTTGCGCGTGGGGGCCGGGTCGGACGCATCGAGCGGCAAGGCGCGCGTGTCGCTCTGGGCGTTGTACCAGTCCACCCACAAGGCCGTGCGTGCCGGGTCGGCCACGTCCTGCTTGTTGAGCACCTTGAGCGTGGGCTTGTGGCCCGTGATCTCGGCCAGCAGCGGGTTGGCGCTGGAGCCGGGCAGGCGCGCGTCCAGCACCTCGATCACCACGTCAATGTCCTTGATGCGTTCGGTGATGGCTTTGCGGGTCAGGTGCATGTGACCGGGGAACCACTGGATGGCCATGCGGGGGTACTTTCTTCTGTATTTGAATCAATCCAAGGGTGGCAAGGATAATCGCGGTCTCATCTTTTCATGATCTGGCGCGTTTTTGCGCCGCCCTGCCCACCATGCCGCTGCCCACTCCGTCGCCCTCCAAGCCCACCGCCAGCAAGGCCGACAAGGAAGTGCTGTTCAAGGGCGTGACCTGCGCCCTGATCGGCCTGGTCATCCTGCTGGCGCCCCATGTGGCGCGCTCCACCAGCGTGCGCGATCTCATGAGCCAGGCGGCCCTGGTGGGCTGGTTCGCGCTGGTGCTGGGCATCGCGTTCGTGGCGCAGTACGGCATGCGGCGCGCCCGGGCCGGGCGCCGCCCACGATGACATCGAACACCGCCACCATCCCGGCCCGCGCTGTGGACGGTGCCTCCGCGCAGCGGATGTTCCAGTGGCTGCAGCAGCGCGCCACGGACGCGGGCATCACCCTGCGCAACCCGCCTCCCGAGCCCACCACCTGCTGCGGGCGCGGCTGCAATGGCTGCGTGTGGGAGGGGTTTCTGGACGCCGCCGAGTACTGGCGGCAAGAGGCGCTGCTGCGGCTGGAGGGCTGAATTTCAAGCCAAATTGGCCTCTAGCGCTTGATGAATAAACGCTGGAAGCTATCAAATTCAGAGTACCGAACAACTCTGCCTTCTAGCAGACGTCGCCTAAAACTGGCGCTGCCCAAGGCCAGTGCCACCGTGGAACTGGCTCTGCCAGGCCACCGGTGGCGTCCCCCTTGGGGGAAGCGGCTCAGCCGCTCAGGGGGTCAATTCCTTCACCGACATGTACTGCTCGCGCCAGGCCTCGAACGGCAGCGTGTCCGCCGCCTCGATGGCCTTCTGCGCCGCGATCGACTCGTCGGCCATGGCCAGGTAGCGCGCCTGCTGCTCGGCCGTCCAGGGCAGGCCCAGCAAGGCGTCGCGCGCGGCGATGGACTGCTGGCGGGCAAAGGCTTCGAAGCTGTGGTGGTGCTCCTGCACGATGCTGTCGAGCACGCGGGCCGATGGCGTGCGCCCGGGAGCGGACATCAGCGCTCGGGCGTCGCGCAGCGCGGCGCTGTAATCCTGGGTGCCGTGGGTGGCGTCCAGCGCGGCGGCCAGGGGCTCGCACGCGGCCAGCACCTCGGCGCCCCATTCGATCAGGGGCATGCTCTGGCCGTTGCGCGAGAGCCGCAAGCCGGGCTCGCGGCCCCGCTCGGCCGTGAGGTGCTGGTTCTGCTTGAGTTCGGCGATCTCTTCGGGGGTGTCGGGCGGGCTGTCGGACAGCAGGCAGTGCAGCAAGAACACGTCCAGGAGCCGCATGGTGGGCGCCGTGATGCCCACGGGCACGAACGGGTCCAGGTCCATCAGGCGCACCTCGACGTATTCGACACCGCGTTCACGCAGCGCGTGCAGCGGGCGCTCGCCGGTGCGCACGGTGCGCTTGGGGCGGATGGTGCCGTAGAACTCGTTCTCGATCTGCAGCAGGCTGGTGCCCAGCTGGTTGTAGTCGCCACCCGGGTTGCGCACGCCCACGGTTTCGTAGGCCGGGTACGGCTTGGTGAGTGCTTCGTGCAGCGAGTTGGCGTAGCCCGTGAGGCCGTTGTAGCTCACGGCCAGCGTGGCCTGCGCGTCGCTCTGGTAACCCAGGCGCCCCATGCGCAGCGAGGTGGCGTGCGGCAGGTACAGCGCGCTGCCGCCCTCCATCTGCTGCAGGCGGTGTTCGCGCCCTTCCACGAAACACGGGCACAGCGCGGGCGAGGCGCCGAACAGGTACAGCAGCACGAAGGCATGGCGGCGGAAGTTGCGGATCAGCGAGAAATACTGCTCGCTGTCCACGCCCGGCAGCGACCAGTTGTAGTGGATGCCCGAGATGGTCTGCATGCGCCGGCCATAGCGGTGGCCCAGGCCCATGCGGTACACGCTCTTGGCGCGCCCGATGTTGGAGCCGCCGTAGCGCCCGATGGGAATGGTCTCGTCGGTGGGCAGGCCACAGGGCATGCTGGACGCCCACAGCAGCTCGCCGCCGCTGTTCTTCAGGGTGTGGTGCACGAACTGGTGCACCTCGGTCAGCTCATCCAGGCACTGCTGGACGCCCTTGTGGGCGCCGGTGATGAGTTCGAGCTGGGACTCGCTGTAGTCGGTGGTGATCAGGGGGTGCGTGAGGGCCGAGCCCAGCGCCAGCGGGTGCGGCGTGAGGGCCAGGCCATCGTGGGGCAGCACCCGCAGCCCCTCCTTTTCAATGCCGCGGCGAATCCCTCCCAGGGCCTGCGCCGGGTAGGCGGCCAGTCTCTCGTGCAATTTGCTCATATGTTTATACCGATCCGTCTTCTGTCGGCCCGGAACTTAGCACGGAGCAGGATTGCGCGTATGGACCTGGCTTAAACCCTCGCCGCCATGGCCTTGCTCACTTCATTGGTTCCCTGCGCCGCGCCACTTTGTGGTACTTGTTCGCCCGCGCGCCCCGTCGCTTCGGCCAGGCGGGCCGCCAGCTGCTCGGGAACGTCGGCGCCCAGCCCCAAGTGGATGCCCTGCGTGAGCGTGATGTGCGCGGCCTCGAACGTGCCCGCGCCCGCGCACAGGATGGTGCGCGTGGGCGCACTCTCGTGCGCCAGCACCAGCATGGCGGGCACCACGGCCTCGGGCTTCAGGGCGTCCAGCACCTCCTGGGGCATCAGGCCCTCGGTCATGCGCGTGGCGGCGGTAGGGGCCAGGGCGTTCACGTGGATGTGGTATTTGGCCCCCTCGATGGACAGGGTCTGCATCAGCCCCACCTGCGCCAGCTTGGCCGCGCCGTAGTTGGCCTGGCCGAAGTTGCCGTACAGGCCCGTGGACGACGTGGTCATCACGATGCGGCCGTACTGCTGGGCCACCATGTGCGGCCACACGGCCTTGCAGCAGTGGGCGGCGCCCATCAGGTGCACGTCCACCACCAGGCGGAAGTCGTCCATCTCCATCTTGGAAAACGACTTGTCGCGCAGGATGCCGGCGTTGTTCACCAGGATGTCCACCCGGCCCCAGGCGTCGATGGCCTGCTGCACCATGGCCTGCACGGCCGCGTAGTCGGTGACCGAGGCGCCGTTGGCGATCGCCTCGCCGCCGGCCGCGATGATCTCGTCGACCACGGCCTGCGCCGCGCCCACCGAACCACCCTTGCCGTCCACCGCGCCGCCCAGGTCATTGACCAGCACCTTGGCGCCCCGCGCCGCCAGGGCCAGTGCATGCTGGCGGCCCAGGCCGCCGCCCGCCCCCGTCACGATGGCCACGCGGCCCTTGAATTCGATGTCCATGCAAGGTTCTCCTGTTGTGTCTGTGAAAAAGTTGGCTGGCGCACGCGCGCCGCGCGTGGCACTGTAAGCCACGCGGCACGCGAGCATGGTTGCGCAGGCGACTCGGGGCCAGGGGCCCATGGCGCCCGCGCGCCACGCATGCCGCAGGCACGGCCCGGGCCGGCAGACGCCGCACCAGGGCCCGCGGGCGCCCCGGCGGCCTTGGCGTGCGTGCGCTGGCAGCGCCTCTCTTGCCGTGCACAGCGCGGGAAAAAAGGGGGAAGCAACGGCGCCGCTCAGGGGGTCGCCGCTTCATGCATAGCGCACGGGCTGGCTGTAGCGTGGATCGCGGTGCCAGTCCCAGTAGGTCCGCACCAGCTGGCGCACCACCGGCCCCACGGCGCCATCGCCCACCGGCCGCCCGTCCACCCGGGTGACAGGCAGCACGCCCCCGCCCGAGGTGGACAGGAACACCTCGTGCGCACCGCGCAGTTCGGCGGCCGGCAAGGCCCGCGCCTGCAGCGGCAGGCCCAGCGACGCCGCCATCTCGAGGACCGTGCGGCGCGTGATGCCTTCGAGCATGCCCTGGGCGGGCGTGGCGATGGAGCCCTGCGCATCCACGCAGAACACGTTGAAGCCAGGGCCTTCGACCACATGGCCTGCTCCGTCGGTGAGCACGACGGTGTCGCCCCCGGCGTCCAGCGCCCCCAGGAGCCCCATGGTGAGGTCGTTCCAGTGGTAGTTCTTGACGCGCGGGTCCACGCTGCTGGCGGGGATGCGCTGCACGTCGCTCACGATGAGGTTCAGGCCCCGCTCGCGCTGCGCCTCGTTGGCGATCCACACATAGGGCACGGCGAACGCGTAGAACTGGTTCACGGCCTGGCGCGGGTCGCGCGAACCCCAGGGCGGCTGGCCGCGCGTGACGATCATCTCCACATACGCATCGCGCAGGCCCGACAGGCGCACGCACTGCTCCAGCACCGCCGCGATCTCGGCGGGCGAGCGTCCCGGGTCGAGCCGCAGGCGCGCACAGCTGGCCAGGAACCGCTCCAGGTGCGCGTCGAGCCGGAAGAATGCGCCGTCCCAGACGGTGACCACGTCGTAGGTGGCGTCGGAGCGCAGAAACCCCCAGTCGGTCAGCGGAATTGCCGCGTCGCCAATGGGAACGTACTGGCCGCGCACGCAGGCGGCCCCCTGGGAATAATCGGGTAAGGTGCTCATGCCCGCATTCTGGCCAGCGCGGGCCGCCCCGCAAGGCCCGCGGGGCCATTGCTCGCACATTCATCGCGGTCACCGCTTGTCCGTCAAGCGCTGCGCGGCATTCAATTGAAAGGAATTACCATGAAAGCAGTCTGGAACGGCGTGGTCGTCGCCGAGAGCGACGACACCGTGGTGGTCGAAGGCAACCACTACTTTCCCGAAAGCGCGCTCAAGCGCGAGTTCTTCACCTTCAGCAACCACAAGACCACCTGCCACTGGAAGGGCCAGGCCAGCTACCTGTCGCTGCTGGTCAACGGCGAGATGAACACCGACGCCGCCTGGTTCTATGCCGATCCCAAGCCCGAGGCCGAAGAAATCCGGGGCCGCGTGGCGTTCTGGAAGGGCGTGAAGGTCACCGCCTGACCAGGAGGCCAGGGTTATCCCTGCCAGCGCTGGACAATCGTGTGGATAAGTTTTGGCAAGTCCTGTATGGCAGCGCCAAGTGCTTGATTCATAAGGCCAAGGCCTGCGACGCCTCTTTTTTAGGCAATCGATCCCGCGCTGGCTCCGGTTATCCCAGCCCGCATTGGACAATCATGTGGATAAGTTTGGAGAAGTCTTGTATGACATCCTTAAGTGGTTGATTTATAAGGAATATCCTTGCATTGCCCAAAAATGCGGCAACCAAGCCCAGGGATTCCGCGCACCGCGCCCAGCCCCTTGCCACCCCCCGGTCCGCCCCGGTTATCCCTGCCCGCACTGGACAATCATGTGGATAACCCTGGACAAGCCTTGTATGGCGGGGGTAAGTGCCTGATTTACAAGGAATATCCTTGCACCGCTTAAAAAACAGGCACTGCCCCGCCACGCGCCGGCTGCGATACAGTTCCCATCGGCGCCCCCTGTATAGCTACATTTTTAATAGCAACCAGCGCCCGCCAGTCCAGCGCGCATGAGCAAAATCATCCCATGTCCCACCCTCCGCTCCCGCACAGTCCCGCCGCCGAACGCAACCAGGGCCCCATCCTGGTGGTGCTGCAGTCCCTGCTGGCGCCGGAAGGCGCGGCACTGGAGATCGCCAGCGGCACGGGCCAGCACGCGGCGCACTTTGCCGCCGCCCTGCCCGGCTGGAGCTGGCAGCCCACCGACCTGCAGGGAACGCACTTCGGCGCCATCGCCGGCTGGGCCGCGCACACGGGCGCGCGCAACGTGCGCACACCCGTGGCGCTCGACGTGCTCCAGCCCGCCTGGCCCGCCGATGGCCCGGCGTTCAGCCAGCCGTTCGACCTGATCTACTGCGCCAACATGCTGCACATCGCGCCCTGGGCGTGCTGCGCGGGCCTGATGCGCGGGGCGGCCCGCCACCTGGCGCCAGGCGGCCTGCTGGCCACCTACGGCCCGTACCTGGAAGACGGCGTGCCCACCGCCGCGGGCAACCTGGCGTTTGACGCCAGCCTGCGCGCCCAGGATGCCACCTGGGGCATCCGCCGCATCGACGACGTGGCCGCCGTGGCGGCCGGGGCCGGGCTGCGGCTGGCGGCCCGCCATGCGATGCCCGCCAACAACCTCCTGCTGGTGTGGACACGCGCCACCCCCGCCCCCGACGCCCACCCCGACACCACACACCACCCATGAGCACCCCACCCAACACCGCGCCCTTCTTCATCGCCACGGTAGAGCCCGGCGGCCAGCAATGCGACGCCTGGCCCGAGCAGCCGCTGCTGCTGTCGCTGGAACAGGGCGGCATCGACTGGCCCAGCTCCTGCCGCAACGGCACCTGCCGCACCTGCATGGGCCAGCTGGCCGAGGGCACCGTGCGCTACGCCATCGAATGGCCGGGCCTCACGGCCGAAGAAAAAGACGAAGGCTGCGTGCTGCCCTGCGTGGCCTATCCCACATCGGACGTGGTGCTGCAGGGCAGC
Source organism: Acidovorax sp. GW823-FHT01C06 (assembly GCF_058798375.1). Taxonomy (NCBI): domain Bacteria; kingdom Pseudomonadati; phylum Pseudomonadota; class Betaproteobacteria; order Burkholderiales; family Comamonadaceae; genus Acidovorax; species Acidovorax sp. GW823-FHT01C06. Next base: position 81,615 of record NZ_JBXAKN010000010.1, read on the forward strand.
ATGGTCTGAAGCCCCTCGCAGCCGCGCCGCACCGCCCGACGGCAGGGCGGCGCCGGCAAGGGGCGCCCCCGTCTGGGGAGCCTGCCCAACCCACGGGGAACTGATTTGCATCAGCCCCGGGGCGCCCCACCGGGCACGGCGCGGCCCGGTGCACTAAAATCCCATCCTGCTGGGGCAATATGCCCCTTTGACGAGCGGCAGCGCCGCATCGCATGTTCTTTGGGCGGTTTCTTGGGGGTGCGCACAGCGTGGCGGCCTCCGGCCACGGGGACCTGCGCTGCGGCACCACCGCCAGCGGTCCCCTCAGAAAGCCCAGCCTTCCATGAACTCCCCCCTCACTCCCGTGCCGATCTCGCCCGTCGAGGACATCGTGGCCGAGATGCGCGCCGGCCGCATCGTCATCCTCGTGGATGAAGAAGACCGCGAAAACGAAGGCGACCTCGTCCTGGCCGCCGACCATGTGACGGCCGAGGCCATCAACTTCATGGCCCGCTTCGGCCGGGGCCTGATCTGCCTCACGCTCTCGCGCGAACGCTGCGAACGCCTGCGCCTGCCGCCCATGGTGGCCAGCAACGGCACCAAGATGGGCACGGCCTTCACCGTGTCGATCGAGGCGGCCGAGGGCGTGACCACCGGCATCTCGGCCGCCGACCGCGCCCGCACCGTGCAGGCCGCCGTGGCCCCCAACGCCGTGGCCGCCGACCTGGTGCAGCCCGGCCACATCTTCCCGCTGCAGGCCGTCGAAGGCGGCGTGCTCATGCGCGCGGGCCACACCGAGGCCGGCTGCGACCTGGCCGTGATGGCCGGCTGCAGCCCCGCCGCCGTGATCTGCGAGATCATGAAGGACGACGGCACCATGGCCCGCCTGCCCGACCTGCAGCTCTTCGCGGCCGAGCACGGCCTGAAGATCGGCACCATAGCCGACCTGATCGAGCACCGCAGCCGCACCGAATCGCTGGTCGAGAAGGTGGGCACGCGCGTGCTGCAGACCGCCTTTGGCGCCTTCACCGCCCACGCCTTCCGCGACAAGCCCAGCCAGGCCGTGCACCTGGCACTCGTCAAGGGACAGTGGGGCGCCGACGACGTGGTGCCCGTGCGCGTGCACGAACCGCTGTCGGTGCTGGACGCACTGGAAGTCAACCGCTCCATGCACTCGTGGAGCCTGGACACCAGCCTGCAATACCTGTCCGAACAGGGCAAGGGCGTGGCGGTGCTGCTCAACTGCGGCGAGACCGCTGGCCAGCTGCTCTCGCAGTTCGAGGGCACGGCCCGCGCGGCGCAGGCCCCCGAGCGCGGCCGCATGGACCTGCGCACCTACGGCGTGGGCGCGCAGATCCTGCGTGAATGCGGCGTGCACAAGATGGCGCTCATGGGCCAGCCACGCCGCATGCCCAGCATGATGGGCTACGGCCTCGAAATCACCGGCTTCATTCCGAAAGAGTAAAAAACATGTTTGGCGCAGAAAAAGGAACAGCGGACAAGCTGGACGGCAAGAAGCTGCACATCGGCATCGTGCAGGCCCGCTTCAACGAAAGCATCACCAACACCCTGGCCGCGGCCTGCCGTGCCGAGCTTCTGAACCTGGGCGTGCAGGAAAAGAACATCCGGCACGTGCTCGTGCCCGGCGCCCTCGAGGTGCCCGTGGCCCTGCAGGCCATGGCCGAAAGCGATGAGTACGACGCGCTGATCGCCCTGGGCTGCATCATCCGCGGGGAGACCTATCACTTCGAACTGGTGGCCAACGAATCCGGCGCGGGCGTCACGCGCCTGTCGCTGGACTACCAGATCCCGATTGCCAACGCCATCATCACCACCGAGAACCTCGATCAGGCGGTGGCCCGCCAGACCGAAAAGGGCACCGATGCAGCCCGCGTGGCGGTGGAAATGGCCAACCTGCTGGACGACCTGTCATGAGCGAAAACACCCCCACGCCCTCCTCGGCGCGCCCTCCCAAGCAGGGCCGCACCGGGCTCAAGTCCACGGGCACGCGCAAGGCCGCATCCAAGTCCAACCGCAGCCGCGCGCGCGAGTTCGCGCTGCAGGCGCTCTACCAGCACCTGGTGGGCGGCAACGACGCCCACGCCATCGACGCGTTCACGCGCGACCTGGCCGGTTTTCACAAGGCGGACTCGGTGCACTACGACGCCCTGCTGCACGGCTGCATCGCCACCGCCGCCGACATGGACCTGCTCATCACCCCGCTGCTGGACCGCAAGATGGCCGAAATCTCGCCCATCGAGCACGCCACGATGTGGATCGGCGTGTACGAGTTCCAGCACTGCCTGGACGTGCCCTGGCGCGTGGTGCTCAACGAGTGCATCGAACTGGCCAAGGAATTTGGCGGAACCGACGGCCACAAGTATGTGAATGCCGTGCTCAACGGCCTGGCCCCCCAGCTGCGCGCGCTGGAAGTGGCGGCGGACAAGGCTGGCGGCGCGGCGGCCGCCCCCACCGCCCCCCCATCCGGGGCATCCGCTGACGGCGCCTGAGCTCCCGGGCGCGCCGGGCCGCCACGGAGCGGCGGCGGGCGCGCCCCCATTCCCCCTTCCATTTCAAACGACACCCGGCCAGCACGGGCAGGACGCCTTTCCATGAAGTTTTCCACGCGCGCCGAGCGCATCGAACCGTTCTATGTAATGGAGGTGGCCAAGGCCGCGCAGGCCCTGGCACGCGAAGTGGCGGGCACGCGCGAGCCGATGATCTTCCTGAACATCGGCGAGCCGGACTTCACAGCGCCGCCGCTGGTGCAGGAGGCCGCGATGCGCGCCGTGCACGGCGGCGCGACCCAGTACACCAACGCCCTCGGCCTGGATGCGCTGCGCGAACGCATCAGCGGCTGGTACCAGGGCCGCTTTGGCGTGAACGTGCCCGCGCGCCGCATCGTGGTGACGGCCGGCGCCTCGGCCGCGCTGCAGCTGGCGTGCCTGGCGCTCATCGAATCGGGCGACGAGATCCTGATGCCCGATCCCAGCTACCCGTGCAACCGCCACTTCGTGAGCGCGGCCGAGGGCAAGGCCGTGCTCGTGCCCACCACGGCCGCCGAGCGCTACCAGCTCAGCGCCGACAAGGTGCGCGCCGCCTGGGGCGAAAAAACCCGGGGTGTCCTGCTCGCATCGCCATCGAATCCCACGGGCACCTCCATCGCCCCCGGCGAGCTGCGCCGCATCCACGACGTGGTGCGCGCGCACGATGGCATCACCCTGATCGACGAGATCTACCTGGGCCTGTCGTACGAGGAAGAGTTTGGCCACACGGCCCTGGCCATCGACGACAACATCATCAGCATCAACAGCTTCAGCAAGTACTTCAACATGACGGGCTGGCGCCTGGGCTGGATGGTGGTCCCCGAGGCCATGGTGCCCGTGGTCGAGCGCCTCGCGCAGAACCTGTTCATCTGCGCGAGCACCGTGTCGCAGCATGCCGCGCTGGCGTGCTTCGAGCCCGAGAGCATCGCCGAGTACGAACGCCGCCGCGCCGAGTTCAAGGCCCGGCGCGACTTCTTCATCCCCGCGCTGCAATCGCTGGGCCTTTCCGTGCCCGTGATGCCCGACGGCGCCTTCTACGCCTGGGCCGACTGCACGCAGGCCGCACAGCGCCTGGGCGTGAACGGCAGCTGGGACTTCGCGTTTGAGCTGATGCGCCGCGCCCACATCGCGGTGACGCCGGGGCGTGACTTCGGCACGGCAGAGCCCGAGCGCTTCATCCGCTTCTCCACCGCGAACTCCATGGCCCAGCTGCAGGAATCGGTGGAACGGCTGCGCAGGCTCCTCGGGTGACACCATGGGCTTTGAGTTCCCCATCCGCGTCTACTGGGAGGACACCGATGCCGGCGGCATCGTGTTCTATGCCAACTACCTCAAGTTCTTCGAGCGCGCCCGGACCGAATGGCTGCGCTCGCTGGGCGTGGGCCAGCAGCGATTGCGGGAACAAACCGGCGGCATGTTTGTCGTAACCGATGCGCAGCTGCGCTACCACCGGCCCGCCCGGCTGGACGATGAACTGATTGTTACCGCCGCCCTGCAGGCCCCAGGCCGCGCATCGTTGACAATAGTGCAGCAGGCGCTCCTGAAACCAGAGCAGATGACCGAACAGCCTCCCCTGTTGCTGACCGAAGGCACCATCCGCATCGGATGGGTCGATGCCGCGACGATGCGCCCTGCAAGAATACCGAGCACCCTCCTGGAACAACTCTCACCATGAACTCCCAAAACATGTCCATCATCTCCCTGGTGCTGCACGCCAGCTGGGTGGTGCAACTCGTGATGCTGCTGCTCCTGGGCGTGTCGGTCGCCAGCTGGGCGGCCATCTTCCGCAAGCTGTTTTCCTTGAAGCGCGTGAAGACGCTCAACGACGACTTCGAACGCGAGTTCTGGTCGGGCACCAGCCTCAACGACCTGTACGCCAGTGCCGCGCAGAACGCCAAGCAGGCCGGCCCCATGGAACGCATCTTCGCCAGCGGCATGCGCGAGTACCAGAAGCTGCGCGAGCGCCGCATCGTGGACCCCGGCACCCTGCTCGACGGCGCACGTCGCGCCATGCGCGCGAGCTTCCAGCGCGAGATGGACGTCGTCGAATCGAGCCTGTCCTTCCTGGCATCGGTCGGCTCGGTGTCGCCCTACGTGGGCCTGTTCGGCACGGTGTGGGGCATCATGCATGCGTTCACCGGCTTCGCCGGCATGGAGCAGGTCACGCTGGCCACCGTGGCGCCGGGCATCGCCGAAGCCCTGGTGGCCACCGCCATCGGCCTGTTCGCCGCCATCCCGGCCGTGATCGCCTACAACCGCTTCGCGCGCGACATCGACCGCGTGGCCACGCACCAGGAGACCTTCATCGAGGAGTTCTCCAACATCCTGCAGCGCAACCTGGGCGCGCACCCGGCGGCCCCCGCCCCATCGGCCTCCGGCCACTAACCGCAGGAGCGCCACACCATGCCCGCCATGGCATCCCGCGGCCGAGGCCGCCGCACCATCAACGAGATCAACATGGTCCCGTTCATCGACGTGATGCTGGTGCTGCTCATCATCTTCATGGTGACGGCCCCCATGCTCACGCCCGGCGTGGTCGACGTGCCCAGCGTGGGCAAGGGCAAGAACATGCCCAAGGTGGTGGCCCAGGTCATCGTCAACAAGGACGGCTCGCTCCAGTTCAAGACGCCCGAGGCCACGCGCAGCCTGAGCCAGCGCGAGATCGGCGATGCCGCCAGCCGCTGGCAGAAGGCCCAGGGCGCGGACAGCGCGAGCGCGGTGGTCATCAGCGCCGACAAGGGTGTGCAGTACGAAAACGTGGTGAAGGCGATGGACGCCCTGCAGAAGGCGGGCGTGCAACGGGTGGGCCTGTCCGTCAAGCAGGGCGGCTGAACCGAAACCGCGCTCCGCACTCTCACCGCCCATGCACGCCCACACCGACCGCGACCAGTTTGCCCCGCCCCGCCCGCCGGCACGCCTGCGCGCCATCACGCTGGCGGTGCTGGTGCACGCGGTGCTGATCGGCGCGCTGACCTGGGGCGTGAACTGGAAGAGCAGCGCCGACCAGCCCGCGGTGGAGGCCGAGCTCTGGGCCGCCGTGCCCCAGCAGGCCGCGCCCCGTGCCGTGGAGCCCCCACCACCGCCGCCCGCTCCCCCCGAAGTCCGCACCCCCACGCCGCCGCCACCACCGCCACCGCCCCGCGCGGTGGAACCGACGGACACGCGCGAGGCCGACATCGCCATCGAGCGTGAAAAGAAGCGCCTGGAACAGGAAAAAAAGGCCCGCGAACAGCAGCAGGAGCGTGAAAAGCGCGAACGTGAACGCAAGGAAGACGAGCGCCGCGACCGCCTGGAGCAGGAGAAGAAGGAACGCCTGCAAAAGGAAAAGGAAAAAGAGCAGCGTGAAAAGCAGCTGGCCGAGCAGAAGAAGGCCGAGCAGGACAAGCAAAAGAAGCTGGCCGAAGACAAGCGCAAGGCGGAAGAAGCCACCAAGCGCAGGACAGAGGCCGAGGAAAAGCAGCTGGCCAAGCAGCGCGAGGACAACCTGCGGCGCATGCAGGGCCTGGCGGGCGCCACCGGCAGCGAAAATGCCACCGGCACCGCGCAGCGCAGCGCCGGCCCCTCGGGCAGCTACGGCGGCAAGGTGGCGGCCAAGGTCAAGCCCAACATCGTGTACCCCGATGCGATCTCGGGCAACCCGCGCGCGGAGGTGGAGGTGCGCCTGTCGCCCGATGGCACCATCGTCGGCAAGCGCCTCGTGCAGTCCAGCGGCAACAAGGCCTGGGACGAAGCCGTGCTGCGCGCGCTGGACAAGACCGAGACCCTGCCCCGCGACGTGGATGGACGCGTGCCGCCTTCCCTGACCATCGGTTTCAGGCCGCAGGACTGAGCCCCCAAAACAAAGCGCCCGGTACTTCCGGGCGCTTTTTCTTTTGCTTTTTGACCTCCAGCGCTTGATGGGCAAGCGCCAGAAGCTATCTATTCGATAGCAAAATACCCGCCATTGCTACCGGTCGCGCCGCTCCATGCGGCGGTTCAGATTGAGGGCACCCAATGTGCAGGCCACGCCGGACAGCAAATACACCGTCACCGCCAGCAGCCCGAATCGGGAGGACAGGTACAGGGCCACGAGGGGCGCGAAGGCGGCGCCAATGATCCAGGCCAGGTCGGCCGACAAGGCGGCGCCCGTGTAGCGGTACTGGGGCGAGAAATTGGCGGTCACCGTGCCAGAAGCCTGGCCGTACGACAGGCCCAGCAGCACGAAGCCCAGCAGCAGGAACATGGTGCTGCCCACCTCGCCGGAGTTGAGCAACACCGGCGCCATGAAGCTGAACACGCCAATCATCACCGCCATGCCGCCCAGCAGCTTGCGGCGGCCCAGGTGGTCCGACAGCCAGCCCGACACCATGATGGCCCCCGCCGCCAGGAAGGCGCCCACGATCTGCACCCCCAGAATCTGCGTGACGGGTTGTTCCGAGTACAGCGTGATCCACGACAGCGGGAACACCGTGACCAGATGGAACAGCGCAAAACTCGCCAGCGCGGCGAAAGCACCCAAAAGCACATTGCTGCCTTCGTCGCGCACCACGCGGCTCACGGGCACGGGCTGCAGTTCGCGCTCCTGCAGCAGTTCGGCGTACGACTGGCCCACCACCAGGCGCAGGCGGGCGAACAAGGCCACCACGTTCACCGCGAACGCCACGAAGAACGGATAGCGCCAGCCCCAGGCCAGGAATTCCTCGACGGTGAGGCTGCTGTACAGATAGGCAAACAGGCCCGCGGCCAAGACAAACCCCAGCGGCGCGCCCAGCTGCCCGATCATGGCGTACCAGCCCCGGCGGTGCCGGGGGGCGGACATCGCCAGCAGCGACGGCAGGCCGTCCCACGAGCCGCCGAGCGCCAGCCCCTGGCCGATGCGCAGGATCAGCAGCGCCACGATGGCGGTCATGCCCACGTCCTTGTAACCCGGCAGGAAGGCCATGGCCACCGTGCACACCCCCAGCAGGAACAGCGCGATGGTCAGCTTCGTGCCCCGGCCCCAGCGCCGCTGGATGGCCATGGAAATGGCTGTGCCCACGGGCCGCACCACGAACGCCACGGCCAGCAGCGCAAAGGCGGCGAGCGTGCCATCCAGGCGCGACATGAAGGGAAACAGGAACGACGGGAACACCAGCACGCAGGCGATCCCGAAAACGAAGAAGTCGAAATACTCGGACGACCGCCCGATGATCACGCCCACGGCGATTTCGCTGGGAGTGACATCTTCATGCGTGTCCGCCCGGGAGAGAGAGGCTGGGCTTTCTTCGAAGCCGGCCGCGGGGTAGGTGGCAGAGGCGGGGCTGCTCATGAACAGGACTCCTTGTCGTTGTCGGAAAAAACCAGGACGGCTGGGCTCGTCCGCCTGATTTTCAGGGATCGCGCTGCCCGCAAAGGCACCGGGCACCTAGGTTTTACCCGCAAGCCTGCCCCGGGACAAGTATGCCTGGGCCAGGGCGCCTTGCAGGACAACGCCGGCTCTGCCCCCATGCCCCGGATGGGAGCAACAACCTTTGACCCTGGACAAAATGTCCAATGGACAAAAAAGCTAGCGCTATTACATTCTGCGGTACCCCGACATCCGCGTTTACCCTCGAATCAACGCCTTGGTAGCGCCTTTCACATGTTCAAACTTCCTCACTTTCGCGGGCCTGCCTGGCTCGCCGCCGCTACTGCCCTGGGCGGCCTGGCCGGCTGCAGCAAGGCGGTGGTCCTCAACCCGGCGGGCGACATCGCTGCCCAGCAGGGCCACATGGTCATCCAGGCCACCTTGCTGATGCTCATCATCATCGTGCCGGTGATCGCCCTCACCCTGTGGTTTGCCTGGAAGTACCGCCAGAACAACACCGCCAACACCGAGGAAGACTACGACCCCGACTGGCACCATTCCACCACCCTGGAGCTGGTGATCTGGACGGTGCCGCTCATGATCATCATCGCCCTGGGCGCGCTGACCTGGATCGGCACGCACAAGCTCGACCCCTACCGTCCGCTGGACCGCATCTCGGCCACCAAGCCCCTGGACACGCAATCCACCCCCATGGAAGTGCAGGTGGTGGCCATGGACTGGAAGTGGCTGTTCCTGTATCCCGAGCTGGGCATCGCCACGGTCAATGAACTGGCGGCGCCGGTGGACCGGCCCATTCTCCTGAAGCTCACGGCCACGTCCACCATGAACGCGTTCTACGTGCCCGACCTCGCCGGGATGATCTACGCGATGCCCGGCATGCAGACCGAGCTGAACGCCGTGATCAACCAGCCCGGCGTGTTCCACGGCATGGCGTCGCACTACAGCGGCTCGGGCTTTTCGGGCATGACCTTCAAGTTCCACGGCCTGGTCCAGGGCGACTTCGAGCAGTGGGTCGCCAGGGCCCGGTCCGAGGGCAAGCCCCTGACCCGCCAGGCCTACATGGCCCTGGCCAAGCCCAGCGAACGCGACCCCGTGCAGCGCTTTGCCAGCGTGGAAGAAGGCCTGTACGACAAGGTGCTCAACCGCTGCGTCGAGGACGGCAAGATGTGCATGCACCACATGATGGCCATCGACGAGAACGGTGGCGATGCCTACGTGCGCGCCATGGGCCTGAACCTGCCCCAGGACGTGTGCACCTCGCAGAACGCCGCCCAGGTGGTGGCCGCCCTCGAGTCGCGCCACGCCATTTCCACCCGCAGCACCGCCGCCCAATGACTTGCTCCAGCCCCGCCCTGCCGGCCGCCGGCGCCCACGCCCAAGAAGACTGACCGCCATGTCCTCCTCACCTGTTACCGCACCCCACTGGGCCCTGGGCCGCATCACCTGGGATTCCATACCGATGGCGCACGAGCCCATCGTGCTCTGGACCTTTGTCGCCACCGTGCTGGGTGGGCTGGCCGTGATGGCCGCCATCACCAAGTTCCGCCTGTGGGGCACCCTGTGGCGCGACTGGATCTGCAGCATCGACCACAAGAAGATCGGGATCATGTACATGATCCTGGGCGTGGTGATGCTGCTGCGCGGCTTTGCCGACGCCGTGATGATGCGCCTGCAGCAGGCCATGGCCTTTGGCGACAACATGGGCTACCTGCCGCCGCACCACTACGACCAGATCTTCACCGCCCACGGCGTGATCATGATCTTCTTCGTGGCCATGCCGCTGGTCACGGGCCTGATGAACTACCTCGTGCCGCTGCAGATCGGCGCACGCGACGTGTCGTTCCCGTTCCTCAACAACTTCAGCTTCTGGATGACCACGGCCGGCGCCGTGCTGGTGATGGTGTCGCTGTTCCTGGGCGAGTTCTCCACCTCCGGCTGGCTGGCCCTGTCCAACCTCGGCGCGCAGGACCCCGGCGTGGGGCTGGACTACTACATCTGGGCGCTGCAGATCGCGGGGGTGGGCACCACGCTCTCGGGCATCAACCTGATCGTCACCATCATCAAGATGCGCGCGCCGGGGATGAACCTGATGAGGATGCCCGTCTTCACCTGGACGGCCCTGTGCACCAACGCGCTGATCGTGGCCTCGTTCCCGGTGCTCACGGCCGCGCTCGTGCTGATGTCGCTGGACCGCTATGCCGGCACCAACTTCTTCACGAACGACCTGGGCGGCAACGCCATGCTGTACGTGAACCTGATCTGGATCTGGGGCCACCCCGAGGTGTACATCCTGATCCTGCCGTGCTTCGGCATCTTCTCCGAAGTGGTGGCCACGTTCTGCAGGAAGCGCCTGTTCGGCTACACCTCCATGGTGTATGCCACGGTGGTGATCACCATCCTGTCGTACCTGGTGTGGCTGCACCACTTCTTCACCATGGGCTCGGGCGCGAGCGTGAACACCTTCTTTGGCATCACGACGATGATCATCTCGATCCCCACGGGCGCGAAGATCTTCAACTGGCTGTTCACCATGTACAAGGGCCGCATCCGCTTCGAGCTGCCCATGATGTGGACCGTGGCCTTCATGGTGACGTTCGCCATCGGCGGCATGACCGGCGTGCTGCTGGCCGTGCCACCGGCCGACTTCGTGCTGCACAACAGCCTGTTCCTGATCGCCCACTTCCACAACGTGATCATCGGGGGCGTGCTGTTCGGCCTGTTCGCGGGCATCAACTACTGGTACCCCAAGGCCTTCGGCTACAAGCTGGACCGCACCTGGGGCGTGCGCTCCTTCTGGCTGTGGGTGGTGGGCTTCTGGGTGGCGTTCGGCCCGCTGTACGTGCTGGGCCTGATGGGTGTCACGCGCCGAGCCAACCATTTCGAAGACCCGTCCCTGCAGATCTGGTTCGTGATCGCAGCCGTCGGCGCGGCCATGATCGCGGCCGGCATTGCCTGCTTCCTGATCCAGATCGTGGTGAGCTACCTGAAGCGCGAAGAGCTGCGCGACCACACGGGCGACCCGTGGGACGCGCGCACGCTGGAATGGGCCACGTCCTCGCCCCCGCCCGACTACAACTTCGCATTCACGCCCGTGGTGCACGAGATCGACGCGTGGTGGGACATGAAGAAGCATGGCTACCGGCGTCCCCTCGCCGGTTTCCAGCCCATCCACATGCCTGCCAATACCGGATCGGGCGCCGTGATCTCGGCCCTGTCCCTGGTGCTGGGCTTCGCATTGATCTGGCACATGTGGCTGCTCGCGGGCGTGTCGTTCGCGGCCGTGGTCCTGGCGGCCATCATCCACACGTTCAACTACCAGCGCGACTTCCACATCCCGGCCTCCACCGTGGCCAAGACGGAAAACCACCGCACCCAACAACTGCGTGCCAGCCATGTCTGATATCCGATACACCCCCGGCGCGGCAGGCGCCGCCAGCGCGGCGCTCGCGCCGCGCGACTACCACCTGGCGCACGAGCCCCATCCCGAGAACGGCACGGCCCTGGGCTTCTGGCTCTACCTGATGAGCGACTGCCTCATCTTCGCCGCCCTGTTCGCCACCTACGGCGTGCTCGGCCGCAGCTACGCGGCCGGCCCCACCGGCGCGCAGCTGTTCGACCTGACGCTGGTGGCCATCAACACGGCCTTCCTGCTGCTGTCGTCCATCACCTTCGGCTTCGCCATGCTGCGCAAGCAGCTGGGCGACGCCAAGGGCACGCTGCTGTGGCTGGCCGTGACGGGTTTCTTCGGCCTGTGCTTCCTGGGCCTCGAACTCTATGAGTTCGCCCACCTGATCCACCAGGGCGCCACGCCCCAGCGCAGCGCCTTCCTGTCGGCCTTCTTCACACTGGTGGGCACCCACGGCCTGCACGTGACCTTCGGCCTCGTATGGCTGGTGGTGCTGATGGTGCAGATCGGCAAGCATGGCCTGATCCATGAAAACAAGCGCCGCCTGATGTGCCTGTCGATGTTTTGGCACTTTCTGGACGTGGTCTGGATCGGCGTCTTCACCTTTGTGTACCTGATGGGGGTGCTGTAACCATGAGCGCGCAACACACACACGCACACGATGCCCACGGCCACGGCGATCACCCCCATGAGGTGGGGCCGCACAGCAGCCTGCGCGACTACACGATCGGCTTCGTGCTGTCGGTCGTTCTCACGGCCATCCCCTTCTGGCTGGTCATGGCCAAGGTGATCGCCGACCGCAACACCGCCGTGCTGGTGCTGGGCGCCTTCGCCGTGGTGCAGATCCTGGTGCACATGGTGTATTTCCTGCACATGAACGGCAAGGTCGAGGGAGGATGGACCCTCTTGTCCACCATCTTCACCGTGGTATTCGTGGCCATCGCCATCAGCGGCACGCTGTGGGTCATGTTCCACATGAATGCCAACATGATGCCCGCGCACCCCACTCCCACGCCGCCGGCGCACGAAGCGCCGGGGCATTCGACGCCCTGACACCTTGACGCCAGAGCCCTCCCCCGCGCACGCGCCCTTCGCCCCGCGGCGGCTCCGCCAGGCGGCCCTCGTGCTCGTGGGCATCGCCCTGTTCTCGGCATTTGCCGCCCTGGGCACGTGGCAGGTCCAGCGCCGCGCGTGGAAGCTCGCGCTCATCGAGCGCGTGGAGCACCGGGTACATGCGGCTCCCGTGGCGGCGCCACCGGCCAGCCAGTGGCCCCGGGTCAACGCGGCAGACCACGAATACCTTGCCGTCACCCTGCAGGGCCGATGGCTGGCAGACAAGACGGTCCTCACCCAGGCGGTGACGGAGCTGGGCGCGGGCTTCTGGGTCATGGCCCCGCTGCAGCTGGACAACGGCACGCAGGTGCTCGTGAACCGCGGTTTTGTACCGCAGGCGCAGCGCAACCAGTGGCTCACGGGAGCGGCGCAGCCACCCCGGCCCGTGGCCACCGTGGAAGGACTGCTGAGGATCTCGGAGCCTGGCGGCGGTTTTCTGCGGACCAATGATCCAGCGCGGCAACGCTGGCACTCGCGCGACGTGGCCGCCATCAGCCAGGCACTGGGGCTGTCCCGCGCCGCGCCCTTCTTCGTGGATGCGGGCCTGCCCGCCGCTGGCGGCGCGCCTTCCGTGCAGACCTGGCCCCGCCCGGGCATGACGGTGATCCGTTTTTCCAACAGCCATCTGGTGTACGCGGCGACCTGGTACGGGCTCGCGCTCATGGTTGCGGGCGCCGGCTGGTATGTGGCACGCTATGAACGCCGCCGGCATGGCCCTTCCCGCCGCCCCACGACCACCGATGAACCCCCTTCGCCCTGACGCCGCCACCGCCCTGCCGCAGCGCAATGCCCGCTCGGCCGATGCCGCGGCGGGCATCAAGAACCTCCAGCAGCTGATCCAGCTGCGCTGGATCGCCGTGGTCGGACAGGTGTTCACCATCGAGATGGCGCACTACAGCCTGGGTCTGGTGCTGCCGCAGCGCGAAATGCTGCTGGTGGTGGGATGCCTTGCGCTTTTCAACGTGGCCAGCCTGCTGCGCCTGCGCATGGGCCCCGTGGTGGTGCGCAACGTGGAGCTTTTCCTGGCGCTGCTGATCGACGTCGCCGTGCTCACGGTACAGCTCTACCTGAGCGGCGGCACCAGCAACCCGTTCGTGTTTCTGTACCTGCTGCAGATCACGCTGGGGGCCGTGCTGCTGCGTGGCGCCTACATCTGGTCCATCGTGATCACCACGCTGCTGTGCTTCGGCTTGCTGGCCGTCTACCACCTGCCCCTGGAGCTGCCGCAGGACCTGCACCAGGGCCTGTCCAGCCTGTACGTGATCGGGCTGCTGGTCTGCTTCGCGCTCAATGCCACCCTGGTGGTCGTCTTCATCACGCGCATCAGCCTGAACCTGCGCGAGCGCGATGCGCGCCTGGCGGCCGCGCGCCGGCGCCGCGTGGAAGAGGAACACATCGTGCGCATGGGGCTGCTGGCCTCGGGCGCCGCGCACGAGCTGGGCACCCCGCTGTCCACCCTGGCCGTGATCCTGGGCGACTGGCGACGCGATGAGCGCCTGGCGGCCCATGAACCGCTGCAGGAAGACATCGGCGAGATGCAGGCCCAGGTGCAGCGCTGCAAGAGCATCGTGAGCGGCATCCTGCTCTCGGCCGGGGAGACCCGCGGGGAAGCGTCGGTGCAGACCACCGTGCGCACCTTCGTCGATGCCCTGGCAGAGGAATGGCGCAGCACGCGGTCGATGCCGCGGTTCGTGTACGACAACGACTTCGGCGCCGACACGCTCATGGTGTCGGACACCACGCTCCAGCAGATGGTTTTCAATGTGCTCGACAATGCGCGCGACGCCTCGCCGGCATGGGTGCGCCTGGCCATCACGCGCAGCGCCGATGCGCTGCGCATCACCGTCACCGACGCAGGGCCCGGTTTTGCGCCGGGCATGCTGGCAAGGCTGGGAACCCCCTACCAGTCCACCAAGGAGCGCCCCGGGGGCGGGCTGGGCCTGTACCTCGTGCTCAACGTGGCACGCACGCTGGGCGGCAGCGTCACGGCGCACAACCGCCCCGAAGGGGGTGCCGAAGTCACCATAGAGCTGCCGCTGGCAGCGATCGCCTTGCCTGGAGCCTGACGCGCATCATGGATACCGACACAGAAAAAGAAGAACGCCTGTTGCTGATCGTGGAAGACGACGAGGCCTTTGCCCGCACGCTGGCGCGCTCGTTCGAGCGGCGCGGCTACCGCGTGCTGCAGGCCACGGGCCTTCCCGAGGTCGAAACCCTGCTCGCACAGCACACGCCCGGCTATGCGGTGGTGGACCTCAAGCTCAAGGGCGAAGCCTCGGGCCTGGTCTGCGTGCAGAAGCTGCATGCGGCCAGCGAGGCCATGCTCATCGTGGTGCTCACAGGCTTTGCCAGCATCGCCACGGCGGTGGAGGCCGTGAAGCTGGGCGCATGCCACTACCTCGCCAAGCCGTCCAATACCGACGACATCGAGGCCGCCTTCGGGCTCAAGGCGGGCAACACCGACGTGGAGCTGACGAACCGGTCCAGCTCCATCAAGACCCTGGAATGGGAGCGCATCAACGAAGTGCTGGCCGAAACCGGCTTCAATCTCTCGGAAGCGGCAAGGCGCCTGGGCATGCACCGCCGCACCCTCACCCGCAAGCTGGAGAAAAAGCAGGTCCGGTAACGGGCGGGGAGGCGAGGAAACAGCGCCCTAGCGCGACGCAAAACCATGCCATGCCAGCACGTCCACCACCATGGCCACGCCCAGGGCCAGCAGGCCCAGCATGAGGCTGCGCCGAAACCACACGGGTGACATCCGGGCCCGCAGCCGCTGCCCACACGCCATGCCCGCCAGCGCAGGCAGCAGCATCACGACCGACAGTCCCACGGTCGCCATGGAATAGCTCGCGTTGAATGCCAGGCCGACGGCCAGCGCGAGTGTGGAAACCGTGAAACTCAGCCCCATGGCCTGCACCAGCGCATCGCGCTGCAGGCCCAGCGCCTGCAGATAGGGCACGGCGGGCACCACGAAAACACCCGTGGCGGCGGCGATGGCACCGGTCGCGAACCCCACCAGGGGCCCCTGCCAGCCCTGGGCCGGCAGGGGCAGCACGCGCCGCGTCCCCGTCAAGCCCCAGGCGCCGTACAGCGCGAGGGCCAGCCCCAGCGCCAAGCGCGACCCAGGGCCCGCGGGCGCCCCCAGCCACCAGGCGCACAGCCAGGTGCCCAGGCAGATTCCGAATTGCATGCCGCCCAGGCGCCGCACCAGCGGCCACACGGCGGGCCAGGGGCGCATCTGCCAGACATTGGTGACCAGCGAAGGCACCACCAGCAACGCCGCTGCCTGGGCCGGCGGCACCAGCATGGCCAAGAGGGCCATCGCCACCGTGGGCAGGCCCAGCCCCACCACGCCCTTGACCGTGCCGGCCAGCCAGAAAATGGCGGCCGCCCCCGCCAGCCAGCCCGGCGCAATGCCGTGGCCCCACAGCTCGGCAACCCCGTTCATGAGCGCCCCGCCCCGGGGGGCGGCTGATTCATCACAAGTTCCATCGGTATCCCCTGGTCCGAAACCCACCCGCCGCATGTCCAGCAACGCAGTGCCAAAGGCCATTGTTTCGGATGGCCCCGCCCCTGGAAATGCGGAAGCCGCGTAGCCCGCCTCAGGCGCGGCCGAAGCCTGCCATGTGGTACGTTTGCCCCATGCGCTTTGACCTCACCGACCTGCGTCTCTTCGTGCACGTGCACGAAGCAGGCACCATCACGGGGGGCGCAGAACGCAGCCACATGGCGCTGGCCTCGGCCAGCGAGCGCATACGCGGCATGGAAGACGCGCTGGGCGTGCCCCTGCTGCTGCGCGAACAACGCGGCGTGCGGCCCACGCCCGCGGGCCACACGCTGCTGCACCACGCGCGGCTGGTGCTGCAGCAGATGGAGCTGCTGCGCGGCGACCTGGGCGAATATGGCGCGGGCCTGGCGGGCCATGTGCGCGTGCTGTGCAACAGCTCGGCGCTGAGCGAGTACCTGCCGCGGGCCATGGCAGGCTTTCTGGCGCGGCACCCGCGCATTTCGGTGGACGTGGAGGAGCGCTCCAGCCAGGAGGTGGCCGATGCGGTGCGCGCCGGGCTGTGCGACATGGGCCTGGTGTCCGACGCGGTGGACCTCGAAGGCCTGTCCACGCGGGTGCTGCGGCCCGACCCGCTGGTGCTGGTGGTGCCTCAGGGGCACGCACTGGCCGCGCAACGCAGCGTGGCGCTGGCCGACGTCGCGCACCTGGACTTCGTTGGCCTGGCCGAGGGCAGCGCGCTGCAGGCCCTGGTGGTGCGCCAGGCACAGCGCCAGGGGCGGCGGCTGCGCTACCGCGTGCGGCTGCGCCAGTTCGAGGCGGTGTGCCAGCTCGTGGGGCTGGGCGTGGGCGTGGGCATCATTCCCCGCGCGGCAGCCGCACGCCACAGCCGGGCGCAGCACGTGAAGGCCGTGCGCCTGACCGATGCCTGGGCGGACCGGCAACTGGTGCTGTGCCTGCGCGAGCTCGACGAATTGCCGCAGCATGCGCAGCAGCTGGTGCAGCATTTGCTGCCGGCGCTGGGCTGAAAAGCCTTGGAGCGGCGGCCGACGAAACCCTTCTCGCGCCGCTGCTGCGCCCTGCCGTGCGCCTCGCACCGCCCGCAGTGCGGCGCCCTGGCCGGAACCGCTTCACGGAGCGCGGCCAGCCGCGCCTAGCGCACACGCCCCATCAGCCACCGCTCGGCCTCGGCCTGTTGCTTGAAGCGTGCCCAGTCCAGCGCGGTCTTGCCGTGGGCGTCCGTGCGCGCAAGGTCGATGCCACGGTCGGCGAACCATTGCAGCGCCTCCACGCGGCCCCGGCCTGCGGCCAGCATCGCGGGGGTCTCGCCCCGGCTGGCGGGCGCGGGTTCGTCGAGCGGCTGGCCTTGCGCATCCAGCCATTCGAGGCATGGGATGCAGCCGCCCTGCGCGGCCATGTGCACGGGCCCCCAGTCCCAGCGGTTGCGGGCCGAGAGGCTGGCACCTGCCTGCACCAGGCGCCGTGCCGCCGCCAGATGGCCGCCGTAGAAGGCACGCAGCAGGGCTGTGTCGCCCCGCTCGCTGTCCTTGCGCGTCTGGCGCAGGTCGGGCTGGGCACCCGCGCCCAGCAGCGCCTCGATGTGCTCGAGCTGGCCACGGTGGGCCGCCAGCATGAGCACCGAGGAACCATTGGGCGCGAGAAGGTCGGGATTCGCCCCGGCGGACAGCGCGTCCCGCAGCGCAGGGGCGTCGCCGGCATTCTGTGCATCGAGCAAGCGACCCTCCGCGAGGGAATACGGCACGGCCGGCGCGGTTGCAGCCGAAGCGGAAGCCTCGGCCCCCACAACGCGGCCCACGGTGCGACCAGCCTGGGGCCCCACGATCCACCAGCCCAGCAGGGCCAGCACCAGCAGTGCCCCCCAGGCCGGGCGGGAATGCTGCGCCCGCGCGGGCCGCTGCATGCCGGCGGCGAAACGGCCCCGCCGGTGCGCCCACGCCTGGCCCAGCGATTGCCCCAGGACCGTGGCCGCCGCCTCGCCTGCCAGGCCCGGGGTCAGGCGCACCAGCGCACCGCCCGCACCGCGCGCGTACACCGCGTGGTAGCGGTGCTCGCTGCCGCCGCTGCCCGTGGAGTGCAGCAGCTTGTGCACCAGGGTGCGGCTGGCAGCGCCCGACACCGTGTCGGCGCGCGACCAGAGCCAGGAGTGGCGGCGCGCGGTGATGCCGCCGTCCTGCACGGTCAGGGTCCAGTGGCGAGTGGCCGCATGCAGGGCAAAGGCGGCCAAGGCCATCCACGCGCCGGCGGCAAAGAACCCACGGGGCAGCATCAGCCCCTGCGGGCCCAGCCGGCCGTGGATGGCCGACTCCAGCATCAGGGCGGCCAGCACCAGGCCCGCGGCCCAGCGCCAGCCGCCCTGGGCGAATTCGTAGCGCCAGGCCTGCGGGGTTTCCCGCAGCGTGACCGAAGCGGGCAGAGGCCGGGAGCCTTCTTCTTCCTCTTCCTGCTCGCCCAGGGGCACGATGGGAACCTCCTGCTGCCAGGCGGCACGCCGGTCAAAACGATCCGGCAGTTCGTCCCCACCGAAGGTGCGGGGTGCGGCCTGCACGGGAAGGTCGTAAGTCAGCTCGACGGCGCCGTCCGGGTTGTGCAGCAGTTCCACGCGCCAGTCCACGCGCTCTCCCGAGCGCTGGCTGCCGTGCGGGGGCGCATCGGGCGGTACCTCGAAGCGTGCCACCAGCCGCAACCCGCCATCGGACGTGTGCTGCATGCGCGCGGCTTCGGTGAACGACTCCACGCACCGCTCGGGCGAACCGGAGCTCGACTCGTCCACCCGGTACTGGGCCAGGCGCAGTTGCAGGCTGTGCCCCTGCTGGTAGGCGGCGGCGCGCCCGGGGAGCAGCAGGGTCACTTCGAGCGGATGCCCTGCACGCGGTGCTGACGGCAGCAGGACAAGGGCCGCGCCCGCATAGCGCCAGGCCATGTGGGTCTGTCGCACCGCAAGGGCCAGCAGGGCCATTCCGACCAGCACGAACAGGCCGATGAAGGCCTTGGCGAACCAGGGCGACTGCGGGTCGGTCCACAACATGCCGGCCATGGGAAAGGAAATGCCACACCAGAAAAAGGTGAAGAACCAGACGGCGCCCAGCGGGCTGCCGGCAGAGCCCTTGGGCAAGGGGATGGCAGAAACCTCGGCCTGCGGCCCCGGGCGGCCACCGCCTTGCCCCTGCGGCTCCCTGGACGTGCCCAGTCCTGGCAGGGTGGCCAGGAAGACCCAGGCCGCGCCCAGCCCCACCGCAGTGAACACCAGGGCAAAGGGCAGGCGGAACATCAGCAGGGCCCAGCGGATGGAGGGGTCGATGAGGCAACGCGAGGGTTCGCGCGGGTCGACCATGATGGTGATGCGCGCGCCGCGGGCCTGGGCGCCTTGCAGCTGCGCGTGCCAGCGCTGGTGCCAGTCGCCGATGTTGTCGGCCGTCTCCGTGGGGTCGAGCCCGACGCGGGAGCCTTCGTATGGCCGCCCCGCGAATTCATAGCGGTAGCGGGCCCGCACCTGCCAGGTGGTGCCGTCGCCGTCGCTGTGGCGCGCGAGGTCGGCCGCGAGCACCTGGGCCTGCACGGGCTGCCAGCCGCGCACCGCCCACGCTGCCCGCAGGGTCAGGGCCAGCGGCTTGAGCCCGACGAAGTAACCACCCAGGCCAAAGCCCAGGGCGAAGGCGGCGCTGAGCAGCAGCACCGCCAGGCGCGCGCCGAACGTGCCGGCCTTGCCGGTTGTCCCTCTTGCCATGGATGTACCTCCATTTCTTTTGTTGTTGTTATGCGGCAAGCATGCGACTCCATCGTGACATTTGCATGACAAAAAATGTCTGGACCATGGCCACGGCGTGGCAAGCGCGTGGCGCGGCGCACCCGCAACGCCATGAAAAAAGCGGCCCGCAGGCCGCTTTTTGCAGTGGATCACTCCCCGGAGGGAAACAATCAGGCGGCCACGCCGTCTGCCACTTCCTTGAACTCGGCGATCTTGTCGAAGTTCAGGTATTGGTAGATCTTGTCGCCGTTCTGGTTGATGACACCGATGTCGGCCAGGTACTCTTCCTTGGAAGGAATGCGGCCCAGCTTGGAGCAGATGGCCGAGAGTTCGGCCGAGCCCAGGTAGACGTTGGTGTTCTTGCCCAGGCGGTTGGGGAAGTTGCGGGTGCTGGTGGACATCACGGTGGCGCCTTCCTTCACCTGGGCCTGGTTGCCCATGCACAGCGAGCAGCCAGGCATTTCCATGCGGGCGCCGGCCGCGCCGAACACGCCGTAGTGGCCTTCTTCGGTGAGCTGGTGCGCGTCCATCTTCGTGGGCGGTGCCATCCACAGCTTGACGGGGATGTCCTTCTTGCCTTCGAGCAGCTTGGAGGCCGCGCGGAAGTGGCCGATGTTGGTCATGCACGAGCCGATGAACACTTCGTCGATCGCGGCGCCGGCCACGTCCGACAGCGTCTTGGCGTCGTCGGGGTCGTTGGGGCAGCAGACGATGGGTTCGGTGATCTCGGCCAGGTCGATCTCGATCACGGCGGCGTAGTCGGCGTTGTCATCGGGTTCGAGCAACTGGGGATTGGCCAGCCAGGCTTCCATGGCCTTGATGCGGCGGCCGATGGTGCGTGCGTCGGCATAGCCCTGGGCGATCATGTTCTTGAGCAGCACAATGTTCGAGTTGATGTACTCGATCACGGGTTCCTTGTTCAGGCGCACCGTGCAGCCGGCGGCCGAGCGCTCGGCCGATGCGTCGGACAGCTCGAACGCCTGCTCGACCTTCATGTCCGGCAGACCTTCGATTTCCAGGATGCGGCCCGAGAAGATGTTCTTCTTGCCCTGCTTGGCCACGGTCAGCAGGCCGGCCTTGATGGCGTACAGGGGGATCGCATGCACCAGGTCGCGCAGCGTGACGCCGGGCTGCATCTTGCCCTTGAAGCGCACCAGCACCGATTCAGGCATATCGAGGGGCATCACGCCCGTGGCGGCAGCGAACGCCACCAGGCCAGAGCCGGCGGGGAAGCTGATGCCGATGGGGAAGCGCGTGTGCGAGTCGCCGCCGGTGCCCACGGTGTCGGGCAGCAGCATGCGGTTGAGCCAGCTGTGGATGATGCCGTCGCCGGGCTTGAGCGAGATGCCGCCGCGCGTGCTGATGAAGTCGGGCAGCTCGTGGTGCATCTTCACGTCCACGGGCTTGGGGTAAGCGGCCGTGTGGCAGAAGGACTGCATCACCAGGTCGGAGCTGAAGCCCAGGCAGGCCAGGTCCTTCAGTTCGTCGCGGGTCATGGGGCCGGTGGTGTCCTGCGAGCCGACCGAGGTCATGCGCGGTTCGCAGTACGTGCCGGGCACCACGCCCAGGCCTTCGGGCAGGCCGCAGGCGCGGCCGACCATCTTCTGCGCCAGCGTGAAGCCCTTGCCGGTGGCGGCAGGCACCTGGGGCAGGCGGAACAGGGTGGAAGGCGCCAGGCCCAGGGCCTCGCGGGCCTTGGCCGTGAGGCCGCGGCCGATGATCAACGGAATGCGGCCACCGGCGCGCACTTCGTCGAACAGCACTTCGCTCTTGACGGTGAACTCGGCGATGACCTGGCCGTCCTTCAATGCCTTGCCGGCATAGGGCAGCAGCTCGATCTCGTCGCCCATGTTCATCTGGCTCACATCGAGCTCGATGGGCAGTGCGCCAGCATCTTCCATGGTGTTGTAGAAGATGGGAGCGATCTTGCTGCCCAGGCACACGCCGCCGAAGCGCTTGTTGGGCACGAACGGGATGTCTTCGCCCGTGAACCACAGCACGCTGTTGGTGGCCGACTTGCGGCTGGAGCCGGTGCCGACCACGTCGCCCACGTAGGCCACCAGGTTGCCACGGGCGCGCAGGTCTTCGATGAACTTGATGGGGCCGCGCTTGCCGTCTTCTTCTGGCGTGATGCCGTCGCGCTTGTTCTTGAGCATGGCCAGGGCATGCAGCGGAATGTCGGGGCGGCTCCAGGCGTCGGGCGCGGGCGACAGGTCGTCGGTGTTGGTTTCGCCGGTGACCTTGAGCACGGTGAGCTTGATGCTCTGGGGCACTTCGGGGCGGCTGGTGAACCACTCGGCGTCGGCCCAGCTTTGCAGCACGGACTTGGCGAAGGCGTTGCCCTTGTCGGCCTTTTCCTTCACGTCATGGAACTGGTCGAACATCAAGAGCGTCTTCTTGAGCGCTTCGGCGGCGACGGAGGCCACGGCCGCGTCGTCCAGCAGGTCGATCAGGGGGGTGAGGTTGTAGCCGCCCAGCATGGTGCCCAGGAGCTGCGTGGCGCGCTCGCGGCCGATCAGCGTGCACACCTCGTTACCGTGGGCCACGGCGGCCAGGTAGCTGGCCTTGACCTTGGCGGCGTCGTCCACACCGGCAGGCACGCGGTGCGTGATCAGGTCCACCAGCGTGGCTTCTTCGCCAGCGGGCGGGTTCTTGAGCAGCTCGATCAGCTCGCCGGTCTGCTTGGCGGTCAGCGGCAAGGGCGGGATGCCCAGCGCGGCGCGTTCGGCCACATGGTCACGGTAGGCTTTCAACATCATTTTTCTCCGGTTGCGTTCTAAAGTGGGGCGGCGCGCGGTGCAGGCGGCTCCCATGGCCGCCACGCCTGCACGCGCAATCGTGTTCGTCGTTCGTTCTTTGCAAAGGCCTGCCAGGCCCGCGCTTATTTCAGGGGTTCCAGCACGCTCACGGGCGGGTTCTTCTTGATGGCCTCGGCCACCACCAGCTGCTGCGGGCTCATGCACTCATCGGCCAGGCGCTGGCCGAGCTTCTGGTTCATGAGCATGGACTTGTTGGCGATCTGCAGCCAGACCGCGCCGCCCTTCTGGTCTTCCAGGCGCACCGTGCCGGTGGTCGTGGCCACGGGCGACATGAAGTACTTGAAGCCCTTGCCTTCCACATGGAAGTGCCCTGGCGTGGCCGGGTCGGCCGTCACCGTGACGAATGCGCCCAGCTCGCAGGGAATGCGGCCCACGTGCACGCGGTCGGCGATGGCCAGCTCCTCGGGGGAAAGGGCCGCCTCTGCGGCGATGATGCCGGTGGCCACCTGGTTGGTGGCGCTCTTGAGCTGCGTGCGGCTGCTGGTCGCCTCGCTCTTGGCCACGGTGGCCTTCTTGGCGGGGGCCTTGTCCGCCGTCTTGGCGGTTTTCGCTTCGGACTTGGCGGCCGGCTTCGCGGCGGCCTTGGTCCCGGGCTTGGCCTCGGGCTTGGCCGGCGTTTGCGCCATCACGAAGGCTGGGGCCAGCAGCATGAGGGCGGAGGCGATGAAGGATTTCATGGAAGGTCCTGCGGGGAAGCAGTCAGGAATGTTCACGACGGAACGGAGGCCGGGGCGTCAAACCAATGGCGCACGGCGGGAGGAAGCGCACGCCCGGTGCGGTGGGCGCGCTCAAGGACTTGCCAGTAAAAACGGTAGCTGGCACGGTCATGCAAGGTATCGTCAAAACTGATTGGAGCCCAGTCGGAATCTGCGGCAGTAGCTATTATTTTTGCAGCAATTTCGATGTCATCCTGCTGCGGCGCAAATGCCTGCAGGATGGGACGTATCTGCGCCGGGTGGATGCTCCACATCCGGGTGTAGCCCAGCTCCCGCGCCGCCCGGCTGGCTGCGCCCTGCATGGCCGTGGTATCGGTGAATTCGGTCACCACGCAGTGCGACGGCACCTTGCCGTGCGCGTGGCAGGCCGCGGCAATCTCCAGCTTGGCGCGCACGACAAGCGGGTGCGAGAACTGCCCCGAGGAGGTCATGCCTGCCGCGGGGATCGCCCCTCCATGGGCGGACACAAAGTCCATGAGCCCGAAGCTCAGACTCTGCACGCGCGGGTGGGCGGCAATCTCGAAGGCGCGATGGACCGCGGCGGGCGACTCGATCAGGACATGGATGGGCACCTGGGCAGCGGATGCCTGCTCCAGCGCCCGTTCCACCCGCAGGACATCGTCCACGGACTCCACCTTGGGCACCATGATGTGGCAGAGCCTGTGGCCCGCCGTGCCCGCAATCGTGGCGACATCGTTGGCGAATGCCGGGTGGTCCACCGCATGAACCCGGGCCGCCACGCGCGCCCCGTCCGCAGCGCCCAGGGCGAGGCTGGCGACCAGGCGGGCATGTTCGGCCTCCAGGCCGATCGGAGCGCCGTCCTCGCAATCGAGGGTCACGTCGAAGACGCAGGTGCCGAACTCCCGGGCCAGGTCGGCCTGCAGTTGCAGGCTCTTGCGCATGCGCGCTTCCACGCCGCTGTAGTGGTCGCAGACCGGCAGGAAGCCGGTCTGCGCCTGGGCGCCCAGCAACACATCGCGCGGATGGGGCAGCGCAGCGCCCTGCCCCTGCGCGGGGACGGAGGCGGCCCGAAGGCCCGATGCCTGTGGCGTCGGCTGCATGGTGGGCCCTGGTTTACAGCAGGTGCTTCACGCCGTCCTGCTCGCCTTGCAGTTCGGCCAGGGTCTTGTCGATGCGTTCTTGCGAGAAGGCGTCGATCTCCAGGCCTTCAACGATCTTGTACTCGCCATTTTCGCAGGTGACGGGGAAGCCGAACATGGTGTCCTTGGGGATGCCGTACTGGCCGTCCGAGGGGATGCCCATGGTGACCCACTTGCCGTTGGTGCCCAGGGCCCAGTCGCGCATGTGGTCGATGGCGGCGTTGGCGGCCGAGGCAGCCGACGACAGGCCGCGCGCTTCGATGATGGCGGCGCCGCGCTTGCCCACGGTGGGCAGGAAGGTGTTGGCGTTCCATTCCTGGTCGTTGATCATCTTGGCGACGCTTTCGCCGTTGATGGTGGCGAAACGGTAGTCGGCGTACATCGTGGGCGAGTGGTTGCCCCAGACGGTCAGCTTCTCGATGTCGGCCACGGCCTTGCCCGTCTTGGCGGCGATCTGGCTGGCGGCGCGGTTGTGGTCCAGGCGCAGCATGGCGGTGAAGTTCTTGCGCGGCAGGTCAGGTGCCGATTTCATGGCGATGTAGGCGTTGGTGTTGGCGGGGTTGCCGACGACCAGCACCTTCACGTTGCGCGAGGCCACGGCGTTCAAGGCCTTGCCCTGGGCCGTGAAGATGGCGCCGTTGACGGCCAGCAGCTCGGCACGCTCCATGCCGGGGCCGCGAGGGCGCGAACCCACCAGCAGGGCGTAGTCGGCGTCCTTGAAGGCGGTCATGGGGTCGCTGTGGGCGGTCATTTCCACCAGCAGCGGGAATGCGCAGTCGTCCAGTTCCATCATCACGCCCTTGAGCGCCTTCTGGGGACCTTCGACAGGGACTTCGAGCAATTGCAGGATGACCGGCTGGTCCTTGCCCAGCATTTCGCCGGAGGCGATACGGAACAGCAGTGCGTAACCGATTTGACCAGCGGCACCGGTGACGGCTACGCGAACAGGCTTCTTGCTCATGGTGAAAACTCCAGGGAAGTGAGGAAAACAGGTGTGTGTGCAACGCAAGCACCAGCGCCTGTTACCAGCAGCCCGTGCCCCGCAAAACAGCCTTGGAGTGTACCGCCGATTGGGCACCCCGGTCAATTTGTCTTATGTCTTATATAAGATATGATTGAAGGCTGGAACAAGCTCGCACACCCCCCGTGCGCAGCGCGCCATTTTTCTGATCGCCATGTCCTCGCTTCCGCTCAACGCCGACACCCCTGCACAGCCTTCGGCGGGCGCAGGCTCTGCCACGCCCGCGTTCAGCCCCCTGTACCAGCAGATCAAGGGTCTCATCCTGCAAAGCCTTCAGCAGGGTGAATGGAAGCCCGGCGAGTCCATCCCGAGCGAGATGGACCTGGCCGCGCGCTTTCGGGTCAGCCAGGGCACGGTGCGCAAGGCCATCGACGAGCTGGCGGCCGAAAACCTCGTGATGCGCCGCCAGGGCAAGGGCACTTTCGTGGCCACCCATGCCGAGCAGCATGTGCAATACCGCTTCCTCAAGCTCATGCCCGACACGGGCGATGCCCGCGTGGAAGGCCGCGCCCAGCGCCAGGTGGTGGACTGCCGGCGCGTGCGCGCCAGCGCGGACGTGGCGCGGGCGCTGGCCCTGCGCAGCGCCGACCCGGTGATCCAGGCCCGCCGGATCCTGTCGTTTGCGGGCGTCCCCACCATCCTGGAGGACATCTGGCTGCCGGGCCAGGCTTTCAAAGGGCTGACGACTGACCAGCTCGCCAGCTACCAGGGGCCCACCTACGCGATGTTCGAGCTCGACTTTGGCGTGCGCATGGTGCGCGCCGAGGAGAAAATACGCGCCGTGCTGCCCGACGCCGACCAGGCGGCCATGCTGCAGATCCCGCAGGCCACGCCGCTGCTGAGCGTGGAGCGCATCGCCTACACCTACAACGACGTTCCCATGGAGTTACGGCGGGGCCTCTACCTCACCGACACCCACCACTACCGTAACGAACTGAGCTGACACCACCCTGGCACCTGAGCGGAAACGTCGAACATTCCACCTGCGACAAACCCATGCTTGTTGCGTTGCAATAGAATTTTGCGTTCTTTGCATCTTCAAATTACAAAGCAGTTACATCCACGAAAGCACACAACATGACAGAACTCGCCAAGAAACGGCCTGAATTCCGCAACATCAATGCCTTCAAGGACCTGACCACCTACCGC
Organism: Acidovorax sp. GW823-FHT01C06; assembly: GCF_058798375.1. Classification (NCBI taxonomy): domain Bacteria; kingdom Pseudomonadati; phylum Pseudomonadota; class Betaproteobacteria; order Burkholderiales; family Comamonadaceae; genus Acidovorax; species Acidovorax sp. GW823-FHT01C06. Next base: position 108,061 of record NZ_JBXAKN010000010.1, read on the forward strand.
ATGACGCCTGCAGCGTGGGTTTCGATCCTGCACCGCGGCAGCGGGCTGATCATGTTCCTGCTGCTGCCTTTCATCATCTGGATGTTCGACACCTCGGTGTCGTCCGAAATCTCGTTCGCCAAATTCACTTCGGCGTTCAGCATCGGCATCGGCTTCGTGCCCGGCTGGTTCATCAAGCTGGTGGCGCTGGCGCTGATCTGGTCGTACCTGCACCACTTCACCGCCGGCCTGCGCCACCTGTGGATGGATGTGAGCCACAGCGCGGTGAACAAGGAATTCGGCAAGACCTCGGCCCTGACCGTGCTCGCGATCAGCATCGCCCTGGCCCTGGTGCTGGGCGCCAAGCTCTTCGGCCTGTACTGATCGATCAACCCATGAAACGGTGGCTGCTGCCAGGCAGTGCCCGCCGAAAACGATAGGAAATCTCCATGTCCGTCAATTACGGTTCCAAGCGCGTCGTCGTCGGCGCCCACTATGGCCTGCGCGACTGGCTCAGCCAGCGCGTCACGGCGGTCCTGATGGCCCTGTTCACCCTGGCCCTGCTGGCCCAGGTCATCTTCTCCAAGGGCCCCATCGGCTACGACAAGTGGGCCGGCATCTTCTCGGCCCAGTGGATGAAGGTGCTGACCTTCTCCGTGATCATTGCGCTGGCCTGGCACGCCTGGATCGGCCTGCGTGAAGTCCTGATGGACTACATCAAGCCCGTGGGCCTGCGCCTGGCGCTGCAGGTGTTCAGCATCGTCTGGCTGGTCGGCTGTGCTGGCTGGGGTATCCAGGTTCTGTGGCGTCTCTGAATCCCCCGACTGAAGGCAAAAAATAATGAGCTACACCAACGCTAACATCACCAAGCGCAAGTTCGACGTCGTCATCGTCGGCGCAGGCGGCTCCGGCATGCGTGCCGCGCTTGAACTCTCCCGCGCAGGCCTGAACGTGGCCTCGCTGTCCAAGGTGTTCCCCACCCGTTCGCACACCGTGGCGGCACAGGGCGGCGTGAGCGCCTCGCTGGGCAACATGTCCGAGGACAACTGGCACTACCACTTCTACGACACCATCAAGGGCTCCGACTGGCTGGGCGACCAGGACGCCATCGAGTTCATGTGCCGCGAAGCCCCCAAGGTGGTGTACGAGCTGGAACACTTCGGCATGCCATTCGACCGCAACCCCGACGGCACGATCTACCAGCGCCCCTTCGGCGGCCACACGGCCAACTACGGTGAAAAGCCCGTGCAGCGCGCCTGCGCCGCCGCTGACCGCACCGGCCACGCCATGCTGCACACGCTGTACCAGCAGAACGTGAAGGCCAAGACCAATTTCTTCGTCGAATGGATGGCCCTGGACCTGATCCGCGACGCCGACGGCGACGTGGTGGGCGTGACCGCCCTGGAAATGGAAACCGGCGACCTGTACATCCTGGAAGCCAAGACCGTGCTGCTGGCCACCGGCGGTGCGGGCCGCATCTTCGCAGCCTCGACCAATGCCTTCATCAACACCGGTGACGGCCTGGGCATGGCGGCACGCGCCGGCATCGCGCTGCAGGACATGGAGTTCTGGCAGTTCCACCCCACCGGCGTGGCCGGCGCCGGCGTGCTGCTGACCGAAGGCTGCCGCGGCGAAGGCGCCATCCTGCTCAACAGCAATGGCGAACGCTTCATGGAGCGCTACGCGCCCACCCTGAAGGACCTGGCCCCGCGCGACTTCGTGTCCCGCTCGATGGACCAGGAAATCAAGGAAGGCCGTGGCTGCGGTCCCAACAAGGACTACGTGCTGCTCAAGCTCGACCACCTGGGCGCGGACACCATCCACAAGCGCCTGCCATCGGTGTACGAGATCGGCGTCAACTTCGCCAACGTGGACATCACCAAGGAGCCGATCCCCGTGGTGCCCACCATCCACTACCAGATGGGTGGCGTGCCCACCAACATCAACGGCCAGGTGGTGCGCCAGGCCAATGGCATCCACAACGAAGTGGTCAATGGCCTATACGCCGTGGGCGAATGCGCCTGCGTGTCGGTGCACGGCGCCAACCGCCTGGGCACCAACTCGCTGCTGGACCTGCTGGTGTTCGGCAAGGCCGCCGGCCGCCACATCGTCGAGTTCAACAACAAGAACAAGGAACACAAGCCCCTGCCCAAGGATGCGGCCGACCGCACGCTGGAGCGCCTGAACCAGCTCGACCAATCGAACGAAGGCATCTACGCGCAGAACCTGGCGGGCGACATCCGCGCCACCATGCAGCAGCATGCCGGCGTGTTCCGCACCCAGGTCAGCATGGACGAAGGCGTCAAGAAGATCGCCGAGATCCGCAGCCGCGTCGGCAGCGTGACCCTGAAGGACAAGTCCAAGGTGTTCAACACCGCGCGCATCGAAGCGCTGGAAGTGGACAACCTGATCGAAGTGGCGCAGGCCACGATGGTCTCGGCAGCGGCCCGCAAGGAATGCCGTGGCGCCCACACCGTGTACGACTACGAGCACCCTGCCGACCACGCAGAGTTCCCGCTGGGCCGCAACGACAAGGAGTGGATGAAACACACCCTGTGGTACAGCGAAGGCAGCCGCCTCGACTACAAGCCGGTCAACCTCAAGCCCCTGACGGTGGACAGCGTGCCCCCCAAGGTCCGTACGTTCTAAACAGTAGCCCCACGAGAGAAGAAACATGCAAAAGCGCACATTCCAAATCTACCGCTACGACCCGGACAAGGACGCCAAGCCCTACATGCAGACCATCGAGATCGAACTCGACGGCCACGAACGCATGCTGCTGGACGCACTGGTCAAGCTCAAGGAACAGGATCCCTCCCTGTCGTTCCGCCGCTCGTGCCGCGAAGGCGTCTGCGGCTCGGATGCCATGAATATCAACGGCAAGAACGGCCTGGCCTGCCTGACCAACATGAACACGCTCAAGGGCACCATCGTCCTGAAGCCTTTGGCGGGCCTGCCCGTGATCCGCGACCTGATCGTGGACATGACGCAGTTCTTCAAGCAGTACAACTCGATCAAGCCCTACCTGATCAACGAAGAACTGGCCCCCGACCGCGAGCGCCTGCAGTCGCCTGAAGAGCGCGAAGAGCTCAACGGCCTGTACGAGTGCATCCTGTGCGCCAGCTGCTCCACGAGCTGCCCCAGCTTCTGGTGGAACCCCGACAAGTTCGTGGGACCCGCCGGCCTGCTGCAGGCCTACCGCTTCATCGCCGACAGCCGCGACGACGCGACCGGCGAGCGCCTGGACAACCTGGAAGACCCGTACCGCCTGTTCCGCTGCCACACCATCATGAATTGCGTGGACGTGTGCCCCAAGGGCCTGAACCCCACGAAGGCCATCGGCAAGATCAAGGAACTGATGGTGCGCCGCGCCATCTGACCTGGCAACGCCCCTCCCAGACGCCAGTCCATGGAAATCCTGTCCACTCCATCCATCGCGCCAGCAGCGGGCTCGCCGCTGCTGGACGAGCGCGAATTGAGCAAGCTGCACTGGCGCTGCCGGCGCGGCCTGCTTGAAAACGACTTGTTCATCGAACAGTTCTTTGCCCGCTACGAGCCCACGCTCACCCAGCGCAATGCGCAGGGCCTGCGCGCGCTCATGGACCTGGCGGACAACGACCTGCTGGACCTGCTGCTGCGGCGGCGCGAGCCGCAGGGCGAACAAGACACAGAAGAAGCGCGCGAAGTGCTCGGCATGCTGAGACAAAGCGGTGGCGCGACGACGGCTTTCCACGCCTGACGCGGCCAAGGTGCATGCCCCAAGACCGGATCATTATCGGCAACCTACCCAAGGAAAGTAACAATGAAGCTAGCTGACAACAAAGCCACCCTGTCCTTCAGCAACGGCAGCCCCAGCGTGGACCTGCCGGTCTACCAGGGCAGCATCGGCCCGGATGTCATCGACATCCGCAAGCTGTATGCGCAGACGGGCATGTTCACCTATGACCCGGGCTTCCTGTCGACGGCAGCGACCCAGTCGGCCATCACGTACATCGATGGCGACAAGGGCGAACTGCTGTACCGCGGCTACCCCATTGAGCAGTTGGCCCAGAACTGCGACTTCCTGGAAACCTGCCACCTGCTGCTGTACGGTGACCTGCCCAACGAAGCGCAGAAGACCGACTTCACCAGCCGCGTGACCAACCACACCATGGTCAACGAGCAGATGCAGTTCTTCCTGCGTGGCTTCCGCCGCGACGCGCACCCCATGGCGGTGCTGACCGGCCTGGTGGGCGCCCTGTCGGCCTTCTACCACGACAGCACGGACATCAACAATCCGCAGCACCGTGAGATCGCCGCCATCCGACTGATCGCCAAGATGCCCACGCTGGTGGCCATGGCCTACAAGTACGGCATGGGGCAGCCCTACATGTACCCGCAGAACAACCTCTCCTACGCAGGCAACTTCCTGCGCATGATGTTCGGCACGCCCTGCGAAGAGTACAAGGTCAACCCCGTGCTGGAACGCGCGCTGGACCGCATCTTCATCCTGCACGCAGACCACGAGCAGAACGCCTCGACCTCGACCGTGCGCCTGTGCGGCTCGTCGGGCACCAACCCGTTCGCGGCCATCGCCGCCGGCGTGGCATGCCTCTGGGGCCCCGCCCACGGCGGCGCCAACGAAGCCGCGCTGAACATGCTGTACGACATCCAGGCCCAGGGCGGCGTGGAAAAGATCGGCGAGTTCATCAAGCAGGTCAAGGACAAGAACTCCGGCGTCAAGCTCATGGGTTTTGGCCACCGCGTGTACAAGAACTACGACCCGCGCGCCAAGCTCATGCAAGAGACTTGCAATGAAGTGCTGGCCGAGCTGGGCCTGGAAAAAGACCCGCTGTTCAAGCTGGCCAAGGAACTGGAAAAGATCGCCCTGGAAGACGACTACTTCGTGCAGCGCAAGCTCTACCCGAACGTGGACTTCTACTCCGGCATCGTGCAGCGCGCGATCGGCATCCCCGTGAACCTGTTCACCGGCATCTTCGCGCTGGCCCGCACCGTGGGCTGGATCGCCCAGCTCAACGAAATGATCGGCGACCCCGAGTACAAGATCGGCCGCCCCCGCCAGCTGTTCACCGGCTCCGAACGCCGCGACGTACCGCCCCTGTCCAAGCGCTGATCGGCCGTGCGCCAGCCGTCCACGGCTGGCTGGCTGGCGGCGCGGCGCCCCCTGGGGCGCCAGTCCGCGACAACCCCCAAGCCCGCCATTGGCGGGCTTTTTCTTTGCCTGTGCGCAAGCGCCGGGGCCGCCCCTCCCGGCCCAGGCCCCAGGCCCTGCGCCCCGCCGCATGGCGCGCGGGCCCCTCCTGCGCACCTCGGCGCAAGATGCCCCTTGACTTGGAGTGCACTCGAACTTTTAGGATCGCTTTCATGGAATCCCACCTCACCATCAACGATGTCGCACGGCGCACGGGTTTGACGGCGCACACCCTGCGCTACTACGAGCGCGCGGGGCTGATCGCACCAGTGGCCCGCGCGGCGGGCGGCCAGCGCCGCTATGCGGCAGCGGACATGGAGTGGATAGGGTTCCTGCTGCGCCTGCGCGAGACCCGCATGCCCATCGGGCAGATGCAGGCCTTCGCCAGGCTTCGCGGCGAAGGGGATGCCACGGTGCCGCAACGGCGCGCGATGCTGCAAGCGCACCTGAACGACGTGCAGGCCGCCATCGCGGCGATGCAGCAGTCGGCCCAGGTGCTGCAGGCCAAGATCGCGCACTACCGGGCGGTCGAGGTTTCCCTGGACACCGCATCCGCCCCTGATGAAAGTACCCTCCATGCACCACCGCACACGCTACGAACAAGGGCTGGCCAAACTCCGCGAAATCGACGGTGAGGCTGGCGAACAGGTCATCGACAGCCTCGCCGGCATCGCACCGGACTTTGCCCGCTACCTGATCGAGTTTCCCTTCGGCGACATCTATTCACGCCCCGGCCTGGACCTCAGAAGCCGCGAGATCGCCGTCGTCGCGGCGCTCACCGCCATGGGCAACGCCGCGCCGCAGCTCAAGGTGCACCTGCAGGCGGCGCTGAACGTGGGCGTCACGCGCGAGGAAATCGCCGAGGTCATCATGCAGATGGCGGTGTACGCCGGCTTTCCCGCGGCGCTCAACGGGCTGGCCGCCGCGCGCGAGGTTTTCGCGGCACCGCCGCACAGCACGGCGCAGGCTGCTGCATAAGCGTGGGCCACGCCGGATGCGGGCGTGCTACGGCCGGGCTGCCCGTCCGGCGGCCACTAGCCGCCCGCCCTGCTGAACCGCTCCCGGTACGCCAGCGGCGTGATCCCCAGATGGCGCACGAACAGATGCCGCAAGGCCTGCTCCGAACCCATGCCCATGCGCGCGGCCACGGTCTTGAGCGGCAACCCGGCCTGCGACTCGAGCAGGCGCCGCGCTCCTTCCAGCCGCGCGGACTCCACGAAGGCCGAGGGGGTCTGCCCCGTCTCCTGCGTGAACACGCGCCGGAAATGCCGCTCGCTCATCGCCGCGCGTGCCGCCAGGGCCGCCAGCGGCATGGGCTCCGCAAGATGCTCCAGCACCCAGTTCTGCACCGCCTGGATGTCGCGGTGGCCCGTGCCCTGGCTGGCCAGCTGCACGCTGAACTGCGACTGCCCGCCGGGGCGCTTGAGGTACATGACGAGGTCGCGCGCCACCTCCAGCGCCAGGGCGTGGCCAAAATCCTCTTCCACCAGCGCCAGGGCCAGGTCGATGCCCGCGGTGACGCCGGCCGAAGTCCACAGGGGGCCGTCGCGCACGTAGATGGCGTCCGGGTCCACCTCGATGGCCGGATAGCGCTGGCGCAGCAGGGCCGCCACGCTCCAGTGCGTCGCGGCGCGCCGGCCGTCGAGCAGGCCGGCGGCGGCCAGGAAGAAGCTGCCCGAGCACAGGGCGATCATGCGGTCCACGCGCGGGGCCACGCTTGCCGCCCAGGCCACGAGTTCGGGAGAGGCCGCCAGCACCTGCTCGATATTGCGCGACCCCACGAGGATCACGGTGCAACCCGCGCCGCCCTGCTCCAGTTCGGCCAGGGTGTGGGTGGCGTTCAGCGCCATCAAGGTGTCCGATGGCACCGCGCCCGCCTGCGCGGCCACCACGCGCACCGCGTAGCCGTCGGGCCGGCCATGCTGGCGCAGGTGCACGTTGGCATAGTCGAACACGGACATGGGGCCCACGGCCTCCAGCGCCTTGAAGCCGGGGTAGACCACGAGATCGACGCGGTGCGGGCTGTTGGCGTGGTGGTGGTCCATGGGGGTCGGTCGGCAGAGCGGAAATGAAAGGCGCCCGACTATACGGGAGGCAATGTCCGGCTGCCGCCCATGCCGTCGGATCCGGCCATAACCCCAGGATCTGCGGCCACGGGCTCCACCAGGCCCTGCACATGGCCTACAGTCATGCGGTCCCCCTGCGCGCTGCCGGCCAAAGAGCCTCGCCGCCGCCCTTCCCCGACCAACCCGTTGACCCACCATGACCCTCAAATCCAAAGCCGCCGTGGCCTTCAAGGCCGGAGAACCCCTGCAGATCGTCGAGATCGACGTCGCCCCGCCCAAAAAGGGCGAAGTGCTCATCCGCATCACCGACACCGGCGTGTGCCACACCGACGCCTTCACCCTGAGCGGTGACGACCCCGAGGGCCTGTTCCCCGTGGTCCTGGGCCACGAAGGCGCGGGCATCGTGGTGGAGGTGGGCGAAGGCGTGACCAGCGTGAAGCCCGGCGACCACGTGATCCCGCTGTACACGGCGGAATGCGGCGAATGCCTGTTCTGCAAGAGCGGCAAGACCAACCTGTGCGTGGCCGTGCGCGCCACGCAGGGCAAGGGCGTGATGCCCGACGGCACAACCCGCTTCAGCTACAACGGCCAGCCCATCTACCACTACATGGGCTGCAGCACCTTCAGCGAGTACACGGTGGTGGCCGAGGTCTCGCTCGCCAAGATCCACCCCGACGCCAACCCCGAGCAGGTCTGCCTGCTGGGCTGCGGCGTGACCACCGGCCTGGGCGCGGTGAAGAACACGGCCAAGGTGCAGGAAGGCGAGACGGTGGCGGTGTTCGGCCTGGGCGGCATTGGACTGGCGGTGATCCAGGGCGCCAAGCTGGCCAAGGCCGGGCGCATCATCGCCATCGACACCAACCCCTCCAAGTTCGACCTGGCCCGCACCTTCGGCGCCACCGACTGCATCAACCCCAAGGACTTCGACAAGCCGATCCAGCAGGTCATCGTCGAGATGACCACCTGGGGCGTGGACCATTCGTTCGAGTGCATCGGCAACGTGAACGTGATGCGCGCGGCGCTCGAATGCGCGCACCGCGGCTGGGGCCAGAGCGTCATCATCGGCGTGGCGGGCGCGGGGCAGGAGATCTCCACCCGCCCCTTCCAGCTCGTCACCGGCCGCAAGTGGCTGGGCACGGCGTTTGGCGGCGTCAAGGGCCGCAGCGAGCTGCCCGGCATGGTGGAAGACGCGATGGCCGGCAAGATCCAGCTGGCGCCCTTCGTGACGCACACCATGGGCCTCAAGGACATCAACGAAGCCTTCGACCTGATGCACGAGGGCAAGTCCATCCGCTCCGTGGTCAAGTATGCCGCCTGAGCCTGCCCCGCAGGCGATCAATCAAGGTAAAAACAGCCCCTAGCGCTTATCCTTCATGCGCTGCAAGCTATCAATTTTGAAGCAATCCACATGACCACCTCCCTGGACCTGCTCGGCAGCCACGCCTGCTTTGGCGGCGAGCAGCGCTTCTACCAGCACGCCTCTGCCGAGATCGGCCTGCCGATGAAGTTCTCGGTCTTCCTGCCGCCGCAGGCGCGGCAGCGCCCTGTGCCCGCCATGCTGTACCTGGCGGGGCTGACCTGCACGGAAGAAACCTTCATGGTCAAGGCCGGTGCCCAGCGCCTGGCGGCCGAGCTGGGCCTGGCGCTGGTCGCGCCCGACACCAGCCCGCGCGGTGCCAACGTGCCGGGCGAGGCCGAGAGCTGGGACTTCGGCGTGGGCGCGGGCTTCTACCTGGACGCCACGGCCGCGCCCTGGGCGCGCCACTGGCGCATGGAAAGCTACCTGATGAAGGAACTGCTGCCGCAGGTGGCGGCGCAACTGCCCATCGATGGCGAGCGCCTGGGCATCTGCGGCCACTCCATGGGCGGCCACGGCGCGCTCACCCTGGCGCTGCGCCACCCGGGGCGGTTCAAGAGCCTTTCGGCCTTTGCGCCGATCTGCGCGCCCACGCAGTGCCCCTGGGGCGAGAAGGCCTTCACGGGCTACCTGGGGCCAGACCGCACGGGCTGGATCGAGCACGACGCCACGGTGCTGATGCAGCACCAGCCGGTGGCGCCCTACCCGGCCGGCATATTGATCGACCAGGGCCTGGCCGACAAGTTCTTGCCCACGCAGTTGCACCCGCATCTGTTCGAGGAGGCGTGCCAGGCCATCGGCCAGCCGCTCACCCTGCGGCGCCACGAAGGCTACGACCACGGCTACTACTTCATCCAGAGCTTCATGGCCGACCACCTGAGGCACCACGCCAGGACCCTGCAGGCCCCCGGACGTTAATGCGGCCTTAAGTCTCGGGCGCCACAGTGCGCCCATGCCTTTGATCCTGCAGCGCCTGCTGCTTTCCCATGCAGCCACGGGCGCCGGGCCCCGGTCTCCAGCTCCAGCTTCCTCCGCACCCGCACCGCGCCACCTGCACCCCGCGTGGGTGGTGGTGCTCATCAGCGCCTGGCTGGCCACGGCCTGCAACGTGCCGCTGTGGCGCGAGGTGGCCGAGCTGCCCGGCCACGGCAGCGCGCGCGGCTGGGCCTTTGCCGTGGCGTTCGTGGTCATCGTGGCCGCCGGCAACGCGGCCCTGCTGAGCCTCCTGGCCTGGCGGGGCACGCTCAAGCCCGCGGCAGCGGTGCTGGTGGTGATGGCAGCCTTCGGGGCCTACTTCATGCTCGCCTACGGCATCGCCATCGATGCCAGCATGCTCGTGAACGTGCTGCAGACCGATGCCCACGAGGCGGGCGACCTGCTCGGCTGGCGCATGGCGGGCACCGTGCTGGCGCTGGCGGTACCGCCGCTGGCGTGGCTCTACCGCACTCCGGTGCAGCGCCTGGGCGGCCTGCGGCACGCGGCCCACAACGGCGCGCTCTTGCTCGGAGCCATCGCGGTCATCGTGGTGTGCCTGCTGATGGTGTTCCAGGACTTCGCATCCACCATGCGCAACCACACCAAGCTGCGCTATCTCATCAACCCGCTCAACAGCGTGTACGCGCTGGGCAACATCGCCACCAGGCCCTTGCGCATCGACACCAGCAAACTGCTGCCGCTGGGGCGCGATGCCAGGCTGGGCGCAAGCTATGCGGGGCAGAAACAACCGCCCCTGCTGGTGCTGGTGCTGGGCGAAACCGGCCGCAGCGGCAACTTCGGGCTCAACGGCTATGGCCGTGGCACCACGCCGCTTCTTTCGGCCCGCACCGACCTCGTGAGCGCCCGCAACGCGTGGTCCTGCGGCACCAGCACCGCCGCGTCGGTGCCCTGCATGTTCTCGCACCTGGGGCGCACCGGCTACGAGGCGCGCGCGGCCAATTTCGAGAGCCTCGTCGATGTGCTGCACCACGCCGGGCTGGCCGTGCTCTGGGTGGACAACCAGTCGGGCTGCAAGGGGGTGTGCGACCGCCTGGGCGACACCAACACGTCGGCACTGCAGGACCCCGCGCTGTGCCCCACCCGGGGCGAATGCCTGGACCGCATCATGCTCAAGGACCTGGACGCCCGCATTGCCGCGCTGCCCGCCGAGCAGCGCCAGCGCGGGACCGTGGTGGTCCTGCACCAGATCGGCAGCCATGGGCCCGCCTACTCCAAGCGCTCGTCATCCGAGCACAAGAAATTCCTGCCCGAATGCACCTCCACGGCGCTGCAGGAATGCGAACGCCAGCAGGTGGTGAACGCCTACGACAACAGCATCGTGGAAACCGACTTTTTCCTCGACTCAGTGCTCAAATGGCTTTCCACGCGCTCCGAACAAGCGCAGACAGCTATGATTTATGTAGCAGACCATGGTGAATCACTGGGCGAGAACAACCTCTACCTGCACGGCCTGCCCTACGCCATCGCGCCCGACGTGCAAAAGCACGTGCCCTGGATCACCTGGCTCTCGCCCGCCATGCAATCGCGCACGGGTGCGGCCACGGGCTGCCTGCAGCAGGACCTGGCCGAACGGCGCATCACGCACGACAACTACTTTCACTCCGTGCTCGGCCTCCTGGACGTGACGACGGGGGCCTACAACCCGGACCTGGACATGCTCACCGCCTGTCGCCACCAGGCACAGGCGATGGCCGCGCCCCCCGGCGGCAGCCGCAGGCTGTGACGGCGAGCAAGCCGGACTTGTGCGTTCCGGCCAGCTCCGGCCACTTCCACTTCCCTCGCAGCCCGGCCTGGCTCAGAACAGGCTGCCCTGCCCGCGCGCAAGCCCCGGCCTGAACTGCGACAGGTCCAGCTCCAGCCGCTCCCGGTTGAGCCCCAGCCGCCGGCACGCCCCCGCGAACCGCTGGCGCAGCATGTCCGCCCACAGGCCACTGCCCTTCATGCGGGTGGCGAAGCTGCTGTCGTAGCTCTTGCCCGCGCTGCGCTGGGCCGCATCGAGGTTGTGCAAATCCTGCACCCGCGCCATCACGCGCGCCGCGCGCTGCGGGTAGTGCACCTGCAGCCATTCGCGGAACACCGCATCCAGCTCCCACGGCAGGCGCAGCACGGTATAGAACGCGCTCCTGGCCCCCGCATCGCGCGCGGCCTCCAGCACCTGCTCCATGTCTTCGGTGATGAAGGGGATCTGCGGGGCCACGCTCACGCCCACCGGAATGCCGGCCTCGGCCAGCGTGCGCAGCGTGCGAAGGCGCCGGTGGGGGGCGGCGGCGCGCGGCTCCATGCGGCGCGCCAGCAGCGGGTCGAGCGTGGTGATCGTCAGGTACACCGCCGTCAGTTGCTGCGCTGCCAGCGGCGCGAGCAGATCGAGATCGCGCTCCACCCCGCTCGACTTGGTGATGAGCGAGAACGGGTGCCGTGCATCGCGCATCACCTCGATGAGGCCGCGCGTGAGCCTGAGTTCGCGCTCCACGGGCTGGTAGCAGTCGGTGGCCGAACCGATGTTGAGCAGGCGCGGCACATAACGCGGCTGCGCCAGTTCGCGGCGCAGCACCTCGGCGATGTTGTGCTTGGCCACGATCTGGGTCTCGAAGTCGAGCCCGGGCGAAAAATTGAGATAGCTGTGCGTGGGCCGGGCGTAGCAGTCGTAACTTATGGCCCTACTCAGGTACCTCTCTTGAGTTTTTAGAGATGGACTACCTACGTTCGCAACGCATGTGCAAGTCAACTCATTTAGGCTGCGAATTTGGATACTGCCCCTGTCTCTCGCAGGTTCCAGTCTCTGGGCAGCTGAGACGTCATTGCCCGAACCGAAGCAACGCTCACAACTGTAATCAGCATCTCATCGCATGCATCGCCTGCAGACCTAAGCCCTAGACCTCGCGGCAGGGGAACAACACTCCGGGCGAGATGCCTGCCTTATGAGTTACCGGCGACACGGACACGCTTGGTTTGAATGCAGAGCACCAGTTGCACCGCCGCTAAAGCTTCGCGACTAGACCTACGTTTGCGGTAGGTTTAGTCATATACACAACAGTTCCACCCTCTCGCAAGAGACCACAGGTCCTATCTGAAAAAAATAATTTCACCGCCAGAGCGGCCAACATAGATATATCTAATTCGGCTGCATTTTCTATCCATTTTGATAGATTGACCTATCTAATTCGATAGATGAGACGGACTCAGATGCGCGTAATCTATTCAACGGGATAGGTGCCGAGATGAAAACAATGAGCCAAGATGAGTGATTTAAGAGATTTCGCCCGATCCGCGACGACAAATAGGCCAGCCGTTCAGGGGGATGGGCCAACTTCACTACTTGACCCAAGAAAACATGTATTCGATAGTTCTCTGGAGATGTGGCTGCAGCCTCGTTGCACACGTCAACATATGAATGAATATCGATGTCTCAACTTCTCTTCCCCAGACCCGTCACTCAGGACGTTCTGAACTTAGTTTGCGACGCGATCCCCAAAGTCCCCCCGAACAGGGTCGACTCCTTGCTTGCAAGAGTCGACATCACGACCCCGTTTATCGTCGACTCCGCCGGGCTGCCACGGGCATTCGAGAACAACTACCTGCGCAAACGGCGTATGGGGAAGCTAGAAGATTTCTCGCTAAAACGCCTCAGCCAGAATTCGATAGCAGCCTTTGGCTACGACCTAACCTACTTCCTCAACACCTACCGGGAAGCACCGCCCAGTGTCCTAGCAGAACAGGCCGCGTCCGCCGACCTCCTAGGAGGATATGTGGATCATCTCCAAGACAAAGATACCGAGTTAGCGGCATCGACAATCGAGCGGAGAGCCCTAGTTGCCAGAGAGTTTCTTATAGACCTATGCGCACAAACCAATAAACCAAGGAATGCACTCAGCGCCATCACTCATGTATATGAAAAGAATTATATTGGCGACGCAGAGAGACCTATTAAGTATTTCCAGACAAGCCATCTGCCTGGGACTAGGCGCCGGCAACCTTCTTTAATCTCCATCCTCCCTACCAAACATCTAATCACCTTCATTAATTCATTTCTGGACCCAGTTCACAAACTTATTGCGAAGTTGATCTATTCAACAGGCCTCCGACGTTCAGAAGTCGCAAGCCTAACCGTTAAAGATGTCGCTCTTTTATCCCCTATTTATCCAGGCGGACCAGCAACAATCACGATTATCGGCAAGGGAGATAAAGAGCGAAAAATTGAGGTTGAGGCACCGACAGTTGCGATGCTAAGAAATTATCTTTCCTCAAGAGCACGGAGAGACAGGCTTAAAAAAGCCGCCAAAGAATTGATCGCCGCCCCAGCAGCAACCCCCCTCTTCCTTACACAAGGCGGATTGCCAATGTCCGGAGATGCCATCGGTGATGCATTTCTGAGGGCCAGTGAACGATGCGGCATTAAGCGAACGCCTCACGAGCTTCGCCATGAGTTCGCCGTCAACTATCTCCTAACCTCGTATCGGAATCTGCAGCAGAGCATCAGCAAAGACTCTCTGGATAAATGGCTTGTCCGATTAATGATAGATAAAACAAGCTTGGCCGTTGAGAAGTTAGCACGTCTTCTAGGTCACTCATCGTCCGAAACCACAAAAAGTACCTACCTTGCAACTTTGATAAGCAGTGATCCTTCTATTCGCGAAGACTGGAGTCAACACCTAGACGAAATTGAGCGGGGTCTCGCATGACTCAGGGACCGAAGACAAGAAAGTCTTTTGATATTTCAGGCGCAACGGCTCATCCTCCCCCTCCAACAGAAGCGCCGCTGCTGTCTTGGATCGTCGAGAGCGGCCCCGAAGAACAGCACTACCGTGTTGACTTAAACGCCCTACTCCCCCAAGAACGCAATGATGTGCAAATAGTCTCGCTAATACATCGTAAGCGAGCACCGTCCATCCGCCACCTGGCGCGGCCCATCAGGAACCACTGGCACATGATTCTTAGCGCCATGGCGCCGTCAATCCGGAAGTGGACCAAAGATAGAGCATCCCGATCTACGTTTGAGGAGCTGACAAAACTGAAGTGGCTCTTCCACTTTCTTGATGACCAGGCAAGCCTAGATTCAGAATTTATTGGTGGCGGGTCCCTGGAGGCTCTATCAGAAGAGCAAGGAGTGAAATTTGCAGAATGGCTTCGCCATCAGAAGTCATTGAAGAGCATCCGTATGGGCGCCATCTACAGCTCCGTCGCGCGGTTTATCAAGGACGCCATGAGAACGAGTGTGTGGCGACCATCACCCTTCAGCATTCAAAAAGCGACCATCGACAGAGAGGAGTACAGCGAAAGACAGTACCTTGCGCTGGTACGCATGAGCAAGAAGGTTATTGCACAGTTCAAAAAAGACAGAGCCAAAGTGAAGCAAATTTTCCGCAGCGTCCAGCGCGACGATCCGACGGCTCGGAAGAGACCATTTGACGTGGGCAACAAGTTTCGCAAAAGCTATCAGATTCGAGATGCCATCCTCGCTGCAAGGATCGCGCTGAGCCGTAGTGAATCACCTTCTCGTCCGGGACTTTTCCCTTTCACCGAGACATTCCTGGCCCCGACCGTAGACCTTGTGGCGGCAGAAATTCTGCTTGTCATAGCCCGCTGCGGTGCGAATGAACAGCCAATTCTAGACCTGCCCCCCGGCCAAGGCCTAATGGCTGGCAAATGGCTGCGCCCAAATCCGTTTGGGGTGGACTACAGAATTGTCATGGGACTAAAGAATCGAAATGGGATGAGAAAAAATGACCCCAAGCCCATTCCAATGCCATTTAGAGCGAAGCCAGAGTTCTACCCTGTCAAAGTAGTCCGTTACCAAGAGCTCCTTGGGGCATGGTGTCGCCGCGTTATTCAGAACTCCAATCCACAACCCACCCTGAAGACTCCATCCGGGATAGCCGCGATAGCTTCATCAAAGAGTATGTGGATATATTGGAACGAGGGAAAATGGCAGCATCTTAATGGCCAAAATGTTCAAGGAATAATTAATCGCTTAATAGCCAAAGAGTCCCAATCGACCCCCGACTTGTTAGACAAAGACGGGAAGCCGATAAGCTATAACGCGAAACTTCTTCGGGACGCCTATCTTAGGTACGTAGCATACAAAAGTGCCATGGACATAGAGATCGCGCAGGGCGAACTAGGCCATAGTGAAGAGTCACGCACAATATATGATTACCTCAGAAGGAAATGGGTAAAAACCTATGCACACGATGGACTGCGGCAGTATCAGTCCGCATCGCATGCAATCCTTGACTCTGACGAAGCAGTTTTGCAGCCGGCGATGATCCGAAAGATGCAAACACCCGAATCCCGAGAAGCTCTTTCACACAACCACTCAAAGCTGGTAAAGGTCCGCTCCGGGTTCTGCTGTGAAGACCCGACGGCACCGCCAAAAGGCATCTACCGTCAAAAACATTCCGGAGACGTATGCCCAGCAGTACGCTGCTATGACTGCGATATGGCCAGAAGCTTTCGCTCAGGCCTTCCCGAGATGGGCAAAAGCATACTCGACCTGCGCAGTCGGAGAGACAAGTCGAGCGCACACCTTTGGGACGGCTCTGCAGCGGATCGAGAGCTCAGGAACCTTGAGGATGTATTTGCAAGATATTCCGCGGAAGATCAGACAAGAGCAATGCGTGAGGCGGAGACCCTCGACGTGCCTCTTCTGTTTTATAGGCCGGCAAGATGACCCAAATGAACCCACTTCTAATGGGCCTGCAACCCAGGAGCGACAGCGAGAAGCGAGATGCTGCCATTGTAAGCTGGCACCTTATCGACAACGTACCGACGGTAATAAGCCGGGTCGCTGACATGGTATGGGAAGGAGCGCCAATCGGCGCAATGGCCGCCATGCCGACTAAAGCCAGGCAAATCGACTTCAAAAAAATGCCTGCGCCTTTAGTCCCACTATGCAAGGACATTCTCTATGCCTTCCTACGCCACCCCATCAATATCGCGTCCACACCGAGCTTTGCCTCACTCATAAAGCGTGGACAAGCAGTTGCCGCTTTCGCATCCATGATTCAGGAGAAAGGGTTATCGCTAGAGACGCTAACCACCAGCGAAACGAGAGCATTCCTGTTAGATAGAGCGAGAAAGGCAAAGCATATTGAGACACTGGTGAGTATCGTGGCGACTCTACGAGGAGCAGCCATACACCATGGTCAAGGGCTCATTGCTTACAGCGTTCAGTATCCGTTTCCAATTCACAAAGGCGCTCAAGCGGCTGCCAAAGCACTCTGGCACGAAGCCCATGCGCGAGATTTTGATGGCCGAGGAGAGATTCCATACAGTGATGAGGACCTGACCTTAATCGTGCGTAACGCTCACTTCTATGTCGAGGAACTTGGGCCGCATGTACGTAACGCGATTGATGAATGTCTAACAATTGCTGATCGCTTTCCGAATATTCGTGAAAGCAAGAGTGCGGACGCCCATTGTTATAGAGCTCAGAAAAAATACATCAAGGATTATTGTTGGCCTCATTCTGAAGCAGGTTTATTCGACTGGCCCCCCACTACTTTTAAATCGCTGATGGGCCACGCCAGACTGTGCAGTGCGGCATCTACAATCACGGTCAGCTTCGCCACGGGCTCTCGCCGAAGTGAGATTAACTCCATCAGTGACGGCTGCATAAGCAACAAGGATGGAGAGGCATTCTTAGCCTTGACACACTATAAGGGAAGAGATGAATCCGACGGCGAACCAGTCGCTCTTCCTGTAGATGATAAGGTAATCTGCGCAATAGAGCTTCAAAGTTCGCTGAAGAAGCAGATTAGACGCTACATCCATGCAGACTTAGAAGGGACGCATGCTTTCACCGATAAGCTGTTCGTGCAAACTAAGTATCAAGTCCATGGAGATACCGAAGAGGCGAGCTATACGATAGAAGGGGCCGCGCTGTCTGCCAATGCGCATAACCATGTTTTAGCAAAATTCTCGGCCTGCATACTGCCTGACCTCAGCGAAAACATCTCTTTTACACGTTTGCGAAAGTCAGTAGCCAGGCTCATTACGCTATCGATGGAAGGAGCGACTGTCATTTTGCAGAGCATCTTTGGGCACGCGGCATATAGAACCACTCTAGGCTATATGTTCGCGTCCCCAATGATTCAAGATGAACTTCTGACAGCCTACCCCGAGCTCACGGTGAAGAATCTGAAGACTCTCTTCGCGGAGCGCGACTCGTTGATGGGAGGGGGTGCACCAGCGCTCCGTGCCGCCATTAAGACCGAATCAGACATTGACATGACTGAGAATGAGTTTGTTGAACTCGGCCTCGACATGATGTCTATGGGCCAAATGCTTCTCAGCGTGTTAGGCCAGGGGATGTACTGTTTGAAGCCACTGGTTGCACGTGGCCCCTGCAACTCAGATTCCGGATTACCTCTACCCAACCTAGGAAACTGTAGTGGCTCGTGTAGCCACCACCTGCTCCTTGGCTCAGAGCGGCCAAAGCTAATCCGTCAGGCTCAATGGCTTAAGGCGAAAAGCCAAGACCCTCTTTTGAGTGAACCTATGAAAAAGTTCTATCAAAAGAATTTTGATGAGGTTCAATATGTGATCGAGAAGACCTAGCTAATGAAATCAACATCAAAGCAAAAGGCCGGAGCCACTAAGAAAGAGACATATAGAGCTTCGATCCTTAACGCCTTCGAACAACTCGCAGCTGACCGCTCGCGCAAGAGTCTATCCGTCGAAGAAGTATGCAAACAGGCAGGCTTGACAAGCTCGCCATTATACAAACCTCATCATGACGCCCTGCGCGCTGAACTTGAGCTCAAGATAAAAGGTTGGAATCTTTCACGTAGAAAGAAGAAAAGGCGAGCGGCCACCGAATCCCAACAAGACGTCCTAATTAGCAACCTAAAAGCCGAGAACAGCCTACTTAAGATACAGCTTCGAAATACACAAGATGCACTGAACATGTTGGGCCAAATGCTCGAGACCGCCATAGGAAACGGTGGCTCTAACACAGTTGTACCCCTACGCGCGAAGATTCCTAAAGCTCAGTAGTGCAGACTTCGGGGGCAATGTTCAGCATGAATGGCAGCGTCCCTGCCATATGCTCAGTGCGTATTCTGATGAACTGTCCGTCTGTGTCGGTTGCGGCTGACCAAGCTGCTGGCAATGACCGACTGAGTTCGGCCAGGAGTCGCCCTTTCAGCGTCGTGCCGCAAACGACAGGTAGAGGCTGGAAGCTCCTGCCCAACTCAACGCGCCTGCATGTCCGCTCAGGGTCAGCCTGCAGTCCTATCGCCCGATAGAACTGGCCCTAAAGACGGTGGACTTTGTAGCTGACCTAGCGATATAAGCGACGGACGCGCCGACTGCCGACAGGTTGAAGTTGTCGACAGTGAGTATGTGACAGCCGCTTCGAACATAGCGCCGTGGCAGGGCTGCCAGCCAGCCGAGTAAAGGTGCCTGCCGACTGTGGTGCTCACTGCTAGCCACGAGAGCGTCGGGCCCTTGCCTTCGCTGGGCCAGCCGATTTGCAAGGTTACAGCGGCGCCTCGTGTTAGCCGACGCCTATTACAAAACGTGCCAGAATTGTAAGAAAAAATGAGCAGGAGAGAGGAATGGTTCCAGTCCGCGAAGTAGACCTTGGGCAGTTCGGGGTACAACTTCCCCTCTACGGCGTCGGCATGGTCGTCGCACAGCCCTACGTCGAGTTAACGGGGAATGAGCCGTTCACGTGGCTGCCGGCTCAGCGAGCACGTGCGCTCGAGTGTGTGGACACGACGCTCGCTGTTTCCCTCAGCAAAGCCCATCGCGCCGAAAAGACGCACTTCACCGTTTTTCCGGAACTGTCGATACCGGGAATCGAAGGCGTCGCGCGCATCCGAGCCGCGATGCAGCAGGACGACTGGCCGGCAGGGACTATCGTCATTGGCGGAGTCGAAGGTCTGACGAAGGACCAGTACGCTGCATTGCTGGCACAGCCCAATACGAACCATGATGCAGAGGTAAACGGGCCTAACTCCGTTCCCGTTGGTCAGTGGGTCAACAGCAGCATGACCTGGGTTAAAGCCGTAGATGGCCAGGTTCACTGCTGGGTCCAACCGAAGTTGGTTCCAGCCTGGGTTGAGCTCAACCGCGACGACCAAGCGATGTTCCGAGGGCGCTCAATCTATGTTTTCAAGGGCACCTATGCGGGTACGAACCTGCCGTTCCGCTTCGCGACCCTTCTTTGCTTCGACTGGATTGGCACCACCGAAGCCCAGCGTGTATGGGCATGGCTACTCCAGGGCATCAATGACACCGCAGCAGCCATTCAAGCGACCTATCCCCTGACGTGGTTGTTCGTGGCCCAATTCAATCCCCAGCCGTCCCACGGTTCCTTCATGGGGGAGATTCCAAACTTTTACGATGGAACGACCTTCCTCAATGTTTCCCGTGACGACACGTGCCTTGTGATGGCAAATGTCGCGGGAGCGAAGGCCCCGGGCAAGACATCAGAGTACGGGTGCTCCGCCGTCATCAACACCTCGAAGTTCTCAAAGCCGGCCTGCATGCCCACATACAACAATGGCGGTGGGAGCTATCGAGGAGGCCATACCCTTGACAACTTCCGCGATGCAGTCTTCCGCGAGCGCGGCGCCTGCGTACACTCCTTCCTCGTCGTCAACCCGCGCTCGCTGGTGACAGGCAACGCAGGAAAAGACATCGCCGTCCACGAGGCAACGGTCCACTCTTTCGGACCGCCGGCAGACCCTCGAGCCCCTGCTGCAGCTGTGCAGGCAGTCGTCAAGTGGATGAACGATGACTTGGATGACCCCGGCAAATCCTTGGCGGTCCGCTACGCACAGGCCAGCCTAGCAAACATCTGTTCGACCGCTCACAACCAAGTTGTGTCTTCTCTTCGACCAATGCCTGCGTCGGCACTCACGGACTTGGTCGTGGCGTCGGCTGCAGGCATGCAGCCATCTAGCCCGGATACCTGGACTGACAAAGAGTCGTCGGCGGTCGAGCATGTAATCCACACGTTCTCAATTCTTGGGGCAGCCAAGTACGTCTGCCAGTTTCACGGTCAAGGCTCGCAAGCTTCCGTCACCAAGGGTGACCGTACCTTCGAGGCGATTGCGATACGCGGCGAGACCCACGAGGCGTGCGCAGGTCATATCAAGGAGCGTGCCACACAGCGCCGCGGAACGCTCGTCGTGGTTTCGAGGGACGCTGACAACCTTGCCTGGGACCCGGTTCTGGGAAGCATCTTGAACAAGGGGAAAGCGGAGTCCGAGAGCTATAAGTTCACCGACCCGGGCAGCGCGGTCATCCAGGTTGGCTACCGCACTTTCATCGAAGCATATCTGTCCGCCGCAGAAGGCACAGAGCTAGAAAAGGCACTCCATGACGCTATCGGCTGAGCTCATTGCCTTACCGGCCGCTTTAAAAGCGGCATTAGGCGATGCGATAAACAACGCGGACCTGAGCGAAGTGCAACTCGTCATAGACCGCCCTCCACTCGTCTTGATGCAGCGTGCGCACGCTCTCGAGGCGTTTGCGTTTGGCGGTGAAGCTGACTACACGCTGCTGTACACGGCGTTCAAGAAGCATTTCATGGCGCAAGGCGCGTCCTGGGCAACAAAGGACGTGTCCTTTATCTACTGCGTGCCAAGTGGAATGCCGGCAACTGAAGAGTTCTGCTCGAAGATTGAAGTCGACGTCTACTTCTGCCGCAAGTTCGTTGTCCAGCTGCATCCAGACATCGCTGGCAGCCTGACTCGTCTGCCCTTCCTCCCCCTGGAGCGCATTCAGGGCGCGTCCATCCGCCCACCTTCGGCACAGGCGTTGCTGCGCAGCCGGAATGTAAAAGCTGAGATAGCAAGTCGTTTGGTAGTGCCCGGCACGGGGGCACAGACTCTCTTTCAGGCGTGCCTAGATGAGAAACACGGTCCGCCCTCGGTGCTGACCACCGGTTCGGTCGATGCCGTTCAGGCAGTCCAGGAAGAGCCGCGGAGCCAGTCCGTTCTTCGCTCTATAACAATCCAGAACTTCCGCGCTTACCGAGCCCCGAAAGAGTTCCCTCTGGGCTCTGCAGTCACCGTGCTCTACGGTCCGAACGGTTTCGGCAAGACCTCATTTTTTGATGCTGTCGACTTCGTGGTGACTGGGGGCGTGCATCGTTTTCCCAAAGGTGTACCAGCGTTCACAAAAGCCGCAAAAAACCTAGACTGCGGCGACGAACCTACGACCGTCTCGCTAACCTTTGAGCGCGATGGGAAGACGCACAAGATTGTTCGCGACCTTGCGGAGCCGAACAAGGCCACGCTTGACGGTCAGCCCAAGGAGCGCAAAGACATTCTGGCCCTACTGACGGGCGGCGAGCTCTCTGCCAACGACCGCGTCGAAAACTTGGTCAACCTTTTTCGCGCCACTCACCTGTTCAGTCAAGATAGGCAAGTGTTGACGGAAGAAATTGCCGAGACTTGTCAGCTACCAGCGGACATCGTCTCCCGGATGCTTGCGTTCGATGACTACGTTATAGGTCTGAATAAGTCCAAGGAAGTTCTGGACCTTGCGAAAAAACATGTGGATGCCGCCGAAATGCAGCTTCGGGGTGCCCGGGAGAAAGCTGCCGCCGACCAAGCCGAATTGGACAGGCTCCAAGGTCTTCAGAGTGCTGGTGGTTCTTCGGAGACTCTTGACGCTCGCGCGCGAGCTCTGGAGCAGGACATCGAGGACGCAGGGTTCAGCCTGGCTGAGATGGGGGCGGGGCGGGACATGCGCAGTCTTCGCGCGTTTCTTCAAGGCAAGCGCGCAGAGGCAGCGTCCGGCAAGCCAACATTGGAAAAATGCCTAGAGTCATTGGCAGAACTGAGAAGCGTACAAGCTGAGCTGGCGACGCAGTCCGCGCCGCTTTCAGACTATGTCGCAGCTTTGTCCGCTGCCGAGGCCGCCTTTAGAGAACATGAGTTTCAGAGTCAGGACTCAGAGAGCAGCCTTGCGCGCTTGCGGGCTACGGAGGCAGAAGAAAAGGCGACCCGTGATGCCGCCGCTTGGACAGTCGAAGCTCATCCTCAGTTTGTGCGCCTATCGGCCGAGTTAGCTGCTTTGAAAGAGAAGTTAGATGAAGCGGCGCTCGCGCGCCAGACGCATCGCACGCTTCAGTCTGACGCAGCAGCCTTCGTGGCTGGTGCGAGCAACTCATTAATTCAGGTCGATGCCCATTATCGCTCGGCTGCTGAACGCGTTGCCAAGGTCCAGACGGTGCGGGATCAAGTCGAACGCGGCCAAACGCTTCCGACGCTGGCAACAGAAGCCCAGGAAACCGAAGATCGCTTAGCTGTCGTCACCCTTGAACTGAACGAGAAACTGGGCAGAGTGCGGCAAGCTGTCGCCGACCAGAACCTTGTTGTTGAGAGAGCCCGGCGTGAATTTTCCGCCGCACGTAAGAACGCTTCAGAAATTCAGGAGCAGGTAGCGTCGCTTCGGTCGCACGTGTCCGATGGAACTTGTCTGTTTTGTGGGCATGACCACGGCACGCAGGAAGAGTTGTTGCGTGCTATCGAACGTCGTCTCGGCCAGAACGAGGCGCTCCTTCAGGTTTCAGAGCAATGGACGCAAGAGTCGACCAAACTGGAAAGGCTCGAGGAATCGCAACGGCGCATTGAGGAGGATCTGCAGCAGATTGACCGCGAGAAGACGCACGCCGCCAGCGTGCGCGCGGCTCTACTGCGCGAGCGGGCTGCCTTCGATGCGGCCCTAGCGACGGTTGGATTGAATTTTTCAGATGATTTATCTGCTCAGCTTGACGTATTGCTGGCTCAAGCGAACGGCGCCCGTGAACAGGTCAGCGCTCAGCTAGAGGTCGCCCGGCAAGCGAAGAAGGACGCAGAAGACAGGGTCCAGACTCGTGCAGACGCTGAGCGTTCGGCAGCTGCATTGGTGGATGCCCTCTCAGGACATCTTGCCGCGAGCCAGCAGAATTTGGATGCGCTGGTCAGCGACCAACGTCGAGGAGCCTTCGATATGGCTGCTGACCTTCCATTGCTCGAACAGGCCCTCACGGAAGCAGGTCGTCGCCAGGCCGATGCCGCCGCGGCCGTCCAGGCGGCGACCAACCTTTTGGATGCTAGACGCGCGGAACTCGCCGCATCTCACGCGCGGCTGCAGGCTGCTAGAACTGCCTATCAAAGTGCTGCGCGCCACATCGGTGCGCTAGAGGGCCGCGTTCAAGCGTTGACTGCGTCGCTGACCGCCGCTGGGTTCTCGGCTGAGGTAACTACCGAGGAAATACTGGCTGTGATTGCATCGACCGGGGCAAGACAGGGCGCAGCGGAAGTGCTGGCGACCAGAGTGGCCGAATTGGAAATCGCACTCGATGCTGCGGCTACGTCTGCTGCCTTTGCCAGCATCAGCAATCGGTTGCTTGAACACAAGAACATGGCTGAAGAGAACGAAGCGAAGATTGCGAAGATTGCTCCGTGGGTGAAGTATTTCGAGGGTATCAACAAGCTTCTCGGCACGCAGCAGGCTGCGGCCACAGAGCATTTCACGCAGGAGTATGGCCCTCGAACAGCGGTTATCCAGCGGAGGCTCCGGCCGGTCTACGGCTTCGGCGACATTGAGGTTGCAAGCAAGGGGTCGTCCATTGCGGTGCAGGTGAAAAAGAACGACGAGAGCCTTCGACCGACTGACTATTTCAGCCAGTCGCAAGTTCAGACTCTTGTGCTCGGGCTGTTCCTTACGGCCTGTAGCTCGCAGACTTGGTCGGGCTTCTCCTCCGTCATGATGGACGACCCGGTGACGCACTTCGACGACCTCAACACCTACGCCCTTCTGGACCTAATCTCAGGCTTGCAGAATTCACCGGAAGGCAGCAAACAGTTCGTGATTTCCACCTGCGACGAAAAGCTGCTTCAACTGGCTCGCCAAAAGTTTCGGCATCTTGGCGATGCAGCGAAGTTTTACAGTTTTTCAGCCATTGGCTCGCACGGTCCCAAGGTCGCGGAGATTCCTGGCTGAATACGCAACGTTCACATCAATGGTGCTGATCTCAATCACACTTGTGCGAGTGCTGGACGCCAATAAGTGATATCCCACACTTGTTGACAACAAAGGTATGACTGTCTGCTATGCCCAGACAGAAGTAGGGCTTAATCGGTGTCCGCTTCCGGACCGTTAGCTAACGTTCATATCGATCACGTCGAAGGATAGCTACCGCTGCAATGCCGACATGGTTCTACGAAGCTTGGATGACCGCAATGGGTCGCATGCTGCAACCGGACAGATAAAGCATGGCGAGTAGCCCCGCGCGGGATGGAGGTCAACGGCGGCCACTCCCCGCTGCTCAACAAGCATGAGCCCCTCGCAACTGTTCGGTCAAGGCTGCCAGCTTCTCGTCTAGCTTACGACGGACGGCCTCGCACGATATTCCTTGCTGGCCATCGCATGCAATAAGGTTCTCCTGGGCATCAGGCGGCCATCCGTCTGTATCGTCATCAAGGGCAATCCAAGCCCTTGGCATACGACGCTCGACATCCGTAACGATCTGCTCACCCCGAGTCATTGATTTGAACGCCGAGATGGCCCAAGGATCGGCGCCGTGGACGCGCTTGTGGAAGGTCCCCCCAACAAAGCGTTGACGCAGTCCCTCCGGAAACCACTTGAGAGTTTTACCGTAGCCTGGTTTGATGCACCATGAACTGCTCAACACAAGCGCCACGCTCGGAAACGGCTTAAGCGCCACCTCTAAATATTCAACCCACTCAAACAAAATGCGCCCGGGCGCTTCTCTTGGAGACATGAAGATACCGCGCCGGTGATGCCACATCACGGCTTCATGGTGCAACACTCCATCAATATCGAGGTAAAGCGCAATGTCGGGTGGAGTACGGCCACGATGGCATCTCGGCGTCGAGTTGAGACTCATGTCAAGGCAGCTGCACTAGCGAGCTGAAGGCTGGCAATGATGTTGCTCGGTTAGATGAACGATCAGCGCTCTCAGAACGGCCTCAAGGTAGTTCGAACCAGACGCAACCGTTGAACCAATCTCACATATAGCGCGCCCTCCGCTAACCCGCAGGGTCGCGCCTAACTGCTGCGCCATGTCAAGAGGCACTTCCGCATCGATCCGGTTGAACGACCCAAGCCTTGCGGAATGTTGCGTCCCAAAAATCACAATGCTGTTCTCATCCTCGGCATACAAGGCAAAGGGCCCGTGCTCTGTCCCGATCACTTCAAATCCTGCAGCCCTGGCGAACAGGTACTCGAGTTGCACTCCTGTGAGCGCGGCCTGCTGCAGGGGCATCGCCCTATTGACGTTTGCATATACAGACATAAGAAAATTGCTCCTTCGCCTAGCACAGGAATGCAGGTGTTTGGGGGCTTGCAAACCTACTGCCAACGGGTCGCAGAAGCCATCGAGCAGGGCTAAACCCCAAGAATGCATATTATAAAGTGCATTTTTTGATATGCCACCAATAGATGGTTTATTCGATATGGCCATCCAGATGAGACTGTCACCATTTCATGATTGCTTGAGATGGATGCTGTTGAGGTTTGGAAGGTTGGGCTTGGACTTGTCGTACGAGGCCGCCGCCAACAGCGGGCGTTGTCCCAAGAAGCATTCGCGCACGATGTGGGACTCACCCGCAACGCAATTCAGAAGCTGGAGCGCGGGGGCACCAACCTTAGTTTCGAGAGCCTGCTGAAGGTAGCAACTGCCCTTGAGGTTGGCCCAGCCGACCTTCTGAGGGAGGTTGAAATGTTGGTGTCTGACCAATCGTTGTTCGAGAAGGCCCTCTTGGAGTTGGAGGACCAACGCAAGAAGGGCAGGCCACTCAAAGTTGGTCTCTAGCCATTGCACCGCTCCTGACGCGAAGTGCCTGCAACCCCAAAATGGGTGTCGGCGTTTGAAATCGCCACTCGCGCGGCAACCATTAAGCGTACGGGAGCCACGGGACCAAGAACTTCAGGTCGCGTGATGCGACCAATAACGTTCTCCCCTCAATCTTCCAATCTTGACCCGTTGAATTCATCAACTAATGGGATGGCCGACTAATACGCTATCCTCGCAACTAAATGTAATGGCGCCACCTTGTTCGATAGCTGGTAGCGTCAATCAAGGGGGGGCAACATGACGTTTGGGATTCGTACTGCAGGCTCGCCGCCGCGGTCATTTGTCAGGCCGGTCTTATGAGCGCGGTGTCAGCCGTGCTGGTGAAGCATGCAGCAGCCGGCCCTTATCTTGGGTTCTCGTTGCAGCAGGTCAGATTCTGCTACTACCTCCTGAGTAGTCCGAGCGACGCAAGCGTATCGCTCGAGTACCTGGATGATGTTGCTGTCCACTATGCTGACGACACGTTGCTGCTGGAGCAATGCAAGAGTGCTCTGTCGCACAACCCAATTTCCGATTGGTCAAATGACCTCTGGAAAACAGTCGAGAATTGGCTGACCATGGTGGAGACACAGAGCGTAAATGGGGCGAAAGCCTTTTTCCAGCTCTACGTAACACCTCCCAAGGCCGGCAAGCTGAGCGCGGCGATGCACGCAGCGAAAGACGCGAAGGACGTTGATGCGCTTGTCAAACAGGTAAGAGACAAGCTGAAAAAGCGGGCCAACCCTCCTGAATGCATAGCGCACGTTCAGAGGTTTCTTGATACGACCGATGCACTTCGATTAACCATCGTTGGGAAGACTTCGATTATTGCCACCGATGTGGACCCCTTGGAGCCACTTCGTGAGCGGCTTAGGCCCACGGTCCCAGAAGAGTCGCTCGACGTGATATGCACCTCCGCAATTGGTCAGGCGAAGGAAGCGGCCGACAAGTGCATTCGCAGAAAGGTTCCTGCTTTACTAAGTGTCGCGGAGTTCCGAAAGAATTTCCACGCCTTCGTCAGGCAGAACAACATGGCCGGCTACCTGCCGGCCTTCACTTCCGCTCCGTCCACAGATGTCGCCAAGGCGTTATTGGCAGGCCGTCCAGTATTCCAGCGACAACTACAGTTGATTGAGGCGACCGAAGCACAGCAGCTTCGCGCGGCAAGTGACCTCCTGCGCACGTCCGGCGAAAAAGTGAAATGGGCAGATCAAGGTCTCGTCTTCGACAGCACATTCAAGGACTGGGAAGACTCGTTGCTGCGCAAGCATGACGCGGCGCAGACAGAGGTTCAATACACACACTCCAAGGAAGCTCAGGCCGTTCAAGGTCGGATCATCTACAGTCGCTGCGCAGCGATGGATGTGCCTCTTGACAGTCGTGCTGTGCCTGGATTTTTCACCCATGGCGCCTTCAACGACTTGGCTGACAGTCGAAGGCTGGGCTGGCACCCCGATCACGAGACTCTTCTGAATGAGGAGGACAAGAAGTGACGGACGGCGCTCATGTAGTGCGCCTTGGAGAGGCTGCAATAGTTCAGAACGAGGCGCTGGGCGCTTATGCCATCTGGCGGTTCTGTCTCGGATTCCAGGAGCGTGATGGGCAGGCTGTGACCTTACCTCTTACGTTCTTGCTCTTGCCGCTAGTCTTTCACGCACCAACCCTGTCCACTGTGCTGGGCACGCAAAAGGCCTCAGGCTTGCATCTCTTCGCAGGCAAGCTCGGCGAGCATCGCGAGGATTTGCTGGCCGTTCATGGCCGTGCCTTAGGGCTCCGCCAACTGACACTGTCGTCGCTCATGGTAGCCGAGCAATCGCAGCTGATTCGCATAGAACCGAGTGCCGCAACCGTCCGGGCATTCAGCGCTCATCACGAACTGCAGGCTCCGACGCTCCCTGAGCGAATCCGACGAATTGCACCGGCTTGCGAAAAGATCGGGTACTGGTTTGCCGGCCTGTCTGACCAACAGGTCGCCCATACACTGAAGATAGGGTTCTGATGCACTTCCAACTGTTGAAAGTCATTTTGTGGCCGCGGGCAGGCGGTGAGCCTAGGATCGTCGAGTTTGAGCCGAACATGGTGAACGTCATCAGCGGCGCCTCAAAAACGGGGAAATCTTCTGTCATCCCCATCATTGATTACTGCCTCGGCTCTGAAAAGTGTGCGATCCCGGTGGGCGTTATTCGGGAGGCATGTTCTTGGTTTGGCGTATTGGTTGACACGCTTGAGGGGCAGAAGCTGCTCGCCCGTCGGGAGCCAGGAGGGCTGAAAGCTTCCCACGAGATGCTGCTCTTGGAAGGCCCCGTCGTTGAGGTCCCTTCCACCATCCCGGAAAAGAACCAGAACGTCGCTTATGTGAAGGCTGTACTGGACAGGCTCTCGGGTCTGTCGAATCTGCAGTTCGAGCCAGGAACAGATGAGAGGTTTAAGTCGCGCGTGAGCTTCCGCGATTTAATGGCCTTCTTGTTTCAGCCACAGAACATAGTGGCCAACCCAGACGTTCTCTTTTTCAAGGCAGACACGACTGAGCATCGAGAGAAGCTGAAAACCATCTTCCCTTACGTGCTGGGCGCGGTTAGTCCGGAGTTGCTTCAGGCAAGGCATGACCTTGACCGGCTGTCACGCCTCCTCCGACGCAAGGAGGGCGAATTGAAGGCCCGTCGGGAAACAGGTGCGGCGTGGGAGCGAGAGGGATTCGCATGGGCTCGTCTCGCGATTGAGTATGGGCTTCTGCCGGCCCACACCGAGGTACCCGACGACTGGCCGTCGACCGTCGACCTGCTGCGTAAGGCGCTTAGCAGCGACACACGGTCCGCAACGCCTACGTTGGCGGCGATGGATGTCATCATGCGCAGACTCACTGAGCTGCGCGCAGTCGAGTCGAAGCTGACGATGGAACTCAACCAGTCGCGTCAACGACTTCATGAGCTACGGCGTCTCGACGAAAGCAGTGACGAGTACCGTGATGGTCTTCGCATTCAGCGTGACCGCTTGGGCTTGTCAGCTTGGATTCGAGACCTTGCGTCGGAGCACCCTGCTGCGGTTTTTGAGCCGAGTGAGGCAGGCCGTGCGCGCGTTGACCAACTGTGCCAAGCACTTGAAGGTATTGAATTGCGTCTGCGGTCGTACCCAGGAGTTGCAGAGTCGCTTGGGAAAGAGACGCAGCGTCAGCGTCAGGCTGTTGATACCGTGCTTAGCGGCCTGTCCGCAGTACGGACGGAGATTCGCAGCCTTGAGGGGCAGTCCGATGAAGCACGGAGAGTCACCACCCGAGGCGAGGAAGTTTCCCGGTTCCTGGGTCGACTGCAGGAAGCACTTAGGCTGTACGAAGCTGCCGACACGTCCTCGGAGTTAAACCAAGAAGTTTTGATGCTGCGGGAAGAGGTCAATAGGCTCGCCAAACTTGTGTCAGAGCATGAGATTGGGCGAAAGCTGGAGAACGCACTCAATACCATTCAGGACATCTCTGGAAGGTTGATTCCACAACTTGACGGTGAGTGGCCTGATGCGCCCATTCGACTTGTCATCCAAGACCTCACCGTAAGAGTTATCCGAGAAACGCGAGACGACTTCCTTTGGGAGATTGGCAGCGGGGCAAATTGGCTTGCCTATCACGTTGCCCTTAGTCTGGCCCTTCAGGGGTACTTCTTGCGATTGCCTCAGCACCCGGTTCCCGCACTCCTGATCTACGACCAGCCGAGCCAGGTCTACTTTCCTGCTCGTCGCGCTAGATCGGAATCAGAGGAGGAGCTCGACCCGCCTTGGGAGAATGAAGACGTCGTTGCGGTCAGAAAGGTCTTCGCACTGTTCGACCACATCATCATGAAGACTAGTGGGCGTCTCCAAATCATTGTCCTCGACCACGCGAACGAAGAAGTGTGGGGAGGGCTAAAGAACGTTCATCTCGTCGAAGAATGGCGTGGCAAGGGCCTAGTGCCCGATTCGTGGGTCAAGGCAACCCAGTAGCTTTTTTCTTACGTTGCAAGTGCTAATGTCTGTTGTTGACGCCACCAGTTGCACAGAGCAATGGCGGTTAATCTGACCGCCTGTGCCGGTCGTCGCTGACCAGTCATGTAGTGCCCATTCTTTCGCTCGACCCAGGCTCCACATGTTCACAGTCATTGACTCTGTCGGAAGTATCCCGTCCGGAACTCGATCTCACGTCTACCTGATCGTGGACTACTGGGACGACTGGTTCAAGTTCCGGACCATGTACACCATGTTCATCTACGACGACAACGGTTCACGGCACCGTATTGGATCAGTGAAGATTGGTTATGCCGGGCTTCTACCAGCGCAGGCGGCTCAAGGGCTTCCGCAAGGAACACGCGTGCCGCCATTGCCAACTACGTTTAGTGAACTCGACCCTACCCTCTTCTTCTCGCTTGGACAGGACGAGGACTACTACTCGGTACTACGCAGCCTTCCCGCACACATCTGCGAATACGTCCTTGTGAAACTATGCGACTGTGCATACAACCTAACCATCTTCGACTTCCATTCCCACCAGATGGTCATGCAGGAATCCCTGCTTCGGTCAGTCAGGGAGGGCAACGTGAGAAATCGTCTGCACAGGCTTGCACATGGAAACGCTGAGCTCACGCGATTCCAGTTTTGCTACACGCTGCCGGCACCGCCATTAGAAGCGGGTGTACCTGTGCCGCCAGCGCCGCCAACCCTGACGTTCCACGTTGAACCCAATTCGCATCCACCTACGAACGTACACGTACTGGTGGGCCGTAACGGTGCCGGAAAGACGCGGTGTATTCAGACATTAATCAACGCTGTACTAGATCGGCCTAGCGAATCTTCGCCGCCCGGCATCCTTGAACGCCTGGGTGCCAACCACGATGAGTGGGATTTCGCGGGATTGATTTCGGTGTCGTTCAGCGCCTTCGACGAATTCGAGGCGCCTCCGAACGCTGCGAACCTGAAGCTCCGCGCCGGCTTCGTCGGCCTGAGAGGAAGCGAGATGGTTGACGGCCAACTCCGGGATGCTCTTAAAACGAAGGATGACCTAGCACAGGACTTCGTCAACAGCTTTACATTGTGCCGGGAAGAACCTCGGAGAACGCGATGGCTCAATGCCGTCCGCACGCTCTCCGCAGATCCACTCTTCGCGGAAGTTGAGGTCGAGCGTTTTCTTCAAATTGAAGGAAACGCATGGCAGGGAACCGTGGCACATGCTTTCAAAAAGCTCAGCTCGGGGCATTCAATTGTCCTGCTGACTACCACCCGTTTGGTGGAACTCGTCGATGAAAGGACCCTCGTCGTACTTGACGAGCCGGAAGGACATTTGCACCCGCCGCTGCTTGCCGCATTTGTACGAGCTGTCTCTGACCTCCTCGTATCTAGAAACGGCGTGGCCCTGATTTCTACGCACTCGCCAGTTGTACTTCAAGAGGTCCCTATGAGCTGCGTCTGGATGCTTCGTCGCACCCGGACAGTCGCTGCAGTTGAGCGCCCTAGCATGGAGACATTTGGCGAAAGCGCTGGCGTCCTGACACGGGAGGTCTTCGGGCTCGAAGTTTCGAACTCTGGATTTCATCAAATGGTGGCATCTGTGGCCAAAGAGCCGGGCCGACGATTTGAAGAGCTTGAGGCTCGATTTGCTGGCCAGCTTGGCTCAGAGGCAAAGGTTCTAGCCCGAAGCCTCATTGCGCAACGGCCCAATTGAAGAGGCGGGTCATGAAGCGCTTGCCACTCCCCGCTTTTGAGGTAAAGGATGCCGTTGAGCAATGTGCGGCTGGAATCACAATTCCTGAGCGCTCCCAAGCACTGCTTGCTGCGCTACCCAACTTTCAAGCCGCAGAGGCAACTTATAAAGCATTGGCGCCTAACGGTCAGCTGTTCCAGATTCCAACTCATGACCAAGTTACGCCACTGCTCTCGAGTAGCCTCATGGGAACCATCTATAAGTCCCACTTCGCTCGGGTAGGGTCGCCGTCTCGAGCGCTCTATGAGGCGATACGGTTGTCGCCCCCTTATGGTCTTTGTCCGATGTGCGGGCAGAGAACTGTCGCGAGCGTCGATCACTACCTGCCACAGTCGCTGCATCCAATCTTCAATCTGACCCCTGCGAACCTCGTTCCAGCGTGTTCGGATTGCAACAAGAGCAAACTGGCGAAGTTGGCTCGGAACGCCGAAGAGCAGACTCTTCATCCGTACTTCGATGACCTAGGCAATGAGCGCTGGCTCGTTGTCGACGTCCGAGAAACACAACCTCCATCTATCGCCTATCGCGTGCAACCATCTGCTAACTGGTCGCCAACTTTGGCAGCACGGGTACAGCATCACTTTGATGTGATGGGGCTGGCTGAGCTCTACGCCGCTCAGGCTGCCAGCGAACTCGCGGATATTTCTTTCAGTCTAGGCGAGCTATCGAAATTCGGGGGGGCCGTTGCGGTGCGCACGCATCTGCACGGTGAATACGCAAGCCGGCATGCGCGAGACCCGAATTCATGGAAGACCGCGCTCTATGAAGGATTGTGCGTCTCGAATTGGTTCTGCAATGATGGTCACCTCTTGGTGAGGTGAGGCGGCGGCCGAAGTAAAAATATAGAGTGAAATCAGCTCTTCACAACTCAAGACAGCAATTGCTGCATATCGGAAGTCGGTTGAATGCGCCAGTTCAGCACATGCAAAATAGCAGCTCGGCTTCAGATGCTGATTAACCGCTGTCGCCAAAAGGAAGCTTTAGGGATGACTCCAGCCCAGGCGCTGTATTTGACAGTAGAGTTCCCACACATGGGCGTCGGACCACAGAGGACCATGCGTGATGAACGTGAGGCTTAAAGACTTACTTGTGCCGCCCGAGGGCGCTGATCCGACCTGGTTTCAGCGTCGCGGCCGCAGCTTCGAGCGAGTGCTCAAACAGATGTTCGAGCGCGAGGACATGGCCCCTCGCGCCAGCATGCGCCCCAGCGGTGAAGAAATCGATGGGTCCTTTGCTATGGACAACCGCTTCTTTTTGCTAGAGGCCAAATGGCACAAGCCGCCCATCGCGGCCTCCGCCCTCTACGCCTTCAAGGGAAAGGTCGATGGCAAACTTGTCGGCACCATCGGTGTTTTCTTCTCGATGTCCGACTACAGCGCTGAGGCCGTAGACGCGCTGCTTTACGGCAAGGAACTCAACCTGATCCTTTTTGGTAGCCAGGACCTATTGCTGATTGAAGGCAAGCAAATCTCCATGCGCGAGGCAATTCGGGCGAAGCTGCGTTATGCCGCCGAGTACGGCCAACCTTTCTATGACCTGTCTTCTCATCTCACAGAGCAGGCGCGGCTTGGCGAAGAGGCCTTAATTCCGAAGCCGCAGCGGGAATGGACCATCATCGTTGAAGGCGTGGATGATGTCCGGACTATCCAGGAATTGCTGGCACGCTTCGTGGTCCCGGCCAAAGTCACGGTGTTTCCCGCCGGGGGGCAACTCTCCGTGGCGCCGCTGGCCGAGCATCTGCGAAGCACTGGTAATCCGCATGTGGCAGCCATAGTCACACCGATTCCGGACGCGGATGCGCAGCAGAAACAAATGCAGGAGCTTCAGCGCAGCGGTGCTAACCTCGTAGTCCTGCAACACTCGTTGGAAGACTGGCTGGGCAACTATGTCGGTGTGGACTACTACAACGCGACGATGATGCTTTCGAGCAGTCACGGAAAGATGGCACGTCGGTATGCCCGCAGTGCTGACCTCCACCAATTGCTCACTGGCACTCCGTCCTTTGCCGCGCTGCTGGAACAACTGGAGGCGCGCCCGGAAGAGCCAAGCGAGCGGACACACTATGTTACCGGAGCGCTATAGGTAGTGCATTGACCACCACAGCAACGCTACATATAGTCTCACCCACTGTTGATTCATCCAGCAGCATGCTTAGCAAGTAAAGGAGTTTCGTATGGGTTCCAATACAAAGCAGACGTCCTCTGGCGTAGCGAGCCTCGCTGGCAAAACGCTTCAGAGTGGATCGGCAAGCGGGCTTCAGCGCTCATTGGCCGGGTCGGCCCTACGGCAGTCCGGGTCCAGTGCCCAGACGGGCGCAAAGCTTGAGGGCCGTGCATCGGCCGCACTCGATAACTCGCGTTCCTCAGCGACGACAAAGACGCTGGCCGGGTCGGTCGTGTCTCAGTCGAACCGCGGTCGTTAACCCATGAGGTGGATGTTGCGGGCGCCGCGCTGTGAAGCGCCGCGCCCGTGTTTGTTTAGGGTCTGCGTGAAAGCGAGTGCCGCCCTGGCCCTTTGTAGTTCTCATCGTTACGGCACTCGTGGTAACCGAAACGCAAGTCGACTCGAAGACCCCCAGTGTCAGCCATATGCCCCGGAGTCCTCACCTGAATGGCGGCTTGAGCACACTACCCTAAGGTAGAAGCTAGTTTTTCTCCAGTCTGTCTTGCCGCACCGTATGCTCAACAAATGTCTGCTGACCGTCTCACTTATTGTCTTGAGCGCGTCTCGTCATACCGAGACTTCGAACGCCTGTGCACCGCGCTCCTCGCAGGTACCGATTACCCAGGAATAGACCCCCTTGGGGGCACCGGAGATGGTGGGCGCGACGCCATCATTCGCGCGGACAGGACCGGACGGAAGATCGTGTTCGCATACACGGTACGTGGGGACTGGAAGGCCAAGCTAAAGCACGACTGTTCACGAGTTCGGGAGCTTCAACACAACCCCCATGTCTTCGTATTCGTATGCACACAGGATCTGAATGCATCCGAGAAGGACGCCGCGTTCAACATGGTGGAGCAAGAGTTCGGGTGGACGTTGGACTTGTTCGACCTTGAGCGACTTCGATCCCTTCTTGCGTCGCCACAGAGGCATCTGGTCGCACAGCACTCAAGCATCTTTGCACCACCGTTCTTCCCACAGTCCGGCGGGGAGTCCCTTGCCGAGAGTCGCGACACCCTCGTCATCGACCACATGGATACTGACCACGCGTTAGCCACGTGGCTTTCGCGGCGACTGACGCTCGCTGGTTTTCGGACCTGGTGCCGCGGTACGGCGCCGCTGGCTGGGGAGAACCCTGATGACAGCGTCCGAAAGTTGATTGAGCTCCGAGCGAAGCAATACTTGCCTATTGCGTCTTCAGCGAGCGTCGCGGATGAACTATTCCTTGAACGCTGCAGCTTGGCTGCATCGAAGGACTCCCTGGTACTCCCGTGCCAAGCATCGGTAGGAGCACACTCACGCCTGCCTTCTAGATTGAGAGGCGTTCTGCCCGCGGACTTCTCATCGTCGTGGAACGATGGCCTTCAGCAAGTCCTGCAGCGTATGGCCACGCTAGGCATCCAACCGGATTTCGAGAGTGAGCAAGGCAAGAGTATTGCCCTGGGTGACTACATGCCGACGAGCGTCACCCTCGCAACGCCTGAACCAGTATTTGCAAACGTGTTCACGTTGCAGCTACCGGAGACGATGCTCATCTATGACCTCAATGTGGCAATGAGTTCGGCTGAACGCGATGCACTGCGAAAGAAGTGGGCGTTCGTCGAAACCAACCCCTACCGCCTACTAGCATTCACACCCCCACCGCCCGACTCAATCCAGACATTCAAGCAGTACCGCACGCCGGAGTTCGTTTGGACCGATTCACCTGAACGGGACGGTAAGAAGACCGAGGACGTTGCGAAGGAGCTTGTTCGCCGCAGCCTCTCGGTAGTTTGCGGAATGAAAGGCCTTGAGTATTGCGACGACCGCGATCTCTACTACTTTCCGAAGCGGGAGCAGCTCGAATGGAATCAGAGAATCCGCCACGTAGACGGCCGAAACACTCGGGTTGCGTTGACCGGTACACGAACGCTAGGCTGGGGAGACCGCGCATCGCCCTTTAACTACCACCTCGCGCCTCTGTTTCAGCCTCACCACGATCTGGATGGAACATGGAGCGTCGTTGTGCGCATTTACGTGCGCCCGACTAACTTGGACGGGAAGGTATACGAGCTAAAGGCCATCGGCAGGCGCCGGAAGGCTGTCACCAAGAGCTGGTGGAACAAGGATTGGCTCTCTCGTCTTTTGGGCGTTGTTCAGGCCCTGGAGACAAGCGTTGGTGAAGTGCGCTATGGCGAGGGCAAGCGTTCGGTGGTTATGAGTAGCGAGCCGCTGCGATGGGAGTGCCCCGTCAGCCTGGATGTTATGGCGCTTTCCGGCATGGTCGACCTCGGCGAAGAAATCGCCGAGTTCAAGTCCCGGGATGGAGAGGAAGGCGACTTTGCGGAATCCAGCGATCCACAATCAGAAAAGCAACCCGCATGAGCAGCAAATTCCATTTCTTCGGTGAGCCTCTCCTGGAATTTGGCCATCAGCAGACAGCGGAAGACCCCCACGATGGCCTCGCATTGTTTGGCCCAGCCGAGACGCGCAGTCAGATGCCCGACAACATCGTCATTGGGACCGATAGAGGGATCGCTGCGTGGAATGCCTGGTGTGAAGCCCTTAACTCCTCCGCTGCTTGTGTCGATCCAGCAAGACATCGGGCATGGCCGCCCTACCCCGGTTTTGACGTTGCTTTTGGGGTCAAGTGGCCGAAGCCAGTTCGCAGCTACTCGGTAGATGGGCAAATGCTCTCGGAAGCTTCGCGCAAGGCAGATAAGCACGACAGAGCTTTCGCCGTATCACGGCTTTACCTTGAGCAAGTCGACAAGGTCAAGAAACTCGACGCCCGTCCTGCGCTTGCAATATGCGTGGTGCCCGATGAGGTCTACGAGAACTGCCGACCGAACTCTTCCGTCGCTTTCAGCAAGCAGAGCGACATCAAGCGTAGCGCCGATGAGGTGGCGTTCCTCCGCCAAGCGATCCTAGACAGGGACTCAGGTCAGCAGTCCATGTTCGACATGGATGAGCCGGAAGTTACTGCAGTGCTGGATTCGATGGACTCCTATGTGGAGTCACGAGGCTACTCTCCAGACTTCCGCAGGCAGCTCAAGGGCCGACTGATGGCCCACGACCTCCCGGTGCAGATCATCAAGGAGTCGACCCTCCATATCACCGCACAGGTTCGCGATGGCGAAAAGGGAACCAACCCTCTCTCCGACCGGCTCTGGAACTTCTCAACGGCCATTTATTACAAGTGCGGAGCCAAGCCTTGGAAGACGCCTTGGGCTCGTGATGGCGTTTGCTATGTCGGCTTGGCCTACAAGCTGGCTGAGAACAAGCGCACGGCGTGTTGTGCTGCGCAG
This sequence comes from Acidovorax sp. GW823-FHT01C06, assembly GCF_058798375.1. Classification (NCBI taxonomy): domain Bacteria; kingdom Pseudomonadati; phylum Pseudomonadota; class Betaproteobacteria; order Burkholderiales; family Comamonadaceae; genus Acidovorax; species Acidovorax sp. GW823-FHT01C06. The sequence goes on from NZ_JBXAKN010000010.1 coordinate 145,617, forward strand.
ATGTTCCTCGACAGCGGCGACGGCGTGGTGTTCGTTGGTGAATTCGGCCCGTGGTTTTCACCGAAGTCCAATGAGTTCCACTTGCCCCCTGAGAAGGCGGAGGCACTGCTGCGTGGAACTATTGAAACCTACAGACAGCAGGACGGCAGGCCGCTCAAGGAAATTTTCCTGCACACGCACTCCGGCATCACCCTTGAGGAATACAAAGGCTTCCTCCGGGCTGTTCCAGAGGGTGTGAAGCTCATCTCAATCCGCGTGAAGCAGGACCGCGGTGGACAACGCCTGTATCGGTACGACGAACATCCTGATGTGGCTAAGCGTGGTCAGCATCCTGTCCAGCGCGGCGTGTTCTGGCAAAAGACACCTCGTCATGGTTTGCTCTACACCAACGGGTTCAAGCCGCGCATCGCGACCTATGACGGCTTTGAAGTGCCTGTGCCTCTTTCCGTGACCATTCAGTTTGGTGATGGAGACATCGTGCAGGTTGCGAAGGACATCTTGGGATTGACCAAGCTGAACTACAACTCGTGCCAGTTGGGCGAGGGCCGGCCGATCACGATCAAGTATTCGGATCGAGTGGGTGAAATCTTGCTTGCAAATCCCGGCCTGACGCAGGACCAGTGGCGCCACAACTTCAAATACTACGCATAGCTCAGTCTAGCCAACTAGGCGCGGTGGGGAGCGCCCATGGAAGATAGCCCGTCCCCGCCGCGCACAAAATGGGGAAAGCGGCACTTGCCGGATGGTTCGATGCAAATTCAGTCAGCGGCGGCAATCCCGGAATGTTATCGACCAGCGAAGCTCGACCGTTGGCTCAACGCTGTGTTGCCACTTCCAACGGGCATCGCCGGCCATCAGGTAGATTGACCGTGGTGCCACCTGCAGGTTTCGGACCTGCCCGACCAACTCTGGAGCGTAGGGATACGGGCGGAAGCGCAGGGTGGCGTCGCCGCCAAGTGACACGCCGATGATGCGCTCGCAGTCGGGGACATCCCGATGCCATCCCAAGGGCGTGCCGGGCGAATACTCAGCGACCAGTGCATGCACCAGACGGTCTGACGATGTCCGCGCCCAATCGGCCACTCGCTGCTTCAGCCCAGTAAGGCGTTCGTCCAATGGCCGAGCCGGAAGCAGCTTGTTGGCATCGAAGTCGTAGCTACCGCCGAAGCTCACCACGCGACGCCTTGCGAAGTATTCTTTGTAGCGCGCAGCATGCAGTGGCAGAGACTGAATGACATCGATAAGCGCGGCTTCCTCCTGCCGCGTCAGGAATTCGGATTCGTACGCGAGGCCAGGGATCAACGTCACCAACGCATCGTCATCGAACAGTCCGGATTGGCTCATAGGAAGCTCCTCACCTGAGGTTACGGCTCTCGGTCGACAACCGCCCTGGGAGGTGGCTAAGGTCCACCAGCTTCTCAGCGATGAGTTGCGCACCTCGCCCTGGCGCTGCCAACCTGTTCAACCCAAGAGATGTCAAAGGCTAGAGTTCAGAACCCCGCTATAAACACGCAGCCGTGCTCGCACCCCCGGTAGGGATTGACGGACAGCTCGAAAAAAATGTCGGGGGAGTCGTTGGCGCAGATGGCGCTGCGGGCCGTCTCCAGGTGCACCGTGGTGGCGGGGGCGGGCCCGCCGCCGCCGCCATCATCGTCCCCATCCGCCCCTCCCGCGCCCTGCGGGCCGTGGTTCCAGCCATCATCCACCACCTCGCGCACATCGCGGCTGAACCGGTGCGGCATGGCCGTGGCGGCCCCCCGGCCCCGGATGGCCTGCAGGGGGACGCGCACTTCCGCCGGTGCGTCGGGCAGGTCGGAGTCGGTGGCAGGGTTTGGCTTCATGGCTGTATGAATATACAGTTATTTGAAGCGAGGCGCACTGCCCTCCCCCCACCACACCCTACTCGCGGAAGAGCCTTTCGATCACCCCCCGCAGCCACTGGTTGCCCGGATCGCTCTCGAACCGGCGGCTCCAGTGCAGCGACACCGTGAAATCCCGCAGCGGCAAGGGCGGCTCGATGAGGGTGTAGCCCCCATCGGCCGCGAAGGTGCGCGCGATGTTGCGCGGCATCACCACCGCGAGGTCCGTGGCCCGCACGATGGCGGGCAGCACCATGAAGTGCTCGGTGGTCAGGCGCAGGCGGTCTTCGAGCTGCAGCATCTCCAGGATCCGCAGCGTGTCCGAATGCGTGCGCACGGCCACGAACTCCAGCTGCCGCAGGTCCTTGAGCAGGCCGGCCCCGGCGCGCCTTCGCGCGGCAAAGGGGTGGCCGGCGCGCAGGAGCACCACGTAGCGGTCCTGGATGAGCTCCACGCGCTGCGTGTCCTTCACCGTCGGCAGGAAACCAAAGGCGAAGTCGATGCGCCCGCTGTCCAGCCGCTGCGCGATCTCGCTGCGCGGCACGGGCAGCGTCTCCAGCCGCACGCCGGGTGCCTCGCGCCGCAGCGCCACCATCAGGTCCGGCAGAAAGCGGCCTTCGCCGATGTCGCTCATGTGGATGCGGAACACCTTGCGTGAATTCGCCGGGTCGAACAGCGCGGACTCGTTGAGCGCCTCCTCCAGCAGTCCGAGCGCGCCGCGCACCGCATCGGCCAGCCGGTCGGCTTTGGGCGTGGGCTCCACGCCGCCGCCCGCGCGCACGAACAGCGGGTCCTTGATCAGCAGGCGCAGCCGCGTCAGCGCCTGGCTGGCGGCGGGCTGGGTGAGGTCCAGCAGCTCGGCGGCCCGGCTCACGTTGCGCGTGCGATAGACCGCGTCGAACAGCCGCAGCAGATTGAGGTCGATGTCCTTGATATGCATTGGATGAATACCGCTTAGTCGTTTCATTGTATTGATGGATGACGCAGGCCCGCCGAAGATCAGGGCCTTCCTCTTCAGCACCGCCACGCCCCATGCTCCAGGCTCTCCCCAAGAACACGGCCCCTGCCGCGCCCACCCCCTCCAGCCGCCCCACGGTGCGCGAGGTGGTGCTCGACCTGCTGCGCGGCTTCGAGATCAACACCATCTTCGGCAACCCCGGCTCCACGGAGCTGCCGCTGTTCCTCGACTTCCCCAGCGACTTCCGCTACATCCTGGGCCTGCAGGAATCCGTGGTGGTGGGCATGGCCGATGGCTATGCGCAGGCGAGCCACAACGCCGCCTTCGTGAACCTGCATTCGGCGGCCGGCGTGGGCCATGCGATGGGCAACATTTTCACGGCGCACAAGAACCGCACGCCCATGGTCATCACGGCCGGGCAGCAGGCGCGGTCCATCCTGCCGTTCGACCCGTTCCTGTTTTCGAGCCAGGCCACCGAGCTGCCCAAGCCCTATGTGAAATGGAGCATCGAGCCCGCCCGCGCCGAGGACGTGCCGCTGGCCATCGCGCGCGCCTACTACATCGCCATGCAGCAGCCGCGCGGGCCGGTGCTGGTGTCCATCCCCGCGGACGACTGGGACAAGCCCTGCGAGCCGCTGCAGGCCCGCACCGTGAGCACCGAGACGCGCCCCGAGCCCCGCGTGCTGCAGGCCATCGGCGACGCACTGGACGCCTCGCGGCGCCCCGTGTTCGTGGTGGGCGCCGCCGTGGACCGCGACCGCGCCTGGGACGACGTGCTGGCCCTGGCCGAGCGGCACAGCGCCGCCGTATGGATCGCCCCCATGTCCGGCCGCTGCGGCTTTCCGCAGGACCACCGCCTGTTCGCGGGCGTGCTGCCGGCCATGCGCGAGAAGATCGTGTCGCTGCTCGGCGGCCATGACTTGGTCTTTGCGCTCGGCGCCGCCGCGTTCACCTACCACGTCGAAGGCTTCGGGCCGCACGTGCCCCCCGGCGCGCATCTGGTGCAGCTGATCGACGACCCCGGCACGGCCGCCTGGACGCCCGAGGGCACCTCGGCCGTGGGCAGCGTGCGCCTGGGCGTGCAGGATCTGCTCGCACGCCCCGCGCCCGCCGGGCGCGACCTTCCCCCCGCGCGCGCCGCACGGCCGCGCGCGGAGCCCTCCGCCCTGATGAGCGTGCCCTATGTGATGCAGACGCTGGCCGAGGTGCGCGAAGCGGCCTCCATCGTGGTGGAGGAAGCCCCCAGCTCCCGCGCGGCCATGCACGCCTACCTGCCCATCCTGCAGAGCGAGACCTTCTACACCATGTGCAGCGGCGGCCTGGGCTACGGCCTGCCCGCCGCCGTGGGCGTGGCGCTGGCCAGGCCCGACCGCAAGGTCATCGGCCTCATCGGCGATGGTTCGGCGATGTACTCCATCCAGGCGCTGTGGAGCGCCGCGCAGCTCGAGCTACCCATCACGTTCATCATCCTCAAGAACCGCCGGTACGCGGCGCTGCAGGAGTTCGCGCCCACCTTCGGCTTCCACGAGGGTGACAAGCTGGAGGGCACCGACCTGCCGGACCTGGACTTCCTGGCGCTGGCCCGGGGCCAGGGCTGCGATGCCGTGCGCGTGAGCGACGCCAGCGAGCTGCCGGACGTGCTGCGCACGGCGCTGGCCCATCCGCGCGCCATCCTGGTGGAGGTGGACGTGGCCTGACACGACCGCCACGGCGAGCCCCGCCATCCCTTGGTTTCACCCCGCAAAAGAAGCACACAAGACCCGGCACGCCCGGGCCACACCTGGAGACAAGCATGCATTCATTTCCCCCTCGCACCACGCGCCGCCTGCTGGGCGCGCTAGCCCTGGCCGGCGCCGCGTCCAGCCTGCTGCTGCTGCCCGCCGCGGCACGCGCAGACACCTGGCCCGGCAAACCCATCAAGGTGGTGGTCAATTTCCCGGCGGGCGGCGCGGCGGACCAGATCGCCCGCGCGGTCACGGTGCCGCTGCAGGCCGCGCTCGGGCAGCCCGTGGTGGTGGAGAACCGGGGCGGCGCCGGCGGCAACATCGGCGGCGAAGCCGTGGCCAAGTCGCCGGCGGACGGCTACACCCTGCTCATGAGCTCGGGCGGCATGGTGTCGGTCAACCCGCACCTGTACCCCAAGATGCCGTTCGACCCCGCCAAGGACCTGGTCCCGGTGGCCGCCGCGGCGCGGGTGCTGGTGTTCCTGGAGGTCCGGCCCACGCTGCCGGTCAACAACATCCAGGAGTTCCTGAAGTACCTCAAGGCCAACCCCGGCAAGCTGACCTTCGGCACGCCGGGCAACGGCAGCTCGCCGCACCTGGCGGCCGAGATGCTCAAGGCCCAGGCCAACGTGTTCGCGGTGCATGTGCCCTATCGCGGCGCGGCCCCCGCCATGCAGGACCTGCTGGGCGGGCAGGTGGACTTCATGTTCGACCCCGGCATCGGCCTGCAGCACGTGAAGGCGGGAAAGCTCAAGCTGCTGGCGGTGGGCAGCTCCAGGCGTTCGCCGCTGTTCCCGGACGTGCCCACGCTCGAAGAGGTGGGCCTCAAGGGCTTCGATGCCGACACCTGGTTCGGCTTCTACGCCCCGGCTGGCACGCCGCCCGAGGTGGTCAGCCGCCTGAACCGCGAGATCAACAAGGTGCTGGCCACGCCGGCCGTGAAGGAGCGCATCGCGGCACTCGGAGGCGTTCCCGCACCGATGTCCCCGGCCGACTTCAACGCCCGTGCATCCATCGACAGCACACGGTTTGGAGCGCTGATCAAGGCGCGCAACATCCAGGGGGATTGACCCCCCGGGCCGCCCGGCGCCGTCCCCACCGGGGGAAGCGGGCGGGCCGCCGTGGGGCCGCCCCGAATGACCGTGCGCGGCAGTGCGAGATTGGCGATGGTCTACAGTCCCGCGCTTTGCAACACACCACCGAGGTACCGCCATGGCGCGCAAGCCCCAGATCATCCTGTCGTCCCTGGACGTTGACCGCATCGAGGCCCTTCTGGCAGCCATTCCGGCCAGCGTCTTTCCGGGCAAGGCCGAACTGCAGGCGGAGCTGGACCGCGCCGACGTGGTGGCCCCGGAAGAAATCCCGCCGCACGTGGTCACGATGAACTCCACCGTGCAGTTCTCGATCCTGGAGACGGGAAAGGAGTTCTGCCTGACGCTCGTCTACCCCCGCGACATGGACGGCAGCGCGGACCGGATCTCGATTTTCGCGCCCGTGGGCAGCGCCCTGCTGGGCCTGTCCGTGGGCGACGAACTCGCCTGGCCCGGCCCGGGCGGCAAGTCGATGACGGTGCGGGTGAAGGACCTTCTGTACCAGCCCGAAAGCGCGGGCGAACTCCACCGCTGACCGCGCGACGAAACGTCGCCTGGCGGCACCACGCTTGGTGCCACCGCCACATGCAGTGACAATGGCATCCGCCATGACCAGCCCGCCTCCACCCCCCGACAACCCGCTCATCGAAACGTTCGACCCGGACTCGACCGTCGCCTTTCAAAGGCGGATGGAGCGCGCGCCGGAATGGTTCTGCTCGTTCCTGGCCGGCAACAGCCGCGAGAAGAGCCGCCTCAAGCGCGAGATGGCCACGATGAAGGGCTCGGTGGTGTGGCTGGTGCAGCAGCGCCGCCAGGGCAACTGGACCGCCGACGAACGCACGCACCTGCGCGATGTGATGCGGTCGGCGTCTTCCGTCAGCCCCTACCTTTTCATCTGGGTGATTCCTGGATCGATGCTGATCCTGCCCTTCATGGCCTGGTTCATCGACCGCCAGCGCAAGCGCCGGGAACGCAAGCTGCGAGGCTGATTGCGCCAGGTGCCGCCGCGCGGCACCTCAGGGGTTTGCTGCGGCCCCCAGAACCTGTTCCTGCCTCATGCCCAGTTGCTGGATACCGCCACCAGCATGCCCGCCCCCACCAGCCCCATCTGCCAGCGCAAGGCCGTGGTCCAGGAGGGCACGTGGCGCTCCACGCGCAGATACAGCTGCCGCCCCGCCGCCAGCGACAGCACGAACGCCAGCAGCATGCCCAGCGCGTTGGGCACCGGCGATGCGGGCCACAGGTGGCTGACCACCGCGTTCACGAGCAGGCACACCGCGAAGTGCACCAGGAACACCGAGTACGACATCTGCCCGAGCTGCACCAGCGGCCCCACCCCGCGCCATGACCGCACGCCTTCCGAGCGCAGGGCGGCCACCAGGCACAGCGCCGTCGCCAGGGCCACCAGGATGCGGCCACGGTGGTCAATGGCCAGCGCAACGCCCCCGAGCAGCACCATCGCGGCGAGCCAGCCCCACGCCTGGCGCGCCCGCACGGCCCAGTAGGCCAGCATGCCCAGCCCGTACGCGCCGAAGAAATACACGGCCCACATGTCCAGCTCGGGCATGCGGTTGAACACCCACAGCGACAGGGCCACGCCCGCCACGATCGCGCCCTGCGCCAGCCGCGCCGCATGCCGCCGGGCCCAGGCGCCAGGCAACGCGCGCGCTCCAGCCCATGCCAGCACGCTCACCGCGAACAGCTGAAAGTCAATGGCCACGTACCAGACGCCCGCGGAAAGCGCGCTCTCGCCGACGATGTCCTGCAGCAGCAGCGCGTTGGCCAGCAGCTGCGCCAGGGTGGGCTCGTCCGGCACGGAAGCGTGCTCCATCCACGGCCGCACCAGCGCGGCCACCACCACCGTCAGCAGCAGCGCCACGGCATAGGGCACCACCAGCCGCACGAAGCGCTTGGCGATCGCGTGGCCTACGTGGTCGAAGCGCGGCACGCCCTGCGGCGCCAGGCTGGCGGCGGCCAGGTAGCCGCCGATCACCAGGAACACCTGCACCGCCATGCGGCCGTAGTCGTACAGCCAGGCGATGAGCCCCGGGGCCAGAGGCTGCGCGATGTCCGACATGGGCCCGTAGAAGGCCAGGTGGTGCCAGACGATAGCGATGCATGCCAGGCCTTTGGCCATGTCGATGACGGGCGTGCGGGAAAGGGAAGAGGACATGCTGCGGCAGGTAGTGGGCAAGCCGTGCGCCTACAGGAACACAGCCCAAAACCCTCTATTGTCGCCGTCCTTCGGATTCGATGCTGGTCGCCCAGGTGTCTTGCCGGATAACCTAGCCCTTGAGTCCGCAATTTCCTGAATTTTCAGTATTTACTGAAAATTCAGGAAATGAGGCACAATCGATGTCCATGACCTACATCAATCATCTGCCACCCCTGAACCGCCAGTTCGTCGCCCACTTTGGCGAGATGGGCAGCCGGTGGGGGATCAACCGCACCGTGGGCCAGATGTATGCGCTCATCTTCCTGTCACCGCGCCCGCTCAACGCGGACGAGATCGCCGAGACGCTGGAGTTCTCGCGCTCCAACGTGAGCATGGGCCTCAAGGAGCTGCAGGCCTGGCGCCTGGTCAAGCTGAGCCACCAGCCCGGCGACCGGCGCGAGTACTTCGAGGCGCCCAAGGACGTGTGGGAGATTTTTCGCGTGCTGGCCGAGGAGCGCCGCCGCCGCGAGATCGAGCCCACGCTGTCGATGCTGCGCATGGCGCTGCTCGAGGAGCCCGGATCGGACGAAGAGCGCCATGCCCAGGAGCGCATGCGCGACATGCACGAACTGATCGACCGGCTCATGACCTGGTTCGACGACGTGCAGCGCCTCGCGCCCGAGACGGCGATGCAGCTCATGGGCATGGGCACCGCCGTCACCCGCGTGCTCGAATTCAAGGACCGGCTGACCGGCAAGGGCGGCCCCGCCAAGGGCAAGAGCAACCACCAGGAAGCCTGAAACCATGGACACCTTCATGCTGTCGCGGATCCAGTTCGCCGCCAACATCAGCTTTCACATCCTGTTTCCCAGCATCACCATCGCGCTGTGCTGGTTCCTGGTGTTCTTCCGCTTGCGCCACTCGGCCACGCGCGGCACACCGGCCGCGCCGGGCTGGGAGCAGGCCTACTATTTCTGGACCAAGGTGTTCGCGCTGACCTTTGCCATGGGCGTGGTCTCGGGCATCACGATGAGCTTTCAGTTCGGCACCAACTGGCCGGGCTACATGGAGCACGTGGGCAACATCGCCGGGCCCCTGCTGGGCTACGAGGTGCTCACGGCCTTTTTCCTGGAGGCCACCTTCCTGGGCATCATGCTGTTCGGCCGGGGCCGCGTGTCCGAGCGCATGCACCTCGTCGCGACACTCATGGTGGCGTTTGGCACCACGCTGTCGGCGTTCTGGATCCTGAGCCTGAATTCCTGGATGCAGACCCCCGTGGGCTACGAAATCATCGACGGCAAGTTCCACGCAGTGGACTGGCTGGCGATCGTCTTCAACCCCTCCTTCCCCTACCGGCTGGGCCACAAGCTGCTGGCATCGGCCCTGACCGCGGGCTTTCTCATCGCCGGGGTGAGCGCCTGGCAGCTCGTCAAGGGCACGGCCACCGAAGGCACCCGCAAGGCCCTGCGCACCGCCGTCGCCGCCGTCGCCATGGCGATCCCGCTGCAGATCCTCATGGGCGACATGCACGGCCTGAACACGCTGGAGCACCAGCCCGCGAAGATCGCGGCGATCGAAGGCATCTGGCACACCGAGCGGGGCGCGCCCCTCACGCTATTCGGGCTGCCCAACGAAAAGGAAGGCCGCACCGACTACGCCCTCCAGATCCCCAAGGCGGCGAGCCTGATCCTGGCGCACGACATCGATGCCGAGCTCAAGGGCCTGAACGAGTTTGCTGGCGCCCATCCCCCCGTGGCGCCGGTGTTCTGGGCGTTCCGCGTGATGGTCGGCGTGGGCATGCTGATGCTCGCGGTCGCCTGGGCGGGTGCTGTCGTGCTGTACCGCCGCCGCAGGCACGACCTGGCCACCCTGCCCCGGCCCATGCTGTACGCGCTGGTGGGCATGACGTTCTCCGGCTGGGTGGCCACCCTGGCCGGCTGGTACGTGACCGAGATCGGCCGCCAGCCCTACCTGGTCTATGGCCTGTTCAAGACCGCCGACGCCGTGGCGGCGCATCCTCCGGCGATGGTGGCCTCCACCCTGGCCGCCTACCTCACCGTGTACGTGCTGCTGCTCGCGGCCTACATCGGGGTGATCAAGTACATGGCGGAGCACTCGGCCATGCCGGTTCCCGCCGTGGCGCCGCCCGCCGCGCCACCCCATCCGCTGTAAGGAGGACACCATGGAAATGACCCTGGCCCACACCCTGCCCCTGGCGTTCATGGCCATCATGGGCCTGGCGCTGCTCGCCTACGTGATCCTGGACGGCTATGACCTCGGGGTGGGCATCCTGCTGCCCTTCGCGAGCGATGCGGAAAAGGACGTCATGGTGTCGAGCATCGGCCCGTTCTGGGACGCCAATGAAACCTGGCTGGTGCTGGGGGTGGGCGTGCTGCTGATCTGCTTTCCGATGGCCCACGGCGTGGTGCTGTCCGCCCTGTACCTGCCCGTGGCCGTGATGCTGGTGGGCCTGATCCTGCGGGGGGTGGCGTTCGACTTCCGCGTGAAGGCCCGCGATTCGCACAAGACGGCCTGGAACCGCCTGTTTGCCGCGGGCTCGCTGGTCACCACCCTGGCCCAGGGCTGGATGCTGGGCGCCTATGTCACCGGCTTCCAGAACGACACCTGGGGCCTGCTGTTTTCCACGGGCATCGCCATCACCCTGCCCGCGGCCTACGCCATGCTCGGCGCCGGCTGGCTTCTCATGAAAACCGACGGCGCATTGCAGCGCAAGGCTGCCCGCTGGGGCCAGGGGGCCCTGTGGCCCATGGGGTTTGCGCTCATGGGCATCTCGCTGGCCACGCCGCTGGTCAGCCACACGGTGTTCGCCAAGTGGTTCGTGCTGCCCGAACTGTTCGCCCTGCTGCCGATACCGCTGGCCTGCGTGGCCGCCTTCTTCGCCATCCGCCACGTGCTGGCCACGCCCCGCGTGGTCGAGGCGGGCTATGGCTGGATCGTGTTCGCGGCCACGGTGCTGATCTTCGTGCTGGCCTTCTTCGGGCTGGCCTACAGCATCTATCCGTACATCGTGATCGACCGCCTCACGGTGTGGCAAGCCGCCAGCGCACCAGAGTCCCTCGCGGTGATCGGCATCGGGGTGGCCATCACGCTGCCAGCCATCATCGTCTACACGGTCTTCATGTACCGGGTGTTCTGGGGCAAGGCGCGGGAGCTGACCTACGGGCTGTGACACGCGCCCAGGCCCGCTGCCAGGGCGCCGTGGCCCGCCCGCAGCACGGGCGGCTTCCCCCTGGAGGCGGGCGCGCTGCGCCCCAGATATGGGATCAATACCGCAAGCTGCCCTCGGCATCCACGATGGCCAGCTCCACATAGGTGGAGCCGTTGTGGCTCCTGGGCGAATACTTGACGTTGAAGCGCCCGAACGAGATATCGCCCGCATCCTCCATGGTCTTGATGAAGGACTCCGTGCTCAGGTTGCGCCCGGTGCGGCGCAGGCCCTCCACCAGCAGCCGGGCGTGCACGAAGCCCTCGAACTGCGAGGCCGACGGCTGGGCGCTTGGTGACTTGGCGCGCAGAAGGGCCAGGTACTCGGCCACCACGGGCACCGTGGTGCTGCGCAGCGAGGGCATGATCTGCGCCAGGATGATGCCGCGCGCCTTGTCCTTGAGCTCGCGGTGGATCACGTCCATGCTGGCCACGGAAAACCCGTAGTACGCGGGCCGCGCCGCCGTGGACTGCACCGCCTTGATGTAGCTGGTGAACGTGGTGCCCGCCGTCGCCACGATGACGGCCTGGGGCTGTGCCTTGTCGGTGGCCTGCGCGGCGGCCGCGAAGTCGGGCTGCTTGGGGTCGACCTTGATCTCGGCGACGAAGGCGAGCTTTTCCTCCTCGGAGGCTTTCTTGAGCTCGGCCAGCAGCGTCTTGCCCAGGCCGTCGTCCTGGTAGAACACCGCCACGCGGCTGATGCCCTGGTGGCGCAGCTGCGAGACGATCTTGCCGGCCTCGCTGGCGTAGCCGGCCCGCACGTGAAAGACATAGGGATTCAAGGTTTCCCGAAACGCCGAGGCCCCCGTGACCGGCCCGAACAGCAGCGTGCGGTGTTCCTTGACCAGGGGCAGGATGGCCGCCGTCTGCGCCGTGCCCGTGCTGTTGTAGATCATGAAGACCTTGTCGTTCTCCAGCAGCTGGCGCGTGTTCTCCACGGCTTTCTGGGTGTCGAAGCCGTCGTCCAGCGTGGTGTAGCGGATCATGCGGCCGTGCACGCCACCCTGCGCGTTCACGGCGTCGAACATCAGCCGCGACCCTTCCCCATACTGCGCGGTCTGAGCGCCGAGCGGCCCGGAGAGCACGGCGGACGCGCCCAGGCGGATCTCGTCGCCGGTCACGCCCTCATTGCGGGCGTGCGCCCCCTGGCTGGCACAGAGGGCCAGCATCAGCCCCAGCAAACATGAACGAAGCATGGCACCTTCCCCGCGACGATGACGGACGGCGCCACACGACGCGGCACCCATCTGGTTATTAATCATCATCATTGTCCACGGCATGCGCTGCCGTCCATTGAGGGTTTGCCCTGTCGCGACCAGCCCACACCCGCCCCACGGGGCTGCACAAACGGCTGCGCCCGCAGCGCATGGCACGCTGCGGGCGCACAAGGCAGGCCTCGCCGGGGATCAGAGCTTCAGGCGCGCCCGGGCAGCCTCATACTCCGCGCGCAGCCGGGCCACCAGCTCGGCGGTGCTGGTCACCGCATTGATCGCGCCAATGCCCTGGCCGCAGCCCCAGATGTCCTTCCAGGCCTTCTTCGCGTCGCCGCCGAAGTTCATCTTGCTCGGGTCCGATTCGGGCAGGTTGTCGGGGTCCATGCCCGCCGCGCGGATCGACGGCGCCAGGTAGTTGCCGTGCACGCCGGTGAACAGGTTGCTGTAGACGATGTCGTCCGAGCTGCCTTCCACGATGGCCATCTTGTAGTCATCGCTGGCGCGGGCCTCGTGCGTGGCGATGAAGGCCGAGCCGATGTAGCCGAAGTCCGCACCCATGGCCTGCGCCGCCAGCACCGCGTCGCCGCTGGCGATGGAGCCGCTGAGCGCGATGGGGCCGTCGAACCACTGGCGGATCTCCTGGATCAGCGCGAACGGGCTCTTCACGCCCGCGTGGCCGCCGGCACCGGCGGCCACGGCGATCAGGCCGTCGGCGCCCTTCTCGATGGCCTTGTGGGCGAACTTGTTGTTGATGATGTCGTGCAGCACCACGCCGCCCCAGGCGTGCACGGCCTGGTTCACGTCCTCGCGCGCGCCCAGGCTGGTGATGATGATCGGCACCTTGTACTTGGCGCAGACCTGCATGTCGTGCTCCAGCCGGTCATTGCTCTTGTGCACGATCTGGTTGATGGCAAAGGGCGCGGCGGGCTTGTCCGGATTCGCCTTGTTGTAGGCGGCCAGCGTCTCGGTGATCTCGGCCAGCCATTCATCAAGCAACTCTGCCGGGCGGGCATTGAGCGCGGGCATGGAGCCCACCACACCCGCCTTGCACTGCTCGATCACGAGCTTGGGGTTGCTGATGATGAACAGCGGCGAGCCGATGACGGGGAGCGACAGGTTTTGCAACACGGGAGGCAGTTTGGACATGGCGACAACTTCCTGAACAGGTTTTTGGATGAAATAGGGCTCTAGCGCTTATTCATCAAGCGCTAGCAGCTATCATTTTTATATCAATGAGCTGCCCGCTCTGCGGGCAGTCAGTCTCCTCACAACACGCTCAACCTTCAAAAGGCGTCCAGCGCCAGTTCGGTCACGCTGGCGGCGCCGTCCACGATGCTGTCGCGCAGCCCCGGTGCCTTCACCAGGATGTGCTCGGCATAGAACTGGGCCGTGGTGATTTTTGCGCGCATGAAGGCTTCGTCCTGTCCCTTGTGCAACAGGTCCTGCGCCACCAGCAGGCTGCGCGCCAGCTGCCAGCCCGCCACCACGTTGCCTGCCAGCATCAGGTAGGGCACGCTGCCCGCGAACACGGCGTTGGGCTGGGCCTTGGTGCCACCCGCCACGAAGTCGATCACGTCGAGCAGCGCCTTGCGCGCGGCCGTCAGGCGCCTGGCCACGGCCAGTGCAGCCGGGGTGCCGCTGGCCAGCAGCTCGCCTTCGGTGGTCTCGATCTGCGCGGCGATGCCCTTGGCCACCTGGCCCCCATCGCGTGCCGTCTTGCGGCCCACGAGGTCATTCGCCTGGATGGCGGTGGTGCCTTCGTAGATGGTCAGGATCTTGGCGTCGCGGTAGTACTGCGCCGCGCCGGTTTCTTCGATGAAACCCATGCCGCCATGCACTTGCACGCCCAGGCTGGTCACCTCCAGGCTGGTCTCGGTGCTGTAGCCCTTGACCAGCGGCACCATGAATTCGTAGAACGCCTGGTTCTGCTTGCGCGTCTCGGCATCGGGGTGGTGGTGAGCGGCATCGAACGCAGCAGCGGCCACGGTGGCCATGGCGCGGCAGCCCTCCACGGTGGCGCGCATGGTCATGAGCATGCGCTTGACGTCAGGGTGGTGAATGATGGCGGCGCTGGCGTTGATGCTGCCGTCCACGGGGCGGCTTTGCACGCGGTCCTTGGCGTACTGAACGGCCTTCTGGTAGGCGCGCTCGGAGATCGCGATGCCCTGCATGCCCACGGCGTAGCGGGCTGCGTTCATCATGATGAACATGTATTCGAGGCCCCGGTTTTCCTGGCCCACCAGGTAGCCCACCGCACCGCCGTGGTCGCCGAACTGCAGCACCGCTGTGGGCGATGCCTTGATGCCCAGCTTGTGCTCGATGCTCACGCAGTGCGCGTCGTTGCGCGCGCCCAGGGTGCCGTCCTGGTTGACCATGAACTTGGGCACCACGAACAGGCTGATGCCCTTCACGCCATCGGGCGCGCCCGCCACCCGTGCCAGCACTAGGTGCACGATGTTCTCGGCCATGTCATGTTCACCATAGGTGATGAAGATCTTGGTGCCGAAGATCTTGTAGGTGCCGTCGGGCTGGGGTTCGGCGCGTGTGCGCACAAGGGCCAGGTCCGAGCCCGCCTGGGGTTCGGTCAGGTTCATGGTGCCAGTCCATTCGCCCGTCACCAGCTTTTCAAGGTAGGTGGCCTTGAGCTCGTCACTGCCGGCCGTGAGCAGCGCCTCGATGGCCCCGTCGGTGAGCAGCGGGCACAGCGCGAAGCTCATGTTGGCGCTGTTGGTCATCTCGATGCAGGCCGCGCCGATGGTCTTGGGCAGGCCCTGGCCACCAAAGTCGGCCGGATGCTGCAACCCCTGCCAGCCGCCTTCGCCGTACTGGCGGAAGGCTTCCTTGAAGCCGGGGGTGGTGGTGACGACACCGTCTTTCCAGCTCGACGGGTTCTTGTCGCCTTCGAAATTGAGCGGAGACAGCACCCCTTCGTTGAACTTGGCGCACTCTTCCAGCACGGCGGCGGCCGTGTCCAGGCCTGCGTCTTCAAAGCCGGGGATCTGCGCGATCTGTTCAATGTTGGCCAGGTGCTCGATGGCGAACAGCATGTCCTTGAGGGGGGCGGTGTAGCTCATGGGTGTCTCCGGGGAATTTCGTCAAAAAAAAGGCATCGCGAGCGATGCCTTTGTGTGCACGGTGGCGTTCTTACAGGGCCTTGACCAGCTCTGGCACGGCCGTGAACAGGTCGGCTTCCAGGCCGTAGTCGGCCACGCTGAAGATCGGTGCTTCGGGGTCCTTGTTGATCGCCACGATCACCTTGGAGTCCTTCATGCCCGCCAAATGCTGGATCGCTCCCGAGATGCCGGCGGCGATGTACAGCTGGGGCGCCACGATCTTGCCGGTCTGGCCCACTTGCCAGTCGTTGGGCGCGTAGCCCGCGTCCACCGCGGCGCGGCTGGCGCCCAGGGCGGCACCCAGCTTGTCGGCCAGCGGGGTCATCACTTCGTCGAACTTTTCCTTGCTGCCCAGCGCCCGGCCACCAGAGACGATGATCTTGGCGGCGGTCAGTTCGGGGCGGTCGCTCTTGGCGATTTCACTGCCCACGAAGGTGCTCTTGCCGGTATCAGCGGTAGCAGCAGCGGTTTCGACGGCGGCAGAGCCACCGGTGGCGGCTGCGGCGTCAAAGCCGGTGGTGCGCACGGTGATGATCTTCACGCTGTCGGCGCTTTGCACGGTGGCGATGGCGTTGCCCGCGTAGATGGGGCGCTCGAAGGTGTCGGCGGCGACCACCTTGGTGATGTCGCTGATCTGGGCCACGTCGAGCTTGGCGGCCACGCGGGGCGCCACGTTCTTGCCGCTGGCGGTGGCGGGGAACAGGATGTGGCTGTAGTTCGAGGCGATGGCCAGGACTTGCGCGGCGACGTTTTCTGCCAGGCCGTGTTCCAGGCCGGGCGCGTCAGCATGGATGACCTTGGCGACGCCAGCGATCTGGCCCGCGACGGCTGCGGCAGCACCGGCGTTGTGGCCGGCGACCAGCACGTGCACGTCGCCACCACAGGCCACGGCGGCGGTCACGGTGTTCAGGGTGGCGCCCTTGATGGACGCGTTGTCGTGTTCAGCAATAACGAGTACCGACATTTAGATCACCTTCGCTTCGTTCTTGAGTTTCTCGACCAGGGCGGCCACGTCGGCCACCTTGATGCCAGCGCCACGCTTGGCGGGCTCGGTGACCTTCAGGGTCTTCAGGCGCGGAGCCACGTCCACGCCGAGGTCTTCGGGCTTGACGGTATCGAGCTGCTTCTTCTTGGCCTTCATGATGTTGGGCAAGGTGACGTAGCGGGGCTCGTTCAGGCGCAGGTCGGTCGTGATGACCGCTGGAAGGGTCAAGGCCAGGGTTTCCAGGCCGCCGTCCACTTCACGCGTCACGCTGACCTTGTCGGCCGACAGCTCGACCTTGCTGGCGAAGGTCGCCTGGGGCAGGTCGGCCAGGGCCGCCAGCATCTGGCCGGTCTGGTTGGCGTCGTCGTCGATGGCCTGCTTGCCCAGGATGATGAGGGAGGGCTGCTCCTTGTCCACCAGGGCCTTCAGGAGCTTGGCCACGGCCAGAGGCTGCAGTTCGACGTCGGTTTCCACCAGGATGGCGCGGTCGGCGCCAATGGCCATGGCAGTGCGCAGGGTTTCCTGGCACTGGGCCACGCCACACGAGACAGCGATGACTTCGGTCACCAGGCCTTTTTCTTTCAGGCGCACGGCCTCTTCGACGGCGATTTCGTCAAAGGGGTTCATGCTCATCTTCACGTTGGCGATGTCCACACCCGTGTTGTCCGACTTCACGCGGACCTTCACGTTGTAGTCCACCACGCGCTTGACAGGGACCAAGACCTTCATTGCTGCGGCTCCTAGATAGAGTTGGTTGAATTGACGTTTACGTAAACTAGAACATTCTATGCCGCACTGCAACGAAAGCGCTACGGGGCCGGAACACAGACCTCACGATTCCAAAAAAAAGAACGATCGTGCTTTTTGTCGATTATAGGCGAGTGCACCGGGCGCCTGTCTAGAGTCTGCTGTCGCATGCGGCACCCCCGTTCGCGGCCCCCGGGGCCCGGTCACCGCGCGGTGGCAGCCCCAGGCGCCGCTGGCGCGCCGGGTGACAGAGCCGCCGCCAGCCCCCCTTCGACCTGCACGTGCATGACCCGCTGGGGGTAGGGAATCTCGATCTGGTGGGCGCGCAAGGCGCTCAGGATGGCGCGGTTGATCTCCGAGCGCAGGCCCAGTGAGCCGTTCTCGGGGTCGGCGATCCAGAAGCCGACCGTGAACTCCAGCCCGTCGGCCCCAAACGCCGAGAGGGCCACGCTGGGGGCGGGATCGCGCAGCACCCGGCTGCTGGCCAGCGCGGCGTCCGCGAGAAGCCGGGTCACCAGGTCCACATCGCTTTCGTAGGCCACGCTCACCACGGTCGACAGCCACACGCGGGGGTCGGCCAATGACAGGTTTTCCACCCGCTGGGTGATCAGCATTTCATTGGGCACGATGGACTCGCGCCCCGTGGACGAACGCACCACGGTGTAGCGCGCATTGATGTTGGTGATGCGGCCTTCGAAATTGTCGACGCGCACGTTGTCGCCGATGCGCATGCTGCGCTCGGCCAGGATGACGAACCCGCTCACGTAGTTGGACGCCAGCTTCTGCAGGCCAAAGCCGATGCCCACGCCCACGGCACCACCCAGCACCGACAGCGCCGTCAGGTCGATGCCCACGGCCGACAGCGCCATGATGAGCCCGACGAAGATCAACAGCGCCCGCACGGCATTGCTCACCGCCTTGCGCAGCGACAGTTCCGCCCCCGTGGCCGAGCGCAGAAGGCGCGACTCGATGGCGGCGGAGATCCACAGCGCGATGAGCAGCACCGCACCGGCGGTCAGCGCGCCTTCGATGATGGTGCGCACCGACAGCGTCGCGCCCCCTACCTTCCAGTGGATCTGGTCCAGCTCCTCCAGCACCAGCGGCAGCAGCCCCGTGACCCAGAGCACCATGCCCAGCCAGGCCAGCCAGGAGATGGAGCGTTCGATGGGCCGCACCCAGGCAGCGTCCGGGTATGCCACCTGCAGCACCTTCACGCCAATGCGGATCACCACCAGCGCCACCAGCACCGGGATCGCCAGCTTGAAGGCGGCCAGCGCCACCCAGTGGTGCAGCAGCGTGCGCGCCACATAGGCCAGGCTCAGCAGCACCAGCGGAAACAGCGCGCCATCCACGATGCGGGTGCCAAACAGAATGGAGCGTGGATCGCCCCGGTGCAGGCCCCGCTGCAGCAGCGAGACCAGGCCCCAGGCCAGGGCGACGCACCCTGCCAAGGCCGCCAGCTCCACCAGCACCGTCGGGCTGAGGAAGGACTGCACCCACAGGCCCACATCGTCGAGCATCGGCTTGTCCATCGTGGCGATCCTCAGCGCTTCCAGCGGGGCTGGCGTTTTTCCGCAAAGGCGCGCGCGCCCTCCTGCGCGGCCTCGTCCATCATGTTGGTGGCCATGGCCTGGCCCGCCAGCTGGTAGGCGGCATCCATGCCCAGCTCGCGCTGCTGGTACACCAGCGCCTTGCCCATGGCCACGGCCACGCGGGGCTTTTGCAGGATGGACTGCACCAGCATCTCGACCTCGGCGTCCAGCGCATCGGCGGGCACCACGCGGTTCACCAGGCCCTGTGCCAGCGCGGTGGGGGCATCGATGAAATCGCCGGTGAGCAACATTTCCATCGCCCGCTTGGCGGGCACATTGCGCACCAGCGGCACGCTGGGCGTCGCGCAGAACAGGCCGTAGTGGATGCCGCTGGTGGCAAAACTCGCGCTGTCGGCCGCCACCGCCAGATCGCACTGCGCCACCAGCTGGCAGCCCGCCGCCGTCGCCATGCCCTGCACCCTGGCGATCACGGGTACTGGCAGCTTGTGGATGGTGAGCATCATGCGGCTGCATTGCGCAAACAGCTTTTGGTAGTACGCCAGCTCCGGGTTCGCCGCCATGTCCTTGAGGTTGTGCCCGGCACAGAAGGCCTTGCCCGCTGCGGCCAGCACCACCACGCGCACAGATTCGTCGCGGTGCGCTTCGTCCAGCGCCTGTTGCAGGGCTGTCAGCATTTCAGAGCCCAACGCATTGAAGCGTGCAGGGTCGTTCAAAGTGAGGGTGATCACACCGCGCGTATCACGGGTGATCAGCAGCAGCTCGTCAGAATTTGGAATCGTCATGTTGTTTCTCCTGTGCACAGCAATGCGAGGGGCGTTTGAAACAGGCGCGCATGAGGCCAGTGCCACCGTGGAACTGGCTTCGCCAGGCCACGGGTGGCGTCCCCCTCAGGGGGAAGACGCCGCAGGCGGCTCAGGGGGAGTCAAAGATCAGCCAGGACCCGCAAATG
Organism: Acidovorax sp. GW823-FHT01C06; assembly: GCF_058798375.1. Taxonomy (NCBI): domain Bacteria; kingdom Pseudomonadati; phylum Pseudomonadota; class Betaproteobacteria; order Burkholderiales; family Comamonadaceae; genus Acidovorax; species Acidovorax sp. GW823-FHT01C06. The sequence continues at coordinate 165,190 of NZ_JBXAKN010000010.1, forward strand.
CGCCTCCACGCTGCGCGCCAGCGGCCCCATCACATAGCCGCCCTCCAGGCACGACACGATGCGGCCCTGGGAATAGCGCCGCGCCACGTCCTTGACCCGCTGGGTGATCCAGGCGTAGTCCTGCTCGGTCAGGCCCAGCTGGCCCATGTCGTCCTCGCGGTGGCCGTCGAAGCCGGCGGAGACGAAGATCATCTCGGGCTTGAAGGCCTCCAGGCGCGGCATCCACATCATCTCGATGATCTCGCGGATGTCCATGCCACGGGTGTACGCAGGCACGGGCACGTTGACCATGTTGGGGGCCGGGTCCTGGTCGCCGCTGTACGGGTAGAACGGGTGCTGGAAGATGCTGACCATCAGCGCGCGCGGGTCGCCCGCCAGGATGTCCTCGGTGCCATTGCCATGGTGCACATCGAAGTCCACCACCGCCACGCGCTGCAGGTTGTAGCGCTGCAGCGCATATTTGGCGGCCACCGCCACGTTGTTGAAGAAGCAAAAACCCATGGCCTTGTCGCGGCACGCATGGTGCCCGGGCGGACGCACGGAGCAGAACGCGTTCTCGACCTCGCCGGCCATCACCGCATCGGTGGCGGCCAGCGCGGCACCCGCGGCGCGCAGCGACGCCTTCCAGGTGTGGGCGTTGATGGAGGTGTCGGTGTCGATCTGCGCGTAGCTCGGGCCGCCCGCCATCAGCTCTTCGTTGAGCCGGTCGGACAGGCCCCGCAGCGCCGCGATGTGCATGCGGCCATGCGCCAGCTCGATGTCGGCCAGCGAGGCCTCGGGGGCCTCGTAGCGCTCCAGCGCATCGCCCACCCCGGTGACCAGCAAGCGGTCTTCGATGGCATCGAGCCTTTCGGGGCATTCTGGGTGGCCCGGGCCCATCTCGTGCTTCCAACAATCCCGATGGGTGAAATAGCCCGTCTTGCTCACAGTCAATCCCCGTGTCTCGTATTTTTTTGGATAGTTTTCGGATAACGTCGCGCCATGACAATGAATGCACAGCACAAGATCAAATCGCTTCTGGATCAGCTTAACACGGTGATCGTGGGCAAGCAGGCCCAGGTACAGGACTGCGTGGCCTGCCTGCTGGCCGGCGGGCACCTGCTCATCGAGGATGTTCCGGGGGTGGGCAAGACCACCCTGGCCCATGCGCTGTCGCGCACTTTCGGCCTGCAGTTCTCGCGCGTGCAGTTCACGGCCGACCTGATGCCCAGCGATCTGACGGGCGTCTCGGTCTACGAGCGCGGCAAGGAAGCCTTCGTGTTCCACCCCGGCCCGGTGTTCGCCCAGGTGCTGCTGGCCGACGAAATCAACCGCGCCAGCCCCAAGACGCAAAGCGCGCTGCTCGAAGCCATGGAGGAAAAGCAGGTGTCGGTAGAGGGCGAGACGCGCGCCCTGCCCCACCCCTTCTTCGTGATCGCCACCCAGAACCCGCACGACCAGCTGGGCACCTTCGCGCTGCCCGAATCGCAGCTCGACCGCTTTCTGATGCGCATCTCCATCGGCTACCCCGACCGCGCGGCCGAGCGCGTGCTGCTGGCGGGCGCGGACCGGCGCGACATGGTGGACACCATGCTGCCCCTGCTGTCCGACGAGGAACTGGCCGAGCTGCAGCGCCAGGTGCAGGCCATCCATGCGGCCGACCCGCTGCTCAACTATGTGCAGGACCTCATCGCCGCCACGCGCTCGGGCCGGTGGTTCCTGCAGGGCCTGTCGCCCCGCGCGGGCATCGCCCTGGTGCGTGCGGCCAAGGCGCAGGCCCTCATCAGCGGGCGCGACTACGTGGCGCCCGACGACGTGCAGGCCGTGCTGCCCCAGACCATCGCCCACCGCCTGGTGCCCGTGGGCGATGCCGGACGCGGCGCGGTGGAACAGGTGCGCGCCATGGTCGAGGCCGTGCCGCTGCCGTGAAATGACAGCCGCCCATCCCCCCGCCACGCTCCGCCCGACCGGGGGCTGGCGCGCCATCCTGGCCCGGGTGAGCCCGCTTGCGCCACTGCGCCGCCGCTTCCAGCGCTGGTGGCAGGCGCGCCTGCCGCTGAGCGACACGCTCGCGCTCACGCAGCGCAATGTCTACATCCTGCCCACCGGCTCGGGCTGGATGCTGGCATTGACGCTCATCGTGCTGCTCATCGCGTCCATCAACTACCAGCTCAACCTGGGCTACCTGCTGACCTTTCTGCTGGCGGGCAGCGCCGTGGTGGGCATGCACATCTGCCACGCCAACCTGCGCGGGCTCACGCTGCACCTGAAGGCGCCCGAGCCACACTTCATGGGCACCAGCACGGCGTTTGACATCCAGCTGTCCAGCGAGCGCAAGACGCCGCGCTACGGCATCGCCCTGTCGGTGCACGGCACGGGCAAGGAGGCACACCACTGGGCCTGGACCGACGTGCCCGCGCAGGGCCAGTCGAGCGTGCAGGTCGCTTTCAAGCCCCCGCGCCGGGGCCTGCACCGCGTGCCCACGCTGACGGCCGAGACGCGCTTTCCGCTCGGCACCTTCCGCGTCTGGACCTACTGGCGGCCCGCGGCCCAGGTGCTGGTCTACCCCGCGCCCGAGACCCCGGCACCGCCGCTGCCGACCGGCGAACCGCGCGCGGGCGGCGCCGGCAACACGCCCACGCAGGGCATTGGCGAATTCGACGGCGTGCGCGCCTACCGCCGGGGCGACCCGCTCAAGCTCGTGGTCTGGAAGAAGGCCGCCAAATCGCTGGGCACCGGCACGGACGACCTGGTCAGCCGCGACGCCCAGCAAGCCCAGCGGCACGAACTGTGGCTGGACCTGGCCCGCGCCTCGCTGCCCGACCACGAAGCCCGCATCTCACGCCTGGCCGCCTGGGTGCTGCAGGCCGACCGGCTGGGGCTGGACTATGGCCTGCGCCTGCCGGGTGTCGAGATCGCCCCGGACACGGGTGCGGCGCACCGACGAAATTGCCTGGAGGCACTGGCGCTGTGCTGAACCCCGCTTCAAAATCCGTATCCAGTGGGCCCCTGTCGCATACAGGCAAGGCGCAGGGAGCTATATTTTTTATAGCATGTCCACCACTCCAAGCCGGGCCTGGACCGTTGCCATGAACCTGCGCCAGACCCTTGTTTCCCTGCCGCGCGACGCCCGCGACACGCTCTTTCTGCTGTTCGTGATCGTCTGGGTCATCGCACCGCAGGTGTCCAACCTGCCGGTGTGGACCAGCCTGCTGGCCGGCGGGCTGCTGCTGTGGCGCGGCTGGCTCGCCTGGAAAGGCCGGCCCCTGCCCGGGCGCTGGACCGTGGGCGCCCTGCTGGTGGTGGCGGTGGCGGGCACGCTGTTCACGCACCGCACCATCCTCGGGCGCGATGCGGGCGTCACCCTGGTCGTCATGCTGCTGGCGCTCAAGATGCTGGAGCTGCGCGCGCGCCGCGACGCGATGGTGGTGTTCTTCCTGGGCTTCTTCACGATGCTCAGCAACTTCTTCTTCTCGCAGTCGCTGCTCACCGCCGCCGCCATGCTGGTGGCGCTGCTGGGCCTGCTCATGGCGCTGGTCAATGCCCACATGCCGGTGGGGCGCCCGCCCCTGGCGCAGACCTTTCGCATGGCGGGCACCATGGCGCTGCTGGGGGCGCCCATCATGGTGGCGCTGTTCATGCTGTTTCCGCGCATGGCGCCGCTGTGGGGCATGCCCGGGGAGAACCTCACGGGGCGCAGCGGCCTGTCGGGCACCATGAAGATCGGCGAGATGGCCGAGATCGCGCTCGACGAACGCGTGGCCATCCGCCTGCGCTTCGCGGGGGCGCCCACCGATGTCCCGCCCCAATCGGCGCTGTACTTCCGCGGGCCCGTCATGACGGCGTTCGATGGCCGGCAATGGCAGGCCGAGCCGTTTCGGGAAGACAGCGCCTGGGCCGCACGCGCGGCCCTGCCAGCCAACCTGCAGGTCAGCGGACCGGCCGTGCGCTACGAAGTGACGCTCGAGCCCCAGCGGCAACCCTGGCTGATGGTGCTGGAAGCCACCCCCGAGGCGCCCGAGCTGCCCAACAACATGCGGGCCTACATGACCCAGGACCTGCAGTGGATGACCTCACGCCCCATCACCGAGGTGATGCGCTACCAGGCCGTGAGCTACCCCGAGTACCGCCATGGCCCCCAGCAGTCCGTGCGGCAGCTGCGCGTGTACACGGAGCTCCCCCCCGGCTTCAACCCCCGCACCCTGGCTTTGGCCGCGCAAATGCGCGCAGACCCCGCGCTGGCCAGCGGCGGAACAAGCGCGCTGGTCAATGCGGCCCTGCAGCGCCTGCGCACGGGCGGCTACACCTACACCCTCGATCCCGGCGTCTATGGTGAACACACCGCCGACGAGTTCTGGTTTGACCGCAAGGAAGGTTTTTGCGAACACATTGCCTCGGCCTTCGTGGTGCTGATGCGCGCCCTGGATGTGCCCGCACGCATCGTCACGGGCTACCAGGGGGGTGAACGCAATCCCGTGGACGGCTACTGGACCGTGCGCAATGCCGATGCCCACGCCTGGGCCGAGGTGTGGATGGAAGGCCGCGGCTGGGTGCGCGTGGACCCCACGGGCGCCGTCTCGCCAGGCCGCGTGGGGGCGTTCCAGCGCCTGCAGGCGCCCCAAGGCGCGTTCGCGGCAGCGATGGGCGCGCTCAGCCCGGGCATGGTGCAGAACCTGCGCGCCGTGTGGGAAGCCGTCAACAACAGCTGGAACCAGTGGGTGCTCAACTACACGCAGAGCCGCCAGATGGACCTGCTCAAGGCGCTGGGGTTTGAATCCCCCAGCTGGCAGGACCTCACCACCGTGCTGGGCACCCTGGTCATCGCGGCCGCGCTGGGCGGCATGGGCTGGAGCCTGTGGGAACGCAGCCAGCACGACCCCTGGCTGCGGCTGCTGGCCCGCACGCGCCAGCGCCTGGCGCGCGCGGGCCTGCCACTGCCGGAAACCCTGCCACCGCGCGCGATGGCCGAACGGGTGCGGGCACAATTCGGGGCGCCAGCCGACGCAGTGGCAGACTGGCTGCTGCGGCTGGAGCGACTGCGCTACGCCCCCCACCCCGACACCGAACTGGGCACGCTGCGGCGCGAATTCCGCACCCTGCCCTGGCCCAAGAAATGAATCATCCCCCTGAGCGGCTTCGCCGCTCCGTGCAGCCGCCAGAGACGGCAGCCCTTCGGGGCCGTCCCAGCCTGCGCAGGCAGGCCTGGATCCGCGGCCTCCAGCTCCTTCTCTCGGCTCCGCCAGCGCGGCGAGGCGGCCCTTGCGCGATGACGCTGGCCCGGGCCGCGCCGGTTTCGCGGCGCAGGGACACAACAAAGTAACGAACAACCGACATGAAGAAGACAGCCCGATGGGCCAAAATTGCTCTATTTTTAATAGCATCTTGCACAATAGCAGCAAGCGCCAGCCCCCAAAAACCCTCTAAACCCACCGCCACGAAGCAAAAGCCCGCGGTGCCCTATGCATCGCGCCCCGAGGCCCTGCAGTTTGCCGACGACCTGGCCGCACGCCGCGACCTGGACCGCGAATGGGTGCGCCAGGCCATCGGGCAGGCGCACTTCCTGCCACAGGTCCCCCGCCTCATGCTGCCGCCAGCCAAAGGCACCGCCAAGAACTGGCGCGTGTACCGCAGCCGCTTCATCGATCCCATCCGAATACGCGCCGGCCAGCGGTTCTGGCAGGAGAACGAGGCCACGCTGGAGCGGGCCGAGCGCGAGTACGGCGTGCCCGCCGAGATCATCGTGGGCATCATCGGCGTGGAGACCATCTACGGCCAGCAGATGGGCACGTTCCGGGTGATGGACGCGCTGGCCACGCTGGCGTTTGATTTCCCGTCAACCCACCCGCGTGCCAAGGAGCGCACCGCATTTTTCCGCGGTGAGCTGGAGCAGTTCCTGAGCCTCACCAACCGCAGCGACACCGACCCGTTCGAGCCCCGTGGCAGCTACGCCGGTGCCATGGGCCTGGGGCAGTTCATGCCGTCGAGCTGGGTGCGCTATGCGATTGACTTCGATGGCGACGGCCGCGTGGACCTGTTCAAGAGCCCGGCGGACGCCATCGGCTCGGTGGCCAACTACTTCCGCGGCCATGGCTGGACGCCAGGCATGCCCACGCACTTTGGCGTGCAGTTCGACGGCGCGCGCCTGCAGCTCGACGACCTGCTGACACCCGACATCCTGCCCACCTTCAGCGTGGCCAGCATGACAGCCAAAGGCGCGGTGCTGGATGCCCAGGGCGCGCAGCACACCGGCCCGCTGGCACTGGTGGAACTGCAAAACGGCGGCGAGCCCGCCAGCTATGTGGCAGGCACCGAGAATTTCTACGCCATCACGCGCTACAACTGGTCCAGCTACTACGCGATGGCCGTGATCGAGCTGGGCCGCGAGGTGGCGGCGGCGCGAGCGCGCTGATCCTGGCGCTGAGGCGGCCGGAGCAGGCGCACAGGGTCGACCGAGGGGCCGAGCACCGGATGACCCGCAATACCCTTCGCGAGCCGAACTGCCTGGTGGGGCTGCGGATCGGAGCCAGCTGTACTACCCGCACCGCACGCATCCGGTGGCGAAGGGGAAAAGATCTGTCCTGGCCGCAGGGCCAAAGCGGGGTTTGCCAGCGCCTGCCAGCGCGGTTGCGCAACTCAAGCCACAATGCGTCGCTCCCCCGCTTGCCCGGCAACCGCCGCGGCGGCATGCACTATTCCTGACCACCATCCCATGCCTGCATCACCTTCTTCCATGCCCGCTGCGGACGCGATCGTCCGTGTGCGCGGCGTGAGCAAAACCTACGCTGGCGGTTTCCAGGCACTCAAGAACATCGACCTGGACATCCGGCGCGGCGAGATCTTTGCCCTGCTCGGGCCCAACGGCGCGGGAAAGACCACGCTCATCAGCGTGATCTGCGGCATGAGCAATGCCACGGCGGGCTCCATCAGCGCCGATGGCCATGACACCGTGCGGGACTACCGCGCCGCCCGCGCGGCCATTGGCCTCGTGCCCCAGGAACTGCACACCGATTCGTTTGAAACCGTGTGGGCCACGGTCAACTTCAGCAGAGGGCTGTTCGGCAAGGCTCCCGACCCTGCGTTCATCGAAAAGATCCTGAAGGACCTGTCGCTGTGGGACAAGAAGGACAGCAAGATCCTCGCGCTCTCGGGCGGCATGAAACGCCGCGTGCTGATCGCCAAGGCGCTGTCGCACGAGCCCAAGATCCTGTTCCTCGACGAGCCCAGCGCGGGCGTGGACGTGGAGCTGCGCCACGACATGTGGCGCCTGGTGCGGGCGCTGCGCGATGCGGGCACCACCATCATCCTGACCACGCATTACCTGGAGGAAGCCGAGGACATGGCCGACCGCATCGGCGTGATCCGCAAGGGCGAGCTGATCGTGGTGGAGGACAAAGATGTGCTGATGCGCAAGCTGGGCAAGAAGCAGCTTGCACTCACGCTGCAGCAACCGATGCAGCAGATACCCGCGTCGCTGGCCCGCTGGCCACTGGTGCTTAGCCAGGGTGGCACCATGCTCACCTACACCTTTGACACCCAGCAAGAAGACACAGGCATTGCCGCACTTTTGCGCGCGCTGGCCGAACACGGGATTGACTTCAAGGACCTGCATTCCAGCGAGAGTTCGCTCGAAGACATTTTTGTGGGCCTGGTGCACCAGGACAAGGACCAGGACCACGCCCCGTCGCAACAGAAAGCATCCCGAGCATGACCGGCCTGAACCTGCATGGCGTGCGTGCCATCTATCGCTTCGAGATGAACCGGGCCTTTCGCACCTGGATGCAAAGCCTGATCGCACCGGTGCTGTCCACGGCGCTGTACTTCATCGTCTTTGGCTCGGCCATTGGCTCGCGCATGGGCGACATCGGCGGCGTGAGCTATGGGGCCTACATCATCCCCGGCCTGCTCATGCTGTCGCTGCTGTCCGAAAGCATTTCCAACTCGGCTTTTGGCATCTACATGCCCAAGTGGTCCGGCACCATCTACGAGCTGCTCAGCGCGCCGGTCAACTGGGTCGAGGTGCTGCTGGGCTATGTCGGCGCCGCAGCCACCAAGTCGCTGCTGGTATCGGTGCTCATCCTCACCACCGCCAGGGTGTTTGTGCCCTACGAAGTGGCGCATCCGGTGTGGATGGTGGGCTTTCTGGTGCTCACCGCCGTCACATTCTGCCTATTCGGATTCATCATCGGCCTCTGGGCTGACAGCTTTCAAAAGCTGCAGGTGATCCCGCTACTGGTCATCACACCGCTGACGTTTCTCGGCGGTGCGTTCTACAGCATCAGCATGCTGCCGCCGTTCTGGCAGACCGTTTCGCTGTTCAACCCGGTGGTCTATCTCATCAGCGGGTTGCGCTGGGCGTTCTACGGCCAGGCCGATGTCCACATCGGCGTGAGCGCGGGCATGACGTTCGTGTTCATGGCCCTGTGCCTTGTCGTGGTGTGGTGGGTGTTCAAGACGGGACGGCGCATCCGGCGCTGAACGCACCGCAAGACCTGGGCTGGGCGGTGCTTCATAGAGTCAGCATTTTGAACTTGAAACAACCCGTTCGGTCTGAGCCTGCTGCAACTGGACGACCTCTTACCGCAAGACTCCTGCCCACCTTCAGCGCCGCCAGCATACAAGCGAAGGGGCGGCGTGCTGGATGGCACCGCCGCGCAGCATCTGGGACCCCTGGCCTCGTCGAACTACACAACGGCGGCGATACGCCGAGCTACGTGCCGGGCACCGAAAACCGCTACGCCATCACCCGCTACAACTGGTCGATCTACTACGCCATGTCGGTGATCGAGCTGGGCAGCGAAGTCGCGGCTGCGCGGTCCACGCAGTAGCCGTCAACAGTCGGGCCGGCCGCCGCTGGAACCCAGCCCAGCTCCGGCGCAATGTACTGCGCGGTGTCGCTCAGGATCTGCGCGTACTCGTGCACGTTGAAGTCATATGGCAGTTCCAGCCGCAGCTCCTGCACGCGCGGCACGATCGGGTCCTGGCGCAGGCTTTCCAGGATCTCATCGGACGTCCCCACCAGATCGCGCGCAAACAGCGTACGGCGCTCGCCCTGGGGTGCCATCGTGCGAACCTCGCGCAGCGCCGCCCAGGCTCGGTAGCGCGCCCGGCTCGCAGCATCTGCGCTGTCCAGCGGCACGACGACCCGACCCAGCGCCACACGCGGGGCGTGGGGAGCCGACCAGTGGGCATGAAACAGTTCGAGCTGGCTGCGCTGCGCCGCGAAGAAATCGTCTGTCTGCTCACCGCGGTTGAGGTTGCCGATCAGCAGGTGGTAGCCCTGCGCCCCCGCCCACTGCGCAGACTTCAGCGACCCGCCGCCGTACCACAGCCGCTCCACCAACCCCGCCGCATGCGGCTGCACCCGCGGGCGCTGGCGTCCTGCGGGCGACTCCACGAAAAAGTCGTCGTCGCCGAAATAATCACCGCGCAGGTTGCTGCGCAGCCGCTCCACCCGCGCGTGCGAAAAATCGATGGCCTGCGCATCGCCGTCGAACAAGCGCCCGCCTAGCAGCGGCCCGTAGGGTGGCGCCCCCGCACTCAGCCCCACCTGCAGGCGCCCGCGCGACAGCACGTCCACCATCGCCAGGTCCTCGGCCAGCCGGAAAGGGTTCTCATACCCCATCTGGATCACCGCCGTGCCCAGCGCGATGCGCCCCGTGCGCTGCGTGGCGGCGGCCAGCAGCGTGGCCGCGGACGACACCGCCCGCTCCAGATGCCGCTGGCGCACCCACGCGCCCTGGTAGCCCAGCGCTTCCCCCAGCTCGAACAGCCGCAAGGTGTCTTCCAAACCCTGCAGCGGGCTGTCCTCGGCATAGTTGCCCGGCGTCAGAAATGCGAGATGAGAAATAGCCATGGATGAAAAAGAAAAAGGATCAACAGACGCCGATCAGACCGACAGACGCCCGCAACCGGCGCGCCCCCACGCCAGCGCACCCGTGGATCTGGCTCCGCCAGTCCACCGGGTGCGCCCCCCTGAGGGGGAAGTCGCGCAGCGGCTCAGAGGGCTTCAGAACTTGGGCAAGCCCGGGGGATTGGTTTCCGATTTGGGCAACGCTTCCTCCAGCAGACTCCAGCGCTGCAGCGCCTGCGTGTACTTGCCGTTCTTGATGAGCCCATTGGTGGCCAGCGTCAGCGCATCGGCCAGGCCCGAGCCCTTGCGCGTGGTGATGGCCACGTCGGACTTGAGCGGCCAGCCCGCGTTCACCGTGCCCACGAGCTTGATCGTGCCGTCCTTGGCCGCGTGGTAGGCCTGCGGCGCGTTGGGGTTGAAGTTGGCGTCGGCCCGGCCCGACACCACGCCCAGCAGCCGCGCGGCGTCGTCGTCGAAGTACACGGGCTCCACGGGCTTGAGGCCTGCGGCGACGTTTTGCTTGTTCCACTCCAGCAGGATGCGCTCCTGGTTGGTGCCCGATCCGGTGATGACCTTCAGCCCCGCAATGTCCTTGGGCTCCTTGATGGACGTGATCTTGCTGTCGGCGCGCACATAGAAGCCGTGCAGGCCCAGGCGGTAGGTGGAGAAGTCGTACTTCTCCTTGCGCTGCTCCGTCACGCCCACGTTGGAGATCACCGCGTCGTACTTGCCCGAGGTGAGCCCGAGCGGCCAGTCGGCCCAGGCAATCGGCAGCAGTTCGAGCTTGAGCCCCAGGGCGTCGGCAATCAGCTGCGCATAGTCCGGGTCGAACCCCACCACCGTCTTGGCGTCGCTGGCATACGTGGCGATGGGGGGCGCAAACGGCGCGATCGCCACGGTGAAGACTCCTTCCTTCACGAACTTGAAATTCTTCGGAATGGCCTGGACGGCCGCTGCGTCTTTCTCGGCGCGGATGCGGCCCATTTGCTCGGGGCTGAAGTCAAACGCGGTGGCAGCACCGGCCACGGTCCACGCGCAGGACAGCGCGCACGCCGAGGCCAGGGCCACCAGGCTGCGGCGCGACAGGGAATGGAGAGTCAGAATCATGGATGGTCCTTGAAGGCTGCAGGCTTACTTCTTGGGCAAGCCGGGAGGGTTGGTGCGCGAGACCTGGATGGCCTCGGACTGCAGGTTCCAGCGCTCGAGCGCCTTGGCGTAGTTGCCGTTCTTGATCTGCGCATTCAGTGCCGTGGTGATCGCGTCGGCAATGCCCGAACCCTTGCGCGAGGTCACGGCAATCTCGGCCGCCTGCGGCCAGCCGCCCGAGAAGGTTCCCACCAGTTTCGTCTTGCCATCGCGCGCGTTGTGCGCGGCGATGCCGTTGGGGGCCAGGTACGCGTCGGCGCGGCCCGAGGCCAGCGCCAAGTACAACACCACATCGTCGTCGTAGTACTGGATGTCCACCGGCTTGAGGCCTGCGGCGATGTTCTGCTGGTTCCAGCGCAGCAGGATCTGCTCCTGGTTGGTGCTCGCGCCGACCACCACCTTCAGGCCCGCCACATCCTTGGGCTCCTTGACGGACGTGATCTTGCTGTCGGCCTTCACATACACGCCCAGCTGGTCATTGCGGTAGGTCGAGAAGTCGAACTTTTCCTTGCGCTCCTCGGTGACGGTGACGTTGGAGATCACCACATCGAACTTGCCGGACTGCAGGCCCAGTGGCCAGTCGGCCCAGGCCACGGACACCAGCTCCAGCTTGCGCCCCAGGCTGTCGGCCACCAGCTGTGCGATGTCCGGCGCGTTGCCGACGGGCGTCTTGTTGTCGGTGGCATAGGCGCCGAATGGCAGCCGGCCGGTGGTGGTGCCCACGGTGAGCACCCCCTCCTTGGCAAACTTGAAGTCCTTGGCGACCAGCTTGAGTGCCTCGTCCACCTTCTGCGAGCGGGGGCGCATGGGCTGCTCAGGGCTCAGGTCGATGGCCTGCGCAGCAGCATGGATGGGCGCGAGTGCGGCGATGGACGCAGCGGCCAGTGCCAGGGCTGCGAGGGTTCGGTTCACAAGGGTCATGGGTCGGCTCCGGGGATGGGATGGATGGGTCAGGAAAACAGGCAAAGGAAGAAGCAAAAAAATTGCGCAGATCAGAGCGGCGCCCACGCCGCAGCCCGGCCTGGGCCACAGGCCGGCTGACCCAGAGGTCCGCTGCGGGTGAGGCAGGCCGCGGCTCAGAGCACCTTGGCCAGGAACTCCGCCGTGCGGGGATGGTCGGGCTGGCTGAACACCTTGGCGGGCGTGCCGGTTTCCAGCACGCGGCCCTGCTCCATGAAGACGACCGTGTCGGCCACCTCGCGGGCAAAGCCGATCTCGTGCGTCACGATGATGAGCGTGGTGCCGGTGCGCGCCAGCTCCTTGATCACATCGAGCACCTCGCCCACCAGCTCCGGGTCCAGCGCAGACGTGGGCTCGTCGAACAGCAGCACCTTGGGCTTGAGCGCCAGGGCGCGCGCGATCGCCACGCGCTGCTGCTGCCCGCCGGAAAGCTGCCGCGGGTAGCTGTGCGCCTTGTCGGACAGGCCCACGCGCGCCAGCAGCTCCAGCCCCAGCGCTTCGGCCTCTGCACGGGGCAGCCTGCGCACGGTGACCGGTGCTTCGACGATGTTCTCCAGCACCGTGAGGTGTGGGAACAGGTTGAAGTTCTGGAACACCATGCCCACGTCCACCCGGCGTTGGAGGATGTCCTTCTCGCCCAGCTCGTACAGGGTGTCCGCTTCCTGGCGGTAGCCGATCAGCTCGCCATCGATGGCAATGAAACCATCGTCCACGCGCTCCAGGTGGTTGATGGTGCGCAGCAAGGTCGACTTGCCCGAGCCGGACTGCCCCAGGATCACCGTGACGCTGCCGGGTGGCACCGTCAGCGTCACGTCCTTCAGTACGCGCAGGGCGCCGTAGCTCTTGGACACGCCGTGGATGGTGACTTCACCACCGCGGTTGCGCTCGCCCGTCCAGCGCGGCACGGTGGCGACGGCGGGCGTGGGCGCTGCTGCCGGTGCGGTCACCGCTGTATCACCTTGAACGGCCGCGCGCCGCGCAGGCCGCAGGCGCTGCGCAATGCCGCCGAAGATCGACGGCGGCAGGCTGCGCAGCGCGCCCTTGGAAAAATGCCGCTCGATGTAGTACTGCAGCAGCGACAGCACCGTGAGGATCACGAGGTACCACACGGTCGCCACCATCAGCAGCGGGATCACCTCCAGGTTGCGGCGGTAGATGATCTGGATGGTGTAGAACAGCTCGGGCAGGGCCAGGATGTACACGTTGGACGTGCCCTTGGCCAGCCCGATGATGTCGTTGAAGCCTGCGGGCAGGATGGACCGCATGGCCTGCGGCAGCACGATGCGGAACGCCTGGCGGCGGCGCGGCAGGCCCAGTGCGGCGGCCGCTTCCAGCTGCCCCTGGTCCACCGACAAAATGCCGCCACGCACGATCTCCGATGCAAAGGCCGCCTGGTTCAGCGTGAGGCCGATCAACGCCGCCACGAAGGGGCTGATGAGCTGCGTGGTGGGGTACGAGAAGAACGTCCAGCCGGTGAAAGGCACGCCCAGGCTCACGGTCTCGTACAGGTAGCCCAGGTTGTTGATGATGAGCAGCAGCACGATGACCGGGATGGACCGGAAGATCCAGATGAACGTCCACGACAGCCCCGCCAGCAGCGGCGAGCGCGACACCCGGGCCAGTGCCAGCGCCGTGCCCAGCGTGAATCCGAACAACGCCCCCAGCGCGGTGAGCAGCAGCGTGCGGCCCAGGCCCACCAGCACAGGCTCCGAGAAGAAATACTCGCCAAAGATGCTCCAGCCCCAGCGCGGGTTGGTGAACACCGAATACAGCACCAACGCGATGACCACGGCGGCAAACACCGTGCCGGCGGCCCGTGCCCGGTAGCGCGCGGGCACGACTTTGTAGTGGGAATAATCGCCCTTCACCGGGACAGGGGCCGGGGAGGATGAGGGTGTGAGGGCAGGCGCGCCGGGCCCATGGCTGTGGGCACCAGGGGGTGCGGCATGGCCGGGGCCCAGCGGCAGACCGGCAGCGGCGTCCAGGGTGGTGGAGGTGGACATGGTGGTGAGGTCTCGCAGGCTGTCGGGGTTCGTGGAAAAGAGCGGGGGCAGGCGGGGCCGGTGCGCGTGACGGTTTTCAGGCCGCTTGCGCAACCACCGCGGCGCGCCCTACGCCCAGGGCGTGCGGTGTGGCGGGCGCCGTCAACGTGGCGGGGGACTCCAGGCCCTCCACGGCGCGCAGAGTCTTCTCGAACGGCAGATGGCGGTACGTCTCGTGCGGCAGCGATGTGTCGAACAGCGCCGTGTACCCATGGCCCAGATACAGCCCCACGGCCTCGGGCTGGCGAAAGCCGGTGGTGAGGTACAGCCGCGCATAGCCTTGGCGCAGCGCCTGGGCTTCGAGCTCCCGCAGCACCCTGGCGGCGAGGCCCTGGCGGCGGTGGGCCGAGTGCGTCCACACGCGCTTGAGCTCCGCTGTGTGCGCGTCGCTGTGGCGCTTGAAGGCACCGCCGCCAATCGCCTGTCCGCCGCGCAGCAGCAGTACAAAGTTGCCGCCGTGCTCCGGCGTGAACAGCTCGGGCGGGTACTTCTCCATCTCGCGCTGCCCGCCCTCGCGGTCGTAGAACTCGCCGTAGCGCGACTCGTACTCGTGCGACAGCTCGTCGATGAGCGGTCGAGCCAGGGGATCGGCGGGCGAGGTGTAGATGAAGCTGTCACTCATGGGGAGGGCTTTCTCGTGAAAGGGGTCTCAGGCCAGAAACCGCTCGGCCAGCCGCACCCAGTACGTGGCCGAGGGCGCCAGGATGGCGTCGTTGAAGTCGTAGTACGGGCTGTGCAGCGATGCGCCATCGCCATTGCCCACGAACACGTAGCTGCCCGGACGTTGGAGCAGCATGAAGGCGAAATCCTCGCTGGCCGTGCGCGGGCGAAAGCCCGCTTCCACGCGGGCCGCGCCGAAGGTGTCGATCGCCACGCTGCGTGCCAGTTCCGTCTCGGCTTCATGGTTGAGCACCGCCGGGTAGCCGGGCCGGTACGACACATCGGCCGTGGCACCAAAGCTCTCGGCCTGCGCGCGGGCGATGGCCGGAATGCGCCGCTTCAGAACCTCGCGCACCTCGGGCTTGAAGGCGCGGGCCGTGAGCTTCAGTTCCACGCTGTCGGGCACCACGTTGGGCGCGTTGCCGCCGTGGATCGAGCCCACCGTGACCACGCCCATGTCGAGCGGATCGACATTGCGCGAGACCACCGTCTGCAGCGCGGTGATGATGTGCGCGCTGGCCACTACGGGGTCCACTGTCTCGTGCGGCGCGGCGCCGTGGCCGCCCTTGCCGCGCACGGTGATGGTGATCTGGTCCACCGAGGCCATGGCAGGCCCCGTCACGCAACCAAAGTGCCCCGCGCCCACGCAGGGCCAGTTGTGCAGGCCGAACACCGCGTCGCACGGAAAGCGCTCGAACAGGCCCTCGCCGATCATGCGGTGGGCGCCGCCGCCGTTTTCCTCGGCGGGCTGGAAGATGAGGTTCAGCGTGCCGTCGAAGCGGCCCGACTCGGCCAGGAAGCGCGCCGCAGCCAGCAGCACCGTGGTGTGCCCGTCGTGCCCGCAGGCGTGCATCACACCGGCGTTCTGGCTGGCATAGGGCAGGCCCGTGGCCTCGGTGATGGGCAGTGCGTCCATGTCGGCACGGATGCCCAGGGTCTTGGGGCCCTGCCCCTTGCGCAGCGTGCCCACCAGGCCGGTGCCCGCGATGCCGGTGGTCACCTCGTACCCCCAGGACGCGAGGCGCTCGGCCACAATGGCCGAGGTGCGGTGCTCCTGGAACGACAGCTCGGGGTGCTGGTGCAGGTCCCGGCGCAATGCCTGGAACTCGTGGATGAAGGCGGCAATGCCCTCTTCCACGCTTTTCACCCGCTGCACGTCGTGTGCGGACGCCGCTACGGGCAATGCTGCGCCCATCACGCCACCTTCTTCTCTGGCGCCGTGGCTGCGTCCGCATCGGCCTGCGCGTACCGGCTGGCCTTGCGCGGCAGGCCCAGGTGGTCGCGCAGGGTGTGGCCCGGCAGCGTGCGCTGGTAGCGGCCCCGCGACTCCAGCACCGGAATCACGTGCGCGATGAAATCATCCAGCCCCTGCGACAGCACGGGGAAGCCCAGGATGAAGCCATCGGCCGCGCCCTCGTCCACCCAGCGGATGATCTCGTCGGCCACGCGCTCGCCCGTGCCCACGAACTGCGAGCGCGGCGTGGCGGCCTCCAGCGCCACCTGGCGCAGGGTCAGGCCGCGCGCCTTGGCATCGGCCTTGATGCGGTCGGTGGTGGAGCGAAAGCTGTTGCGGCCGATCTCGCCCAGCTCCGGGAAGGGCGCGTCCAGCGGGTACTGGCTGAAGTCGTGGTGGTCGAAGTAGCGGCCCAGGTAGGCCAGCGCTTCATCGACCGTGAGCAGCTCGCGGATGGCCTGGTACTTGGCGTCCGCCTCTTCCTGCGTGGCGCCCACGACGGGCCCGATGCCGGGGAATATCTTCACATCGTCGGCCTGGCGGCCGTGCACCACGGCACTGGCCTTGACCTTGCGCAGAAAGCTGCGCGTCTCCTCCACCGAGGGTGAATGCGTGAACACCGCATCGGCGTACCTGCCCGCCAGGCCGATGCCGGCGTCGGAGGAACCCGCCTGGAAGATCACCGGCTGCCCCTGCGGCGACCGGCCGATGTTGAGCGGCCCCGCCACCTGGAAGAAGCGGCCCTTGTGGTTCAGCGTGTGCAGCTTGGCGGGGTCGAAGAACTGGCCCGTGGCGCGGTTGCGCACCACGGCGTCTTCGTCCCAGCTGTCCCACAGGCCTTGCGTCACCTGCAGGTACTCGTCGGCGATCTCGTAGCGCAGCGCATGGTCGGGGTGGTTGCGGCTGTAGTTGCTGGCCGTGCCCTCCAGCGGTGTGGTCACCACGTTCCAGCCAGCGCGCCCCTTGCTGATGAGGTCCAGCGATGCGAACTGCCGCGCCACCGTGAATGGTTCGCTGTACGAGGTGGAGATGGTGCCCGCTAGTCCGATCTTCGACGTCGCCACGGCCAGCGCCGACAGGATGGAGATGGGCTCGAAGCGATTCAGGAAATGCGGGATGGATTTCGCGTTGATGAACAGCCCGTCGGCCACGAAGGCGAAGGCGATGCCGTTGGCCTCGGCCTTCCGCGTGGTCTCGATGTAGAAGTCGAGGTTGACGCTTGCATCCGCGGGGCCTGCGGGGTGCTTCCACGAATTCATGTGGCCGCCTGCGCCATGCAGCATGACGCCGAAGCGGATGGGTTGTGGGGTGTTGCTCATGGTGTCTGTTCCAGGGGAAAGGGGGCGGCCAGCGGGTCAGGCCTCGGCGGTGGCATAGGCGCCCGCCAGCAGCTCCACCGAGGCCAGGCGCTCGGCAAAGCCCGTGACCGGCGTGTCGACCACGAACTCTTCGATGCCGTAGCGCTCACTGAGCGCATCGAGCTGCTCGCGCACATGCTCGGGCGAGCCGGCAATCACGTGGGGCCGGGTTTCTTCGAGCCGGTAGTCCGCCACGCCGGCCTGGCGCGCAAACTCGGCGGCGGCCTGGGCGCTGGGCAGGTTCACGCTCTGTCCGGTGGACAAATGCAGCTTGAAGACACGCAATGCGCCCACCAGGCTGTCGGCCTGCGCCTGGGTAGGGGCCACGAGCGCATAGAGCGCCAGCGAGGGGGCGCGGCCAGCGGCTTCGCGGTACACGCGCACCGTGCGCTCGATGTTGACGGGGTCGTCATTGAAATGGCCCGCGTACGTGAAGTGCCAGCCATGGCGCGCCGCCAACGCCGCGCTGTCGGGGCTGCCGCCCAGCAGGTGGCGCTCGGGCAGGCTGGGCGGCGCGGGGTAGGCAACGGCACCCGCCAGCGCGTGGTCCGGGTCCAGCGTGCCGTGCAGAAAGGCGTCCAGCTCCGCAAAGCGCGCGCCAAAGTCCGCAGGCCGGGATTTATCGTGCAGCGCCTGCAGCGCCCGGGTGGACAACGGCAGGCCGCCGGGCGCCTTGCCCACGCCCAGGTCCACCCGGCCGGGCGCCAGTGATGCGAGCACCTTGAACGCCTCGGCCACCTTGAAGGGGCTGTAGTGCTGCAGCATCACGCCGCCCGAGCCGATGCGGATGCGCGAGGTGCGTGCCAGCAGGTGGGCCACCAGCACTTCGGGTGCCGAGCCGGCCAGGCCCGGGTTGCCATGGTGCTCGGCCACCCAGAAGCGGCGGTAGCCCAGCTGCTCGGCACGCTGGGCCAGCGCTACGGTGCGCTGCAGCGCCTCGGCCGCCGTGGCTCCGTCGGGGATGGGACTTTTGTCGAGCAGGGAGAGGGTGTAAGACACGGTGGAGGCAGCGATTCGCGCATGGGTGATCAATGCGACAAATTCTGTGGCCCGACGGCCTGCACCGGTTGCGCTAACTTTTCATATCGATATGCGGCGCGCGCTGCGCAGGCAGCACTGCACACGCTCGCGAGGCTCTGCGCTCCCCTCTGGCGCGCGCTCCGTGCATGAGCATGCGCCCCGTCAGAGCCACCGTGGAACTGGCTTTGCCAGGCCACGGGTGGCGTCCCCCTGCGGGGGAAGGCGCCGAAGGCGACTCAGGGGGGTTTAGAACCTTGTCATGGTGCAGCTGTGGGGCTGCTGCGCCTTGGCGGCAGGGATCTGCCGCACCACGCGAAAGCCGTAGCCCGAGCCTTCCACGTCGAACTTCACGCCCGGTGCGCCCTTCTTGTCCATCACGCCCACCACCAGCGCCTGCTGGAACTGGTGGTCCGCCGCGCGCATGCTGCCGCCCTGGCCCGACAGCTGCACGTTGGCGCTCCCCATCTGCCGCGCCACGGCCACGGCGTCGGTGCTGCCCGCGCGTTCGATGGACTGGGCCAGCGCCTCGACCATGAGCTGCATGCGCATGTGCACGTAGTCGTCCTGCGGTTTCGGGAAACGCGTGCGGAACGACTGGTAGAACGCCTCGCTCTGCGCGCCCGGCACGTTGGGCAGCCAGTCGGCCACCGCGACCACCTTGCCGATGCCCGCGTCGCCGATGGCGGCGGGCGCACCCAGCGCGTTGCCGTAGAAGGTGTAGAAGCTGCCCTCGTAGCCCACTTCGCGCGCGGCCTTCACCAGCAGCGTGAGGTCGTTGCCCCAGTTGCCGGTGACCACGGCCTGCGCGCCGCTGGTCTTGATCTTCACCGCATAGGGTGCGAAGTCCTTCACGCGGCCGATGGGGTGCAGCTCGTCGCCCACCACGGTCACATCGGGGCGCTGGGCGGCCAGCTGCTTCTTCGCCTCGCGCAGCACGGCCTGGCCGAAGCTGTAGTCCTGGCCGATGAGGTAGACGCTCTTGAGGCCCTTGTCTTCGCGCATCACTTCCATGAGCGCGGCCATGCGCATGTCGGCATGGGCGTCGAAGCGAAAGTGCCAGAAGCTGCACTTCTCGTTGGTGAGGATCGGGTCCACCGCCGAGTAGTTCAGGAAGATCACGCGCTTGTTCGGCTCGCGCTCGTTGTGCTTGTTGATGGCTTCGATCAGCACCGCCGCCGTGGCCGACGAATTGCCCTGCAGGATGACCTGCGCGCCGTCGTCGATGGCCGCGCGCAGTGCCGACAAGGCCTCCTCGTTCTGGCCCTTGCTGTCGTAGCGCTCCAGCGCCAGCGGGCGGGGGCCGCCGCTGCTGGCGGGCAGCTGCACGCCGCCGCGTGCGTTCACACGCTCCATGGCCCAGTAGACGTTGCGGTAGACCGCCTCGCCGGTGTTGGCGAACGCGCCCGAGAGGCTTTCGATGAGCGCCACCTTCACCGGTTTGGCCGGGGCCGCGGCCGTGGTGCCGGGCGCGGTCTGGGCATGGCTGGCGGAAAGGGGGGCCACAGCGCAGACCAGCGCCGCGGCCAGCGCCAAAACCGGTTGACGTAATGCCGCTGCGCCTGTTTTCAAGCCCACGGAGCGCAATTTATTCATGCCATTTTTCCCTTGAAAAGCAACCCGGCCGTACACAACTCCTTGGCATGCGGCGACCACGTCGAGAGCCGCGCAGTTTATAGGAGTTACCCATGATCTTCGCCCCCGTGATCCGCCGTGCCGCTTATGCCCAGTCCCCCCGTTCCGCCGACCTGGCGCTGCAGCGTTTCCTGATGGGCGCACTGGCCGCACCCGCAGCCCCGGCCTCTGCCGGCTGCGCCGTGACGCAGGACGAAAAGACCACCACCTTGCAGCTGGATGTACCGGGCCTGGCCCGCGAGCAGCTGTCCATCAGCATCGAAGGCAACCAGGTGCGCCTGCAAAGCGTGGAGGGCGCGCCCCGTCAGGTGCAGCGCGCCTGGGAGCTGGCCACTGATATCGACGTGGCCAACAGCTCCGCCAAGCTGGAAAACGGCGTGCTGACGCTGACGCTGGCCCGCCTGGAGCCCGTGAGCCGGGCCACATCGCTGAGCATTCAGTAAACGGCAGCGCCTGCACAGTTACCCGCCCGCACAGGGCGGGCCGCCTGTTGCCAGCACGAATGCTATTGATTCAGTAGCTGAAAGCGCCCCTGCCGCAAGCGGCAGGGGCGCTTTTTCTTATGAAGCGACCTGCCGACAGGCCTGCGCAGCGGCCGGAGAGCGCGCTCAGTGTGGCAATGCCGGAACCCGGGCCCGCGTGCGGTATTCGCTGGGGCTGCAGCCCACATGTGCGCGGAACACACGGCTGAAATGGGCGCTGTTGGAGAAACCCCAGGACAGCGCGATGTCAGTCACCGACCGCTGCGCCTGCGCGCTGCTGCGCAGGTCTTGCAGGCACGCCTCCAGCCGCCGGTGCTGGATCATGGTGGCCAGCGTGTTCTCCTCGTCCGCCACCGCGTTGTACAGGTGCCGCTTGCTGCAGTTGAGCGCCTGCGCAATACGGTCGATGGTGAGGTCCGGGTCTGCGAGGTGGCGGTCGATGTACTGGCCGATACGGTCCCGCAGGGCCTCGCGCTGCGACACGGCGCTGTGCTGGCCGTTGCGCTCCAGCAGCGACAGCTGCACCAGGTGCGTGATCACGTCGGCCACGCCGTCGGCAGCGGCGTCGGACATGCTGGGCAGCTCGGTGAACGCCGCGCGCATGGTGTCCCACGCCAGGCGCGACACGCCCGTGGTGCCTGAAAACCGCTGCACCATCAGGTCGTCGAGCTTGAGCTTGCGCTCGGGCAGTTGTTCCTTCGGGATCATCAACACCATCTGGCGCACGGCCTCGGGGTTGCTCACGGCGTAGGCGCGCGTGGTGTCGTACACGCTCCACTCGCCGGGCGACAGCCACACCTGGCGGCCGTTCTGCTCGAAGCAGGCGCGCCCTTCGAGCTGCGCCACCACCTTGATGTAGGCCCGGTCGCTGCTGCGGATGAGGCTGGGGGTGCGCACCACGCGGTGGCGGCTCACGTCGAGCTGGCACAGGTTGACGTAGCCCGCCTGGCCCGACGTGATGTGGCCCGCGAAGGCCTCGTCGCCGAAGGCATCGGACTCCAGCCCGCCAATGAGGCGCCACACCGCATCGCCCCAGAGGTGCAGGCGGTCGCGCGGTGGCACGGTGTCGGTCGATACCTCGGTCAGAGGGTGGGCCATGGGTGTCTCCAGTCGTCATGCAGACGGTGCCGCCTGTCTCAGCGGGATTATCGGCCGCGCCGCTATTCCTGCGGCGGGCACGGAAATCCGGGTAAACCCCCTGCGCCGTGCACGCTGGGACAAAGCTTTTGTGCACGCTCAGCCCAGCGTACCGGGCGGCGTCTTCCTACGATCCGGGTACGGCCTGCACTGCGCGGGCCTCCCATCCGAGGAGACACACAATGACAACGCATTCACCATCCCAACCCTCCAAGCGCCAATGGATCAAGGGGGCCGCCGCCACCGTGGGCGCGCTGGCCGTGGCGCCGCAGCTGCTGGCCCAAGGCAGTGGCAGCGCCCCCGTGCGCATCGGCTACGCGATTGCCCGCACGGGCCCCTGGGCCGCAGGCGCCCAGGTCAGCCAGGAGCCCAACTACCTGCTGTGGGCCGAGCAGGTCAATGCGGCGGGCGGCCTGAGCATCAAGGGCGCCAAGCGCCCCATCGAGCTCATCGGCTACGACGACCGCAGCGAGACCGAGACCTGCGTGCGCACCTTCGAGAAGCTCATGGGCAGCGACAAGGTGGACCTGATCCTGCCGCCCTGGGGATCGGGCGCCAACTTCGCCATCGCACCGCTGGCCAACCGCTTCGGCTACCCGCTGCTGGCGCCCACGGCGCTGTCGCGCAAGCTGATCGACATGAACCTGCCCTACTTCTTCTCCCTGCTGCAGCAGCCCGACAAGATGATGGGCGCGCTGGTGGACATGCTGGTGGCCAACGGCGTCAAGTCGGTGGCCATCGTCTACATGGACGACCTGTTTGGCCTGGAGAACTTCGCGGCGCTGAACAACGCGCTCAAGAAGACCAGCATCCAGGTGGTGGAGCGCAAGAGCTACCCGCTGGGCGTGAAGGACCTGGCGCCCGTGCTGCGCGGCATCAAGGACCTGAACCCCGATGCCTTCATCGGCATCACCTACCCACCCGACACCATCCTGGCCAGCCGCCAGGCGCGCGAGGTGGGGCTGAACCCCAAGTTCTTCTACGCCTCGGTGGGCACCGCCTTCCAGTTGTACAAGAACGTGATGCAGGCCAACACCGAAGGCGTGATCGGCATGGGATCGTGGAGCGTGAAGACCAGCCCCGAGGCCAAGGCCTACTTCGACGCCCACGTGAAGAAGTTCAACAAGGAGCCCGACCGCTGGGCCAGCGGCCATGCCTGGGCGGGCCTGCAGATCCTGCAGCAGGCCGTGGAGAAGGTGGGGCTGGACCGCAAGGCGCTGCGCGAGCACATCGCCAAGAACGAGTTCAAGACCATCCTGGGCGGCATCCGCTTTGCAGGCAGCGAGAACGCCTCCATCCCGGGCACGGTGAGCCAGTGGCAGGGCAGCGACTTCGAAGTGGTCTGGCCCAAGGACCGCGCCACGGCGCAGCTGAACACCGCAAAACCAGCCTGGAAATAACACAGTGTCTCTGACTTCCTGGGCCGAACTGGTCGCCAGCGGCCTCATTACCGGCGGCATCTACGCGCTGGTGGCCATGGGCCTGAACCTGCAGTACGGGCTGATGCGCATCATGAACATCTCGCATGGCGAGTTCCTGATGCTCGGCGCCTTCCTCACCTGGTGGGCGCACACTGCCTGGGGGTGGTCGCCGTTGCTGCTGATGCCCATCGCCTTCATCGCGCTGTTCGTGCTGGGGGTGGCGGTGCATGCGCTGTGCTTCAAGCGCCTGGCGGCGCGCGCACCCAACGTGGACGTGTTCGAGGCGCGCAGCCTGATGGTGGGCTTCGGCCTGATGTTCCTGGTGCAGAACACCGCCCTCTTGATCTGGGGCGGCGACCTGCGCGGCTACGAATACCTGTCCGATCCGGTGCAGGTGGCGGGCATGCGCTTCACCGAAAACAAGCTGGTGCTGTTCGGCGTGGCACTGGCGCTGTCGGCCGCGCTGATCGCGCTCCTCAAGCTCACCTTGCTGGGCAAGGCCGTGCGGGCGCTGATGCAATCGCCCACGGGGGCACAGCTCGTGGGCATCAACACCCGGCGCCTGCACCCGATGATGTTCGGCATCGGCCTGGGCCTGTCGGGTGTGGCGGGAGCGCTGCTGTCAATGACCTACGAGATCTCGCCCTCCATGGGCGAGCCCTACACCGTGACCGCGCTGATCGTGATCACGCTGGGCGGCTTCGGCAGCCTGGCGGGCAGCCTGGCTGGGGGCCTGCTGTTGGGTGTGGTCGAGGCCCTGGGCATGCACTTCAGCAGCCCCTCTCTCAAGATGCTGCTGAGCTACGCAGTCTTCATCGGCGTGTTGATCTGGCGCCCCAACGGGTTGTTTAGCAAAAAATGAAACTCCATTCCAACAAGCCCTGGCTCGCGCTCGCAGCGGGCACGGCCGTAGTCGGCACCCTGCCCTGGCTGGTGTCCGAGTTCATGGCCTCGGTGCTGCTCAGCTGCCTGATGTACATCGCACTCGCCACCAGCTGGTCGCTGTTCTGCGGCGCCACGCGCTATCTCTCGCTGGCCACCTCTGCCTTCTTCGGCATCGGGGCGTATGCCAGCGCCACGCTGCTCGGTAGCCTGCCCTGGCCGCTGGTGATCGTGGCCGGCGCGCTGATCGCCGCCGCGGTGGCCGTGGTCATGGGTGCGGCGGTGCTGCACCTGCGCGGCACCTACTTCGCGGTGCTCACCTTCGGCATGACGGAGCTGATCCGCCATGCGGTGACCTTTGTCGAAAAGCAGGTGTCGGGCACCGTCGGTCGCGTGCTCACGGTGGTGCCCAGCAACGAGACGGTGTACCTCACGGTGCTGCTGATCGCGGCGGCCGCCATTGCCACATCGATTGCGGTAAAGCGCAGCCGCTTCGGCCTGGCGCTCTCGGGCATCGGCGCCGACGAGCAGCGCGCGCAGACGCTGGGCGTGGACACGCGCCTGGCCAAGATCGCGGGCTTCGGCATCACGGCCGCGTTTGCCGGCGCCGTGGGCGCGGCCATGGCGGTGCGCTGGACCTACATCGAACCGGCGGCCGTGTTCAGCCCCTTCATCGGCTTCCAGACGGTGCTGATCGCGCTGATCGGCGGCGCGGCCAGCATCGGCGGCCCGGTGCTCGCGGCCATCGTCTTCAGCCTGCTGGCCGAGACGCTGCGCCTGCAGCTGCCCTACGGCTACATGATGGTGCTGGGCCTGCTGCTGATCCTGTGCGTGATGTACCTGCCCAACGGGCTGGCCACGCTGTGGCAGCGCAAGCGGGCGGCCACGCCTGCCACGCCGGCCACACCTGCCACTGAGGCCGGCCATGTCTGAAGCCCTGCTGACCATCGACAGCGTGACCGTGCGCTTTGGCGGGCTGACCGCCGTGGACGGCGTGAGCGCCAGCCTGCACGCAGGCGAGCTCATCGGCATCATCGGCCCCAACGGCGCGGGCAAGACCACGTTCTTCAACGCGATCTCGGGCGTGCAGCCACCGACCTCGGGCACGCTGCACTGCGGTGCCGACAACCTGACCGGCAAGGGGCCGCACCACTATGCGGCCCACGGCATCGCGCGCACCTTCCAGACGCCGCGCGTGTTCCCCGACATGAGCGTGCGCGACAACGTGCGCTTTGGCATGCAGTTCGCGGGCCGCCACCGCCAGGGGCCCGTGGGCCTGCGCAATGAGGACGAGATCCTGGCCATGTTGGGCCTGTCAGCCCTGGCCGACCGGCCCGCCGCCGACGTGACGCCTTCGCAGCAGCGCCTGCTGGAGATCGGCATGGCCCTGGGCACGCGCCCGCGCCTCTTGCTGCTCGACGAGGTGGCCGCCGGCCTGACCGAGGCCGAGGTCGATGCCATGGCCCAGCGCATCCGCCGCCTGCGCGATGACTGGGGCCTCACGGTGGTGTGGATCGAGCATGCGGTGACCACGCTGCTCAAGTACGTGGAGCGCGTGCTGGTGCTGCACCAGGGCCGCAAGATTGCCGACGGTACACCCGCCGAGGTGGTGCGCAACAAAGAGGTGATCGAGGCCTACCTGGGCGATGAGATGGGCACACAGGCCACGCCCGAAGGAGCCACGGCATGAGCGGCGCACACCTCACGGTACAAGGGCTGGTCACGGGCTACAACGGCTTCCAGGTGCTGCAGGACCTGTCGCTCGAAGCCCAGCCCGGCATCACGGTGATTGTCGGCCCCAACGGCGCCGGCAAGACCACGCTGCTCAAGGCGCTGGCCGGCCTGCTGCCGCGCCAGGGCACGGTGCAACTCGACGGCCAGGCCGTGCCGGCCCTCAATGCGACGGCCTGCGTGCAGCGCGGCCTGGCCCTGGTGGCCGAGGGCCGCCAGCTGTTCCCGCAGATGACGGTGACCGAGAACCTGGAACTCGGCGGCTGGCTGGTGCCCTCGCGCGTGCGCGCCGAGCGCCTGGCCCAGGCCTTCGAGGACTTCCCGCGCCTCAAGGAGCGTGCCCAGCAGCTGGCCGGCACCATGAGCGGTGGCGAGCAGCAGATGGTGGCCGTGGCCCGCGCCATGATGAGCGGCCCGCGCCTGTTGATGCTGGACGAGCCCTCGCTGGGCCTGGCCCCACGCATGGTGGACGAGCTGCTGGCCATCGTGCAGCGCATCGCGGCGCAGGGCGTCACCGTGCTCATGGTGGAGCAGAACGTGCGCAAGGCGCTGCAGGTGGCGCAGCGCGGCTATGTGCTGGAGCGCGGGCGCATCGTGGCCTCGGGCGATGCCGCCACGCTGCTGCAGTCCGACGCGGTGCGCCAGGCCTATCTGGGCGTTGCCTGAACGTCCCACACCCCATCCCCATCCGACTTTTCCTTCCTATTCATCCAGGAGACATTCCATGACTGCCATTTCCATGCTGATCAACGGCGAGCGCGTGCAGGCCGCCGGCGGCGCTACCTTCGAGCGCCGCAACCCGCTCGACGGCTCCGTGGCCACCACCGCGCCCGCCGCCACCGTGGCCGATGCCAAGGCCGCAGCAGACGCAGCCGCCAAGGCCTTCCCGGCCTGGTCGGCCCTGGGCCCCAATGCGCGCCGCGCGCTGCTGCTCAAGGCGGCGCACGCACTCGAAGCCAAGGGCGATGCCTTTGCTGCCGCCATGGCCGCAGAAACCGGCGCATCGGGTCTGTGGGCCGGCTTCAACGTGCACCTGGCGGCAGGACTGCTGCAGGAGGCTGCGGCCCTCACCACGCAGATCGCCGGCGAGGTGATTCCGTCGGACGTGCCCGGCAGCCTGGCCATGGGCGTGCGCCAGGCCGCGGGCGTGGTGCTGGGCATCGCGCCGTGGAACGCGCCCATCATCCTGGGGGTGCGCGCCATTGCCACGCCGCTGGCCTGCGGCAACACGGTCATCTTGAAGGGCTCGGAGCTGAGCCCGGCCACGCACGGCCTGATCATCGAGGCGCTGCAGGAGGCCGGCCTGCCGCCAGGCGTGGTGAACTTCGTGACCAATGCGCCCGCCGATGCCGGTGCCGTGGTCGAGGCCATCGTGGCCCACCCGGCCGTGCGCCGCGTGAACTTCACGGGCTCGACCAAGGTCGGCCGCATCATCGCGCAGACGTGTGCCAAGTACCTCAAGCCCGTGGTGCTGGAGCTGGGTGGCAAGGCACCCTTGCTGGTGCTGGACGATGCGGACGTCGATGCCGCCGTGGCGGGTACCGTGTTCGGCTCGTTCGCCAACTCGGGGCAGATCTGCATGTCCACCGAACGCATCATCGTGGACAACGCCGTGGCCGACGAGTTCGTGGCCAAGCTCGGCGAGCGCGCCAAGGCCCTGCCCCTGGGCGACCCACGCAAGGGCCCGGTGGTGCTCGGCTCGGTGGTGGACATGGCCACGGTGCACCGTTGCAACGCGCTCATCGACGACGCGCTGGCCAAGGGCGCCACGCTGGTGTGCGGCGGCAAGAGCGACAGCACGCTGATGCAGGCCACCGTGCTCGACCACGTGACGGCGGAGATGGACATCTACCGCGAGGAGTCGTTCGGCCCCGTCAAGCCCGTGGTGCGCGTGAATGGCGTGGAAGAAGCCATTGCCTGCGCCAACGACAACGAGTTCGGCCTGTCATCCGCCGTGTTCAGCCGCGATGTGGCCAAGGCGTGGAACGTCGCGGCGCGCATCGAGTCGGGGATCTGTCACATCAACGGGCCGACGGTGCATGATGAGGGGCAGATGCCGTTCGGTGGGGTGAAGAGTTCGGGGTACGGGCGGTTTGGGGGGATGGCGGGGGTGCGGGAGTTCACGGAGCTGCGCTGGATCACGGTGCAGACAACCCCGAGGCACTATCCATTTTGAGGGCGTTGAAACGGCCCCCATATACGGTGGACGGGCATGAGCGTCCACCTGAATGCCGCGCGCCTGGTCAATGTCGGTCAAGCCGCCATTCGCCCCCCTGCGTCCGAGCTTGAGAGGCGTATTCAAAGGTTTCTGGGAAAGGTGCACAGAAATCAGCGCCCGTCGCACAACCCCGCAGGCATCGCCGATGCCTGCGCTTTTTTTCTTGACAGCTGGTAGCCCACCCCATAAGGTTGTTAGCGATTGTTTCAGCATTCATCGGCTAGTGCGCCGGCCCGGAAATAGCTGCATGCAACGAAGTCGATGGCTTCATTCTCAAAAAAGCAGGCGCCCCCCTCAGTGACCACCGCAGCGGTATCGAGGACTTGCAGTGCGGTACCGAGTGTGAAAATCCGATTTCGTGAACATGTGGCTTGAGCGGTGACAGCGCACTAGATTCGCGCAATGTGCTGTCCAGCATGAATGGCGCGACAAACGAACCGCCGCAAATGTGCCTCCCACGGGAGCGGACACGCATCAGCGTTGTCAATCACTACAGCGGACAACCAGACATGAGCAGGATTTGTTTTCGTATTGCCACAATGATTCTCTTTGTGGTTGGTTTTTCCAGCCAGGCCTGGGCCCAGGCATTCACAGAAGATTTTGACAACATCACGTTGCTCACGGGCAATGGATGGTTCATGCAGAACAACAGCACCCCGGCCGGCTCAACCAGCTGGTTCCAGGGGACAGCAACCACAGCGACGCCAACCCCCGGCCCCTTCAACGCGTATAGCGGCGCAGCCAATGCATACATTGGCGCCAACTACAACAACACCGGCAGCACCGGCACCATCAGCAACTGGCTCGCGATGCCAAACCGGACGCTGCGCAATGGGGATGTGCTGACCTTCTTCACAAGAAAACCCACGGGGACCGACTATCCCGATCGGCTGGAAGTCCGGCTGAGCACCAATGGCGCAAGCACAAATGTGGGATCAGGCGCCACCGCCGTGGGGGACTTCACGGCGCTGCTGCTCAGCGTCAATCCAACGCTGGTGGCCGGCGGCTATCCCCAGACGTGGACGCAATACACCATCACTATCTCGGGACTTCCAGCCCCCACCTCTGGACGCATGGCGTTTCGCTATTTCGTCACCTCGGCCGGTGCTCTCGGAACGAATTCCGACTACATTGGTATCGACAACACGGTGTACACACCCTATGTGTGCCCGGCATTCACGATGACACCGGGGGGCGCGCTGGCCCCGGCAGTCTGGGGTCAGGCCTATAGCACCCCCCTTTCACAGACGGGTGCACTGGGAGCGCCAAGCTATGCGGTGACTGCTGGTGCTTTGCCCCCCGGGTTGACGCTGGGTGGTAGTGGCACCATCTCCGGCACGCCAACGGCCACTGGAACCTTCAACTTCACAGTGACAGTCGCGGACGCCAGCGGCTGTTCGGGTTCGCAGTCCTACTCCATCCAGGTCGAGGCCAATGTGCCTGGCGCGCCCCAGAACGTCAGCGTCACGGCTGGCAACGGGCAAGCGACCGTGAACTGGCAAGTACCATCCCACGATGGCGGCAGCGCCATCTCCGGCTACACGGTCACAGCGGTGCAAGACGGCAGCAAAACGTGTACGACCTCGGGTGCGCTCGGCTGCACGGTCTCTGGCCTCACCAACGGATCGGCGTACAGCTTCCGCGTCGTGGCTACCAACAACAAGGGGCCTTCCGCCGCAGGCATCAGCAATGTGGTCACACCAACACTTTCGACGGTGACCGGCGCGGTACCTGGCATGTCAGGCGCCGGCTCAGTCACCCTCGCTGGCGGAGGCGCAAGCTGTACGCTGGATTCCAGCTCTGCATTCACGGTGCCTTCTACGGCCCCCGCCAACCGCACCTTGCCTCATGGCGCGTTCGAGTTCCTCGCCACCGGCTGCACCGGCAGCGTCACCATCTCCATCACGTACCCGACTCCGTTGCCTGAAGGCGTGCAGTTCTGGAAGTTCGGACCGGCTACGGCAGGAGCACAGACCTCCACCTGGTTCTTATGGACCGAGGCAGTGCTCAGCCCGGACCGCCGCACAGTGACGTACAGCATCACTGACAACGGCATAGGTGATTCAGACATTGCCGCAGGGCGTATCCGCGATCCGCTGGCTCCGGCACTGGGCTCTGACCCCACCAGCATCCCGGTCAACAACCCGTGGGCACTGGCTGCACTGGCTGCCATCCTGGGTTGGATGGGACTGCGCAGGCAACAGCGCGGTTCTGCAGGATAGGTTTGTCGACGGGGCTGGAATGACCAGCCCATTTCAGCCGACTGGCACGATGGAATCCAGCGGCCACCGCGGCTTCACATCAAACGCATAGTCGGTGTTCGCCTCCTGCTGCCCCGCCTGCAGCCGCATTGCCGCCGCCATGGCGATCATGGCCCCGTTGTCGGTGCACAGGTGCAATTCGGGGTAGTGCACCCGCACCCTGGCCGCCGCGCAGGCGGCATTGAGCTGCGCCCGCAGATGCCGGTTGGCGCCCACACCACCGGCCACCACCACGCGCTTGAGGCCGGTCTGCTTGAGCGCCGCCAGCGTCTTTTTCACCAGCACCTCGACGATGGCGGCCTCGGTGCTGGCCGCCAGGTCGGCCTTGCGCGCTTCGAGCCCGTCGCCCAGTTTTTTGGCCTGGGTCAGCACGGCGGTCTTGAGCCCGGCAAAGGAGAAGTCGAGATTGCCGCTGTGCAGCAGCGGGCGCGGCAGCTTGAAGGCCGCCGGATCGCCCTGCTCGGCAAGGCGTGACAGCGCCGGCCCTCCCGGGTAGCCCAGGCCCATGAGCTTGGCCGACTTGTCGAAGGCCTCGCCCGCCGCGTCGTCGATGGTCTCGCCCAGGATCTCGTAGCGACCCACGCCGTCCACCCGCATGAGCTGGGTGTGGCCGCCGGAGACCAGCAGGGCCACGAAGGGGAACTCGGGCGGGTCCGCGCTCAGGAAGGGCGAGAGCAGGTGCCCCTCCAGGTGGTGCACGCCCAGCACCGGCTTGTCCAGCGCCGCGCCCAGCGCGCAGGCCACGCCGGCCCCCACCAGCAGGGCACCCGCCAGGCCCGGGCCGCGCGTGTAAGCGACCACGTCCACGTCCGCCAGCGTCTGGCCGGACTCGGTCAACACTTGCGTGGCCAGCGGCAGCACGCGGCGGATGTGGTCGCGGCTGGCCAGCTCGGGCACCACGCCACCATAGGCCTGGTGCATCTCGATCTGGCTGTGCAGGGCGTGGGACAGCAGGGTGGGAACGGCATCGCCCGTGGAGCGCACCAGCGCCACGCCGGTCTCGTCGCACGAGGATTCAATTCCGAGGATCAACAGACTCATGCCCCGAGTGTAAAACCCGGGCTCGCGAGGGGCCTGATGCAAAAACCCCTGCCGGCGGTGGCCGGCAGGGGTCGTGCATCCCCAGGGTCGCAGGCCGCGCCTACCAGCGGTCCGAGCGCATGCGCAGCTCCCAGCTGCCGCTGCGCAGTTCGTACACGCCCACCGCGCCGTAGCGCTGCTCGCCCTTGTCATCCCAGGTCATCGTGCCGATCACGGGCGCGTAGCCGTTGATGCCGTGCATGGCCTTGGTGATGTCCTTGGGGTCCGCGGACTTGGCCTTCTGGATGGCCGCCGAGAGCACGTACATGCTGTCGTAGCTGTAGTGCCCGCCGTACGCGGGCGGCTTCTTGTAGGCATCGATGTACTTTTCCAGGAAGGGCTTGCCCGTGGAAAACTCCTTGGCTTCCAGCACGGGCGAGGTGGCATAGACGCCCTCGACGATGCCGGCCCCCTTGGTCATGTCGGTGGTCTTGATGGTGTCGCCGCCCAGCAGGCTCACCTTGGTGTGCCCCACCTTGCGCAGGGCTTCCAGCAACGCCAGCGCCTGGAAGTCATTGAGGGTGGAGACGATCACCTCCACCTTCGCGGCCTTGAGTTCGCCGGCCAGTTCGTCGAATGCCGTGGTCTTGTCGTCGAACGACTTGCGCACCACCACCTCTTTCTTCTCGGCCTTGAGCTGCGCGGCGGCCCCGTCGGCCAGGCCCTTGCCGTAGGGCGTGCCATCATCCAGCGCGGCATAGCGCGCGGCGCCCAGCTGGGTGGCGGCAAACGAGCCGATGGCGCGCGCCTGCAGCGTGTCGTTGCCCACCATGCGGAAGGTGGTGGAGAAACCCAGCTGCGTGAACTTGGGGTTGGTGGAGATGGCGATCTGCGCGATGTCCTTGGCCGCGTAGATGGGCGCGGTCTCGATGCTCACGCCCGAATTCAGGTGCCCGATGACGGCCACCACGCCGGCATCCACCAGCTGCTGGGCCACCGTCTTGCCGGTGGCCGCGTCGGCCTTGTCGTCCACCGCCACCACCTCCAGCGTCACCCGCTTGCCGTCCACGGTGTAGCCGCCCTTGTTCAGTTCGGCCACGGCCAGGTTCACGCCATTGAGCAAGTCCTGCCCGAGGGCGCCCAGGGGGCCGCTCAAGGGCTGCGCCACGCCGATCTTGATGGTGTCGGGCACCTTGCCGCACCCGGACAGGAGCAGCAGCGCCATGGACGCGGCGGTGGTCAAGGCCAGCCCGGCGGCGAAACGGCGCCGGTCAATATGCTTGTTCATGCGGAATCCTCATCAATATGTCAATGTGACCAGATGTATATGCGACGACGGAGGAAAGGCGCTATCGGGTATGCCCTGCCAATCGGCAAACTATTAGCAAGTTTCAGACCCTGCAAGGCAAGGCCCTTGCCGGAACCCGGCACCTGCCCGGGGCGCACCGCTTCGGCGCACCAATTTGTGGCGTAAAAATTGCTTATGCTCCAGGGTATGAACGAGTCTCTGCGCATCGTGGTGGTGGCCCCGGACCTGGCCATTGCCGACCCCGACGACGAACACGCCGTGCTGCAGGCGGAGCGTTCGCGGGCGCTGCGCATCGGGCTGCTGGAGAACAATTTCAACCTGATCGCCACGCTGCCCGCGGATGTGTTCCTGAGCGAGCGGATCGCCCAGCTGCAGCCCGACCTGATCATCGTGGACGCCGAGAGCGAGGCCCGCGACGCGCTGGAACACGTGGTGGTGGCCACGCGCGACGAACGCCGCCCCATCGTGATGTTCACCAACGACGAGGACACCTCGCACGTCAAGGACGCGGTGGCCGCGGGCGTGTCGGCCTACATCGTGGCCGGCCTCGCGCCCCAGCGCATCCGCCCCATCCTGGACGTGGCGATGGCGCGCTTCCAGCACGAGCAGGCGCTGCGCGCCGAGCTCGCCGATGCCAAGACCGAGCTCAAGGACCGCAAGACCATCGACCGCGCCAAGGGCCTGCTCATGCAGCGCCAGGGCCTGACCGAGCAGGCCGCGTACGAGAAACTGCGCAAGACCGCCATGGACAAGGGCCTCAAGCTCGTGGATGTGGCCCAGCGCATGCTCGACGTGATGGACCTGCTCGGGTAAGCAGGTGACATCCTCCTGAGGCGCTGCGCGCATCGGTGCAGCCGCCAGAGGCCGCCCGCTCTCGGAGACCGTCCAGACTGCACAGGCAGTCTTGGAGCCGCGGCCCCTGGCCCCTCCTCTGCCCGGCTCGGGAAAGGGGACGATCCCCTCGCTGCGCAGCGGTCCTTACCCGGCATCCCCGGCCTGGGCCACGCCCAGGTCCACCGGCTTCTCCCGGATGGTGCGCCGCACAAAGGCAGTGCGGCATTCACCGCGCGCACCACCTCCGCGCGTTTGCAGGTCAAAAAGGCCCCCGGCGCTTGATCCATTTGCGCAAGAAGCTATCAGTTCAATAGCAAATCATGCGCCGAACTGATGCGGAGCCCGTGCGGCAAGGCCTGGCACGCCACTTGCTTTAACCCCTGCGAGACCAATGGCGGTCTCACCCCCACACAGCACGGGCCCAAAGGCGGGCCGGTGCTGGGCGAGCCCTTCATCGGGTATCGCCATGGACAGAGGCGTCCCTCACCGACCGGTGCTGCATGTATGCAGGCTGCTCGGGAGGACGCCTTTTTTGTTTTCAACGCTATGAGGAAGTGCCCCATGACCGATCTGCTCAAAACCAGCCTCAACCGCCGCACCGTGCTGCAGGCCGCCACCGTGGGCGCCGTCGGCGTCAGCCCCGCGCTGCGTGCGCTGGTGCACGCCCAGGGCTCGGACGCGCCGGAGAAGAAGGAAGTCAAGATCGGCTTCATCCCGCTGACCGACTGCGCCAGCGTGGTGATGGCCTCGGTGCTCGGCATCGACAAGAAGTACGGCGTGACCATCATCCCCACCAAGGAAGCCTCCTGGGCCGGTGTGCGCGACAAGCTGGTCAACGGCGAACTCGACTTCGCCCACGTGCTGTACGGCCTGGTCTACGGCGTGCACCTGGGCCTGGCCGGGCCCAAGAAGGACATGGCCGTGCTGATGAACCTGAACCACAACGGGCAGGCCATCACGCTGTCCAAGAAGCTCGCCGACAAGGGCGCCGTCAATGGCGCGGGCCTGGCCAAGCTGATGGCCAGCGAGAAGCGCGAGTACACCTTCGCGCAGACCTTCCCCACCGGCACGCACGCCATGTGGCTGTACTACTGGCTGGCGGCCAACGGCATCAACCCGATGAAGGATGCCAAGGTCATCACCGTGCCCCCGCCGCAGATGGTGGCCAACATGCGCGTGGGCAACATGGACGGTTTCTGCGTGGGCGAGCCCTGGAACCACCGCGCCATCATGGACGGCATCGGCGTGACGGCCACGACCACGCAGGACATCTGGAAGGACCACCCCGAGAAGGTGCTGGGCACCACGTCCGAATTCGTGCAGAAGTACCCCAACACGGCCCGTGCCGTGACGGCCGCCATCCTGGAGGCCAGCAAGTGGATCGACGAAGGCCTGGCCAACAAGAACAAGATGGCCGAGACCATTGCCGGCAAGGCCTACGTGAACACGGGCGTCGATGCCATCAACCAGCGCATCCTGGGCCGCTACCAGGACGGCATGGGCAAGACCTGGGACGACCCCAACCACATGAAGTTCTTCAACGAGGGCACGGTGAACTTCCCCTACCTCACGGACGGCATGTGGTTCCTCACGCAGCACAAGCGCTGGGGCCTGGTCAAGGACCACCCCGACTACCTGAACGTGGCCAAGGCCGTGAACCGCATCGACGTCTACAAGCAGGCGGCCGCCGCTTCCAAGACGCCGCTGCCCAAGAGCGAAATGCGTACGAGCAAGTTCATGGACGGCGTGGTGTGGGACGGCAAGGACCCCGCCAAGTACGCCGACAGCTTCAAGATCAAGGCGTAAGCGCCCTGCCCCGTCCACCCTGCACAGGAGAACACCATGGTCAGTGCCGTCTTTCACTCCCCGCTGGATGCAGCCCCCGTGGTTGCACAGAACGCTATGAATAATGTAGCTAGCAGCGCTTCGCCCGCAAGCGCCAGAAGCCAAAAACAGTCAAAAACGGCAATGGCGGCAAGCCCTGCGCCCACGGCATCTGCAGCCCCCGCCGGTCGCGACTGGGCGGCGCTGTCGCGCGGCTTCTGGATGGCGGTGCTGCCGCCGCTGTGTGGCCTGGGCTTGCTGGTGGGTCTGTGGGCCGTGGTGTCAGCCACCACGGGCAACAGCATTCCCGGCCCGGTGGAAACCTGGAAGCAGGCGCTGGAAATCTTCAGCAACCCGTTCTACCGCAACGGTCCCAACGACCAGGGCGTGGGCTGGAACGTGCTGATGTCGCTCGAACGCGTGGCCGTGGGCTTTGGCATGGCGGCGCTGGTGGGCATTCCAGCGGGCTTCGTGATCGGGCGCTTCAACTTCCTGTCGCGCATGTTCAACCCGCTCATCAGCCTGCTGCGCCCGGTGTCTCCATTGGCCTGGCTACCGATCGGCCTCCTGGTGTTCAAGGGTGCCAACCCGGCCGCCATCTGGACGATCTTCATCTGCTCCATCTGGCCCATGATCATCAACACCGCCGTGGGCGTGCAGCGTGTGCCGCAGGACTACATGAACGTGGCCCGCGTGCTCAACCTGTCGGAGTGGAAGATCGCCACCAAGATCCTGTTCCCCGCCGTGCTGCCCTACATGCTGACCGGCGTGCGCCTGGCCGTGGGCACCGCGTGGCTCGTGATCGTGGCCGCCGAGATGCTGACCGGCGGCGTGGGCATCGGCTTCTGGGTGTGGGACGAGTGGAACAACCTCAACGTCAAGAACATCATCATCGCGATCTTCGTGATCGGCATCGTCGGGCTGGTGCTGGAGTTCGCGCTCATCAAGCTGGCCACTGCGTTCACCTTCGAAGAGGTCAAAACCTGACCCACCCCTGAGCCGCGCCTGCGGCGCGTCATCCCCTCAGGTGCCCCCCAGTGGCCCGGCCAAGCCGGTGCCGCGGCGGTCCTCGAAACAACCCGGAGTTCCTCATGCACACCTCTCTCACCACCAAGTTCATCGAAGTCCATGGCGTGGAGCAGACCTTCAAGACCGCCAAGGGCCTGTTCCCGGCGCTGCGCGACATCAACCTCACCATCGCCAAGGGCGAGTTCGTCGCGCTGATCGGCCACTCGGGCTGCGGCAAGTCCACGCTGCTGAACCTGATCGCGGGGCTGACCACGCCCACCAACGGCGCACTGCTGTGCGCCAACAAGGAGATCAGGGGCCCGGGGCCGGAGCGCGCTGTGGTGTTCCAGAACCACTCGCTGCTGCCCTGGCTCACCTGCTTTGACAACATCTACCTCGCCGTGGAACGCGTGTTTGGCGGCAAGGAAACGAAGGCCCAGCTCAGGGCCCGCACCGATGCGGCGCTGGCGCTGGTGGGCCTCACGCACGCCGGGCAAAAGCGCCCCGGCGAGATCTCGGGCGGCATGAAGCAGCGCGTGGGCATCGCCCGTGCGCTGGGCATGGAACCCCAGGTGCTGTTGATGGACGAGCCCTTCGGCGCGCTCGATGCCCTGACCCGCGCCAAGCTGCAGGACGAGCTGCTGGAGATCGTGGCGCGCACGCAAAGCACCGTGGTCATGGTCACCCACGACGTGGACGAGGCCGTGCTGCTGTCCGACAAGATCGTGATGATGACCAACGGCCCCGCCGCCACCATTGGCGAGGTGCTGGCCGTCGACCTGCCCCGCCCCCGCCGCCGCGTGGAGCTGGCCGAGGACCCGCGCTACGTGCAGTGCCGCAAGGCGGTGATCGACTTTCTGTACACGCGGCAGGCGCATGTGGAGAAGGCGGCCTGACGGCGGGCCCCGGGATGCCGCAATCGGGCGGCCCCCCCCCACGGGAATGCAAGGGCTCTGGCCACAAGGCCAGGGCCCTTGCCGCTTCGGCCTCTGTCTCTGTCTCAGCGCGCCCCGGTGATGTACTGCTCCAGCTGCTCGATGATGAATTTCTGCTCGGAAATGATGTCCTTGACCAGGTCACCGATGGAAATCATGCCCACGAGCTTGCTGCTGTCGTCCACCACGGGCAGGTGGCGCAGCCGGTTGCCGGTCATCAGCTGCATGCACTGCTCGCTGGTGTGGTCGGGCCGCACGAACAGCACGGCGGTCGTCATCACGTCCCGCACCTGGGTGACCGAGGACGTGCGCCCCATGAGCGCGATTTTTCGCGCGTAGTCCCGCTCGGTGAAGATGCCCACGATGTCGGCGCCTTCGGTCACGATCAACGCACCGATGCCCTTGTCCGCCATGAGCTTGAGCGCATCGAACACCGAAGTGGCGGGCCCGATGGTATGCACGGTGGCATCGGGTTTGGATTGAAGAATCTTGGCGACTACGGTCATTGGAACCTCCCTCGTGATGGCTGAAACAGGTACAGAGTGATTTCAGCCCATAAGCCTTGCCGATGCAACCCGCGCAAGTGCCATTCACCACACCTTTGGCGCGTTCCCCACGGACTCGATGCACATGTTTCGCACTTGTTGCATTCGGGAGAACCCGAAACAAACCGAAAAGAAT
The DNA here is from genome assembly GCF_058798375.1 of Acidovorax sp. GW823-FHT01C06. Taxonomy (NCBI): domain Bacteria; kingdom Pseudomonadati; phylum Pseudomonadota; class Betaproteobacteria; order Burkholderiales; family Comamonadaceae; genus Acidovorax; species Acidovorax sp. GW823-FHT01C06. The sequence goes on from NZ_JBXAKN010000010.1 coordinate 202,814, forward strand.
CGAAACCGCGCTGAGACGACGCATGCCGCGCCGCCCGGCACGATACAGCCCATGTCCAACGCGCTTTCGAAAGGATTCACCGCCCACCTCTCCTGCCACCACGATCGCTTGCGACTGGCTACCGGCCCTCGGGCCGCAGGCAGAAAGACAGGCGTCTGGATTGTTTCCAAAACTGGAACAGTTAGTTTGCGACCGAGTAGTTTTTCTTTGTACCACCGCGGCGTACAGTTCATCCCATCGATGAGCCGAACCCGCAAGGCGACTCACCGAACCCGGTTCAGAAATGGTTTTTGTCCCGGCTTTTTTGAGACGCTTTTTTCTTCCTGAAGGATTTCATCATGAACAAGACCGCCCGCTTCCTCTCCATCGCCGCCGTGGCTGCTTTCGCTTCGTTCGGTGCCCAGGCCGACGAGGCCGATGCCTCGCAGTTCGCCACGAAGTTCGAGACGAACCGCACCCGCGCCGAAGTGGCCGCCGAAGCCGCCACCGTGGCCCAGACCCGCTCCATCGAACCCGCAGGTTCGCGTGTGGTGACGTATCAATCCACGGCCGACCGCGCCGCCGTGCGTGCCCAGGCCGCCGATGCCGTGCGCACCGGCCAGATCCCTTCGGGTGAGCGTGGTTGATCAGCGTTTGATTCGCTGAATCCAGGCCCTCTCCTGCTGCGTATTTCCAAGTACATCGCCCTCATTTTTTTGAATTTCACCGGAGTTTCACCATGAACAAGACCGCACGCTTCCTCTCCATCGCCGCCGTGGCCGCTTTCGCTTCTTTCGGTGCACAGGCCGACGAAGTCGATGCTTCGCAATTCGCCACGAAGTTCGAAACGAACCGCACCCGTGCCGAAGTGCAAGCCGAAGCCTCGGCAGTGCCCCAAACCAGCGGTGCCATCCCCGTCGGTTCGCGTGCCTTGGTCTACACCTCCACCGCTGACCGCAACGCGGTGAATGCCCAAGCTGCAGACGCCCTGCGCACTGGCAAGATCTCGTCCGGCGAAATCGGCTCCCTGTAATCCGTCCTGCCCGCGCCGCAAGGCGGTGCGGGCAGGCAGTTGCAAATGCAAAAAGGCCGAGGCCCCTTTCGGGGCCTCGGCCTTTTGTCTTTGGGAGCCGCAATGGCGTTGCGGCAGCCGCGTCTCACCCAGGCTTATTTGCTCCCACGCGCCTGCGCCACGGCGCCCTGCACGTCCTTCCACAGCGCCTCGCCCACGTTGGCGGCAATGCTGGTATTGACCGCCCCCAGTTTCTCGCGCATGCGGCTGGCTTCTGCGGGCGACAGTTCGTTGACCTGCATGCCCTTGGCCTTGAGGTCGGCCAACGCCTTGTCGGCCTCGGCGCGCGTATCCTGGCGCTCGAAGTCGCGGCTCTTCCTCGCGGCATCGAGCAGCACCTTCTGCTCGGCCTTGTTGAGGCCGTCCCAGTACTTCTTGCTGACCAGCACGATCCAGGGGCTGTAGACGTGGTTGGTCACCGTGAGGTACTTCTGCACCTCGTAGAACTTGCTCGACAGGATGGTGTTGTAGGGGTTCTCCTGGCCGTCCACGGTGTTGGTCTCGAGGGCGGTGAACAGTTCCGAGAACGGCAGTGGAACGGCATTGGCTCCCAGGGTCTTGAAGCTGTCGAGGAACACGTTGTTCTGCATCACGCGCAGCTTGATGCCATTCATGTCCTCCAGCTTGGTGACAGGGCGCTTGCTGTTGGTCAGGTTGCGAAAGCCGTTCTCCCAGTACACGAGGCCCACGAGGCCCTTTTCCTGCAGCTTGTCCATCACCTTCTGGCCCACGGGGCCGTCCAGCACCACATCGGCCTCCTTCGCGTTGTTGAACAGGAAGGGGGTGTCCCAGATCGCCATTTCCTTGGTGATGCCCACCAGCGTGGCGGTGGAGCCCACCATCATCTCCTGCGCACCGCCGACCAGCGCCTGCTGCATCTGCACGTCCGAGCCCAGGGCGGCGGCGCCGATGGCGCGCACCTTCATCTTGCCGCCCGAGGCCTTTTCGACCTCTTCGGCGAACAGCTTGGTGGCACGCCCCTGGTTGGACACTTCGTTGAGGCCGTAGCCAAACCGGATGATGCGTGGCTTGAAATCCTGCGCGGCGGCCTGGAACGAGCAGGCAAGGGCGGCCACCGACAAGGCGGCCAGAAGGGTGCGGCGGAAAGTTTTCATGGTTGTCTCCATTAGCGGGTGGGAAAGGAAAAAAGAGGGGAGGAAACGGGCGGTCAGCGCAGCCACACCACGGGGGCGGTGACGATCTGTGGAAAGGCGACCAGCAAGGCCAGGATCAGCACGTAGGTGAAGAGGAACGGGTTCACGCCCTTGATCACGCTGTGCATCGATATCCGCCCCACCCCGGCCACCACGTTGAGCACCGTGCCCACCGGCGGCGTGATGAGGCCGATCGCGCCGTTGAGCACGAACATCAGGCCGAAATACACCGGGTCGATGCCCGCCTTCACGGCGATGGGCAGCATCACGGGCGCGAAGATCAGGATGGTGGGCGTGAGGTCGAGCGCCGTGCCGATCAGCACCAGCACGATCATCATCACCGCCATCAGGAGGCGGGGGTTCTCCACCAGCGGACCCAGCCAGCTGGTCAGCACATTGGGCAGGTCGGCCAGCGTGATCATGTAGCTGGCCACCTGGGCGCCCGCGCAGAGGAACATCACGATGGAGGTGGTCTTGGCCGCACGCACCAGCACGCCGTAGATTTCCGCGATCTTCATTTCGCGGTGGACGAACAACGCCACCACCAGCGCGTAGAACGCGGCCACCACGGCGGCCTCGGTGGGCGTGAAGACGCCCGACTTCATGCCGCCGATGATGATCAGGGGCATCAGCATGGCCCAGAAGGCACGCACCGTGGCGCGCAGGCGGTCCTTGACGGGCAAGGGTTCGCCCTGCGGCAGGTCCATGCCGCGCAGCACCCAGCGCCAGGCGAAGATGAGGCCCGCGCCCATCATCAGGCCCGGCACGATGCCGGAGACGAACAGCGCAGAGATCGAGGTGTTGGTCGTCACGCCGTAGATGACGAACGGCATGGAGGGCGGGATGATGGGCGCGATGATGCCGCCCGAGGCGATCAGCCCGGCCGACGTGTTCATCGGGTAGCCCTGCTGGCGCATCATGGGCAAGAGGATGGTGGCCAGCGCGGCCGTATCGGCCAGCGCGGAGCCGCTCATGCTGGCCATGAGCACCGCCGCGCCGATGGCCACGTAGCCCAGGCCGCCCCGGATGTGCCCGACCCAGGCCTGCGCCATGTCGATGATGCGGCGGCTGATGCCGCCCGAGTTCATCAGCTCGCCAGCCAGGATGAAGAACGGCACGGCCAGCAGCGGAAAGCTGTCCACCCCCGCCACCAGGTTCTGGGCCAGCAGCTGCGCATCCCAGAAGTCGAGCACCCACGCCATGCCCGCGCCCGTGAGCACGAGGGCCAGGCCCATGTTCATGCCTGTGCCCATGAGCACCAGCATGCCCACGGAGAAAACAATAAAAGCCTGCGCTTCGGGTCCCAGGGACATCATCGGTTACTCCACCTCGGCGCCGTGACCCAGGTCCAGCGGCTTGCGTTGAATCAATTCGATCAGCGCCATGACGCCGATGGCGACAGCGCACAGGAAGGCGGGCAGCGGCAACAGGGCCGCCGGGTAGCCCAGCACCACGGAATGGCTGTCCATGCCGACGATCACCTGGTGCCAGGCGCCCCAGGCCAGCATCGCGCAGGCCGCGATCACCAGCAGCCGGATCAACGCCGTGAGCGCGCCAAATGCCAGGGGACGCTTGGCGAGCAGGCCCGCCAGGCTGGTGAAGGCCATGTGCTCGCCGGCGGGGTAGGCCGCCGCAGCGCCAATGAAGACCATCCACACGAAAAGCAGGCGCGAGAGTTCTTCGCTCGCCACGACGCCACTGCCAAAGCCGTAGCGCAGCACCACATTCACGAACACGGCCACGGCCATCACGGCCAGGCAGGCGGCCATGAGCACCTGGGAGGCGGCGACGTACCGGCTGGGCCGCACGGGGGTGGAGTCTTCCGGGGTGGTCATGCGGCCTCCGTGGCGGCGATCCAGGCCGAGGCCTGCTGTTGAAGAACGGCCAGGGCGGCCAGTGCATCCAGCCGCAGCACTCCCGCCTCGCCCACGGGCGACTCGAGCGTGGCGAACTGGCTGTCCACCAGCGCGCTGGAAAAGAAATGGGTCCCGGCACGGTCGGCCACGCGCTGGCCCGCGCTGGCACGGTCGATCTCCAGGAAAACGAACCGCAGCCCCGGGCAGGCGTCGCGCAGGCGGTCCCGGTAGGACTTCTTGAGCGCGGAGCACGTCAGGACCGCGCCATGGGGCTGTGCCTGCAGCAGCTGCCCGAGCGTGGCGAGCCACCCCTCGCGGTCTGCATCGGTCAGCGCGATGCCCTGGCGCATCTTTTCACGGCTCGCCGGGCTGTGGTGGTCGTCTCCCTCGATCAGCGGCAGGCCCTCGGCTTGCGCCAGGGCCGAGCCCAGGCTCGACTTGCCGCAGCCCGCCACGCCCATGACCACCAGAAAAACCGTTGACGGCAAGACACTCATGTTGGTAGCGCTATCCAATTGATCCATAAAAAAGGCACCCTGGCTGGATGCCGCAATAACCGTGGCAACTTTTGCAACTTCGTCCAAAATGGGCGTCAATGTCTTGTCCCATCGTTTGGACAGCGCTATCCTAACCACATCGATCCGCACCCCAATGAGGGTTAACCCTTGAACAAACCCGAGACAAGGCGCCGCTCCAGCGGCCGCATGACACTGAGCGACGTGGCCCAGGCCGCCGAGGTCAGCCCCATCACCGCCTCCCGCGCGCTGCGCGGCGAGCGCGGCGTGGCGCAGGAACTGGTGCAGCGCGTGAAAGACGCCGCCCAGCGGCTGGGCTACGTGCCCGACCCCGCCGCCAGGGCCCTCGCCTCCCAGCGCAGCGTGCAGGTGCCCGTGCTCGTGCCCCTGCTGTCCAACGCCCTGTTCGTCGACGTGCTGGAGGCCGTGCACCGCGCGCTGTTCCCCCACGGCTACCAGGCGCTGATCGGCGTGACCCACTACGACCCGCAGGAAGAAGAGCAGCTGCTGCGCACCTACCTGGCCCACCGCCCGGCGGGGCTGCTGGTCACCGGCTTCGACCGCACCGAGGCATCGCGCCAGATGATCGCCGCCAGTGGCGTGCCGTGCGTGCACCTGATGGAGATGACCTCCGCGCCCGGCGTGTACTGCGTGGGCTTTTCGCAGCAGGACGGGGGCCACGGCATGACGGCCCATCTCCTGGCCCGGGGCCGTCGCCGCGTGGCGTTTGTCGCGGCCCAGCTCGACCCCCGCACCATGCAGCGCGCCGAAGGCTACCGCCGCTGCCTGAAGGAAGCGGGCCTGTACGACCCGAAGCTGGAACTGCTCAGCCCCCAGCCCTCGTCCATGCGGCTGGGCGGAGAACTGCTGGAGGAACTGCTGCGCACCCGCCCGGGCGTCGATGCCGTGTTCTTCTGCAACGACGACCTGGCGCAGGGCGGCCTGCTGGCAGCGCAGCGGCTGGGCCTGCAGGTGCCCGGCCAGGTCGCCATCGCGGGCTTCAACGACCTGGCCGGCAGCGACCAGATGCTGCCGCCGCTGACCACGGTGCGCACGCCACGCTCGGCCATCGGCGAGGCCAGTGCGCGCATGCTGCTCGCGCTGATGCGCGGCGAGGCGCCCGAGCGGAACTCGGTCGACCTGGGCTTTGAGTTGACCGTGCGGGGGAGCACCTGAAGGGAGGAGCAGCACAGGGGCCGGAAACCCTGGATTTCTGGCCTTTTTGGCCTCCAGCCCTCATGCACAAAGCGCTAGCCGCTATGGTTTTTGATTTCACCAAGAACCCCGCCGCGCTCCCAGCCCACATCCTCAGCCCGCGCCCATGGCCTCGTGCCAATACCCGACCGTTGCGCCCCGGGCCAGAAGGTGCGCCACGGCCGAGCCAGGATCCACCCAGCGAATGTAGGGCGTGGGGTCGCCGGCCAGCACCTTGAGGCCCACGGCCGTGCCAGAGGAGCCGGGCACGCAGGGGATGGGATTGGCCAACGTGCCCGGCACCAGTTCGGCGTATTCCGCCAGCGTGTCCTCGTGCTCGCGATAGCCGCGGTAGCGGTCGTATGTTTCGCGGTCCACCCGGGCCCAGCAGATGAAACCCAGCGGCTTGAGGTCATCGGCCTTGAACGGGACCTCCAGCTCACAGCTGATGAAGTACTGCTCGTCGCCGATGCGGCAGGTGAAGTCGTCGTCGAACACGAGTTCATGCTCACGCTCGAGGGCCGGGTCCGGCAGCCGCCACATCATGTAGGGCGAGAGTTCATCGTGGTCCTTGCCGCAGCTCGCGCAGGTGTATGCCATAGGGATCGACTCCTGTGATGTGCGCACTATGCACCGGCGTGGCGTGCCACGGACACCCGCGCGTCCTGGTACGGCAACAGCGGCGTGCCGCTTGGCCACGCCTTCAGCGCACCGGCCCGCACAGGGCGGCTGCCCAGCTTGCCGACGCACTCCAGCCCCCGGCCACGGGCCGATGGAGGTACGGCTGCACCAGGCACCAGCCCTGCGCCGCACAACGGTGCCTGCGTTCTCTTGCAGCAGGCGCGCACGCAGCCATGCAGGCAGGTCGCGATGAATCGTTCGGTGGTTGAAACTGCCATGGTCTCCATCAGCAGGCAGGCACCCGCGCCCTGCCCTGGCCGCGAAGGCTACCGCACACCGCCGGCCGCGGCCACCCTACCGGCGGGGGGCGGGCGTGCAAGAACCCATGTCCCGCGAGGCCGTGGGCCGCCGCCCACGCAACCGGCCGCCCGGCGCCTGTCAGACGGGCGCCAGCGCGCGGCCGGAAGACTTTGCCGCCTGGCCGCCCTTCATCTCCTTGCGCAGCGCCACCGCATCGCGCGTCTGCGCGGGCGCCGAGGCATCGATGCGGAACACCTGCACCGTCTCGGTCATGGTCTGGGCCTGGCCGTTGAGCTGCATGGCCGACGCGGCGTTCTCCTCCACCAGCGCGGCGTTCTGCTGCGTGATGGTGTCGAGCTGGGCCACCGCCGAGTTCACCTGCGAGATGCCGCTGAGCTGTTCGTTGGACGCGCTGTGGATCTCGCCGATCAGCGTGTTCACCCTGCGCACCAGCTCCAGCGATTCGGCCATGGTCTTCTGCGCGGCGTCGGTTTTTTCATGACCCTCGCTCACCTTGGTGGCGGAGTCGTCGATCAGCTGGCGGATTTCCTTGGCGGCGGACTGCGTGCGGTGCGACAGGCTGCGCACCTCCGACGCCACCACCGCGAACCCCCGCCCCTGCTCGCCCGCGCGCGCGGCCTCCACGGCCGCGTTGAGCGCCAGGATGTTGGTCTGGAACGCGATGGAGTCGATGAGCTGCGTGATCTCGCTGATGCGGCCCGACGCGGCCTGGATCTGCTTCATCGTGCTGGCCACGCCATCCACGGCCTCGCTGCTGCGCTCGGCCACCCCGGTGGCCTGCGTGGCCAGCACCGTGGCCTGGCGCGCCGACTCGGCGGTTTGCTTGACGGTGCCGGTGATCTCCTCCATCGACGCGGCCGTCTGCTGCAGGTTGCCGGCCTGCGCCTCGGTGCGCGCCGACAGGTCCTGGTTGCCCTGCGCGATCTCGCGGGTGGAGACCTGCATGTGCTCGCTCTCCTGGCGCGCGTCGCGCACGATGGACAGCAGGTTCACGTTGAGCTGCGCCAGCGCCTTCTGCAGGTCGCCCACCGTGTCGCTGCGCGTGGCGCTGATCTTCTGCGTCAGGTCGCCTGCCGCCATGCGGTTGGCCCATCGCAGCATCTGCGCCAGCGGCGCGACCGTGACCTTGTGCAGGTAGGCCGCCATGGCCAGCGCCAGCAGCGCCACGGCCACCCACGCCACCCCGGACGCGAGCGTCACCGCATGCCCGCCCAGCCATGCGGCCCCGAACGAGGCGAGCACCAGCAGCAGCGTGCAGAGCATCATCTTGCCCAGGGGCCCCAGGCGCACCCAGCCGGCGACGCGCCCCCAGGACGTGTTCTTCACCAGCTGGCCCGCGCGCAGCACGTGCACGGACGTGCCGGCCTGCTTCTCGGCCTGCATCTGCCGGTACAGCCGGTCGGCCGCCTGGATCTCTTCGCGCGTGGCCTCGGTGCGCACCGACATGTAGCCCGTGGGCTGGTCGCCCTGCATCAGGGGCGTCACGTTGGCCATCACCCAGTAGAAAGAGCCGTCCTTGCGCCGGTTCTTGACAGCCGCCGACCAGGGTGCGCCGCTGGCGATGGTGTCCCACATGTCGCGAAACGCCTCCTCGGGCATGTCCGGGTGCCGGATCATGTTGTGCGGCTGGCCCAGGAGTTCTTCCTTTTCGTACCCGCTGACCTCGATGAACATCGGGTTGCAGTACAGGATGCGCCCCTTGAGATCGGTGGTGGACACCAGGGTCTGGCCGGCGGGAAACGCATATTCCTGGGTGCTGACGGGCAGATTGACGCGCATGGTGGGTCCCTCATCAAAGAATGGGAATAGGCCGTTGCTCGGTCCACCGCCCCCTGGCACCACGAGACACGCCAGGCACGGATGCAAACCATGCTAATCCAGGAACTTGCAATCCTGAAACAAATTCGGGCCGTGCCGCGCCAAAATTCCCCAAACAGGTGCATCGCGCCCACACCGGGTTGGTGCGTTGCGCTGCACCATTCCAGACACCCCGCCGGCCGGGCACCCATCCCGGCCGCAGCGAACGCTGGCGCATGATGGCGCCCGGGCTGGGTTCCATTTGCGCTTTGGCAATGCACCGGCTTGGCACAGCCATTGCTTGAGGAAGCCTGCGGCCAATGCGGGCCGCGTGTCAGCCCGGTGCAACGGCGGATTGGGCGAACAGGACGTTGGCGTCTTCATGGGCAGGCACAGGCTGGGACACAGCCCGAGCAGTCCATGCAGGCGCCTTTTTGTTTTTCTGCCCGGCTGGGGTGTGCTTGCGGCAGGCACCACGGCCCTTTTGCGCAAGATCGCCATGCTTCAATTTCGCGAGTTCCTCAAGTCCGGCCACGCGCCCACGCTGTGGTCGTCCTTTCTGTATTTCGGTTTCTCGTGCGCAATCTGGGTGATCAACGGTGCCATGGCGCCGTTCATCCGCGAGGCCTTCCAGCTCACCCCCACGCAGATGGGCATGATGCTGTCCATCCCCATCTTCGCGGGCGCGCTCATGCGTTTTCCGCTGGGCATCCTGGCGCAGTACATCGGCCGCAAGAACGCCACGCTGGTCGAGATGGCCGGCATCTTCCTGGCCATGGGCTTTGGCTACATGTTCGTACACACCTACAACGACCTGCTGGCCATGGGCATCCTGCTGGGCGTGGCGGGCGCCAGCTTTGGCGTGGCGCTGTCGCTGGGCTCGGGCTCGTTTCCGCCGCGCTACAAGGGCCTGGCCATGGGCATCGTGGGCGCCGGCAACGTGGGTACGGCGGTGGCCGCCCTGCTCGCCCCCGCGCTGGCGCAAAAGTTCGGCTGGCAGGCCGTGTATGGCTTTGCCGCCGTGAGCGTGGCCATCCCCGCGCTGGTGATGGCCGTCTACGCGAAGGAACCTCCAGACCTCGCGGCCCACAGCAGCTTTCGTGAACACATTGCCTGCCTGTTCGAGAAGGACGGCTGGGCCTTCAGCCTGATCTACGCCGTGACGTTTGGCGGCTTCATCGGCCTGACCGCCTTTTTGCCCAGCTACTTCTACGACCAGTTCAGCGTGAGCAAGGTGCAGGCAGGCCAGCTCACGATGATGGCGGCCTTTCTGGGCGCGGCCCTGCGCATATTCGGCGGCTGGCTGTCGGACCACTGGGGCGGCGTCAACACACTGACGGGCGTGCTCGCCATCACGGCCGTGAGCATGGTGCTGTGCGGCCTGGCAGAGAACTCGCTGCCCATCACCATGCTGCTGTTCCTGGTGTGTTTTGCAGCGCTGGGCGCGGGCAATGGCGCACTGTTCCAGCTGGTGCCGCTGCGCTGGCCGCTGACCACGGCGGTGGCGGGCTCGATGATCGGTGAGATCGGCGCGCTGGGCGGCGGCCTCATCCCCAACGGCATGGGCATCTCGCGCCAGTACACGGGCACTTACCTGTGGGGTTTCGTGGGCATCGCAGTGTGTGCGCTGGCCATGCTGCTGCTGCTGCGCGTGATGCAGATCCGCTGGACGCGGACCTGGGCCGAACGCGGCGGACGGGCCAGGATTTCCTCCTGAGGCATTGCGGCCTTGCCTTGTGCCTGCCCACGGGGGCGCGGGCACGGGCCGCCCGAAAGGACAAGCCCCTGCCCGGCATCCCGGCAGGGGCCGGGGCGGCTTCAGAGGCCGCGCACCACCGCGATGTTATTTTGAAGTAAAAACAGGCCCTAGCGCTTTCTCCATCGGCGCCAGCAGCTATGTTTTTAATAGCAAAAAGCCACCATTGCCGCCCCCTACCGGGGCAGGAACAGCAGCCAGTAGATCAGCAGCAGGTTCACCAGCACGCTCACCGCGAGCGCGATCTTCCACAGGGCCGTGGCATCGCGCTGCATCAGGGGCTGGGGGCCGGGGGCCGACAGGGGCCGCGACGCGCCGCGCTCCAGGGCCAGCAGCAGCTCCTCCGCCGTCTCGAAGCGCTGCGCGCGGTGGCGCGCCACGGCCTTCAGGGCGATCTGGTCGAGCCAGATGGGCACGCCCGGGTTGTGGCGGCTGGGGGCCACAGGGTCGCGGTGGTAGCGGCCCAGCTGGTACTGCACCACCTCGCCATAGGGCAGGCGCCCGTGGCTGAGCAGCTGGTACAGCGTGACGCCCAGCGCGAACAGGTCGCTGCCCGCGTCGGGCAGCTGGCCGGCGGGATCGCCGTTGCGTTCGTAGCCCGGCCACTGCTCGGGGTTCATGTAGCTGGGGGTGCCCGCGTGCAGGCGGCGGGTGGCCTCGGGCTCGCGGCCCGAGAGGGCCACGCCCAGGTCCAGCACGCGCAGCACGCCGTCGTCGCCCAGGTGCAGGTTGTCGGGCTTGATGTCGCGGTGCACCACGCCCTGGCGGTGCAGCCAGCCCAGCACGCGCGCGGCCTGCACGGCCACCGTCACGGCCTGCCCCACGGCCAGGTGCTGGCGGTGGCGCAGGCGCTGCCCCAGCGTGTCGCCGGAATGCCAGTCGTACAGCAGGTAAAACGCGCTGGCCCCCGCGCCGTCGCCCGTGCCGGTGGCACCCAATGGCCAGTCGTTGAGCCGCGCCAGATGGGCTGCGGCCTGGCCCGACTGCATGCGCCGCGCCACCCAGGCCTCGTGCGCCAGCGTGGCGCGCTCTTCCACGTCGTGGGCGCGCGCGGGCAGCAGGGTCTTGAGGGCATACAGCCGCTGCGTGGCCCCGTCGCGCACCTGGTAGATGCGGTGGATGCCGCTGTCGGCCACCAGGGCCGTCACCGTGAGGCCATCCACGGTGTCGCCCACCTTGAGCAGGGGCAGCACGGGCAGGTCCTGCGCACGGCGGGATTCATCCTGCAGTGTGGCCTCCAGAACGCCCTGCACCTGCACGATCAGCGCGGTCACGTTGTCGCTGCTGCCACGGCGCAGCGCGGCCTGCACCAGCCCGTCGCTCAGGGCCTGCGCCGGCCCGCCCTGGCGCAGCAGCTGGCGCAGTTCGCGCACGGGAAGGCTGCCGTGCACGCCATCGGAGAGCAGCACGAACAGGTCGCCGCTGTGCAGTTCGCCCTGGCTGTAGTCCACCACCACATGGTCATCCAGGCCCATGGCACGGGTGAGCTGGTGGGCGAAGTCGTGCTGCGACATCACGTGGTCGGCGGTCAGCTGCTGCAGCCGGCCGCCGCGCAGCAGGTAGGCCCGCGTGTCGCCCACATGGGCCAGCGTATACGACTGGCCGCGCAGCACCAGCGCGGTCACGGTGGTCAGCCCCACCGCGGGCTGGCGGCGCCGGTTCATGGACGCGAGCCAGCCGTTGTGGGCGGACAGGATGCGGTCCAGCGCCACCGTGGTGTCCCAGGTGTCGGGCGTGGCGAAGTAGTCGTTCACCAGCGTGTTGACCGTGGTCTGGGCGGCCTCGCGGCCATTGCCGCCGGTGCTCACGCCATCGGCGATGGCGGCGATGGCACCCCGCTCGCGCTCGCGCCCCTGCCCGGACACCAGCGCGGCGAAGTCCTCGTTCAACGCCTTGCGCCCGGCCTGCGAGGTGTAGCCAAAGTCCAGTTCAAAACTCATGCACCAGCTCCATGCAGGTTTCATGCCCAAGGTGGTGCATGCCGCGCCCGCCGGGTGCGCGGGGCGGCACGGGTCCGGCCCCGGCCTGCCCCATTCTCCGGGCCCGGCGCCAGCCCGCGCCCCAGATGCGTGCAGGGCGACTGGCACAAGCATTGCTTAACGTAGGCAACGACCCTGCGGGGTCCCGCAATTCAGCCGTGCAATGGCGCACCGAGGAGTTGTACGGACAAAGGCGTCCCCACATGCCGTTTCGAATCGCATTCGAAGCAGCATCGTGTGGACGCCTTTTTTGTTTTTCGCGCCGCCCCGGCGGCGCAACGGACGGAGTCACGATGAAAAAGCTCAAGCTGGTGATGGTGGGGAACGGCATGGCCGGTGTGCGCACGCTGGAAGAGCTGCTCAAGATTGCCCCCGATCTGTACGACATCACGGTGTTCGGCGCCGAGCCGCACCCCAACTACAACCGCATCCTGCTCTCGCCCGTGCTGGCCGGCGAGCAGACCATCGACGAGATCATTCTGAACGACTGGTCCTGGTATGCCGACAACCACATCACGCTGCACACCGGCTTCACGGTGACCGACGTGGACCGCGTGCGCCGCGTGGTCAGCGCGACCAGTGCCGCAGGCGATGTGATCACCGCCGAATACGACCGCCTGATCATGGCCACCGGCTCGAACCCGTTCATCCTGCCCGTGCCGGGCAAGGACTTGAAGGGTGTGCTGGCCTACCGCGACATCGCCGACACCCAGGCGATGATCGACGCCGCCGCCACCTACAAACACGCCGTGGTCATCGGCGGCGGCCTGCTGGGCCTGGAGGCCGCCAACGGCCTCATGAAGCGCGGCATGCAGGTCACCGTGGTGCACGTGGCGGGCTGGCTCATGGAGCGCCAGCTCGACGACGTGGCGGGCAAGATGCTGCAGGATTCGCTGCAGCAGCGCGGCATGCAGTTCCTGATCGGTGCGCAGACGCAGGAACTCGTGGGCAACGCCGATGGCCGCGTGGCCAGTGTGAAATTCAAGGACGGCACCGAGGTGCCCGCCGACCTCGTGGTGATGGCCGTGGGCATCCGTCCCAACACCGCGCTGGCTGAAAAGATGCGTCTGCACGTGAACCGCGGCATTGTGGTGAGCGACACGCTGCAGACCACCACCGACGCACGCATCTACGCCGTGGGCGAATGCGCCGCGCACCGGGGCATTGCCTATGGCCTGGTGGCCCCGCTGTTCGAGCAGGGCAAGGTGCTGGCCAACCACCTGGCCGAGTTCGGCATCGGCCGCTACCAGGGCTCGCTGACCTCCACCAAGCTCAAGGTCACCGGCATCGACTTGTTCTCGGCCGGCGACTTCCAGGGCGGTGAAGGCACCGAGGAAATCGTGATGAGCGACCCCTTCGGCGGTGTGTACAAGAAACTCGTCATCAAGGACGACAAGCTGGTGGGCGCCTGCCTGTATGGCGACACGGTGGACGGCAGCTGGTACTTCAAGCTGCTGCGCGACGGCCGCAGCGTGACCGACCTGCGCGACAAGCTCATGTTCGGCGAATCGCATCTGGGCGACACGGGCCACCAGGGCCAGAGCAAGGCCGCCGCCATGCAGGACAGCGACGAGGTCTGCGGCTGCAACGGCGTGACCAAGGGCGCCATCTGCAAGGCCATCAAGGAAAAAGGCCTGTTCACGCTGGACGAAGTGCGCAAGCACACCAAGGCCAGCGCATCCTGCGGCTCGTGCACCGGTCTGGTGGAGCAGATCATCATGTTCACGGCGGGCGGCGACTACAGCGCCACGCCCAAGACCAAGGCCATGTGCGGCTGCACCGACCACGGCCACCAGGCCGTGCGCGATGCGATCCGCACAGCCAAGCTGGTGACCATCGCCGACGTGTTCAGGTTCATGGAATGGAAGACGCCCAATGGCTGCGCCAGCTGCCGCCCCGCGGTCAACTACTACCTCATCAGCACCTGGCCCAAGGAGGCCAGGGACGATCCGCAAAGCCGCTTCATCAACGAACGCAGCCACGCCAACATCCAGAAAGACGGCACCTACAGCGTCATCCCGCGCATGTGGGGGGGAGAGACCACGGCCGACGAACTGCGCCGCATCGCCGACGCGGTGGACAAGTACAAGATCCCGACCGTCAAGGTCACGGGTGGCCAGCGCATCGATTTGCTGGGCGTGAAGAAGGAAGACCTGGTCAATGTGTGGAAGGACATCGGCATGCCCAGCGGCCACGCCTACGCCAAGGCCCTGCGCACCGTGAAGACCTGCGTGGGCAGCGAGTGGTGCCGCATGGGCACCCAGGACAGCACGCAAATGGGCAAGGACCTGGAGCGCGCCATGTGGCGCATGTACGCCCCGCACAAGGTCAAGTTCGCCGTGAGCGGCTGCCCGCGCAATTGCGCCGAGGCCGGCATCAAGGACGTGGGCATCATCGGTGTGGACTCGGGCTGGGAGATGTACGTGGCCGGCAACGGCGGCATCAAGACCGAGGTGGCGCACTTCTTCACCAAGCTCAAGACCGCCGAGGAAGTGCTGGAGTACACGGGCGCGTTCTGCGAGCTGTACCGCCAGGAGGGCTGGTACCTGGAGCGCACCGTGCACTACGTGGACCGCGTGGGCCTGGACTACGTCAAAAAACGCATCCTCGAAGACCACGAAGGCCGCAAGGCCCTGTGGGAGCAGCTGCAGTTCGCGCTCGACGGCGAGCCCGACCCCTGGTTCGAGTTCGACAAGGCGGCGGTGGACACCCGCCAGTTCGCCCCCCTGGGCGCCTGAGTCCCCACGGAGCACATCCCATGCAACGCAGAACCCTCCTGACCGCCGCGGCCTGCGGCGCCCTGGCCCCGCTGGGCAACGCCCACGCCCAGGTCACCGACCTCAACGACGCCATCAACAAGGCCGGGCGCCAGCGCATGCTGAGCCAGCGCGTGGGCAAGGCCTGGCTGGCCCTGTCCCACAAGGCCGACACGCCCACGGCGCGCCAGGTGCTGGGCCAGTCCATCGCGCTGTTCGAGCGCCAGCTGGCGGAGCTCAAGGCCTTTGCGCCCTCGCCCGCCATCCGCGAGACCTATGTGAAGCTGGAAACCGCCTGGGCCGCCCACAAGGTCACGCTGGCGGCCGAAACCTCGTCCGCCGACAACGCCAGCGCCATGCTGCAGGCCGATGCCAAGGTGCTGGCCCTGGCCCATCAGGGCACCACGCAGTACGAAGCCGCGCTGGGCAAGCCCGTGGGCCAATTGGTCAACGTTGCGGGCCGCCAGCGCATGCTGAGCCAGCGCATGGCCAAGTTCTACCTGGCCGCCATGCTGCCCGTGGACGCGGCCACCGCCACCACCGAGATCGCCAAGGCGCGCGGCGAATTCATCGCCGCCACCGAGCTGCTGCGCAACGCCCCCCAGGCCACCAGCCGCATCCGCCAGGAGCTGCAGCTGGCCGACGGGCAGTGGGTTTTTTTCGACGCCGCGCTGCAGCGCATGCAGGGCGGCGGCAACGTGAACCGCCAGGTGGCCGAGGTGTTCGTGGCCAGCGAGAACCTGCTCTCCAGCATGGACCGCGTGACCGGCCTGTACGCCGCGCTTTCCGCCTGAGCCCGGCTGTTCGTCCGGTACCCCGTCCCACGGCCCCACGCCCCCGCAACACAAAAAAATCGAAGGAATCATCGCCATGACCATGACCACGACCACCCCCGCCGACTGGAAGCTGATCTGCCGCGTGGACGACATCCCCGAGCTGGGCTCGCGCCGCGTGGCGCGCCCCCAGGGCCTGGACGTGGCCGTGTTCCGCAACGACGCCGGGGGCGTGTTCGCGCTGCTGGACCGCTGCCCGCACAAGGGCGGCCCGCTGTCGCAGGGCATCGTGTTTGGCACCCACGTGGCGTGCCCGCTGCACAACTGGACCATCGGCCTGTGCGACGGCCAGGCCTCGGCGCCCGACGAAGGCTGCACGCCGCGTTTCGCCGTGAAGGTGGAAGACGGCAGCGTGTACCTGGACGCCACGGAACTGGCCTCGCACGCGCTGGACCTGGCACGGCCGCTGGCCGGGCCCGCGCGGCGCGGCGTGGCGGCGTGAAGAAGAAGCCCCGGAGCCAGCTCCGCGCCAGAAGGCCTGTCGCCCGAAAACGCTAACAAATTCATAGCTTTCAGCGCTTACCACACAAGCGCTGGAGCACAAAAACACCGGAATCCACGCCATGCAAGAAACCAAATCCACCTGCCCCTACTGTGGCGTAGGCTGCGGCGTGATCATCGAAAGCGACGGCCCCCAGATCACCGGCGTGCGGGGCGACCCAAACCACCCCGCCAACTTTGGCCGCCTGTGCACCAAGGGCTCGACCCTGCACCTCACCGCCAGCAGCCCCATCACGCTGCAGACCCGGTTGCTGCAGCCGCAGCAACGTCTGCAGCGCAGCGATGCTCCACGCGCCATCTCATGGGACACGGCCCTGGGCCTGGCCACCGAGAAGTTTGCCCACACCATCCAGCAGCACGGCCCCGACGCCGTGGGCTTCTACGTGAGCGGCCAGTTGCTGACCGAGGACTACTACGTCTTCAACAAACTCGCCAAGGGCCTGATCGGCACCAACAACATCGACACCAACTCGCGCCTGTGCATGAGCAGCGCCGTGGCGGGCTACAAGCAGACGCTGGGCGCCGACGCACCGCCCGCCTGCTACGACGACGTAAAACACGCGCAGTGCCTGTTCATCGTGGGCAGCAATGCGGCCTGGGCGCACCCCATCCTGTTCCGCCGCATCGAGGACGCGCGCGCCGCCAACCCCGGCATGAAGGTCATCGTGGCCGACCCGCGCCGCACCGACACGGCCGGCATGGCCGACCTGTTCCTACCCATCCAGCCGGGCAGCGACGTGATGCTGTTCAACGGCATGCTGCACATCATGCTGTGGGAAGGCTGGATCGACGCCGCCTACATCGGCGCGCACACCACGGGCTTCGACGAACTCAAGGCCCTGGTGCGCGACTACACACCCGAACGCGTGGCGCAGACCTGTGGCATTTCGGTGGCCGACCTGACCACCGCCGCCAAGTGGTTTGCGCAGTCCAAAGCCACGCTCAGCCTGTACTGCCAGGGTCTGAACCAGAGCAGCAGCGGCACGGCCAAGAACGCAGCGCTCATCAACCTGCACCTGGCCACCGCACAGATCGGCAAGCCCGGCGCGGGCCCGTTCAGCCTGACCGGCCAGCCCAACGCCATGGGCGGGCGCGAGGTGGGTGGCCTGGCCAATCTGCTCAGCGCCCACCGCGACCTGGCCAACCCGCAGCACCGCGCCGAAGTGGCCGCGCTGTGGGGCGTGGCCGATGTGCCCAGCAAGCCGGGCAAGACGGCCGTGGAGATGTTCCAGGCCGCTGCCGACGGCGAGATCAAGGCCCTGTGGATCGCCTGCACCAACCCCGCGCAGAGCATGCCCGACCAGGCCACCGTGCGCCGCGCGCTGCAGCGCGCCGAGTTCGTGGTGGTGCAGGAGGCCTTTGCCACCGCCGCCACCGCGCAGTACGCCGACCTGTTGCTGCCCGCCACCACCTGGGGTGAAAAAACCGGCACCGTGACCAACAGCGAGCGCCGCATCTCGCGCGTGCGCTCTGCCGTGCCCGCCCCCGGCGAAACACGCCACGACTGGGCCATAGCGGTGCAGTTCGCGCACCAGCTGGAGGCCCGCCTGCGGCCCGGCCAACCCACGCTGTTCCCCTACGCCACTGGCGACGCCGACCAGGGCGCCGAAACCGTGTGGAACGAGCACCGCGAAAGCACGCGAGGGCGCGACCTGGACATCACCGGCCTGTCGTGGGAGATGCTCGAATCCCAAGGGCCACAACAGTGGCCGCTGCCCGAGGGCGCCACCACCGGCAAGGCGCGCCTGTACGAAGACGGCGTGTTCCCCACCGCCGACGGCCGCGCACGTTTTGCCCCGCACGCCTGGTTGCCCACGGCCGAACAACGCGAATCGCGCTACCCCTTCAGCCTGACCACGGGCCGCCTGCGCGACCAGTGGCACGGCATGACACGCACCGGCACGCTGGGACGCCTCTTCGGCCACGTGGCCGAGCCCAGCGTGCAGCTGCACCCGCAGGACATGGAGCGGCGCGGCCTGAAGAACGGCGACCTGGTCTATGTGACAAGCAAGCGCGGCACCATCGTGGTGCCCGCGCAGGCCGACACCACGGTGGGCCTGTCGCAGGCCTTCATGGCGATGCACTGGGGCAGCGAGTTCTTGAGCGGCTGCTCGTCCACCGGCGAGCGGCTGGCGGGCGTGAACGCACTCACCACCTCGGCCTACTGCCCCACGTCCAAGCAGCCTGAGCTCAAGCACGCGGCCGTGAAGGTGCTCAAGGCCGAGCTGCCCTGGACGCTGCTGGCCATGGCCTGGCTGCCCGCCAGCAGCGCCCAGGCCACGCGCGAGGCGCTGTCCGCGCTGATGGCGCAGTTTCCGTTTGCCAGCTGCGTGCCCTTCAGCAACAACACGCCGCTGGGCGAACCCGGGCGCGAGCGCGTGGGTGTGCTGCTGCGCGCCGCCGCGCACGAAGCCCCGCCGGACGCCACGGTGGAACACATCGAAGCCCTGATGGGCCTGGCCACCACCGACACGCTGCGCTACGCCGACAAGAAACGCGGCCAGCGCCGCGCCGCGCGGCTGGCACGCCACGGTGACACCACCACGCTCGAAGGCATCGTGCTGGCGGGCGACACCAGCGCCGAGGGCTGGCTCAAGACCCTGCTGCAGGAAGAACTGCCCGCGCAGACCTACGGCCGCCTGCTGCTGGTGCCCGGCGCCAAGGCCCCCGTGGCCGTGCAGTCGCGCGGCAAATCGGTGTGCACCTGCTTCAACGTGACGGACACCGCCATCACCGCCGAGCTGGCGCGCTGCCACGGCACCGACGACGACCGCCTGGCCCAGCTGCAAGGCAAGCTGCGCTGCGGCACCAACTGCGGCTCGTGCCTGCCAGAACTCAAGCGCATGGTGCGCGCCACCGGCCCATTGGCGTCCAAGCCCCTGGCGCAGGCCACCATATAACCAAAAGTTCTCTGGGTTGCAGGAAAATAGCGGCTCAGTTCCCCCTAGAACCCCCACAAGGACTTGTGCAACAGGGCTCCAGCTAGGCATTTTCGGCGCAGACAGTACGCCTGTACGGCAAGCCGAAATAACGACGCTGGAGCCCTGTTTCACAAGTCCCGCAAAAAAATACCATGGGCATCAGTCAGTACATCAAGGAGATCGGGCGCGGCGCGCGCGGCGCCAAGCCACTCGCGCGCGCGCAGGCCACGGATCTGTTCGGCCAGGTGCTGGATGGGCAGGTGAGCGACCTGGAGATCGGCGCCTTTTGCCTGGCCATGCGCATCAAGGGCGAGACCTCGGAGGAGATGTGCGGCTTTCTCGATGCCACGCACCAGCGCCTGGCCCTGCTGCCCGCCACCGACCGCCCGCTCATCGTGCTGCCCAGCTACAACGGTGCGCGCAAGCTGCCGGTGCTGACACCGCTGCTGGCCCTGCTGCTGGCACGTGAGGGCCTGCCCGTGCTGCTGCATGGCATGCGCACCGAGGCGCGCCGCATTCTGGCATCGGATGTGCTGCTGGCCCTCGATGTACCTGCGCTGACAGCTCCCGAAAAGATAGCAAATGGCACGGTGCGCCACATCCACACCCAGCACCTGCACGCGGGCCTGGCGCGCCTGCTGTCGGTGCGCGAGGTGGTAGGCCTGCGCAACCCGGGGCACAGCGTGGTCAAGCTGATGAGCCCGTGCGCAGGGCCCTCGGTGGTGGTCACGGCCTACACCCATCCTGAATACTTCGAGATGCTGCAGACCACCTTCCACACGCTGGGCATGAGCGCGCTGCTCTCGCGCGGCCTGGAAGGGGAGGTCGCCACCGACCCCCGCCGCACGCCCCGCTACGACGGTTTCGTGCACGGCGTGCACAAGGTGCTGGAAGCGCAGCAGCCCGGCACGGCCAGCGAGGTGCCGGGCCTGCCGGCCGAGATCGACGTCGCCACGACCGCCACCTACACGCGCCGCGTGCTGGCGGGTGAGTTGCCGGTTCCACCCGCGATTGCGCGCCAGGTGGAACATATCTTGCAACTTGCCGATCAAACAGTTTCGGAGACATCCCCATGAGCCGCCCCACACCCCCCGCCACCCTGCCCCCCTCCAAGCCCCACCTGGGCACCGGCGGCAGTTGCACGCTGGTCGGCGCGGGCCCGGGCGACCCGGAGCTGCTGACGATCAAGGCCCTCAAGGCGATCCAGGCAGCCACCGTGCTGCTGGTGGACGACCTGGTGAGCGATGCCATCGTGGCCCACGCATCTCCAACGGCACGCATCATCTACGTGGGCAAGCGCGGCGGCTGCAAGAGCACCCCCCAGGCCTTCATTGAAAAGCTGATGCTGATGGCGGTGAACGAAGGCGAGAACGTCGTGCGCCTCAAGGGCGGCGACCCGTTCATCTTTGGCCGTGGTGGTGAAGAAGTGGAGCACCTGCGCGCAGCGGGTGTGCCGGTCACCGTGGTCAACGGCATCACGGCGGGCCTGGCGGGCCTGACCTCGCTGGGCGCACCGCTCACCCACCGTGAGCATGCCCACGGCGTGGTCTTCGTCACCGGCCACGCCAAGCCCGGCGACGCGGGCACCGACTGGCGCCAGCTGGCCGCCACGGCCCGCGACGCCAGGCTCACGCTGGTGATCTACATGGGCGTGAGTGGCGCTGCCACCATCGAGCAGGAGCTGCTCACCGGCCTGCCGGCCGACACCCCCGTGGCCATCATCCAGCACGCCAGCCTGCCGCACCAGCGGCAGGCCGTGACCACGCTGGGAGCGCTGCATGCCACCATCACCCACGAAGGGCTGGCCAGCCCGTCGGTGATCGTGGTGGGCGATGTGGTGCGCGGCGTGGCCCTGGCATCGCAGGACGCTCCCCTGGCGCGCCGCGCCGTGTAGGCCGCGGACTCCACG
Organism: Acidovorax sp. GW823-FHT01C06; assembly: GCF_058798375.1. Lineage (NCBI taxonomy): Bacteria > Pseudomonadati > Pseudomonadota > Betaproteobacteria > Burkholderiales > Comamonadaceae > Acidovorax > Acidovorax sp. GW823-FHT01C06. The sequence goes on from NZ_JBXAKN010000010.1 coordinate 223,978, forward strand.
CCGTCTCCCCACGGTCCCGGCCGGGGCCGCCGCACCATGCGCCCCACGGCCAACGGCACACCGCTGGCGGTCCCATCGTCCCCCCGCACGGCGGCCATCCGGCGGCCACGCGCTGGCCCGGCTATTGCTTGAAGTATGTATCTGAATGCAATGAGCACAAGGACCACCATGGCAGCCTATTCCCTCTCCCCACGCCCGGGCACGTCCGCACCGCCTTCCACCCTGCCCATGCCTTCGCCACCGGCGGCACGCGATGCCGAGATGTCGCTGGTCAACCTCGCCGCCCGCCAGCGCATGCTGTCCCAGCGCATGGTGCTGCAAACCGTGCTGGCCGCCGGCGGCAGCGACCTGCACCTGAAGGCCGCGCGCGGCACCCTGGCCCTGTTCACCGCCAGCCAGGCCCGGCTGGTGGACACGCCCCGCCATTTCAACGCTCCCGACGCCGACCGCATCCGCAAGGTGTATGGGCAGCCCGGAGGCGTGGGCACCGTCATCGATGCCTTTGCCCAGCAGGTCGCCACCGCGCTGGACCTGACGGAGCGCCGCAGCCCACGCGTCGAGGAAGTGCTCGCGCGGCTGGTGGAGACCACCGACGGCGTGCTGGAGGCACTCAACACCGCCACCACGGTGTTCGACCAGGTGGGCAAGGCCCAGTCCGAAACCCTCATGAAGGAACTGGCGGGCATCGTGGAGTCCATCCAGACGGTGGCCCGCGAGGCCAAGGTGGTCAGTTTCAATGCGCAGGTCATGGCGGCGCGCGCGGGCCAGCACGGGCGGGAATTTGCCGTGGTGGCGAACGTGCTTTCGGGCATCACCCATGAAATCGACGGCCTTTCGCTGCAGGCCGTGTCGCTGGCAGGCCGCACCCGCAACGCGGCCTGACCCCCATTCCGCAAAGATGGCGCGAACGTCCCGGAAGACCGCGAACAGCCTCTTACAATTGGCATCCATGGAAACGCCGCCGGTGCGCGGGGCGCCCACACTGCGAGAGCGCAGGCCCGCCCGCCAGGGGCCTTCCCGCTGACTGCCAGACACAACACCATTTTCGGGAGATGCGCGAGCCATGAAGATCACCACCCTGTGCAAGAGCCTGGCGTTGGCCGGCTGCCTGCTGGCCAGCGCCAGCGCGGCCTGGAGCTACGAAATCAACGCCGGCAAGGTGCTGGACGGTGCGGGCAAGGCCATCCAGCTGCGCGGCGTGAACTGGTTTGGCTTCGAGACCAACAACCATGTGGTGCACGGCCTGTGGGCACGCAACTGGACCGACATGATCACGCAGATGCAGGCGCAGGGCTTCAACGCCGTGCGCCTGCCCTTCTGCCCCGCCACCTTGCATGGCTCCGCCACGCCCAGCAGCATCGACTACGGCCGCAATGCCGACCTGCAGGGCCTGTCGGCCATCCAGGTGATGGACAAGGTCGTCGGCGAGCTGAGCAACCGCGGCATGTATGTGCTGCTGGACCACCACACCCCCGATTGCCAGACCATCAGCGAGCTCTGGTACACCCCGGGCTACAGCGAGCAACAGTGGATCAGCGACCTGACCTTTGTGGCGCAGCGCTATGCGGGCGTGCCCGGCGTGATCGGCATCGACATCAAGAACGAACCCCACGGCGCGGCCACCTGGGGCACCGGCAACAACGCCACCGACTGGAACCGCGCGGCCGAGCGCGCCGCGGCGGCCGTGCTGCAGGTGGCGCCCCAGTGGCTGATCGCGGTGGAAGGCATCGGCGAAAACCCCAGCTGCTCGGGCGGCAACGCGCACTTCTGGGGCGGCAATCTGGAACCCCTGGCCTGCACGCCGCTGAACATCCCGGCCAACCGCCTGCTGCTGGCGCCGCACACCTACGGGCCGGACGTCTACGTGCAGCCCTACTTCAATGCCGCCAATTTCCCGAGCAACATGCCGGCCATCTGGGAGCAGCATTTCGGCCAGTTCGTGCAGGCCGGTCATGCCGTGATGCTGGGCGAGTTCGGCGGCAAGTTGGGCCGCGGCGATGCGCGCGACGTGTTGTGGCAGAACGCGCTGGTGGACTACATGGTCGGCAAGGGCATGCGCAGCGGCTTCTACTGGTCGTGGAACCCCAACAGTGGCGACACGGGCGGCATCCTGGACGACGACTGGACCACCGTGCGCGCCGACAAGGTCCAGTTGCTGCAACGGCTGTGGGGCGATGCAACCACGCCCACACCCACACCCACGCCAACCCCTACGCCGACTCCGACCCCCACCCCGACGCCAACGCCCACCCCGGCCGCGAACTTCTCCGTCCTGCAGACGACGGACAGCGACTGGGGTTCCGGCTATTGCCAGCGGGTCCAGATCGTGAACACGGGCACCACCCAGGGCAACTGGGCCATCACCGTCCCGGTGAGCGGCACCGTCAACAACCTGTGGAACGCCACCTGGTCCCAGGCGGGCAGCAACCTCAACGCCTCTGGCGTGGACTGGAACAAGACGCTCTCTCCCGGAGCGGCGGCCGAATTCGGCTTCTGCGCCGTCCGCTGATCATCACCCCGCGCCGCCGTCGCGCGGCGGCGCACATACCTCCAGCCAGCCCGTCCATCAAGCCGTCAGGTGCCCGCCGACTCGCGCACCTGCTGGAAGCGTTGCGCCAGCTCTTTGCGCAGCGCCTTGCGCAGCAGGGCCGCTTCCCAGCGGCGGCGTTCGTCGGCCGTGGACGGCGACAGCGCCGGCACCGTCACCGGCTTGCGCGATTCATCCACCGCCACCATGGTGAAAAAGCAGCTGTTCACATGGCGCACCACCTGCGAGCGGATGTCCTCGGCCACCACCTTGATGCCGATCTCCATGGACGATGACCCCGTGTAGTTCACGCTGGCCAGGAAGGTCACCAGCTCGCCGACATGGATGGGTTGCAGGAACATCACCTGGTCCACGCTGAGCGTGACCACGTAACACGCCGAATACCGGCTGGCGCACGAATAGGCCACCTGGTCCAGCAGCTTGAGAATGGCGCCACCGTGCACATTGCCCGAGAAATTGGCCATGTCGGGCGACATGAGCACGGTCATGCTGAGTTGGTGGGAAGGGATGTTCATGCCGCGATTCTAGGGGCCGCACCGTCTCGGCGGCACAACGCCACGGCCGCTACACTCCCGCCACACAAGCCAGTTCAAGGCACCGGGTGCCGGAGGGAAAACATGCTCGAAATCGACAAGCTCAATGAATTCACCGAAAGCCACGGCGCGCTGCGCACGGGGCGCGGACTGGTGTCGGGCGTGATCGCGCTCACGCTCGCGATCCTGTGCTTCCTGGGCGTGCTGGCCTTCCACTTCCCCGAATACCTGACCACGCCACAGCTGCGCAAGAGCTACGATGTGACGGTGATCCGCACCATCATGCTGGCGGCCATGGCGATCGCGGGCGGCATCTCGCTGGTCAACATCCTGTTCAACCGCTCGCGCTGGCTGGCCACGTTTGCCTTCGCCATGGTGGCGCTGGCCGCCTTCCTGGGCGGCCACAAGGTGGAGGTGGACCCGAACTTTCCCGACAACACGCCCTACATCGGCCTGGACTGGTTCATCCTCGACCTGCTGGGCAGCTCGCTGATCTTCATCTTCATCGAGAAGCTGTTCGCGCTGCGCAAGGACCAGCCTATCTTCCGCGCCGAGTGGCAGACCGATTTCCACCACTTCATCGTGAACCACATGGTGGTGGGCTTCGTGCTGCTGGCCACCAACCTGCTGGTGCACAAGTTCTTCGGCTGGGCCGCCAACGACGGCATCCGCGGCTGGGTGCAGGGCCTGAACTTCTGGGTGGCGCTGTTCCTCATCGTGCTCGTGGCCGATCTCGTGCAGTACTGGACACACCGCGCCTACCACGAGGTGCCGCTGCTGTGGCGCCTGCACGCCGTGCACCACAGCGTGAAAAGCATGGACTGGATGGCCGGCTCGCGCCAGCACATCCTGGAGCTGCTGATCACGCGCACCCTGGTGCTCGCGCCCATCTACGTGCTGGGCTTTTCCAAGGAAGTGATCGACGCCTACATCGTGGTCGTCGGCTTCCAGGCGGTGTTCAACCACGCCAACGTGAGCGTGCGCCTGGGGCCGCTGCGCTACGTGCTGGTCACGCCCAACTTCCACCACTGGCACCACAGCCAGGACCAGGAGGCGCTGGACAAGAACTACGCGGCGCACTTCGCGTTTCTCGACTACCTGTTCGGCACCGCCGTGAAAAGCACCAAGCTCTGGCCCGAGCACTATGGCGTGCTGGGCGACTACGTGCCCAACGGGTTCGTCAAGCAGTTCAAGTTCCCGTTCACCTGGAAAGGGTGAGGCGGGTTCGTCCGACGCACTACAGCTTGCCGAGCTCGGCTTCGAGCGACTTCAGCTGGTTGCGCAGCTCGTTGGTTCGCGCCTCGCACGCGGCCTTGTCCTTGTCGGCACCGGCGGCGCGCTCCTGCGCGAACTGGGAGCCTGAGGCCAGGGTGCTGCGCCGCAGCGGGCCGGCGTGGGCCACGGCGGTATCCGGCGCCGTGGCCGCACATTCCTGCTGGCTGCGCTCGACGGCCGCGCGCGCCTGGGGCACGCCCTGGTTCTGCAGATAGTGCTTGCGCTGCCAGGTCGCGCCGAAGGCGCCTTCCTTCGCGGTGGAAGGGGCAGGCTGCACGGGGGTGGCGCCCTGCATGGCGGGCCGCACCTCGACCTTCTCGCCCTGGCCCGGGCAGGGCCCGTCCTGGAACGACACCTTGCCATCGGCGTCCGTGCATTTGTTGATGGCCCAGGCCGGGGCCAGAAAGCCCAGCAGCAGCAACAGCAGGGCGCAGGCGGCATAGCGGATCGGATTCATGGAACAGTCCTTGGCGGATGGATGGCGCATGCTAACGCCCCGCGCGGCCAGTCCCCCGGGCGACGGTGCTTGCGGGGAAACCCCGTGGCCGCCCGCGCGGCAACCTTCCTACCATGGGCTCCCCCTGCCGCCCCTGGAGACCCCATGCCCGTTGTGCCGCCCTCCGACGCCCGCCTCGCCCTTGCCGCCAGCGCCGCCCACGCCCCCTTCGGCCCATGCCGCCGCACTCTGCTGTGCTGGGCCGCCGCCGCGCTGTCGCCACTGCCGGCCATGGCCCAGGCGCAGCCCCGCGCAGACGTGAGGGGCGACATCCTGATCGGCAGGTCCACCGCGCTGTCGGGCGGCATGGCACCGTTTCTGCAGCCCATCCATGAAGGCCAGGATGCCGCCATCGAGGACGCCAACGCCAAGGGCGGCATCGGGGGACGCAAGATCCGCCTGGTGACCATGGACGATGGCTTCGACCCGCGCCGCACGCTGGAAAACGCCGTGCAGCTGAGTGAAAAAGAAGGCGTGGTGGCCCTGTTCGGCGTGTCGGGCACCTCGCAGGTCATCGGGCTGCTGCCCTACCTCGCGCAGGCCAGGCTGCCGCTGATCTCCGTGTACACCGGCAGCCCGGCGGTGCGCGCGCAGCAGCACCCGTACCTGTTCACCACGCGCGCCAGCTATGCCGATGAGCTGGTCAGGATCGTGCGCAACCTGGTGGCGGTGCAGACCCTGCGCATTGCCGTCGCCTACGAAAACAACGACTTCGGCAAGCTGCTGCTGCCGCTGGTTGAAAAAACGATCGCGGCCGAAGGCGCCACCATGGCGGGCTCGCACGCGCTGGACCCCAAAGGCCAGGACGCCGCCGATGCCGCCAAGGCGCTGGCCGCGCACAAGCCACAGGCCGTGTTGCTGGTGGCGGCGGGCCCTCCGGTGGTGGCGTACGTGCGCGCCAACCGCGCACATCTGGGCGTGCCGGTGTATACCTTATCGCTGGGCGCGGGCTCGGCGGTGCTGCGGGCGCTGGGCGAAGACGCGCGCGGCCTGGCCGTGGCACGCACGGGCCCCTCGCCCAGCCGGCCGACCATCGCGCTCACGCGGGACTTCCAGGCGTCGATGAAGCGCCACGACAAGCCCGTGGACTACGACCGCTACACCGGCTACATGGATGCGCGCGTGCTCATCGAGGGCCTGCGCGCAGCGGGGCCCGGCGTGACGCGCGCGAGTCTGGTGCAGGCCATGCAGGGGCTGGGCAACCTGGACCTGGGCGGCTACGGCTACCAGTTCAGCGCACAGAACCACCACGGCTCGAACTTCGTGGACATCGCGGTGGTGGGCTCGGGTGGCGTGTACCGGCAATAGGCACCGGTTCGAGGGGCCTACCCGCCCCGTGCGAACGCTGCGGCGACAATGGCGGCCCGCCAACGCCGCCTTCGCCCCACCGTGCCCCACGCTTCCTCCCCTCCATTCGACGTAGTCATCATCGGCGCCGGCGCCGCCGGCCTGTTCTGCGCCGCCCAGGCGGGCCAGCGGGGCCTGAAGGTGCTGCTGATCGACCATGCCGAGAAGGTGGCCGAGAAGATCCGCATCTCGGGCGGCGGGCGCTGCAACTTCACCAACCGCGACCTCGATCCCGCCGCGCCCCACAAGCACTTCGTGGGGCAGAACCCGCAATTTTGCCGCTCGGCGCTCTCGCGCTACACCCCCGCCGACTTCATCGCGCTGGTACAAAAACACGGCATCGCGTTCCACGAAAAACACAAGGGCCAGCTGTTCGCCGACCGCTCGGCCGAGGACATCATCGCCATGCTGCTGGCCGAGTGCGCGGCGGGCCAGGTGACGCACTGGCAGCCTTGTGCGGTCAAGAATATAGTGTTTTCAGCCCCTGGCGCTGATCCATCAAGCGCTGGCAGCTATCAAATTGATACCGACCGGGGCCCGGTGCGGGCGCGCTCGCTGGTGATCGCCACGGGCGGGCTGTCCATTCCCAAGATCGGCGCGACCGATTTCGGCTACCGGCTGGCGCAGCAGTTCAACATCCCGCTCATCGAACGCCGCCCGGGTCTGGTGCCGCTGACCTTTGATGGCGCGGGCTGGGCGCCGTATGCGCAACTCGCGGGCTTGGCGCTTCCGGTGCAAATCAGCACCGGTGCCAAGAAAGCCCGTATGGCCTTCGACGAAGACCTGCTGTTCACCCACCGCGGCCTCTCGGGCCCGGCCGTGCTGCAGATCTCCAGCTACTGGCAGGAGGGCACGCCGCTGGTCATCGACCTCGCGCCCACGGTGGATCTGCCCGCCGCGCTGGCGCAGGGCAAGGCCCGTTCGCGCAAGCTGATCGCCAACGAGCTGGCCGCCCTCGTCCCGGGCCGCCTGGCGGACGCCTGGGCCCAGCGCGAGGCCGACTGGCAGCGCCCCATCAACGAGGCCAGCGACAAGGCCCTGGCGCGGCTGGCCGAACAGCTGGCGCGCTGGGAGCTCACGCCCACCGGCACCGAGGGCTACAAGAAAGCCGAGGTCACGCTCGGCGGCGTGGACACGCGCGTGCTGTCGCAGCAGACCATGGAGTGCAAGACGCAGCCGGGCCTGTACTTCATTGGCGAAGTGGTGGACGTGACGGGCTGGCTGGGCGGCTACAACTTCCAGTGGGCCTGGGCCAGCGCCCATGCCTGCGCGCAGGCGCTGCCGCTGGCGGCGCATTGAGGCGGCGGAGGACGCCTGTGCAGGTGGCTCCCCGGGGATGGCTCCTGCACTCCGGTCAGACACACAAACAAACGCTTTACCAGCCATGGGGAGCCTCGGCATGGACGGATTCGAACGCGCGGAGAGGTGGCAAGCGGCTGCCACGGCCACGGGCGCGCTGATCGCCCTTGTACCGGCCGCAAGCATGGCCGGGAATATCTTCATCGCGATCCTTGCGGCACTGGGCATGGGGTCGCTGGCCGGGGGCGCGGTGATGGTGCGGTGGCTGCTCACCGAAGAAGGTGACGCCTACCTGCGGGCCGACTCGCGCATTTCGGGCCGTTCGACCTCTCGCCTCTCCCTGTGTCTGGGCAATTTCTCGCCAGGCGCCCTCCTGGTCGGGCTCGCCGTTGCGCTGCACATCCGGCTCGCATGATGGGGACCACGGCGGCATTGAGGAGACATCATCCGGCCAGCGAGGCTGGCTGAATGCACTCGGAAGCCAGCCCGCGCACTGGCGCGCCATGGAGCACGCAGTGCTGCAATGCCCAGGCGAGCAGGGCCTCGGGCGGCAGCGGGCGGCTGAAGTGGTAGCCCTGCAGCTCCTCGCAGTCCAGCGCACTCAGCACCTGGGCCGTGGCCAGGTCTTCCACGCCCTCGGCCACGATGCGCAGCCCCAGCGTGTGGCCCAGGGCGATGATGGCCCGCGTGATCGCCATGTCGGCGGGGTTGCTCAGCATGTCGTGCACGAAGGACTTGTCGACCTTGAGCCGGTCGATGTCAAAGCGCTTCAGATAGGCCAGGCTGGAGTAGCCGGTTCCGAAATCGTCGATGGACAGCTGCACGCCCAGCGACTTGAGCGCGGCCAGCTGCTGCTCGGCCGCGTGGGCGTTGTCCATGAGCTGCGACTCGGTGATTTCCAGTTCGAGCCGGTGGGCGGGCATGCCGGTGCGGGCCAGCAGCGCCTCGATGTCGGCCACCAGTTGCGGGTCCGCCAGTTGCGCGGCCGAGAGGTTGACCGAGATGGAGACGTCCGACAGCGGGTGGGCCGGCGCACGCCCGGCGGGATGGCCGGCGGGCGGTGCCTGCCAGCGCGCCCACTGCTCGCAGGCCTGCTGCAGCACCCAGCCGCCCATCGCGCGGATCATGCCGGTCTCCTCGGCGATGGGGATGAACTCGCTGGGCGGGATGGCGCCCAGCGTGGGGCTGTTCCAGCGCAGCAGGGCCTCCACCCCCAGCAGGCCGCCGCTCTTGGCGCTCACCCGGGGCTGGTAGTGCAGGCTCAGCTCATGGCGCTCCAGCGCGCGGCGCAGGTGCTGTTCCATGGACTGGCGGGCCAGCGCGCGCTGGTCCGTTTCGGCCGAATAGAACAGCGCCATGTCGCGGCCCGTGGTCTTGGCCTCGTACATCGCCGCATCGGCGCGGCGCATCAGCTCGTCGATGTCGCCGCCGTCCTCGGGGTACACGGCGATGCCCACGCTGCATGACACATTGAGTTCATGCCCCTCCACCGGGTGGCTCTGGCGGATGAGGGGGATGAGGCGCCGCTCCACGAGCTGCTGCACGTCCTCGCGCCCGGCCACGTCGCGCATCACCACCACGAACTCGTCGCCGCCCAGGCGGCTGACGGTGTCGCGGCTGCGCACGGCCTGCGTGAGGCGCCCGGCCACCGAGCGCAGCAGCCCGTCGCCGATGTGGTGGCCCAGCGTGTCGTTGATGGCCTTGAAGCGGTCCAGGTCGATGAACAACACGGCGACCTTCTCGCCGGTGACGCTGGACTGCGCCAGCGCCAGCTGCAGGCGCTGCACGCACAGCGAGCGGTTGGGCAGCTCGGTGAGCACGTCGTGGTGCGCAAGGAACTGGATGCGTTCCTCGCTGCGCTTGCGGTCCGTGATGTCGATGGCGATGCCGATGTGGTTGGCCACGGCGCCGCCGCCCTTGCCCTCGCGCACGGCCGACACCATGAGCCAGGCCGGGTAGGTTTCGCCCGAACGGCGGCGAAACCGCACCTCGCCCTGCCAGGACTCCTTGTCGAGCATGGTGCGGCGGATCTGGGTGGACAGGGGCTCGCCGCCGGACTCCTCCAGCAGGAAGCCCAGATCTTCGCCCAGCACCTCGTAGAAGTCGTAGTGCGTGCTGCGGCAGAACGCCTTGTTCACGCTGATGATCTGCTGGTCGGCATTCATGATGATGATGCCCTCGGACGACGCCTCGAACACCTTGGCCCACAGCTCCAGGCGCTGCTCCATGACCTTGAGCACGTTGATGGGCGTGAAGGCCGTGAGCACCGAGTCGCGCCCCTGGAACTGCAGCCGCCGCGCCGACAGCACCGCCCAGGAGGGCTCGGGGCTGCCCTTCCAGCGCACCTCGAACTCGTCCACCGAGCCCTGGTCCGCCAGGCGCTGGAAGAAGCGCGCGCGCACGCCCGGCTCCAGCCCTGCGGCCCAGGGGTCGGTCTTGCGGTCATTGAGCCAGTGGGCGGCGGGGGCGTTGGAATGCAGCACCTCGTGCTCGGGGATGGAGGTGACGACCATGGGGATGGGGAAGGCCTCCACCAGCTCGCGCTGGGCCTCGGCCGCGCGGGCGCTGGCCGCCAGCTCCTGCTGCAGCAGGCGTTCGCGGTCCAGCTGGGCCAGCATGTCGTTGAAGGCCGTGACCAGCCGGCCGATCTCGTCGCTGCTGCTCCAGTGGGCCCGCAGGGTGTGGTCGCCGCTCTTGCGCACCTCATCGGCCACGCGCGCCAGTTGCTGCAGCGGCTTGGCGATCTGCCGGGCCACCAGCGTCACCAGAGAGAGGATGCAGCCCAGCAGCACGAGCGCGGTGCCCAGGTGCAGCCACATGCGCGCGTACAGCCCGTCCACCCGGCGGTTGAGCAACCGCTCCAGGTCGACGATGCCCACCGCCCAGGCATCGCGCAGGGCGCCCAGCACCTGCGCCTGCTGCGCCCCCACCTGGGCCAGGGTCAGGCGCGATTCGCCCGCCGCCACGCCCTGCAGCAGCGCCTGGAAGCTCTCCAGCGAGGCCTTGAGCGCCTCGCGCTGGCCCATCAGGGCCGTGCGCATCTCGGGAGAGCCCGCGATGAAGGCCTGGTTGTAGTCCGACTCGATGCCCTGCATCACCGCGTCGAGCCGGCCCACCAGCGTGAGCAGCTCGGAAGACCACTGCGGCCCGCGCCCCGCGGGCGCGGCATGGAGAAACACCACGGTGTCGTGCACCGCCTGCAGCAGCTCGGGGAAGCGCAGCACCACCAGCGACATGCCGTAGTAGCTGTCCAGGTCCGGGTCCAGGATCAGGTTGGACTGGTTGCCCACGGTGGTGAGCAGTTCTCGGCCGTCGCGCAGCAGCTGGCTGCGCAGCCGGGTGAGGGACGGCGCATCGGTGGCCGCCGGCGGGTGGGCGGCCAGCTGCTGCAGCACCCCGCTGAAGCGCTCGCCCTGCTCCTCGGTATGCAGCTGCTCGTCGTGGGCCGCACGCACGCCCGCCAGCCGCGCAAGAACGTCCGCCACGAGCGGCGGCTGCTGCGATGCATCGAGGAACTGCCCCATGAGCCCGTCGCGCAGCACCGCCGCATAGGTGGTGCCCACGATTTCCTTGCGCGTGAAATCGATGGCCACGTACTTTTCGTGGATCAGGATGCTGGAGACATAGATCACCGCCGACAGGTCGAGCAGATAGATGAGCATGAGCTTGCGGCCCACACTGAGGCGGCCCAGCCAGCCCGATACGCGGTGCATGAATGCCATGGTGTCTGCGGCGAAGGCCTGCCCGGGCGGATGACCCGGGCAGCCCACCGACGGTGGAAGATGAGTGTTACAACATGAAGCAATTTCCACGCCATTTCGCCGATCCGCCTGCGATGCGCCCGATTCGCCGACGCCGCGCCCCCCGGAAAGTCGGCGCGGCCCTGCCAGGGAGCCCGTGCCGGGCGATTGGCGGAGCCCAGCCGCCCGTGCCGCGAGAGGGGGGAAGCACGAAGCACCCCAAGGCGGAACCCGCTTCAGCTATAATCTCCGGCTTTGCTGGCAATGCCCCGTCGGCCAAATACTAGTTACAGACGGGGAAACCGCCACGCACGGTCTTGAGGCCCGATCTCCCCAAGACCCTCTGCGGGCAACATTTTGGAAACCATTAGCTAATGACTACGATCCGCGTAAAAGAAAACGAACCCTTTGACGTCGCCCTGCGCCGCTTCAAGCGCACCATTGAAAAGCTCGGCCTGCTGACCGACCTGCGCGCCCGTGAGTTCTACGAGAAGCCCACCGCCGAGCGCAAGCGCAAGAAGGCAGCCGCCGTGAAGCGCCACTACAAGCGCGTTCGCAGCATGCAACTGCCCAAGAAGATGTACTGATGGATCTTCGGCCCCAAGCCTTCTTGCTTGGGTCCCAGAACCCGCGCTAGGGACGCCAAGCGCGGGTTTTTGCTTTTCCGGGCTTGCACAAAGCCCCTCTGGCGTCGTTGCAGCGCCTTGCCGTAGCAAGAAGACTACTGTCTGCGGCGCTGCGCCTGGCCAGAGGGGCTTTGTGCAAACCCTCCGTCCCTGTCTGAAACCCCATAAAAAGGAAGCCATCATGAGCCTCAAGGACCAGATCACCGAAGACATGAAGACCGCCATGCGCGCCAAGGACAGCGAGCGCCTGGGCACCATCCGCCTGCTGCAGGCCGCGATGAAGCAAAGGGAAGTGGACGAGCGCATCGTGCTGGACGATGCGGCCGTGGTCGCCATCGTGGACAAGCTCATCAAGCAGCGCAAGGACTCGATCACCGCCTTCGAGGGCGCGGGCCGCCAGGACCTGGCCGACAAGGAGAAGGCAGAGATGGCCGTGCTGCAGGCCTACCTGCCCGAGCGCATGTCGGCCGACGAGACCCTGGCCGCCGTCAAGGCCATCGTGGCCGAGCTGGGCGCCGCGGGCCCGGGCGACATGGGCAAGGTCATGGGCGTGGTCAAGACCCGCCTGGCCGGCAAGGCCGACATGGGCCAGGTGTCCGCCGCCGTCAAGGCCGCGCTCGCCGGCTGACCGCCCGCCTCGCCACCCGGCGATTTACTATCAATTCAATAGCTGCCAGCGCTTGATCGACAAGCGCCGGTGGCTATTTTTACTTGAAATCTCGCATCCACACGCTCCTTGGCGCACCCGCTCAGAAGCGCACCACCACCTTGCCGAACGCGCCGCGCTGCAGGTGCGCGAAAGCAGCCGGCGCTTCGTCGGCGCCATACTCGCCCGCGATCACCGGCTTCAGCCCGGTGGCATCCACCGCGCGCACCAGGTCCTCCAGCGCGCGGCGGTGGCCCACACCAATGCCCTGCACGGTGGCCCGCCCCAGCAGGAAGCTGTAGACCGACGCACTCACCGTGTCGCCGGCCAGGGTGCCGATGACCGACACGCGCCCGCCGTGGCGCAGCGCCTGCATCGACCGGCCCAGGTTGGGGCCGCCCACCGTCTCCAGCACATGGTCGGCGCCCTGCCCCCCGGTCAGCGCCCGCACCTGCGCGGGCCAGTCGGCCTCGCGCGCCAGCGCATGGGCGGCGCCCAGGGCGAGCACCTGTTCGCGCTTGCCCGCATCGCCCGAGACCACGATGGGCACGGCCCCGTGCTGGCGCGCGATCTGCACGCCGAACAGCGCCACGCCGCCGGTGCCATGGATGAGCACGGCCTGCCCGGCGCGCACGTGGCCGGTCTCCACCAGCGCGAACCAGGCCGTGAGCCCGGCGATGGGCAGGGTGCTCGCGGCGGCGGCGCCCAGCGTGGCCGGCGCGGCCACCGCCCAGTCCGCCTCCAGCAGCACGTGCGAGGCCAGCATGCCCGGCCCCGGCGCGCCCAGGGCCACGGCAGCGGCAGGGCGCTCGCCCTCCAGCCAGCCGCCCCAGAAGGTGCTCAGTACCCGGTCGCCGGGGCGCCAGCGGGTGATGCCCGCGCCCACGGCCAACACCGTGCCGGCCAGGTCCGAGGCGGGGGTGAACGGAAATTCCAGCGGCATGCCCATGCCGTCCTGCGCCATCAGCAGGTCGCGGTAGTTGAGGGCCACGGCCTCGGTGCGCACCAGGATCTGGCTCGGCCCGGGCGCGGGCATGGGCACCTCGGTGCGCTCCAGGTGGGCGAGGCCGAAGCGGGGCAGTTGCCAGCGCTGGAGGGTAGCGGGTGTGTCGTGCATCGTCGAGTTCCAGGGAAAGAAAGAGATTTCGATGCTATTGGAGCTTTATGGATGCCAGTGTTTCTTGTTTTTCCCATCGCTGGATAGCAAAATTCTCCAATGAACGAACGTTTGCAGGGAATCGAGGCCTTCGTGGCGGCCGTGGAGGCCGGCAGCTTCGCGCTGGCGGCGGCGCGGCTGCACCGCACCCGCTCAGCGGTGGGCAAGGGCATCGCGCGGCTGGAACAGCGGCTCGGGGTGCGGCTGTTCCACCGCACCACGCGCAGCCAGAGCCTGACCGACGACGGACAGGCTTACTACGAACGCTGCCGCCGCGCGCTGGCCGAACTCGACGCGGCCGATGCCGCCGTGGAGGCCGGCCGCCACGAGCCCGTGGGCACCCTGCGCATGAGCATGCCGGCGCTGTTCGGCCGCGCCTGCGTCGCGCCCGTGCTGCTGGGCCTGGCACGCGAGCACACCGGCCTGCGGCTGGACCTGCACTTCAGCGACCGGCGGGTGGACCTGGTGGAAGAGCGGATCGATCTGGCCATCCGCAGCGGGGTGCTGGACGACAGCAGCACGCTCGCGGCCCGCCCGCTCGGGCACCAATGGATGGGCCTGTATGCCGCGCCGGACTACCTGGCGCGGCACGGCCGGCCGGCAAGCTGGGCGGCACTGCAGGCCGAGGCGCCCCGCCACGCCTTCGCCAGCTACGGACGCGACGACGGGCTCAAGCCCTGGCACTACAGCGATGACGCCACGGGCGAGCCGCGCACGTTCGCGGTGCCCGCGCGCGTGCGCTGCGACAGCCTGGAAGTAGTGGCCGCCACGGCGGCGGCGGGGCTGGGCATCGCGCGGCTGCCCGAGTGGCTGGCGGCCGAGCCGGTGGCCGCCGGCACGCTGGTGAAGGTGTTCGACGAGGCGCGCCCCTTCGGCTACGAGCTGCACGCCGTCTGGCCCCAGGCGCGCGCCCTGCCACGGCGCACGCGCGTCGTCATCGACGCGCTGGCCGCGCAGCTGCCCGCGCTGCTCGGAGCCCGCTGAACGGCGGGCGCGGGCCGCCGTGGGGCGGCACTGGCAGCGGCGCCCGCGCCGCGCCGCGCCGACCCATGGCAGCCCCGGCCGGCCTCAGGCCGTCCCGGGCATGCCCTGCAGGCGCCCCGCTTCCTGGCGGAAGTACACCTCCAGGAACTCCACGCACACCCGCACCTTGGCCGAGCGGTCCAGCCGCGTCGGGTACACGGCCCAGACGTTGGCTTCCTGCCGCCAGTCGGGCAGCACCTGCACCAGCCTTCCCGCACGCAGGTGCGCCCCCACGTCCCACAGCGAGCGCAGCACGATGCCGCGCCCGTCCACCGCCCACTGCACCGCCATCTCGCCATTGTTGGCCGACAGCGGGCCGCGCACCTTCACCGTCTCGTCCACCGCGCCGCTGCGCAGCCGCCACACGCCGAACGGGTGGTCGCGCTCCTTGATCACCAGGCAGTCGTGGCTGGACAGCTCCGCCAGCGCGCGCGGCGTGCCGTGGCTCGCCAGGTAGGCGGGCGCCGCGCACAGCACGCGGTGGTTGTCCGCCAGACGGCGGGCGATCAGGTGCGGAGCGATCTCGTCGCCCACGCGCACGTCCAGGTCGAACCCTTCGCCGGCCACGTCCACCAGCCGGTCGAACACTTCCAGCCGCACCTGCAGGCCGGGGTGCTGCTCCACCAGCCGCGACAGCGCGGGCGCCACGATCTGGCGGCCAAAGCCAAAGCTGCTGCTCACCCGCAGCTGACCACGCGGCTCGCGCCGGGTGATGGCCACCTCCTGCAGCAACTGATCCATGTCGTCCAGGATGCGCTGCGCCCAGTGGAAGACACGCTCGCCCTCCTCCGTCACGGCCACGCGCCGCGTGGTGCGGTGCAGGAGCTTCACGGCCAGCTCCTGCTCCAGCAGGCGGATGCGCTTGCTCACGTACGCGGGCGAGGTGCCCAGCTCCGCCGCCGCGTCGCCAAAACTCGATTTGCGCACCACCACGGTGAACACGCGCAGGTCGTCGGTGGCCGGATTTTTATGCACGATGTGTGAAGAATATGAGCACAGTTGCCGGATTGTATTTTTTGCCGCACTGCCAAACAATCCGTGCTGATTCCCCCTGCCTTTCTTTTCCCTTCTTTCTCTTCCCCAGGCACCAAGGACCCCGAATGAGCACCAACACCCCCTACAAGATCGCCGTCATCCCCGGCGACGGCATTGGCAAGGAAGTCATGCCCGAAGGCCTGCGCGCGGTGCAGGCCGCCGCCCAGCGCTTCGGCATCCCGCTGGAGACCACCACCATCGACTGGGCCAGCTGCGACTACTACGCCGCCCACGGAAAAATGATGCCCGACGACTGGAAAGCCCAGCTCTCGGGCATGGACGCCATCTTCTTCGGCGCCGTGGGCTGGCCCGCCACCGTGCCCGACCACGTCTCGCTGTGGGGGTCGCTGCTCAAGTTCCGCCGCGAATTCGACCAGTACATCAACCTGCGCCCCGTGCGCCTGTTCGAGGGCGTGCCCTGCCCGCTGGCGGGCAGGAAGCCCGGCGACATCGACTACTACGTGGTGCGCGAGAACACCGAGGGCGAGTACACCTCGCTCGGCGGCATCATGTACGAAGGCACCGACCGCGAGATCGTGATCCAGGAATCGGTCTACTCGCGCCATGGCGCCAACCGCCTGCTGAAGTTCGCGTTCGACCTGGCCCAGAGCCGCCCGCGCAAGCACGTGACCCTGGCCACCAAGAGCAACGGCATCGCCATCAGCATGCCCTGGTGGGACCAGCGCGCCGAGGAAGTCGCCAAGGCCTACCCCGAGATCACGCTGGACAAGCAGCACATCGACATCCTGACCGCGCGCTTCGTGCTGCAGCCCGGGCGCTTCGACGTGGTGGCCGCCACCAACCTGTTCGGCGACATCCTCTCCGACCTGGGCCCCGCCACCACGGGCACCATCGGCCTGGCGCCCTCGGCCAACCTGAACCCCGAGCGCACGTTCCCCAGCCTGTTCGAGCCCGTGCACGGCTCGGCGCCGGACATCTACGGCAAGAACATCGCCAACCCCATCGCGATGATCTGGTCGGGCGCGCTGATGCTGGACTTCCTCACCCAGGGCCAGGGCGCTGGGCGGCAGGCGCACGATGCGATCGTGGCGGCCATCGAGGAGGTCCTGCGCAGCGGGCCGCGCACGCCGGACCTGGGCGGCTCGGCCGACACCACGCAGGTGGGCGCGGCCATCGCGGCGCTGGTTTCCAAGGGGTAGGCCCTCGCCCCGCGCCCCCGGGGCGCGTGCCCGCGCACGGCATTTGCGCCGGGCCGCGCGCAGTGCCGGCGTGGGTTCACACGGGCGGCGGAGCCTGCCGCGCCCCTGCAGAAGACCACCACGCCCCGAACCGCTGGAGGCCGGGCTGCGCCAGCAGGTACAGCCCTGTCAGCAGCAGCAGGCCCAGAGGGGGCAGCGGCGCATAGGTCACCCAGGGCGGCGGGCTGCCCTCCCGCAGGGCCATCGCCGCGAAATTCGCGACGACGGCCAGCGTGAAGGCCATCGACACCCAGCGGTGAAACCGCCGCACGCCCTGGCCCCGGCTCATTGCGGGCCTCCCGCGGCCTGGATCATCTTCCAGCCGTTGCCCGCCGGGTCGCGGAACCCCGCATCCACCTGGCCGAACCGGTCCACCGGCTCCTGGGTGAACTCCACGCCCTGGGCGCGCATGTGCGCGTATGCGGCGCGGCAGTCGCGCACATGCAGGACCAGCGGCGGCATCGCCCCCTTGGCCACCATGGCGCGCAACGCCTGGGCCGTGGCCTCGTCGTGCATCGGCGGCCCCGGCGTGAACAGCCCGAGCTGAAACGCCGGCTGCTCGGGGTGCTGCACCGTCAGCCACCGGTAGGCACCATTGCGCACGTCCGTGTGGACGCGGAATCCGAGCTTGTCGACATAGAACGCCAGGGCTTCGTCCTGGTCGTTGACATACACACCCACCACACCGATACCTTGGCTCATCACATCTCCTTGGTTGAGGGCCGGTTTGTACCCTCCGCCAGGCGGCGGCGCTTCTCCGAAACTGCGGTGGCAAGGTCCGGGCGCTGCGCGGCCTTCAGAAAACAGGCGGGCACGCTGCCCAGCTGCTGCGCCTCGTGCCGGGCGTCGATGCGCAGGGTGCTCGGGCTTTTTCCGGTGACGTCCCGGAACGTGCGGCCGAAAGTGCCCAGGCTTTCCCAGCCGGTGGCATAGGCGATCTCCGTGATGGGAAGGTCCGTGTCCCGCAGCAGCGTGGTCGCCTGTTCGATGCGCCGGGTGAGCAAATAGCGGTGCGGCGGAATGCCGAAGGCCTGCCGGAACGAGCGCGCGAAATGGGCGTCGGAGACGCCGCTGACCCGGGCCAGCCGCTTCACCGGCCACGCTTCGTGCGAGGCGGCGTCCATGTGGTCCTTCGCCCGCAGCAGGCGGCGCAGCAGGGCCGGGTCCTGCTGCGCGCCGGTCCCGTCCGGCGTGGACGGCAGGCCGGCGGGGTCTTCGCGCGGGGGAATGAGATCCGGAGTCACGGGCGGCATGAGGACAGCATATCGCCTTCACCGCGGCCGCCGCGTTCCCTTTCCCTGGATGCCCGCGGCCACCTCCCGCAAGCATTCCACCAGCAATCCCGTGGTGGGTGTGGGCCTTTGCCCGCGCAGCGTGATCAGCCCCACCGGAGGCAGGTCCACCGGCACGGGCAGCGCAAGCACGGCCACCAGCCCCTGCGCGGCGTAATGCCGGCCCACCGTGCGCGCCATGAAGGCCACGGCGCCGCGCTGCTGGACGAAGCTGATCTGCGACAGGAAGGACGCCGATTCGATGATGTCCTGCGGCGGGTGCAGGCCGTGCGCGAAGAACTGCTGTTCCAGCTTCACCCGCAGCGACGCCCAGGGTGGGGGCAGCACGCACGGCTGCGCGGCCACCTCGGCCCACCCGACCTTGCGCTTGCGGGCCAGGGGGTGCGTGGGGTGCGCCACGGCCACCATGGGGTCGCCATACAGGGCCTCGGTCTCCAGGTCGGGCGAGGCATAGCCGGGCTCCAGGCGGCCCACGAACAGGTCCAACTCGCCCAGGCGCAGCTTGGGCAGCAGGCGCGTGAGGTCCCCTTCGTCGATCAGCACCGTGGTGCGGCGGGACCGCGCCTTGAGCAGCTCCACCGCCTGCGCCAGCAGCACCGGCGTGGCCGCCACCATGGCCCCCACGCTGGTGCGGCCCACGGCACCACTGGCCTCGGCGGCGATTTCGTCGCGCGTGCGGTCATACCCCGCCAGCACCGAACGGGCGAAGCGCACCACGCTCGCGCCCGCGGCCGTGGGCTCGGTGCCGCGCGTGGAGCGCTCGAACAGCGGCAGGCCGAACATGCGCTCGATCTCGGCCAGCGTCTTGGAGACCGCCGGCTGCGTGACCGACAGGAACTCCGCCGCGCGGCCCAGGTGGCGGAACTGGTCGAGCGCCACGAGCATCTGCAGGTGGCGCAGCTTGAGGTTGGAGCGCAGTACGCGGTCGATCTTGGCCATCGTGGTCTTCTTTCTGGCGGGCTCGATACATTACTTCAAGGCAATGAAGCCAGTCCATATCTTCATTGGATTGTTATGCACCGGTTCTGAACAATGGCGGCTCCCGACCCCACAAACAACAGGAGACAGGCATGCACAACACCCCCCGCATCGCAAGGCGCCAGTTCGTGCTGGGCGCATTGAGCGCCAGCGCACTGACGGCCACCCCGTCCGGCAGCCTTTTCGCCCAGGCCTGGCCCGAGCGCCCCCTCACCTTCATCTGCCCCTGGCCCGCGGGTGGCACGGCCGACCAGTCGATGCGCGCGCTGTGCGCGGTGGCGGGCCGGGTGCTGGGCCAGAGCATCGCGGTGGAAAACAAGGTGGGCGCGTCCGGCATGATCGGCGCCAAGGCGCTGGCCTCGGCCAGGCCCGACGGCTACACCGTCGGCCAGATCCCGATCTCGGTCACGCGCTTCTCGCAGCTGGGCACGCTGCAGGCCGACCCGCGCAAGGACTTCACCTACCTCGCGCGCACCTCGGGCCAGACCTTCGGCATCGCCGTGCCCGCCAGCTCGCCATTCAAGACGCTCAAGGACTTCGTGCAGCACGCCAAGGCCCACCCCGGCAAGGTGACCTATGCCCACGCCGGCGTGGGCGGCGCCACGCATGTGGGCATGGAGGAGTTCGCGGGCGCCGCGGGCATCCAGCTCAACCACGTGCCCTACAAGGGCGGCGCCGAGGCGCTGCAGGGCGTGCTGGGCGGCCACGTGGACGCGCTCGCCGACTCCAGCTCGTGGGCGCCGCACGTGGAGGCCGGCAAGCTGCGCCTGTTGGCCACCTGGGGCGAGCAGCGCACGGCCCGCTTCAAGGAGGTCCCGACGCTGCGCGAATCCGGCTATGACGTGGTGGTGGACGCTCCCAACGGCATCGGCGCGCCCCGGGGCCTGGACCCCGCCATCGCCGCCCGGCTGCGTGAAGCCTTCAAGCAGGCCGTGGCCAGCCCCGAATTCAAGACCGTGGCCGACAAGCTCGACGCGCCGCTGCTGTACCTGGACGGCCCTGACTACGAAAAGTACGTGAACACGGTCTACGCCAAGGAGACCGTGCTCATCGAAAAACTCAAGCTGCGAGAGCTGATGCGCAGTTGAGCCCCGCAGCCACCAGAATCACCCCCCACCACAAGGCCCACGATGAACGCCCCCACGGCCCCCGGCCTGCTCGCCAGCCCGCTGCTGCACCTGCACCCCCACGACAACGTGCTCGTCGCCAAGACGGCGCTGGCGCTGGGGCAGGAGATTCCCGAACTGGGCGTGCGCACGCGCGCCCAGGTGCCCGCGGGCCACAAGATCGCCGCGCGCCGCATCGCCGAGGGCGAGCAGGTCAAGAAGTACGACACCGTGATCGGCGTCGCCACGCGCGACCTGGAGCCCGGCGACTACGTGCACAGCCACAACCTGCGGCTGGTGGACCACTACCGCGACCCGGCGTTTGGCGCCGACGTGCGGCCCGTGGCGTACGTGCCCGAGGGCGAGCGCGCCACCTTCCAGGGCTTCGTGCGCGCGGACGGCGGCGTGGGCACGCGCAACTTCATCGGCATCCTGTCGTCGGTGAACTGCTCGGCCACCGTGATCAAGAACATCGCCGCGCACTTCACGCCCGAGCGCCTGGCCGACTTTCCGCACGTGGACGGCGTGGCCGCCTTCGCGCAGACCAGCGGCTGCGGCATGTCCTCGCCCAGCGAGCACTTCGACGTGCTGCGCCGCACGCTGGCGGGCTATGCGCGCCACCCCAACCTGGCGGGCGTGCTCATCGTGGGCCTGGGCTGCGAGCGCAACCAGGTCGCCTCCCTGGTGGAGTCGCAAGGGCTGCAGGAAGGCAAGCTCATGCGCACGCTGGTGATGCAGGACGTGGGCGGCACGCGCGCCACCATCGCGGCGGGCATCGCGGCCATCGAGGAGATGCTGCCCATCGCCAACCAGGCGCGGCGCAGCACCGTGAGCGCGAGCCACCTCAAGATCGGACTGGAATGCGGCGGCTCGGACGGTTTCTCGGGCATCACCGCCAACCCCGCGCTGGGCGCGGCCATGGACATCCTGGTGCGCCACGGCGGCACGGCCATCCTGTCGGAAACGCCCGAGATCCACGGCGTGGAGTTCATGCTCACACGCCGCGCCATCAGCCCCGCCGTGGGCCAGAAGCTGCTGGACCGCCTGGCCTGGTGGGAATGCTACACCGCGGGCCAGAACGCCCAGTTCAACGGCGTGGTGGGCCATGGCAACCAGGCCGGCGGCCTGGCCAACATCTTCGAGAAGTCGCTGGGCTCGGCCATGAAGGGCGGCACCACGCCGCTGCGCGCGGTGTACGAATACGCCGAGCCCATCACCGAGCATGGCTTCGTGTTCATGGACTCGCCCGGCTACGACCCCGTGGCCTCCACCGGCCAGATCGCCAGCGGCGCGCAGCTCATCTGCTTCACCACGGGGCGCGGCTCCATGTTCGGCAGCAAGCCCGCGCCCACCATCAAACTGGCCAGCAACACGCCCATGTACCAGCGCCTCGAAGAGGACATGGACATCAACTGCGGCGTGATCGTGGACGGCGAATGCAGCGTGCCCGAGATGGGCCGGAAGATCTTCGAGCAGATCCTGCGCCACGCGAGCGGCGAGGCCACCAAGAGCGAGGCCCTGGGCCTGGGCGACCACGAGTTCGTGCCCTGGCACCTGGGCATCGTGTCCTGAGAATTTGCTCCCAAAAACATAGCATCCTGCGCTTGTTGAACAAGCGCTTTCGGCCTATTTCATTGAAAACCATGCCCCTGACCCTCACCCGCCCCGCGCTGATCCGCAGCGCCAACTTCATCGGTGGCGAATGGACCGTGGCCACCGGCGCCCGGCTTGACGTGACCGACCCCGCCACCGGCGACACCATCGCTTGCGTGCCGGACTCCGGCGCTGGCGATGCGCTGGCGGCCCTGGACGCGGCCCACGCCGCATTTCCCGCCTGGCGCAAGGTGCCCGCCAAGCAGCGCGCCGCCATCATCAAGCGCTGGAACGACCTCGTGCTGGCCCACCAGGACGACCTGGGCAAGCTCATCTCGCGCGAGCAGGGCAAGCCCCTGGCCGAGGGCAAGGGCGAAGTGGCCTACGCCGCCAGCTACATCGAATGGTTCGCCGAAGAGGCCACGCGCATGAACGGCGAGGTCATCCCCGCGCCTGTGCCGGGCCGGCGCATGTTCGCCCTGCGCGAGCCCGTGGGCGTGGTGGCCGCCATCACGCCGTGGAACTTCCCGGCCGCGATGATCGCGCGCAAGATCGCCCCGGCCCTGGCCGCCGGCTGCACCGTGGTCTGCAAGCCCGCCGAGGACACGCCGCTGACCTCTCTGGCCCTGGTGCTGCTCGCGCACGAGGCCGGCGTGCCGCCGGGGGTGCTCAACATCGTCACCGCCTCGCGCGAGAAGACGCCCGAGGTGGTGGACGTGTGGCTCGACGACAGCCGCGTGCGCAAGATCACCTTCACGGGCTCCACCCCCGTGGGCAAGCACCTGGCGCGGCGCAGCGCGGAGACGCTCAAGAAACTCTCTCTCGAACTCGGCGGCAACGCGCCCTTCATCGTGTTCGAGGACGCCGACGTCGGCGCCGCCGTGGACGGCTTCATGGCCGCCAAGTTCAGGAACGGCGGCCAGACCTGCGTGTGCCCCAACCGCGTGTTCGTGCAGCGCCGCGTGTTCGAGGCGTTCGCCCACCAGCTCGCGGCGCGCGTGGCGGCGCTGCAGGTCGGCCCGGCCAGCGACCCGGCCTCGCAGATCGGCCCCATGATCAACGGCCGCGCCGTGCAGAAGATCGAGCGCCACGTGAATGACGCGGTGGCCAAGGGGGCGAGGGTGCTCACGGGTGGCAGGCGCCTGGCCGAGCTGGGCGCCACCTACTACGCGCCCACCGTGCTCACCGGCGCCGACGCCACCATGGCCTGCGCCTGCGAAGAGACCTTCGGCCCCGTGGCGCCGCTGACCGTGTTCGACACCGAAGAGGAAGTGATCGCCGCCGCCAACGACACGCCCTTCGGGCTGGCCGCGTACTTCTACAGCCAGGACGTGCGCCGCATCTGGCGCGTGGCCGATGCGCTGGAGACGGGCATCGTGGGCATCAACGAGGGGGCGCTGGCGGCGGAGGCCGCGCCGTTTGGCGGCGTGAAGGAGTCGGGCTACGGCCGCGAAGGCTCCACGCACGGCCTCGACGACTACCTGCACACCAAGTACGTCTGCCAGGGCGGGCTCGATTGACCCGCAGCTTTCGCGCGGCGCCGCATGCGGCGCCCAGCTCCCCTCCCACAAGGAATCCCATGCCCGCACACAACCCCTTCAAGGCCGCGCTCGCCGGCCGCCATCCGCAAATCGGCCTGTGGCTCTCCATGGCCGACCCGTACCTGGCGGAAGCCGCCGCCACCTGCGGCTACGACTGGCTCTTGATCGACGGCGAGCACGCGCCCAATGACGTGCGCAGCACCCTGGCCGCGCTGCAGTCGGTGGCCGCCCACCCGTCCCAGCCGGTGGTGCGCGTGGTGGAAGGCAGCACGGCCCTGATCAAGCAGATGCTGGACATCGGCGCCACGACCCTGCTCGTGCCCATGGTGGACACCGCCGAACAGGCACGGGGCATCGTGGCGGCCACGCGCTACCCGCCGCTGGGCATCCGGGGCGTGGGCAGCGCCGTGGGCCGCGCGTCGCAGTGGAGCGCCCGCACCGACTACCTGAACATCGCGGACGACGAAGTGTGCCTGCTGGTGCAGGCCGAGACCACCACGGCGCTGGCCAACCTCGGCGCCATCTGCGCCGTGGACGGCGTGCATGGCGTGTTCATCGGCCCGGCCGACCTCGCCGCCTCCATGGGCCACCGGGGCAACCCCGGCCACCCCGAGGTGCAGGCGGCCATCGAAGGCGCCATGCGAACCATCATCGCCAGCGGCAAGGCCGCGGGCACCCTCACCTCCGACCCCACGCTGGCGCAGCGCTACCTCGACCTGGGCTGCACCTTCGTGGCCGTGGGCGTGGATGTGCTGATGTTCGCCAACGCGGCACGCAGGCTGCGGGCCCACTTCGGCGGCAGCGGGCCGAAGGCGCCGCCCGGCGGCGGCGCGGCGGCCGCCTATTGAGCCCGGCCTGTCTTCGCCTCAGCGCGGCAGCGCGTCGCCGAAGACCTCCAGGGCCCGGCCGTGCAGCGAGCGCAGCGTGTCCGCAGGGTCCACGGCCTGCCCCAGGGCCAGCGCTCCGCTGCGCTGGAACGACGGTGCCATCAGGCGCTGCGCCGCCTCGATCACCAGGGGCGCCGTCACGGCATAGATGTCCTGCCCGCGCACGCGCGCCGTGCGGGCCTGCCCGTTCTGCACAAGCCGCACCGCCAGCTCGAAGCGCTGCGCCGACCGGCCGCTGCCGTCCACCGCCGTGGGCGGCGGCGTCGCCGCATCGCGGATGTCCGCGAGCGCCGAGCGGTTCAGGAACGAACGGATCGTGTCGGCCCGCAGATGGTGCACGAGCGTGATCGTTTCGCTGAACGGCAGCTCCACCATCGGATACGTCCCGAGCGGCGGCGCGAAGGTCCAGTCCGGCACATCGGACGACGGGACCAGGGGCACCAGGGCACCGCCCTGGACCACCTGGCGCGGCGCCTTGTTGCGCTCGCCCGTCTCGCGGGTGCCCACGGTGGGCCACCAGCGGTCCAGCCCCATGGCCACCGTGATCTCGTCAATGCGCCCCGCCGAGGCCAGCGCGCTGGCCAGCAGATCGGCCAGCCCTCCATAGAAGCCGGCGGCCGGCATCACCACCCGCCTGGCGGCCCGCGCTGGCGCATCCAGGTCGGCAAAGCTCGCCTGCGCGCTGGGCTGCTCCGCCGTGACGTCGATGTAGTGGCAGCCGGCCCGCAGCGCGGCCCGCGCCACCGGGGGCGCGGTGTCAAGGAAAGGACCCGCGCAGTTGATGACCACCGCGCAGCCCGCGAAGGCCTGCCCGAGCGCGCCGGGGTCGTCCAGGCCCGCCACGCGGCAGGCGACGCCGGAGGGAAACAACGCGCCAAGCCGGGCGGCACTGCGCCCCACCGCCACCACGGGCAGGCCGCGCAGCCGGGCCTCGCGAACGACAAACTGGCCGGTGTGGCCCGTGGCGCCATAGACGGCGATGGACTGGAGAGGGGAATGCATGGTGACCTTTCAAAAGATAGATACAGACCTGTATGTTCTTAATACTACATACAGGTCTGTATCATGTCAACATGCAATGACGCCGGCGTGTGTCCCGTCGATGGACGCGCACGGCCGCGCGGCCCGGTGCGGCCCGGTGTTCAGGGGCCGAATGCAAAAAGGCCCTCGCCATGGCGAGGGCCCTTGTTTGCCGGAAGTTGCCCTGAACGGGCCCGTCCGCCGTCCGCTCAGCTGCCTGCGACCTTCATGCGGTTCACGAGGATGGAGCCCACGGTCTTGGCGCCATAGTTGTAGGCATCGGCGCCCACGGCCTCGATGCCCTTGAGCATGTCCTTGAGGTTGCCCGCGATGGTGATCTCGTGCACGGGGTAGGCAATCTTGCCGTTCTCGACCCAGAAACCGCTCGCACCGCGCGAGTAGTCGCCCGTCACGTAGTTCACGCCCTGGCCCATGAGCTCGACCACGAAGAGGCCCGTGCCCAGCTTCTGCAGCATGGCGTCCAGGTTGTCGCTGGCCTGGGTGAGGCGCGATGTCATCACTAGGTTGTGCGAGCCGCCCGCGTTGCCCGTGGTCTTCATGCCCAGCTTGCGCGCCGAGTAGCTGGACAGGAAATAGCCCTGCACGCGCCCGCCCTGCACCACCTTGCGCGGCGCCACGCGCACGCCCTCCTCGTCGAACGGCGAGCTGCCCTTCCCGCGCAGGATGAAGGGATCTTCCAGAATGTCGATGTGCTTGGGAAACACCATCTTGCCCAGCGAGTCGAGCAGGAAGCTGCTCTTGCGGTACAGCGAGCCGCCGCTCACGGCCTGCACGAAGCCGCCCAGCAGGCCAGCGGCCAGGGTGGATTCGAACAGCACGGGGCATTGGGTGGTGGGGATCTTGCGTGACCCGAGACGGCTCAATGCGCGCTGCGCGGCGTACCGGCCCACGGCCTCGGGCGAGGCCAGTTCGGTGGCGTCGCGCATGGAGCTGTACCAGGCGTCGCGCTGCATCTCTGCGTTGCGGCCGGGCAGCGAGGCGATGGGCGCCACCGAGAAGCTGTGGCGCGAGCTGGCATAGCCGCCGCGAAAGCCGCGTGTGTGGGCGCTGAAGAAATGGCTTTGCTGCGCCGACACGCCCGCGCCTTCGCTGTTGGTGATGCGGCGGTGGGTCTTGAGCGCGGCGGCCTCGCAGGCCTTGGCGATTTCAGCGGCCTCTTCGCTCGTGAGGGCCCAGGGGTGGAACAGGTCCAGGTCGCGGTGTGTGTCCGCGGGGGCGACGTCGTCGGCATCGGGCAAACCCGCCACGGGGTCTTCGGCCGTGAAGCGGGCGATGTCATACGCGGCCTGCACGGTCTGCTCGATCGCCCTGCTGGAGAAATCGGATGTGCTGGCGTTGCCGCGGCGGTTGCCGATGTAGACCGTCACGCCCAGCGACTTGTCGCGGTTGCGCTCCACGTTCTCCAGTTCGCCCTTGCGCACGCTGACCGACAGGCCGCAGCCCTCGGACGCCTCGGCGCCCGCGTCGGTGGCGCCGAGCTTTTTGGCATGGGCCAGGGCGCGGTCGACCAGTTCCTCGAAGAAGGGGCGGCTGTAGCTGAAACCGCTGTCAGGGGTGGCGCGGGAAGTGGCAGGGGCTTGCGCGGCGGGCGGGGCGCTTTGGAGGCGCGCGGCGCGGGTGGAGGGTTTATTCATAGCGGAAGCTATGATACTTGCCGCTGTGGCGCGCTCTGCGCCGCTTCTCTTTTTGCCCCCACCCATGTCACGCAAACCCAAAAAAGGCTACTTTGTGCGAGGCCAGTTCGTTGCCGAAGGCAGCGAAATGGACATTCAGCTCAAGGCCGAACTCAAAGGCACGCCCGATGCCAGCCGCACCGACCTCAAGCGCGAAAGCGACGAACTGCAGGAGCTGGGCAAGGAGCTGCTGACGCTGCGCGCCGACCTGTTCGACGCCGTGGGCTTGCCCGACAAGCTGGTGGACGCACTGGCCGAGGCCAAGCGCATCACCAATTTCGAGGGCAAGCGCCGCCAGATGCAGTACGTGGGCAAGATCATGCGCAAGCTCGAACCCGAGCTGGTGCAGGCGGCCCGCCAGGCGCTGCAGGAGCAGCACAAGGGCTCGGCCACCGAAAAGATGCAGCTGCACCTGGCCGAACACTGGCGCGACCGCCTGATCGCCGACGACGAGGCGCTGGCCCCCTGGATGGCCGAACACCCAGGCACCGACACCCAGCAGCTGCGCGCGCTGATCCGCCAGGCGCGCAAGGATGCGCCCCCCGCCGACAAGGCCGCCGTGTCGCAAGGCCTGGCCCCCCGCAAGGGCCGCGCCTACCGCGAACTGTTCCAGCTGGTGCGCGAGCACCTGGGCGGCACGGGCACGGACGACGCCAGCGGCATCGACGAGGACGACGGCGATGAGTGAGGCCCGACACGACCCGGTGAAGGTCGGCATCGTCTCCATCAGCGACCGCGCCAGCTCCGGGGTCTATGAAGACAAGGGCCTGCCCGCGCTGCAGGACTGGCTCGCGCGCGCCCTGCTCAACCCCATCGCCTTTGAATCGCGCCTGATCCCCGACGAGCAGGACGGCATCAGCGCCGCGCTGATCGAGCTGGTCAACGCAGGCTGTTGCCTGGTGCTGACCACCGGCGGCACCGGCCCCGCCCCGCGCGATGTGACGCCCGAGGCCACGCTGGCCGTGGCGCACAAGGAGATGCCGGGCTTTGGCGAGCAGATGCGCCAGATCAGCCTGAAGTTCGTGCCCACCGCCATCCTGTCGCGCCAGGTGGCCGTGGTGCGCGACCAGAGCCTCATCATCAACCTGCCCGGCCAGCCCAAGGCGATTGCCGAGACGCTGGAAGGCCTGAAGGACGCCGACGGCAAGCAGATCGTGCCCGGCATCTTTGCCGCCGTGCCGTACTGCGTGGACCTGATTGGCGGCCCGTATCTGGAAACGCGCGACGAAGTCTGCAAGGCGTTCCGGCCCAAGAACGCGGTGCGAGCGCCTCGCCCGGCCTGATTTCTCACGGCTCAAAGCAAAAATAGCTGCCAGCGCTTATTCAACAAGCGCTGGAAGCTATAATTTTTATAGCATTCTGATTCTTGAATGCAGCGCAGGCAAGCCGCTACTTGCCCACCAGCTCGTTGAGCTTGCCCGCCTCGAACTGCTCCTTGAGCGCCGCATCACACGGCACGCAGTCCTTGTTCTGCGGGTTGGCGGACAGTTTCTCGATGGCCTGCCACAGCAGCGCGATCTGGTGCTCCTGCGACGAGGCGTTGTCGATCAGCCCGCGCATGGCCTGCGAGAGGGGGTCGTCCTCCTGCGTGATGCCATAGGCCGTGAACTTGCGGGCCTGCTGGGGTTCGGTCACGTCGGCGCTTTCGCCCGCCTTGGACGGAATGATGCGCGCCGGGATGCCCACCGCCGTGGCGCCCGGGGGCACCGGCTTGATGACCACGGCGTTGCTGCCGATCTTGGCGCCGTCACCCACCTCGAAGCCGCCGAGCACCTTGGCCCCCGCGCTCACCACCACGTCCTTGCCCAGCGTGGGATGGCGCTTGGCGCCCTTGTAGAGCGAGGTGCCGCCCAGCGTGACGCCCTGGTAGATGGTGCAGCCGTCGCCGATCTCGGCGGTCTCGCCCACCACCACGCCCATGGCGTGGTCGAAGAACACGCGCTCGCCGATCCTGGCGCCGGGGTGGATCTCGATGCCGGTGAACCAGCGCGCGAAGTGCGAGATGAAGCGCCCGAACCATTTCAGGCCGTGGTGCCAGCACCAGTGCGCCGGCCGGTGCAGCCAGATCGCGTGCAGGCCCGGATAACAGGTGACCACCTCCCACGTGCTGCGCGCGGCAGGATCGCGGTCGAGGATGCACTGGATATCGGAGCGCAGGCGGGCGAGCATCGGTTCTTTTCGTTATGTGTTTATGGGCTGCACAGTCTATCGTTTTGACTGGCTCGCCTCGATCATGGCCTTGGCGACACCTCGCAGGATGTGGATTTCCTCGGGGCTGAGCTGCGCGCGGTTGAAAAGCTGGTTAAGGCGGGGCATGAGCTTCTTGGGCGCGGCGGGGTCCAGGAAGCCGATGGTGGTGAGCGCCTGCTCCCAATGGCCCAGCATGCCCGCCACCTGGGTGGCGTCGGCCAGGGCGCGGGCGGGCGTGGCATCCAACACCGGGAACCCGCCCAGCGCCATGCGCCATTCGTAGGCAATCACCTGAATGGCCGCGCCCAGATTGAGCGAGCCAAAGCCGGGATTGGTGGGGATGGAGAGCGCCACGTGGCAGCGGTAGACGTCTTCGTTGGTCATGCCAAAACGCTCGGAGCCAAACAGAAAGGCCACACCTGCCTGGCGGCCCGCCACCGATGCGGTGGGTGCCGATTCCTCAATGTTGTGGGTGTTTTTGGCCTCCAGCGCCTTTCCGTCAAGCGCTGATAGCTCATTTTTTAATAGCAAATCGAAATGCGCACGGGGTGCTGCCGTGGGCGGCCCGAAGTCGCGCGGGGTCATGGCCGTGGCGCACAGGTGGCTCATGCCGTCCAGGGCCTCGTCCAGCGTGGCGACGATGCGGGCGTTCTCCAGCACGTCGAGCGCGCCGCTGGCGCGCTGGATGGTCTCCTCGCGCCGCAGCACGTTGGGCCAGCGCGGCGCCACCAGCACCAGGTCGTCAAAACCCATGGTTTTCATGGCGCGGGCGGCGGCGCCCACATTGCCGGCGTGGCTGGTGTTGATCAGGACAAAACGGGTCTTCATGGCAGCGGAAAAGGAGGGTGTGCGGGGCACGAACAGGACAGGCGAAGCGTGGAAGCAGTGCGGACAAAGGCCCGCGGGTTAGGCAAAAAATGGCACTGCGGGTAAAATCCCGCCCTCATTGTCGCCGCCCGCATCGCCGGGACGGATCGCACCGCTCCTGATTCGCAGGCTGCCCACGCCACCGTTGCATGCGGGCACCCTGCTCACCACCACAATCTATGTCGTCCAATCTGCACCCCATGCTCAACGTGGCCATCAAGGCCGCACGCGCCGCCGGCGCCATCATCAACCGCGCGGCCCTGGACGTGGAATCGGTGCGGATCTCGCAAAAGCAGATCAACGACTTCGTGACCGAAGTGGACCATGCGTCCGAGAAGATCATCATCGAGACGCTGCTCACGGCCTACCCCGGCCACGGCATCCTGGCCGAAGAGTCGGGCAGCGAATACGGCGCCAAGGATTCGGAATTCGTCTGGATCATCGACCCGCTGGACGGCACCACCAACTTCATCCACGGCTTTCCCGTGTACTGCGTGAGCATCGCCCTGGCTGTGCGCGGCAAGGTCGAGCAGGCGGTCATCTACGACCCCTCGCGCAACGACCTGTTCACGGCCACCAAGGGCCGCGGCGCCTACCTGAACGAGCGCCGCATCCGCGTCTCCAAGCGCACCCAGCTCAAGGACTGCCTGATCTCCACGGGCTTCCCCTTCCGCCCGGGCGACAACTTCAAGAGCTACCTGAACATGATGGCCGACGTGATGCAGCGCACCGCCGGCCTGCGCCGCCCCGGCGCCGCCGCCCTGGACCTGGCCTACGTGGCCGCGGGCTTCACGGATGGCTTCTTCGAGACCGGCCTGTCGATCTGGGACGTGGCCGCCGGCTCACTGCTGGTGACCGAGGCCGGCGGCCTGGTGGGCAACTTCACGGGCGAGGCCGACTTCCTGGAGCAACGCGAATGCCTGGCCGGCAACCCCCGCATCTACGGCCAGCTGGTACCCATCCTGGGCAAGTACAGCAAGTTTGCGAGCGCGGGCGACAAGGCGGCCGTGCGCCAGGCGGCTGCGGCAGACGCACCCGTCAGCGCTGAAGCCGAGGCTGCAGCCGATGTGGAGTCCGACACCACGGGTGCCGCCCCACAGGCCGACGCCCCCAAGAGCGAAGACGCGCCGTTCTGATGTATGCCTGAGCACCGTCCCCTATCGGGACTGTGCTCAGTTCGGGTCGGGGTATTTCTGGGCAATGCTGCGGAAATCTTCCGCAATGTCCACGAACGCATCCACCATGTCGGGGTCGAAATGCGTGCCCTTGCCCCGCACGATGGTGTTGCACGCCTGGTCGTGCGAGAACGCGGGCTTGTAGACCCGTTTGCTGATGAGCGCGTCGTACACGTCGGCCACGGCCATGAGGCGCGCCGACACCGGAATGGCATCCCCCGCCAGCCCCTGCGGGTAGCCCGAGCCATCCCACTTTTCCTGGTGGCAGTAGGCGATCTCCTTGGACACGCTCAGAAAAGCCACCCGCATGCCCAGGCGCCGCTCGGCCTCCTCAATCGCGTTGCGGCCCAGCGTGGTGTGGGTCTTCATGATCTCGAACTCTTCCACGGTGAGCTTGCCCGGCTTCAGGAGGATGCTGTCGGGGATGCCGATCTTGCCGATGTCGTGCAGCGGCGCCGACTTGTAGAGCAGCTCGATCATCCGGTCGTTGAGCACCGGCTCGAACCGCGGGTGGTGGCGCAGCCGCTCGGCCAGCGTCTTCACGTACAGCTGGGTGCGGCGGATGTGGTTGCCGGTTTCGTTGTCGCGCGTCTCGGCCAGCGAGGTCATGGCCATGATGGTCACGTCCTGGATGGCCTGCACCTCCAGCGTGCGCATCGCGACCTCGCGCTCCAGGTAGGAGCTCTTGTCGCGCAGGAAATCCGCCGTGGCCTTGAGCGCCAGATGGGTGTTCACGCGCGCGAGCAGGATGGGCGGGCTGATGGGCTTGGTGATGTAGTCCACCGCGCCCAGCGCCAAGCCCATGCGTTCGTCATCGGGGTCGGAGCGCGCGGTGAGGAAGATCACCGGGATGTCGCGCGTGGAGGACGCGGCCTTCAGGCGCCGGCAGACCTCGTAGCCATCCATCTCGGGCATCATGATGTCCAGCAGGATCAGGTCGGGCGGCGTGCCCGACTGCGCGATCTTCAGGGCCTTTTCCCCATGGTTGGCCACTTTCACCAGGAAATGCTCGCGCAGCAGGCTGCCCATCAGGGTGAGGTTGTCGGGCGTGTCATCCACCACCAGCACCGTGGCGATCGGTTTTTCAACCAGAACGGCCTGCGGGGAGGCAAAGGGCGCGTTGTCCATGGAATTTCCTGCGTGTTGTGCCGCTCAGGGGGTGTGGGCGGCAGGGTGTTCGGAGCCTGGCGCATCGGCCATGGCCCCCAGGGCCTGCTCGAAATCAAAATTCAGGGTGTGCATCTCGACCACCGTGAAGGCGCTCCCCAGAACGGGCTTCAGCACAGGGGCATTGTGTTGGAAAAACTCCGGCGCTGCAGGATCGTCCTGCTCCAGCAGGCCGCGCAGGTGCTGCAGGGCACCTGCGCCGTCCAGCCCCTCGTGGCCCGCACCCGCGCCAGCCACGCTGTCCGGCGCCGCCGGCCGGTGCCGCTGCATCCACGCCTGCAGGCCGTCCAGGAGGGGCTGCAGCGCAGAGTCCACGGCCCCCAGAAGGGCCGCGGCGGCACCCGCCTCCTGCCCGCTGCGCAGGGCGTGCTCCAGCGCCTGGGCATGGGAGGACACCTCCTCGGCCCCGATGTTGGCCGCCACGGAACGCAGCGTGTGCGCCAGGCGCTCGGCGAGCACCGTGTCGCCGCCGGCGCTGGCCTGCTCCATGTCGGCAAGCACCCGTGACTGCCCCTGCACGAACCGGCGCAGCATCTCGGCGTACAGGGCCGGCTTGCCCAGCGCGCGCTGCAGGCCCAGGGCCGTGTCCAGCCCCGCCACCGTGGGCAAGGACAGGCCGGACGCCGCCTCGCCATCCGGCGGAGCCGTGGCGGGCAGGCCCGGCGCGGGCGGCTTGCCCAGGCCTGGCCGGGGCCGGATCCAGCGGCCCAAGGCGCTCCAGAGCGCCGCGGGCTCGATGGGCTTGGCCACATGGTCGTTCATGCCCGCGGCAAAGCAGCGCTGGCGGTCGGCCTCCATCGCGTTGGCCGTCATGGCCACGATGGGCAGCTGGGCATACCGCGGGTCGCTGCGCAGCCGCCGCGTGGCGGTTTCTCCGTCCATGACGGGCATCTGCATGTCCATCAGCACCACGTCATAGGGCTTGCGCTCGATGCGCTCGATCGCAATCTGGCCG
This sequence comes from Acidovorax sp. GW823-FHT01C06, assembly GCF_058798375.1. Taxonomy (NCBI): domain Bacteria; kingdom Pseudomonadati; phylum Pseudomonadota; class Betaproteobacteria; order Burkholderiales; family Comamonadaceae; genus Acidovorax; species Acidovorax sp. GW823-FHT01C06. The sequence goes on from NZ_JBXAKN010000010.1 coordinate 257,366, forward strand.
TTTTCGGCCACATCGACGGAAAAACCGGCTTCCCGCAACAGCTCGACCGCCACCATCTGGTTGAGTTCGTTGTCTTCCACCAGCAGCACGGACGCGCCCCGGATCGCGAGCGGCAGCTCGTCCGCCGCAGGCGCCGGGGTGACCACGCGGCGCGGGCTGTAGGTGGAGTGTTCCAGCGGCTGCATCAGCGTGTCGAACAGCAGCGACGCGTTGACGGGCTTGATCAGCACCGTGTCGATGCCCTGCGCGCGCGCGGCGCGCATCACATCCTCTCGCCCGTAGGCCGTGACCATGAGCATCTTGGGCACCTGCGCCATCCCGAGCCCCCGGATGTGGCCCGCCAGCTGGATGCCATCCATGCCCGGCATGTGCCAGTCGAGCAGCAGCAGGCCGAAAGGCTGGTGCCGCGCCATGGATTCGCGCAGCCTGTCGAGCGCTTCCAGCCCGGAATAGGCCTGTTCCACCTCGAAGCCCATGGCGTGCAGCATGTCGGACAGCACCGTGGCCGCCGTGTGGTTGTCGTCCACCACCAGCACCCTGCGCCCCCGCAGGTCCGGCGGCGGCAGCAGCATCCGCGCGGGTGCCCCGCGCTCGAGCGGCACGGCGACCCAGAAGGTGGAGCCTTGGCCATGGATGCTCTGCACGCCGACCTCGCCGCCCATCAGTTCCGCCAGGCTCTTGCAGATGGCCAGCCCCAGCCCCGTGCCGCCATAGCGGCGCGTGGTGGACGTGTCCGCCTGCTGGAAGCTCTGGAACAGCCGCCCCATCTGGTCCACGGTGAGCCCGATGCCCGTGTCGCGCACCTCGAAGCGCAGCAGCACGCGGTTGCCCGCCTCCTCCACCAGCCGCACGGCAATGCTGATCTCGCCGGTGTCGGTGAACTTGATGGCGTTGTTGGCGAAGTTGATGAGGATCTGCCCCAGCCGCAGCGAGTCCCCCACCAGGTTCGGGGGCACGTCGGCCCCCACGTCGCAGACCAGCTCCAGCCCCTTGGCACCGGCCTTGTAGCCCACCACGTCGGACACGCTCTCCAGCATGCGGTCGAGCACGAAGGGCTGCTTCTCGACCGTGAGCTTGCCCGCCTCGATCTTGGAAAAATCGAGGATGTCGTTGATCACGCCCAGCAGGTGCTGGCCCGCCTGCTGGATCTTGCTCACGTAGTCGTGCTGGCGCGCCGAAAGGCCCGACTTGAGCGCCAGGTGCGACATGCCGATGATCGCGTTCATGGGCGTGCGGATCTCGTGGCTCATGTTGGCCAGGAAGTTCGACTTGAGCGCGGTGGACTCCTCGGCCAGCTCCTTGGCGCGGCGCAGGTCCTGCTCGGCGCGCTGCCGGTCGGTGATGTCCACAAACGTGCCGATGGCGCCCCCGGGCGAGCCGTCGGGCCGCGAGAATCCGTGCAGCCAGAACAGGGTGTGGTGGACCATCCCGTCGGCATACGGCAGGTCCACCTCCTTGTGCACCGACTGGACCCCGTTCAGGGCTTCCTCGGCATCCGCGTCGAAGCGCTCCCGCTCGGCCTCGGGCAGGAAGGCCAGGTCCAGCACCGTCTTGCCGATCAGCGCCTCGCGCTGCACGCCAAAGGCCTGCTCGTAGGCGCGGTTGAAGCCGATGTAGCGGCCATCCGCCCCCTTGTAGAACAGGGGCACGGGAATGGCGTCGATCAGCGCCTGCTGAAAGTCCAGTTGCTCGGCCACGCGGGCCTCGAGCAGCTTCTGGTCGTGGACGTCCACGTTGACGCCCACCACGCGCACCGCCTTGCCCCTGCCGTCGCGAAAGATGCGGGCGGCCGACAGGAACCAGCGCTCCTCGCCTTGCGGCCGCACGATGCGCCACGAATCACGCAGATGCATCTCGCCCCCCGCCAGCGCACCGGCAAACGCGGCGGCGGCCCGGTCGCGGTCCTCGGGGTGCAGGCGCTCCATCCAGTCCTGCTGCGTACGCTCCCCGGTGCCGGGCGGCAGCCCGAACATGGCCAGGAGCTTTTCGCTCCACAACACCTGGCCGGTGGCCAGGTCGATGTCGAACACACCGATCTTGCCGGCCTCCTGCGCCAGTTCCAGCCGCTCCTTGGCCTGCTGCATCGCGATCTCGGCGCGCCGCTGTTCGCTGACATCCTCGATCACCCAGATGGAGGCGGTCCTGCAGCCGTCCATCTGCAGGCTTCGGCCCGCCAGCCGCGCCTCGAACCGGCTGCCGTCCAGGCGGCACAGGGACGTGGTCTCGCGCACGGCCTCGCCAGCCGCCAGGTCGCCCCCCACGCGCGCGTTGAACCGGTCCGAACCGGCCGCGCCGCCGAACAGCGCCGACACGCCCTGCCCCAGCAACTGGGACGCGGTGCCCCCCATCAGCTCCATGAACGCCGGGTTGAACTGGCGGACCTGCCCATCGCACAGCAAGACGATGGGAGGCGCGTTGTCGAAGATCGCGGTCTGCTGCTCCAGCAGCTCATTGAGCAGGCGCTCGCGCCGCTCCAGCTCCTGCTGGGCCTGGATGCGCTCGGACACATCGGCGTGCAGGCCGACGATGGCGATGCGCTTGCCGCGTTCATCGAACACCGGAGACAGCGTGGCCTCGTCGTGGTAGATGGTTCCGTCCTTGCGGCGATTCACGAACTGGCCCCGCCAGGAACGGCCCGACAGCAACGTGGACCACATGTCCTGGTAGGTCCGTGCGGGGGTCTGGCCGCTGGCGACCATCGATGGCTTCTTGCCCCGGACCTCTTCCAGCGTGTACCCGGTGTTGCGCTCGTACTGCGGGTTGACCCAGTCGATGCGGCCATCCCCGTCCGTGATCACCACCGAGGCGGGGCTGCTTTCGAGCGCGGCCCCCAGCACGCTGAAACGCTCTAGCGCGGCGGCCATCCGCGCGCGGCTGCGCAGCAGATCCAGCAGCAGCAGGCCCAGCAGGCACAGCAGCACGAACGCCCCGCCCCCCACCTGCAGGCGCTCGGTGGCGGGCATGAGCGCGCTCACATCGTCCAGCATCGCCAGCTGCCACTGGCCGCCCGGGTCGCCCCAGTCAACGCGGCGGCGCTCCACCGCGTAAGTCACTCCGTTGAGGACGACCTCGCCCGCATCCGGCGCAAAAGGCAGTGCGGACGCCAGGCCCTTGTCGAAATGATTGCCGAACTGGCGCGATGCGCGGATCGCGTCAATGCGCGCCTGGGTGAGCGGCGGCGCCACGGCGAACAGCCATTCGGGCCGTGTGGACGCGAACACGACACCGTGAGGAGACAGCAGCACGGTCGGCATTTCGGTGCGCCGCAGCACTTCGTCGAACGACTCGAAGCCCACCTTGAACATCACCACGCCGATGATGGTGCTCGACGGCGTGTCGCTCTCGTACAGCGGCGCGGCGTAGTACAGGCCCCGCTCCTGCGAATTGCTGCCGATCGCGGCATACACGCTGATCGCGCCCTTGATGGCCTGCTGGAAATAGGGCCGGAACGCAAGGTTCAGGCCGGTGGAACGGGTGCCCGGCGTCTCATGCGCCACCACGGTGCCGTCGCCGGACATCACGTAGACCCCGCTCACCAGGAACCGGCCACGCGCCACCCCCAGGCGCGCCAGGGCCTCGGGATCGTCCGGCGGCAACTCGCCCCGCGCCATCGCCTTGAGCAGCGGCTCGCTCAGGCCCAGCAGCGACACCGCCCCCAGCATGCCACCGCCGGTGATGCGGTTTTGCAGCACGTCGACGGTCTGCTGCAGCAGCTTCGCGCGCTCGGCGGCGCGTTCCGCGCCCTGCCAGTGCATCGCGGCCAGCACCACCAGCCACGCACCCGCCAGCGCCGCCACCACCACCAGCACAAAGCCCCGCGCGCCCGGGGCATTGCGGTCCAGCACCTTGTCCAGGAACACTCCCACGCCTGCGCCAACCCGCGTCACGCCCCACCCCCGGCCGTGCCTGGACCGTGCCCCAGGCGGGGCCTACCGTGCGGGATACAGCAAGGCATCGATATCTCCCACCGGTCCGGGCCGCCCGAAAAGAAACCCCTGGAACCCCTCGCAGCCATGCAGCCGCAGGAACGACAGCTGCCCCGTCGTCTCCAC
>NZ_JBXAKN010000011.1:0-202627 GCF_058798375.1 Acidovorax sp. GW823-FHT01C06
GTGGAGACGACGGGGCAGCTGTCGTTCCTGCGGCTGCATGGCTGCGAGGGGTTCCAGGGGTTTCTTTTCGGGCGGCCGGTGCCCATCGACGTATTTGTGCGCGAGCACCAGCTGGGCCTGTTCGCGCAGCCCGTGGTGGCCGTGGCCGAGGGGCGCAAGCCATGACCGCCGGGCCAGGCATCCTCTGGGTGGACAGCGACACGCAGCATGCCGCGGTGGCGCGGCGCCTGATCGCCGCGCACCACCCGGGCTGGCGCGTGGTCAACAGCCCCACGCCGGACACCGCGCGGGCGCCGCTGGCCTCGCAGGCCTGGGATGCCGTGGTGCTGTGCCTCAAGCCCTCGGTGCAGGATCTGCCCGGCGTGCTGGAGCTGTGCGCCGGGCGCCCCGTGCTCATGTGCATCGACGCCCACCAGGAGGCCCTGGCCGCGCGCGCGTTCCGCTGCGGACTGGGCGACTACATGGTGCGCGACGCCGATGGCGTGGCCCACCTGGGCGAGCTGCTGCACCGGCTGGCCGCGCTGCTGCACAGGACCCAGGGGCAGAGCCAGCCCGTGCGCATGGTGGACGCCCGCATCTGGCAGGATGCGCTGACCCTGCTGCAGGAGCAGCGCGCCACGCTGCAGGTCACGCTTGCCAGCATGAGCCAGGGCATCTTCAAGACCGCGCCGGATGGGAGCATCACCGTCTACAACCAGCGCGTGCTCGAGCTGCTGGACCTGCCCGAATCCCTGATGGCCACGCGGCCCACCCTGGCCGACCTGACCCGCATCCAGGCCGAGCGGGGCGACTTTGGCGAAGGCCATCGCCTCGTGGACCGGCGCGGGCATGCCTACGTGGCGGGGGGCGCGGTCGCCGCCGCCCCGTCGGTCTACTGGCGCACCACGCGCGATGGCCGTACCTTCGAGGTGCGCACCACCGAGCTGCCCGACGGCGGCCTGGTGCGCACCTTCGCCGATGTGAGCGACTACGTGCGCGTGGAGAACGAGCTGCGCGAGAGCGAGGCCCGCTTTCGCTCGCTGAGCGACCTGTCGTCCGACTGGTACTGGGAGCACGACGCCGAAGGCCGCTTCGTGCAGCTGGCGGGCGATCTGAGCGTCAATGGCATCCCCCTGTCCAACGTGATGGGCCGCACCCGCTGGGAGATCGGCGCGCTCAACATGACCGAGGCCGACTGGGCGGCGCACCGCGCGGTGCTGCAGGCCCGGCAGCCGTTTCGCGACCTGGAGCTGCAGCGCCACCGGCCCGATGGCAGCATGCACTGGATCTCGGTCAGCGGGGTGCCCGTGTTCGATGCCCAGGGCGCGCTGTGGGGCTACCGGGGCGTGGGCCGCGACATCACCGAGCGCAAGGAGGTCGAAAGCCAGATCGAGCGCCTGGCGTTCTACGACATGCTCACCGGCCTGCCCAACCGCCGCATGCTGGTGGACCGCCTGCAGCGCGCGATGGCGGTGGTCGCCCGGTCGGGTGCGCAGGGCGCGCTGCTGTTCATCGATCTGGACAACTTCAAGGACCTCAACGACACCCTGGGCCATGACACGGGCGACCAGCTGCTGCTGCAGGTGGCCCAGCGCCTGAAGGGCTGCGTGCGCGAGGCCGACACCGTGTCGCGCTTTGGCGGCGATGAGTTCGTGGTGCTGGTGGAAGGCCTGAGCGCCGACGGCCCCCATGCCAGCGCCGAGGCCGCCCTGGTGGCCAGCCACATCGCCACCACGCTGGGCAAGCCCTACGCGCTGGGCGAGACCAGCCACCACAGCACGCCCAGCATCGGCATCGCGCTGTTTGGTCAGCAGACCTGCAGCGTGGACGAACTGCTCAAGCACGCCGACCTGGCCATGTACCAGGCCAAGGCCGCGGGGCGCAACACCCAGCGCTTCTTCGACCCCGACATGCAGGCCGCCGTCAGCAACCGCTCGGCGCTGGAAGCCGACCTGCGCCGGGGCCTGCAGGAAAAAGAACTGGTGCTGTATTTCCAGCCCGTGGTGGACGGCAAGGGCCGCCTGCAGGGCGCGGAGGCCCTGGTGCGCTGGAAGCACCCGCGGCGCGGTCTCGTATCACCGGCCGAGTTCATTCCGCTGGCCGAACAGACGGGGCTGATCCTGCCGCTCGGGCACTGGGTGCTCGAAGCCGCCTGCGCGCAGCTCGTGGCCTGGTCGCGCAGCTCGCTCACGCGCCAGTTCTTTCTGTCGGTGAACGTGAGCGTGCGGCAGTTCCGCCAGCCCGATTTCGTCGAGCAGATGCTGGGGATCCTGCACAAGAGCGGCGCCAACCCCGAGCGCCTGAAGCTGGAACTGACCGAAAGCCTGCTGCTGGCGGATGTGGAGGACGTGATCTCGCGCATGGAATACCTGCGGCGCTACGGCGTGGGGTTCTCGCTCGATGACTTCGGCACGGGTTACTCGTCGCTGAGCTACCTCAAGCGCCTGCCGCTGGACCAGCTCAAGATCGACCAGGGCTTCGTGCGCGACCTGCAGACCGACCCCAACGACGCGGCCATCGTGCGCACCATCCTGGCCCTGGCGCACAGCCTGGACCTGGCCGTGGTGGCAGAGGGCGTGGAGACCACGGGGCAGCTGGAGTTCCTGCAGCGCCACGGCTGCCAGGCTTTCCAGGGCTATCTGTTTGGCCGCCCCATGCCGGCGGAGGTGCTGGAGCGCGCCCTGCGGCCCGCGCTGTGACGGCGCGCTGCCTTCCTCGCGCGGGCCCTGCGCCATGACAAGCCGCGGCGGGCGTCCGCACGGCACAATCGGTGCATGAAGAAGCAGGTACTGGTCGCCGGTGGCGGCATTGGGGGGCTGGCAGCGGCGCTGGGCGCATCGCGGGCGGGCTGGGACGTGCGGCTGTACGAGCGCGCCGCAGCCTTCAGCGAGGTGGGCGCGGGGGTGCAGATCGGGCCCAACGTGGTGCGCCGCCTGCAGGCCTGGGGACTGCAGCAGCCGCTGCAGGCCGTGGCGGCGTTTCCGAGCCGGCTGCAGGTGCGCAATGCCGTCAGCGGCCGCGAACTGGCCGTGCTGCCGCTGGGCCCGACAGCGGTGCAGCGCTACGGCGCCGCCTACGCCACCATCCACCGCGCCGACCTGCACGGCCTGCTGCTGGCGGCGCTGACCAAATACACCGACACGCAGCTGCACCTCGCGCACGCGATCGAGGGCTTTGCCGACGGCGATGGCGTCGTCACCGTGCGCACGAGCCGGGGCAAGGAGGTGGAAGGCGATGCGCTCATCGGCGCCGACGGCCTGTGGAGCCGCACCCGCACGCAGCTGCTGGGCGCGGTGGCGCCGCGCGTGACGGGGCACCTGGCCTACCGCGCCCTGGTGCCGCAGCACGCACTGCCCGGCGCGCTGCGCACCGCGCAGGTCACGGCCTGGCTGGGCCCGCGCCTGCATGCGGTGCAGTACCCCGTGCGCCGGGGCGAACTGCAGAACATCGTCGTCATCGTGCAGGGCCCCGCGCCGCAAGACCTGGAGAACTGGGACCATGCCGCCAACGCCACGGGGCTGGAACACGCCCTGCAGGGCACCTGCACCGCGCTGCAGGACGTGGTGCGCAGCGTGAGCGACCAGGGCGGCGCGGGCGGCTGGCGCCTGTGGCCGCTGTGCGACCGGCCGCCGGTGCGTGGCGCGGGCGACATGGCGCAGGGCCTGGTCGCCCTGCTGGGCGATGCCGCCCACCCCATGCGCCCTTACCTGGCCCAGGGCGCGGGCATGGCCATCGAGGACGCGGCGGAGCTGCAGCGCGCGCTGGCCATGCACGACCTGGAGGTGCCGCTGCGCCTGACCCGGTATGCCCTCAACCGCTGGCAGCGCAATGCGCGCGTGCAGGCCCGCTCCACGCGCAACGGGCGCATCTTCCACGCCATGGGCCCCGTGCGCTGGGGGCGGGATCTCTCATTGCGCCTGCTGGGCGAACGGCTGCTGGACGTGCCCTGGCTGTACCGGGGCGATGGCTCCATTGCCAGTTCGCTGTGATGCCCTTGCGCGATAGCTGGCCGCGCTGGACGGCGGGGCCCTCGCACCAATGAACTTTGCGCGGCATGCCTGCTCTATCCATGGGCGGGCATGGATGTAAAAAGCACCGCATGCGCACACAAACACCCTGTTCAAGGGCGGACCATGGTGCTACAAAGAGATGAGCCAGTAGCGATTCCCACTGCAACACCGTGGCACTTCCCGGGCCCGCCAGGGGTGCCGCCACAGGAGGTCGTATGGATGCCATCAGCAGTTTCGCCGCGCGCTACGCCCGCAGCCGCGAAGAGGAAATGTCGATCGACGAGTACCTCGCCGAGTGCAAGCGCGATCCCATGGCCTATGCCACGGCGGCCCAGCGCATGCTGGCCGCCATCGGCGAGCCCGAGATGGTGGACACGCGCAACGACCCGCGCCTGTCGCGCATCTTCGCCAACAAGGTGATCAAGCGCTACCCCACGTTCGCCGAGTTCTACGGCATGGAGGATGCCATCGAGCAGGTGGTGAGCTTCTTTCGCCATGCCGCGCAGGGGCTGGAGGAGCGCAAGCAGATCCTCTACCTGCTGGGGCCGGTGGGCGGGGGCAAGAGTTCCATCGCCGAGCGGCTCAAGTACCTGATGCAGAAGGTGCCGTTCTATGCGATCAAGGGCTCGCCGGTGAACGAGTCGCCGCTCGGGCTGTTCGACGCGATGGAGGACGGCCCGGTGCTGGAGGAGCAGTTCGGCATTCACCGGCGCTACCTGCAGCGCGTGCTGTCGCCCTGGGCGGTCAAGCGGCTCGACGAGTTCGGCGGCGACATCCGCCAGTTCCGCGTGGTCAAGCGCTACCCCAGCATCCTCAAGCAGGTGGGCATTGCCAAGACCGAGCCGGGCGACGAGAACAACCAGGACATCTCCAGCCTGGTGGGCAAGGTGGACATCCGCAAGCTCGAGACCTTTGCCCAGGACGACACCGACGCCTACAGCTACAGCGGCGGCCTGTGCCTGGCCAACCAGGGGCTGCTGGAATTCGTGGAGATGTTCAAGGCGCCCATCAAGGTGCTGCACCCGCTGCTCACCGCCACGCAGGAGGGCAACTACAAGGGCACGGAGGGCTTCGGCGCGATCCCGTTCGACGGCGTGGTGCTGGCCCACAGCAACGAGAGCGAGTGGAAGGCCTTTCGCAACAACAAGAACAACGAGGCCTTCCTGGACCGCATCTACATCGTCAAGGTGCCGTACTGCCTGCGCGTGAGCGAGGAGATACGGATCTACGAGAAGCTGATCCGCGAATCGTCACTGGGCAACGCCGTGTGCGCGCCGGGCACGCTCAAGATGATGTCGCAGTTCGCCATCTTGACGCGCCTGAAGGAGCCCGAGAACTCCAGCATCTTCAGCAAGATGCAGGTGTATGACGGCGAGAGCCTGAAGGACACCGACCCGCGCGCCAAGAGCTACCAGGAGTACCGCGACTACGCCGGCGTGGACGAGGGCATGACCGGCATCTCCACGCGCTTCGCGTTCAAGATCCTGTCCAAGGTGTTCAACTTCGACAGCGCCGAGCTGGCGGCCAACCCGGTGCACCTCATGTATGTGCTGGAGCAGCAGATCGAGCGCGAGCAGTTCCCCTCCGAGCTGGAAACCAAGTACACCAGCTACATCAAGGAGTTCCTGTCACCGCGCTATGCCGAGTTCATCGGCAAGGAGATACAGACGGCCTACCTGGAGAGCTACAGCGAGTACGGGCAGAACATCTTCGACCGCTACGTCACCTACGCCGACTACTGGATCCAGGACAACGAGTACCGCGACACCGACACCGGCGAGGTGTTCGACCGCAGTGCGCTCAACGCCGAACTCGAGAAGATCGAGAAGCCCGCGGGCATTGCCAACCCCAAGGATTTCCGCAACGAGATCGTCAACTTCGTGCTGCGCGCGCGCGCCAACAACCAGGGCAACAACCCGAGCTGGACCAGCTACGAGAAACTGCGCCTGGTGATCGAGAAGAAGATGTTCTCCAACACCGAGGAGCTGCTGCCCGTCATCAGCTTCAACGCGAAGGCCAGTGCCGAGGAGGCGCGCAAGCACGAGGATTTTGTCACCCGCATGGTGGACAAGGGCTACACCCCCAAGCAGGTGCGTTTGTTGTGCGAGTGGTACCTGCGCGTCCGAAAAAGCAGTTGATCGGGGTTGCCAGCGCGTCCCGCCGGGGCGCCTGTCCATGCATGGGAGCTAAGCAGATGGCATTGCAAATCATCGACCGCAGGCTCGCAGGCAAGAACAAATCGGTCGGGAACCGCGAGCGCTTTGTCCGCCGCTTCAAGGAGCAGATCGCGGACAGCGTGCGCCGCGCTGTGTCCAGGCGCAGCATCCGCGACATCGAGCAGGCCGAGAGCGTCACCATCCCGCGCAAGGACATTGGCGAGCCCGTGTTCCACCATGGCCAGGGTGGCATCCACGACGTGGTGCACCCCGGCAATGCGGAGCATGTGCGCGGCGACCGCATCGCGCGGCCCAAGGGGGGCACCGGCAGCGGCTCGCAGGCCAGCGACAGCGGGGAGGGAGAGGACGACTTCACCTTCACGCTGACCAAGGAAGAGTTCATGCAGCTCTTCTTCGAAGACCTCGCGCTGCCGCGCCTGCTGCGCACGCACATCGGCGAGAACCCGAAATGGAAGTCGCGCCGCGCCGGCTACAGCCAGGACGGCATTCCCAACAACCTGGCGGTGCTGCGCACCATGCGCGGGGCGCTGGGGCGGCGCATCGCGCTGGGCAAGGCGCCACACCGCGAGCTTGTGGCGCTGCAGGCGCAGCTCGACGCGCTGCTGGCGCAGGATGACGGCACCAGCGAGGCGGTGGCCGAGTTGCAGCGCCGCATCGACACGCTCCGGCAGCGCATCGACCGGATTCCGTACCTCGACCCCATCGACCTGCGTTTTCGGGCCAGGGTGCAGGTGCCGGTGCCCAACAGCCAGGCGGTGATGTTCTGCCTGATGGACGTCTCGGGCTCCATGGACGAGGCCCGCAAGGACCTGGCCAAGCGCTTCTTCATCCTGCTGTACCTGTTCCTCACGCGGCACTACGAGACGATCGACATCGTCTTCATCCGCCACCACACCCAGGCCACCGAGGTGAGCGAGGAGCAGTTCTTCCACTCCACCGAGAGTGGTGGCACGGTGGTCAGCAGCGCGCTGGTGCTGCTCGACCAGATCATCCGCGCGCGCTACCCCGCTGGGGACTGGAACATCTACGCCGCCCAGGTCAGCGATGGCGACAACTTCACCAACGACAGCGGCAATTGCCGCAGCCTGCTGGTGGAGCGGATCCTCCCGCTGGTGCGCTACTTTGCCTATGTGCAGGTGGCCCAGGAAGAGCAGAACCTGTGGGACGAATACAGCCAGCTGCTGGCGCTCCATCCCCATTTCGCCATGCGCAAGGTCTCCGAGCCGGGCGACATCTATCCCGTGTTCCGCGACCTCTTCAAGAGCGAGGGGGTGCAGGTATGAACATGACCCAATACCCGGTGCTGGAGCGCCGCATCCGCGACAACCCCTGGAAGACGGCCCTCGTTGGCGAGCGCCGCCACCGCACCGTGCCCGAGCAGCTCCTGCCCGCCGGGGCGCGGCCCGCCCAGCCGCTGCCCGACCCGGGCGACTGGACGTTCGAGCTGATCGAGCGCTACCACGGCGCGATCGCCGCCACCGCCGAGCGCTTCGGCCTGGACACCTATCCCAACCAGCTGGAGGTCATCACCGCCGAGCAGATGATGGACGCCTACTCCAGCGTGGGCATGCCGGTGAACTACCGCCACTGGAGCTACGGCAAGGAGTTCCTGGCCACCGAGCGGCGCTACCGGCGCGGCCACATGGGGCTGGCGTACGAGATCGTCATCAACGCCAACCCCTGCATCAGCTACCTGATGGAGGAGAACACCACCGCCATGCAGGCGCTGGTGATCGCGCATGCGGCCTACGGGCACAACAGCTTCTTCAAGGGCAACTACCTGTTTCGCATGTGGACGGACGCCTCCTCCATCATCGACTACCTGGTGTATGCCAAGGACTACGTGGCCCAGTGCGAGGAGCGCTACGGCTTCGACGAGGTGGAGCGGCTTCTGGATTCGTGCCACGCGCTGGCCAACTTTGGCGTGGACCGCTACCGCCGTCCCTCCAAGAAGAACCTGGCACGCGAGCGCCTGGAGCGCGAGCAGCGCGAGGCCTACGCGCAGCAGCAGGTCAACGAGCTGTGGCGCACCCTGCCCACGCGGCCCGGCAAGGACGGCGCGGCGCAGGAGCACAACCGCTTTCCGAAGGAGCCGCAGGAGAACATCCTGTACTTCATCGAGAAGAACGCGCCGCTGCTGGAGCCCTGGCAGCGCGAGATCGTGCGCATCGTGCGCAAGATCGCGCAGTATTTCTACCCCCAGCGGCAGAGCCAGGTCATGAACGAGGGCTGGGCCACTTTCTGGCACTACACCCTGCTCACCACCCTGTACGACGAGGGCTACCTGAGCGACGGGGTGATGATCGAATGGCTGGGCTCGCACACCAACGTGATCTTCCAGCCCCCCGTGGGGCACCGCGCCTACAGCGGCATCAACCCCTACGCGCTGGGTTTTTCCATGTACCGCGACATCCAGCGCATCTGCCAGAACCCCACGGCCGAAGACCGGCGCTGGTTCCCCGACATCGCGGGCTCCCCGTGGCTGCCCACGCTCGACCATGCCATGCGCAACTTCAAGGACGAGAGCTTCATCGGCCAGTACCTGAGCCCGCACCTGATGCGCGAGATGCGGTTGTTCGCCCTGCACGACGATGCCAACGAGCGCGAGCTGGTGGTCAGCGAGATCCATGACGAGAACGGCTACCGCGGCCTGCGCCAGATGCTCTCGCAGCAATACGACCTGGGCACGCGCGAGCCCAACATCCAGGTGTGGAACGTGAACCTGCGCGGTGACCGCAGCCTGACCCTGCGCCATACCCAGTACCAGGGCCGCCCGCTGGGCGACGACACGCAGGAGGTGCTCAGGCACGTGGCGCGCCTGTGGGGTTTTGGCGTGCAGATCGAGAGCGTGGACGCCTACGGCAACCACCCGGTGCTGCTGCACACGGTGCCTGGGTCCATTGCGTGAGCGCGTTCCAGCCGCCGCTGCGGTGGCTGGAACGGCCCTGCCGTGCCGGTGGCGCCACTGCAATCACTGCCTTGTTGCTATCAATTCAATAGCTTGTAACGCTTTATGGATAAGCGCAAGAGCCTCTTTTTGCTGAAAGTTCTGAAGCGGAGCGGGCCTCAGCCAGCCTGCGCCGCGCGCAGCGGGCAGTCGGTGGCCACGCGTTCGGCCAGCGTCTGGCGCAACGCCTGCAGCGCGGCGATGCGCGTGTCGATCTCCTGCAGTTTGGTGGCCAGCACCTGCGCCAGCGCGGGCGCGGGGTCGGGCGTGTCCCAGATGCCGGGCAGCCGGTCGCCAATCTCCGCCAGCGTGAAGCCCAGCTGCTGCGCCATGCGGATGTACTGCACCAGCATCACCGCTTCGGGTGGGTAGTCGCGGTAGCCGTTGGCCAGCCTGCGCGAGCGGATCAGCCCTTGCTGCTCATAAAAGCGCAGCGCCTCGCGGCTCAGTCCCGAGGCGGCGGCGAGCTCACCGATCCGCATGGGCGTCCCCGGTGCCGGCCCTTTTTTCCGATGCCAGCACCCAGCGCAGGATGGCAGCCTGTACCGGCAGCAGCAGTTCCTTTTGTGCGTAGCCCACGAAGCCGGGGTAGGCCAGCGGGTCCACCGCCAGCTCGCGGCCCAGGGTGAAAGGCGGCGTGGGCAGCAGGGCGGGGTGGCCCATCGCGGCCAGATGCTCTTCGGTCAACGGCGCCAGGTCGGCCTGCGTGGTGGCGCCGGCCTCGGCGCTGGCGGGCCAGCTGTCGGTGACCACCACATCCACCGCGTCCGGCAGCGCGGACGGTTCCACGAATTGCACGTTCGGCAGCGCCTCGTGAAAGCGCCGGTCGCACACCTGCACCAGCCCGAACCCCATCACCCGTGCCAGTTCGTGCCATGAGCGGAACACGTTGGTGCTGGGCCCCCACAGGCACACGCGTGCTTCCCGCAGCGGCTTGATCCGGCTGTCGACGTAGTACGCGTCGGTCAGCACCTCGCAGGGGTGGCCCTGGGCCGACATCGCATTGATCACGGGCCGGCGCGACGCCGCCGCGAAGGCCGAGAGCCGGGGGTGGTCGGACTCGCGCACCACGTACAGCGCGTAGAACGGGTCCAGGTAGCCGGCCAGGTCCTCGGGCCGCTCCCCGGTCTTGAGCAGATGGGGAAGCTCGGTGAACGCCAGGCCCAGCTGCCGGAACGCCTGGATGAACGTGGTGCGCGTGCGGATGCCGTTGCCCTCGAACGACCACGCCACGGTGCCCGCCAACGCGGGGCCCGGCGCGCCGCCCGCGAGCGCCCAGATCTGGCGTATGTTGGCAGGCTGCAGGTCGGCCAGCTGAAGAAGGTCCATGCGGATGCCCCAAAAAAGTGCTTGACCCTGAAGCGTACTTCAGGCCTGAAGCTAGGGGCCTCTTTCACTTCGATGACCGCACCGCCATGGCCACTTTCGCTGCCACGTTCCCAGCCTTTTCCGAATCCCGCTACCTGCGCGTCGTGCGTGCCAGCGGCTGGTACGACCTGCTCGTGACCTGGCCGTTCGCGCTGCCCTGGACCTTTGCCTGGCTCTACGCGCAGCTGGGGCTTGTCGCCCAGGCGCTGGCCCTGCCAGGCACGCTGCACCCGCTTGATACCACCCACATGCTGCTGGCCAACCTCCTGGGGTCGGTGGTGGTCGTGTGGTCGGCGGCGCGCATCGCGGCGCCTTCGCTGCTGCTGGGGCGGCTCGATGGCGTGGCCCGTTTCCTGTTCGCGGCATGGCAGATCTATGCCGTGGCCCATGGGGCCAGCGCCATCGTGCTGGGCTTCACTGCGTTCGAGCTGCTGTTCGGCGTGCTCCAGTGGTGGCGCGTGGAGGGCGCGGGCCTGGCGGCCTGCCCGCCCGGCCGCGGCCGCGTCAATGCGCGGGAGCCGGTGCGGGCAGCAACCTGAAGGCGAGCACGCCCGCGGCCAGCATGCCGGCGATGGTGAGCATCACGGCCACGTACGGGTCCGCGCCCCGCGCGGCCGCCTGCGAGGCGGCCAGGCCCGTCACCCACTGCATCAGCGCCACGCCCAGGAACAGCGCCATGGTGAACACCGCCATGGCACGCCCCGTCATGGCCGCCGGGTAGGACGAGCGCACGTCCGCGTACTGCAGCACCATGTAGCCCGACAGCAGGCCCACGGCGATGGAGCCGCCCACGTCCAGCCACTCGGCGTGCAGGAAGCCGATGGCGGCGAACAGCCCGGCGAGCAGCACGGTAAAGCCCGCCAGCCAGCGCCTGCGCCGCGCGGGGCCCGGGTCCAGCCGGCCGAAATAGGCCGGGGTGAACAGCGACACCAGCGACGACAGCATGGCCACGTTGCCGCTGGCCACAAGCGAATAGCCGTGCCGCTCGATCAACAGCGGCCCCAGCCACAGCCCGCGCAGCGTGAGGAACGACGCATACGTCATCAGCGCCAGCAGCATGATCCCGGCCGTGTGCGGCAGCAGGAACAGGGCGCCGAAGCCGCGCACCGCATCACCCACCGACTCGCGCGGCTGCGGGGCCTGCGCGGCGTGAACGGGGTGGGTGGGTTCATGCACTCTCCAGAAGATCAGCAGCCAGGCCAGCGCGGCCAGGCCCGCCAGCACGGCGAAGCCCATGCGCCAGGACGACTGCTGCACCAGCCAGGCCAGCGGCGTGCCCGTGAACAGCATGCCCAGCCCGCCCACGCCCATGGCCACGCCCGACACCATCGCGAAGCGGCTGGCGGGGAAGTAGCGCGCGATGAACACCGTGCAGACCAGAAACGCGGGCGCGCAGCCCACGCCGATGAGCACCTGGCCCAGCAACACGCCGCCGTAGCTCGGGGCCAGCGCCGAGAGCAGCGAGCCCGCGATGGCGAGCGGAAACGCCACCAGCAGCGTGCGCCGCACGCCGTACAGGTCGATGCCGATGCCCATGAAGAGCTGCATGGTGCCGAAGGCGAAGGCAAACGCCCCCGCGAAGACCCCCAATGCCTCGGCCGAGAGGCCGAACTCCGCGCGCAGCCCGGTGGCCATGATGGCGGTGATGGTGCGAAACGCCTGGCTCAGCGCGAAGCCGGAGACCAGCGCGAGCAGCATGGCCCAGGCGGCGCGGGGCGCCAGAAGCGGGGAGGGCGTGGGGGAAGGGGGCGCCTGCACGGTGATGGATCTCCTGTAGTGCGCGGCGCCCCGGACTGCGGTTCAACCAGGCAAAGGGCGCGCTGCCCACCGAGGGTAACTGCACGGCGGCGCCCTGGCTGTCGCTGGCGGACAAGCCGGGCGGCTGCGAGGGCGCCGCGCGAAGGGGCGCCTAGGGTATGTCCCGACCCCCTGCCGGCGGCCAGCGCGGCGTGTCGGCCACCCCGCATCTTTGGCGAAATGTGCTCTCAATCGGGTGCTGCGCAGCGCATTGCGCCGCTGCATGGCTTCAATGGCACCCCGCGAAGGGGCTTTGGGGTCCGTCACGAGGGCGCCACAGGGGCGGGACAGACTTTAGAGGAGGCTCTCGATGTGGGGATCACCCCAATGACGGGCCAGGGGGCCTGAGGCACTCTTGTGGGCATGCCTTGCGCCGGTGTGGGTCATGGTTCTGAAGTCGCTGGTTTCGGTCTCTCGCAAGCAGGATGGCGCAGGCAGTGGGTGGTAGTGGCAAGGTTCGTGCTTATGGGGCCAGGGGGCCTCGAGCCGTTGGACGTTGGAAGTTGTCGGGTGGGCTGCAAGGTGCACCGCGACGTCAGGAGTGACCGATGAAGAAGATGGTTTTGCTGAGTTCAGGTGCGCTGGCGACCCTGATGCTGACGGGCTGTGCCAGCCAGCCGCCCGCCCTGCAGGCTTTCAGTGAGCCGGTGGACCGCAGCAGCATGCAGTTCGCGTGCGGTAACGGCGAAAAGGTGGAGATGCAGTTCTATCCCGAACAGGGCATGGGTGTGCTGCTGCGCAGTGGCTGGACGGTCGATCTGCCCAAGCAGGTGGCCGAGACGGGGTACGCCTACAGCAATGGCCCGACGACCGTGCTGGGCAAGGGCAACGAGCTGACCATCCAGATCGGCCACCTGGCACCGATCTGGTGCCGCAGCAGCCGCCCCATGATGGTGGCCGGCAGCGCCCGGTAGCCTTCCTTTCCGCCCCGCTTTTTTCCTCGCCTTCTCCTTCAGGCGGGGCCGCGGGGCCGGTGGCATGGCGCACGCCGGCCATCCCTGCGGTGTGCTGCGTGGCGCCCGCTCCATGTTCGTGCCCAGGGCCTGTGCGACGCCGCGGGCAGGTGCCCCGCGCGCCAGGCTCCGTGCGGCCCGGGCAATCCCCTTCCCTTGAACCCCGTACTTCGCGTGGCTGCGGCCGAAGTCCAACTATCCGGCGCGCGTGCGTGCGGGCGGATGTGATGACGGAAGGCGGGCTGCGCCGGCCGTTCGCCCGGCCTGTGCCGCCATCCGCACCGCCCCCCGCCGCCCGCCCGGCCCCTAGCTGCCGGCGGTGCACGCCTCGGGCGAGGCGGCGGCCGGGCGCTGCTCCAGCGTCAGCGGCTCCACCAGGTGGTTGCCATGGGCGTCGCGCACCGTGGCGGCCACCTCCCGGCTGTTGTCAGCCCGCGTTTCGCTGAACTGCAGCCGCAGGACCGCGGGCACGGTGCCCGTCAGCGCCAGGCCATTGTCGAAACCCGTGGTCTCCAGGGTGCCTTCCAGCACGGCCAGGCCCTGGGCGTCGATCTCCCAGGGGCCGGTGTGGATGAAGCGCCGGCAGGTGACGGTCAGCTCGACCAGCTCATCCTCCAGCCGCAGATTGACCTGGCCGCAGGTGGGACAGGGCACGCCCGCCGAGAAACCCGAGCCCGAGAAGTTGAGCACCCCGCTGATGGGCCCCGTGCCGGTTCCGCCCGTGCCGGGGCCGCAGGCGGCCAGGGCCAGCAAGGTGGCCAGTGTGAGCAGTCTGGCCCCGCGGGCCAGGCGTTCAGGAAGGACGTTCATCTTTGTCTGCGGCATAGAAGTAGCTGCCAAAGCGGGCGCGCCGGTTGCGCTCGCCGGGCGGGGTGTTGTGCTGGTCGTGGTCGTAGCGGGCCTGGGCCTCGGTCATCACCGTCTTGAACGCCTGGCGCCATGCCCTGGCCGCCACCGCATGCAGGCGCTGGGCGGACTCCTCGCTGAGCTGGTCCACGAAGACGGCCTGCTCCAGGTAGTTGTGCCCGCCTTGCAGGTTCAGGCTGGCGGCGGCCAGGTGGTCGTGCAGGTTGTCCTGCATCAGCCGCGCCATTTCCGCGAAGCCCTGGCGCGGCACGAAGCCCGCCGCCAGCAGCCGGACCTGCCCGTCCCCGCTTTCCTCGGCCATGCCCAGCCGCACCAGCTCGTCGAGCACGGCACGGGGCCGTACGTCGCTGCTGATGCCGGCCACCAGCGCACCGAAGTGGGGCGCATCGCCATTGCTGCTGCTGCTGCGGGGCAGCGCGCGGGGCTGGCCTTCGTCGTCCAGGCAATCGGCCTGGCTCAGCCAGCGCGCCGCGACCTGGCTGGCCATGCTGAGGGGGGTCTCGGCGGGCCCGTCCTCGGCGGCGGGCTCGGCCAGGCGGCCCAGGTTGCGCACGTCGCGCCGGTGCACGCCGGACATCAGGCTCAGGGCGCTGTCGGTGGCCTTCTTGCCCGTGCCCTGCAGTTCGTCCTGGGCGGCCTCCAGGAACACCTTCTTCATGGCCGCCGCGAAGGCCGGGTAGGCCACGCCATTGCGCAGCAGCAACCGCGCCAGAGGGCGCAGCACATGCAGGGCGGAAGCCAGGACGATGGCGGAGCGGGAAGGCATGCGGGTGTGGGCGCGGGGCGTGTCAGGGGCGGGTGGCCATTGTCATACGGTTGACCGGTGGAAATTTTGTGGGATATTATCCCACTTATCCAAATCGAGGCCGGTGGCGAAGGCGCCCGGGGCCCAGATCCATCCACAGGGAGAAAAATCGAATGGCATACCGAGGGTTGATGAAGAAGGTCGCGGGCGTGCCGCCCGCCTGGCTGGCCGTGGCAACGGCCGCATTCGTGTCCGGGTGCGGCGGGGGCAGCGGGGATGGCGGCGGGCCGCTCACGCCCAACGAGGCGCGGCTGCAGGTCACGCGCTCTGGCGATCTGGTGGCGTACTTCAAGGCCAAGATCGCCCAGCGTGCCGCGCTGGGCTACAGCGGCACGGCCATCACCGTGCCCACCGTGGGGGCGCTGAGCGCCGCGGGCAGCGTGGTCGCCAACACGGGCGTGCCGCTGGCCGGGCCTGCGGTGGAGGAAGACGGCCTCATCAAGGCCGAGGGCGGCATGCTCTACGGCCTGCACCGGGCCTACGCCACGGACGCGGGCCGCGAACCTCCGCGTTTCTCGACCCTGGCCCGCGCGGCCGATGGCAGCCTGAGCAACGTGGGCCGCGTCACGCTGGACGCGAAGTTCATCCCCCATGGCCTGTACGTGGCGGGCGGCGGCACGCGTGCCGCCGTGTTGTCCCAGCAGGACCCGTATGCCGACCGGCAGCCCATCGTGGCGGCGGACGCGGGCATCACCGTGATGCCCGAATACAGCCGCATGCTGTCGCTGGACCTGTTCTCGGTCGGCAAGGACGCGGCCCCGATGCAGCTCAAGCAGATGCGCATCGACGGGCTGCTGGTGGGCAGCCGCCTGATTGGCAACACGCTGTACCTGGTCACCACCTGGTCGCCCGACCTTCTGCGCTTCAACGTGCCTGCCGGGGCTTCGGCATCGGCCGTGGAGGCCGCGCTGAAGGACCTGAACACCGCCGCGCTGATTCCGACCCTGCGCGTGGACGGCGGCCAGCCCCAGCCGCTGGTGAACGAAGCCGACTGCCTGGTGCAGACGGGCAATGCCTCGCTGTCGCTGCAGCTCACTTCCATCACGGCCATCGACCTGGCGTCATCGAACCTGGCGCGCACGAGCCGGTGCTTCGCGGGGGGCAGCGAGGCGGTGCACCTGGGCGCGCGCAGCGTGTACGTGGCCAGCTCGCGCCAGTACCGCTATGGCGGCGACGTGATCAACACCGTGTTCCCGGCGGGCAGCCGCACCGACATCCACAAGTTCACCTTCCGGGGCGCGCAGGTGGACTACGACGCATCGGGCAGCGTGGACGGCCACCTGGGCTGGGACCTGCGCCGCATGCCGTCGCGCCTGAACGAGCACCAGAACGACCTGCGCGTGCTGACCTTCACGGGCGCGGCGGGCCAAAGCGGCATGCCGCCGGTGACCATCCAGGCGCAGCAGGCCTCGCCCGCGCTGCTGACGGTGCTGCGCGACAGTGGCAGCGACAGCCGCCTGAGCGTGCAGGCCAAGCTGGCCCTCAAGCCGCGCACGGCACGCGGCGACCAGCAGGTGGACACCGTGTTCTTCGCGGGCCCACGGGCCTATGCCACCACCTTCGCCGCGGCCGAGCCCGTGTGGGTGCTCGACCTGGCCAGCCCGGCGAACCCCACGGTGGCGGGCGAGCTGGCGGCTGGCGGCCATGCGGACCACCTGGTCCCGCTGCCCGGCGGGCTGCTGCTGGGCGTGGGCAAGGACAGCACGCTCGGCGGCACGGCCGAGGGCATCCAGCTTGCGCTGTTTGACGTGCGCAACCCGGCGCAGGGCCGGCGGCTGGCGGCCGGGAAGCTGGGTGGCCGTGGCAGCATCACCACGCTCGACAGCACGCGCCCCGTGCTCGACGTGCAGGCCCTGGACACCCGGGTGCGCCTGGCGTTTCCCGCCCGGGTCTACCAGGCCCCGACGGCCGCCGGCACATCGCCTGCGCTACGGGGCTACCAGGGGGCCGCACGGCTGGAAGTGAACACCAGCGCCGGCACGCTGGCGCTGCGCTCCATGGCCGTCTCCACGCCCATCCTGAACGGCGACACGCCCGAGCTCCACCAGCGTTTCGACATCACCAGCGAGCGCAGCCTGCAGGTGGACAACGCCGCCTACCAGCTCTCGGGCGGGCAGGTGTTCACCAAGGTGGGGGACTGAAGGCGGCGCCAGATGAACGTCCCGGCGCGGCCAGTGGCGGGCTGGGCGGGGACGCGTGCTCAAGGGAGAAAAAACTACAAAAATAATAGCTGCCAGCGCTTGTGTGGAAAGCGCTGCCGGCATCTCGAAGGCCTGTCCGCCAGGGGGCGGCAGGCTTCTTTTTTGCGTGCTGGCAGGCCCGTGCCCCGCTGCTCAGAGGTCCGTGCGTAGCTTCCAGATCTCGGGGAACAGCACCACGTCCAGCATCTTGCGCAGGTAGCTCACGCCGCCGGTGCCGCCCGTGCCGCGCTTGAAGCCGATCACGCGCTCCACGGTGGTCACATGCCGGAAGCGCCACAGGCGGAATGCGTCTTCCAGGTCGGTGAGTTCCTCGCCCAGCTGGTACAGGTCCCAGTGCTCCTTGGGGTTGCGGTACACCACCAGCCAGGCCTGCTCCACTCCGTCGCTTTCCGCGTAGGGCTGGGTCCAGTCGCGCTCCAGGTGGCTGGCGGGCACGGGGATGCCGCGGCGCGCCAGCAGGCGCAGGGCTTCGTCGTACAGCGAGGGCGCCTCGTACGCGGCCTGCACCTGGGCCAGTAGGTCGGCGCGGTGCTCGTGGGGCTTGAGCATGGCGCGGTTCTTGTTGCCCAGGGCGAACTCGATGCTGCGGTACTGGTAGCTCTGAAAGCCGCTGGACTGGCCCAGGTACGGGCGCATGGCGGTGTATTCGGGCGGCGTCATGGTGGCCAGCACGTCCCAGGCGTGCACCAGCTGCTCCATGATCTTGGAGACGCGCGCCAGCATCTTGAAGGCCATCTGCAACTCGTCGTTGGCGATGTGCGCAATGGCCGCGCGCAGCTCGTGCAGCATGAGCTTCATCCACAGCTCGCTGGTCTGGTGCTGCACGATGAACAGCATCTCGTCGTGCGCGGGCGAGAGCGGCTTTTGCGCGGTGAGGATGGCGTCGAGCTGCAGGTAGTCGCCGTAGCTCATCGACTGGCTGAAGTCGAGCTGGGCGCGTTCCTCGTGCACGATGGACTCGGGCAGGGGCGTGGCGGACGCTGCGCTGGCAGCGCCTTGCGACGGGGTTTGCGAGAAGGGGCACATGGTCAATCTCCTTCCCGGTCAGGTCACGGCGTGCGTCTGGTTGAACTCGGGCTTTTGCCAGTCGCCGCTCTCCAGCACCTGGCGCAGGTGCTCCACGGCATTCCACACGTCTTCAAAGCCCAGGTACAGCGGCGTGAAGCCAAAGCGCAGGATGTCCTTGTGCGGGCCCTGGCCGCCGTCCCCCTTGCGGAAGTCGCCGATCACGCCGCGCGCGATCAGCGCCTGCACGATGGCATAGGCGCCGCTGCCCTGGCCGTTGACGCCCGCGCCCTCGTCGCGCGTCAGGCACACCTGCGAGCCGCGCCGGGCATGGTCGCGCGGCGTGGCCAGGCCCAGGCCGTTGCCCGCGCAGCGTTCTTCCACGAGCTGTATGAACAGGTCGGTGAGTGCCAGCGACTTGGTGCGCAGCGCGGCCATGCCGCCCAGCGCCTGCGCGGCCGTGAACACGTCCAGCCCACACTGCAGCGCCGACAGGCTGATGATGGGCTGCGTGCCGCACAGGTAGCGCGTGATGCCGGGTGCAGGCTGGTAGTCGGGCGTGAACTGAAACGGCGCCGCGTGGCCCCACCAGCCCGACAGCGGCTGCCAGAAGCGGTCGGCGTGGCGCGGGTGCACCCACACGAAGGCCGGTGCGCCGGGGCCGCCATTCAGGTACTTGTAGCCGCATCCGATGGAAAAATCTGCACCCGCGCCGTTCAGATCGACGGGCACCGCGCCTGCGCTGTGCGCCAGGTCCCACACGCACAGGATGCCCTGGGCATGCGCTGCGGCCGTGATGGCGGCCATGTCGTGCATGGCGCCGGTGCGGTAGTTCACGTGGGTGAGCATCAGCACGGCCACGTCGGGGGCCAGCGCGGCGGCGATCTCCTCGGGCTCCACCAGCACCAGCTCCAGACCGCGCTCCTTGCACAGGCCCTCGGCGATGTACAGGTCGGTGGGGAAGTTGCTGCGCTCGCTCACGACGCGCTTGCGCGCCGGGCCGTCCTCGCGGGCGATTTTCAGCGCCGCGCTCAGCACCTTGTACAGGTTGATCGAGGTGCTGTCGGTGCACACCACTTCGTTCGGGCCCGCGCCGATCAGCGGGGCCAGCTGGTTGCCCAGGCGCTGGGGCAGATCGAACCAGCTGGCGGTGTTCCAGGATTTGATGAGGTCCGTGCCCCACTCGCGCGTCACCACATCGGCCACGCGGGCTGCCGCGGCCTTGGGGGCCACGCCCAGCGAGTTGCCGTCCAGGTAGATCACGCCCGGGGGCAGGGTGAAGTGCCCGCGCAGCGGGGCGAGGGGGTCTTGCGCATCGAGGGCGCGGCAGTCTTGTGCGGTGAGGGTCATGGTGGCAGGTGGATGGTTTGCTTCTGTTTTGATAGCTATTGGCGCTTGTCCATCAAGCGGTAGTGGCCAAAAAGGCTTGAAAATGCGGTGGTTCAGGCCAGCCGCCGCAGCACGGCGCGCACCGGCGATGCGTCGGCGGTGGCGAGCCTGAGCGGCAGGGCGATGAGCTCGTAGTCGCCTTCGGGCACCTCGTCGAGCACCAGGTTTTCGAGCACGCGCAGGCCGCGGCGGCGAATGACCTGGTGGCTGTCGAGCGTCTTGCTGTCCGCCGGGTCGATGCTGGCGGTGTCGATGCCCACCAGCAGCACGCCCAGGTCGGCCAGCCGCTCGATGGTGCCGGGGGCATAGGCCGCCAGCGCGCCATCCCAGCGGTCCACCGGCATGTGTTCGTAGGTGCGCACCAGCACGCGCTGGGGCAGGGTGGCGTCCACCGCGTGCGCGATGTGGTCCCAGGTGATGAGCGGCCCGCGCGCGATGGCGTGGATCACGCGGCAGGGGCCCAGGAAGGCGTCGAGCGGCACGTCGCCGATGCTGGCGCCATGCTCGTCGTAGTGCAGGGGCGCATCGGCATGCGCGCCCACGTGGGGCGACAGCGTGATGGCGCTCACGTTCACCGGGCAGCCGGGCCCGATGGTGGCGCACCACTGCTGGCTGTAGGCCGTATCGCCCGGGAACACGGGGCTGCCAGCGTGCACGGGCGGCGAAATGTCCCAGAGCCTGCGGGCTGTGGAAGAAGAGGGGCTGGTTGGCATGGGACAAAGTTTGCATGTCCCGCAAAAACCATGGTGTCGGTTATTTCCAACACCTTTGGCATTTTGTTGAAGCCTAAACGATCTGCGTGGCAGGCTTGGAAGATCGGCCCTGCCGCCAGCGGCGGCAGCCCGTGCCGCGTGCGCGCCCGGTGGCTCTGGCCTGGAACCCCCCGGCAGGGCGACGGGCGCCCTGCGCAGATGCCGCAGGCGGCCGGATGCGCCTGGCGGGGCGGCCCAGGAAGGACCTGTCAGGCAGCGCGCGGGAGGGGAATGCCGACGAAAAAGCCCACGCCCCGGCCATTCAGGCCGTCCCCCAGCCGCACCTGCCCGCCCATGCGCAGCACGGCCTGCCGCACGATGGCCAGGCCCAGCCCCGAGCCGTTGGCGGCATGCCCCAGGCCCCGGTAGAAACGCTCGAACACCCGGCTGCGCTCGGCGGCGGGAATGCCCGGCCCGTCGTCCTGCACCGCCAGGTGGAGCTCGCCGGCTTCCTCGCGCAGGGTGAGCGACACGCTGCCGCCCGACTCGGCATAGCGCACGGCGTTGTCGATGAGGTTGTGCGCGATGGATTCGAAGGCGGGCAGGTCGAGCCGCGCGGGCAGGCTGTCGGGCGCGTCCAGCGACAGCTCGATCTGCCGCGCCATCGCCTGCGGCGCGGCCTGTGCGAGCGCGGCGCGCAGCCACTGCGCCACGTCCAGGTCGCGCGGTGCGGGGCGCTGCGCCTCGTCGAGCGCGGCCAGGTCCAGCAGCTGCTGCGCCAGGTGCGAGGTGCGGGCAATGGCCTGCTCCAGGTGCGCCTGGGCCTGCGTGCGTTCGTCCTCGCTCTGCGAGCGCGCCATCACATGGGCCTGCGCCGTGATCACGGCCAGCGGCGTGCGGATCTCGTGCGCGGCATCCTGCACGAAGGCCCGCTCGCGCTCGACCTTCTGGCGCAGCTGGGCGAAGAGGTGGTCCAGCGACTGTTCCAGCGGCTTGAGCTCGCGGTGCCGCGCGTTGAAGCCCACGGGCTTCAGGTCGTCGGTGTTGCGCTGTGCGATGCGCCGGGCGAGTTGCTGCAGGGGGCGCAGGCCATTGCGCACCGACAGCCAGACGGGCAGCAGCACGAAGGGCGAGGCCAGCAGCAGATAGGGCACCAGCGCACGGCCGTTGTACTGCAGGAAGTTGGAGTCCGTGCGTTTGGGCTCGATCACCCGCAAGGCCCAGCGCGCGTTGTGGCCCGTGTAGATGCGGTAGACGGTGCCGCCCAGACGGGCCTCCGTGATCACGCCCACCGCTTCTGGCGTGGCGGGCGGCGGCGTCAACGGTTGCAGTCCGGGCGATGCGAATACCGGCTGGCCGGTGGCGGCGTCTTTCAGTTCATGCAGCAATGTGCCGGGCAGCAGGCCGATCTGGCGGCGGCGGATGTTGGTCCAGTGGTCGGTCGAGGCCAGAGCGGCGGAGGCTTGCGAACGGTCCGTGAGGTGAGCCAGCGAGTCCAGCACCGCGTCGCCATACTTCTGCAGGCCCGGGTCATAGGTGATGGCCTGCTTGTAGTTGACGTAGTTGTAGCCGAGCAGGACAACCCACACCAGGACGAAGGCCACCATGACCGAGATCACGCTGCGGCGCACCAGCGTGGGCTCCGCCAGCCTGGTCCAGGCGGTGTGCAGCTTGCGGGGAAGGGAGATGGGGCGGGTCATGCCTGCAGCAGATAGCCCACCCCGCGCACGGTGCGGATCAGCTCCGGCCCGATCTTGCGGCGCAGGTTGGACACGTGCACTTCGATGGCGCCGAAATCCACCGGCTCGCCCAGCGGGTCCAGCCGCTGGGCGAGCACGCCCTTGGGCACCACGGCGCCGGGCTCGCGCGCCAGCTCCAGCAGCAGCTGGAACTCGCGCGGCGACAGATCCAGCGGCTCGCCGCCGCGCCGCGCCTGGTGGCGCCGGGGCTCGACCACCAGCTCGCCCAGCACCCAGCGCTCGCTGGCCTGCCGCGCGCTGCGGCGCAGCACCGCACGGATGCGCGACATCAGCTCGGCCGTGGCGAAGGGCTTGATCACGAAGTCGTCCGCGCCGCCGTCCAGCCCCGTCAGCCGGTCCTCGACCGCCGAGCGCGCGGTGATCACGATGATGGGCACCTGCTGGCCCTGCGCGCGCCAGCGGGCGAGCAGGTCGAACCCGCTGCCGTCGGGCAGGGTCAGGTCCAGCAGCACGCAGTCGATGGTGTTTGCGTCCACCGTGGCCGGCGCATCCACGGCGCGGCGCAGCCATTCGCTGGTCAGGCCCTCGACCTTGAGCGCGGACTGCAGCGCGCGGCCCAGGTCGAGGTCGTCTTCGATGAGCAGGATGTGCATGGGAGGCATTGTGGGGGCTGGCAATGCGCGGCGGCCTGTAGCGCGCGCGATCGGCGGGCCTTCTTTGGCGTGCCTTAAGCTGGGCTCTTTCACAATCCCAAGCACATCAACAAGCAATATCGGGAGCGGGTGGCATGCAAATGAAACGGTTCTGCACATGGGCAGGTCTGGCGGTGTGTGCACTGTGGCTGGCGGGTTGCGCCAGTGGCCCTGCGCACCCTGCGCTGGTGGGCGGTCAGTTGCCCGATCTGGTGCCGGTGCGCGACTTCGTGGCCAGCCGGCAGTCCACCGGTGGTTACCGGGTGTCGCCGGACGGCCAGCGCATCGCCTGGTTCGGCGTGGATGGCGTGGTGCCCGCGATCTGGGTGCAGCCTATCGACGGTGGCAGTGCCAAGGCCTTCCGCATCCGGGCCCGATCTATCCGCTTCAGCGCAGACAGCCGCTGGCTGGGCATCACGGCCGACCTCACGGGCGATGAGAACACGCGCATCTTTGCGGGCGAAGTGGAGGGCCCCGGCACGGACTTGCGCGAGCTGATGCCGGCGCCCCGTTCGGTGGCGCATTTTGTGGACGCCGTGGAGGGCACTGCCGACTTCACCGTCACCTCCAACCAGCGCGACAAGAAAGTCTTCGACCTGTACCGGGTCAGCGCTGCAGGCGGCGCGCCGGTGCTGCTGGCCACCAACCCTGGCAACGTCAACTGGTGGGGCGTGGACCCGGGTGGCCAGCTGCGGGCGCGCGCGCAGTTGCGCGGCGACGAGGCCCTGCTGGAGCGTCCAGGCACGGAGCCCGGCAGCTGGGTCACCGTGGCGCAGCGCAGCCGCTGGGACACCCTGAGCATCTTTGGCCTGCACGACGAGGGGCGCAAGGCGTGGGCTCTGTCCAACCGTGGCCGCGACAAGCTGGCGCTGGTGCGGCTCGACATGATCACCGGCGCCGAGGATGAGTTGTTCGCATCGCCCGATGTGGACCTGGACAGCGTAACGCTGAGCCGCCGAACGCGCGAGCCTTTGGTGGCCAACTTCATGCCAGGCTACCCGGCGCGCCAGGTGTTCGACCCCGCGTTGGCCGCGCGGCTGTCCGCACTGGCGGGCGAACAGTCGGCAGAGGTGTTCGTGACCAGCATGGACCGCACCGACACCGTGTTGACGGTAGCTGTCTCCACGGACCGCGGCACGCGCAGCTATCTGCTGCGCGAAGGGCACGAGCCACGGTTCCTCGGGGAAAACCGCCTGAGCCTGATTGCCAAGGACCTGGCACCGACCAGGCCCATCACCTACACCGCTCGCGACGGCCTGACGGTCCACGGATACCTCACGCTGCCGCAGGGCGTGGCGCAGCAAAGCTTGCCGATGGTGCTGCTGGTGCATGGCGGTCCCTGGGCGCGCGACCGCTGGGGCGATGGGGCCACAAGCCGTGCGATGCAGCAGTTCCTTGCCAACCGGGGCTATGCCGTGCTGCAGGTCAACTACCGTGGCTCCAGCGGCTATGGCCGCTCCCACATGGAAAAGGCCAGGGGCGAATTCGCGGGACGCATGCACGATGACCTAGTGGACGGCGTGCGCTGGGCCGTGGAGCAGGGCGTGGCCGACCCGACGCGCGTGGCGATCTACGGCGCGAGCTACGGCGGCTACTCGGCGCTGGTCGGCGCGACCTTTACCCCTGAGGTCTTTGCCTGCGCCGTGGACGTGGTGGGCGTGACGGACATCGCCCGGCTGCTGGAGGCCGCGCCGCCCTATTGGGAGCTGGGCCTGCCCTGGTGGCATCGCTATGTGGGCAATCCGGCCGTGCCGGAGGACCGCGCCCGCATGGATGCCAAGTCGCCCCTGTACCGCGCCGAGCATGCGCAAAAGCCCATCCTCGTCATGCATGGCGTGAACGACCCCCGGGTGAAGCTGGATCAGTCCGAACGGATGGTGGCCGCACTGCGCAAGGCGGGCAAGGAGGTGGACTACGTCACCTTCACCGGCGACGGCCATGGCAACCAGAAGTGGAGCAACAACCTCACCATGTACCGCAAGACCGAAGACTTCCTGGCCCAATGCCTGGGCGGGCGCACGGGTGGGTTCGACTACTACCAGCTGGGCGCGTGGGCGTTTTGACCATGCCGCGCGGTGCCTGGGTTCTGACGGTGTGGGCGATGATCGGTGCTGGCGCTGCCGCCGCGCAGGCGGCTGATCAAGGTTCCACGGAAGCGGTCTACACGCGGGCGCGTGTGGTGTCCGTGGACCGCGAAAGCGGGAGCGGCGGCAAGAAGCTGTATGTGCGCCTGAAGTTGCTGCCCCGCGCGAAGATTCCGTTCGCGACGCAGACCTTTCGGGTCGTCGACGCAAGCCTTCTGGCCGGCATCTCCGAGGGCGCATGGGTCAGGTTTCAGGCCCGGCGCGTGGACGGTGAAAACACGCTGACCGCCATCTACATTGCTGACGAGTGCAAGCGATTCGAACCCTGCGACTGATGGGGGCTCAGGCGTAGAGCGTTCCCGCTCGCAGGGCTGCCAAGGCGTTGCTTAGGTTGATGCGCGCCTGCGCTTCATGGCGTTCATGGAACCATTCCGTGCCATAGATTCGCGGCCGCTCCAGAAACCCCTGCAGCACCGCGCTGCGCCCCGCTACATAGCGTGGCCAGCGCACGAAGAAGTACTCACGCCGCACGTTGCGCTCGAACTGGCGGTACACCGCATCGCTCTGGCCGAGGATGGCCAGGTCGATGTCGACAACCCATTGCGCATCACCGGCCAGCGCGCCGGGGTTGTGGCGGGTGTCGAGGATGTGCTGGTGCACGCGCAGGACCATGGGCTCGGGCAGGTTCTGGCTGCGCAGGAAGCGCATGGCCCCGTCGGCACTGCGCTCCTCGTTGTGCTTGCTCCACGGCCAATAGATCGCGTCATGGAACCACAGGGCGAGGGCGGTGGCATGGGGGTCTTGCAGGGCACCGGGCTGCTGGTCCTGCACGGCCTGCAGGTGCCGCAGGCAGGCCCACAGGTGCGTGGTGTCGTGGTACGCGCGGGGCCAGTGGGCCCAGCCCAGGATGAGGCGCCGGCCCTCGGCGCGCCAGGCGGGGGTGTCGCGGCCCAGCGACTGGCCCAGCGCGTTCCAGTGCGCCTGCAGTTCGGCGCCATGGACGGGCTGGCGGCGCCAGGGCATGGTGGAGAAGTGGATCAGGCCACGCGGCCGAGCAAAAGGTACTCCATGAGTGCCTTTTGCACGTGCATCCTGTTGTGGCTTCGGCGCGCGGCCTGCGGCCGCTTCACGTCCGCTGTGCGGACATGAGCCTGCGCCGAAACAGGCTGCCGGCGCGGGCGCGCCACCGGATCGCATGTCATGCAATCCGGCCGAGCAAAAGGTACTCCATGAGTGCCTTTTGCACGTGCATCCTGTTTTCTGCCTCGTCCCACACCACGGACTGCGGCCCATCGATCACGTCGGCCTCGACTTCTTCGCCCCGGTGGGCGGGCAGGCAGTGCATGAACAGGGCGTCCGGCTTGGCGGCGGCCATCATTTCGGCGTCCACGCACCAGTCGGCGAAGGCTTTCTTGCGCTCTTCGTTCTCGGCCTCGTAGCCCATGCTGGTCCACACGTCGGTGGTCACCAGGTCGGCGCCTTGGCAGGCTTCCAGCGGGTTGCTAAAGAATTGATAGCTGCCAGCGCTGATCCCGCCTGCGCCAGCGGCCAGTTTCTCATCCACTTCGTAGCCGCGCGGCGTGCTCACGTGCACCTTGAAGCCCAGCAGCGATGCCGCCTGCAGCCAGGTGTTGGCCATGTTGTTGCCATCGCCCACCCAGGCCACGGTCTTGCCCTTGATGGCGCCGCGGTGCTCGATGAAGGTGAAGATGTCGGCCAGGATCTGGCAGGGGTGGTATTCGTTGGTCAGGCCATTGATGACCGGCACGCGCGAGTTGGCGGCAAAGCGCTCGATCTTGGCCTGCTCGTAGGTGCGGATCATCACCAGGTCGACCATGCGGCTGATGACCTTGGCACTGTCCTCGATGGGCTCGGCGCGGCCCAGCTGGCTGTCGCCCGTGGTCAGGTGCACCACGGAGCCGCCCAGCTGGTACATGCCGGCCTCGAAGCTCACGCGCGTGCGCGTGCTGGCCTTCTCGAAGATCATGGCCAGCGTGCGGTCCACCAGCGGGTGGTGCTTTTCGTAGGCCTTGAATTTCTTCTTGATGAGCGCGGCGCGCTCGAACAGGTAGGCGTATTCGTCGGCGGTGAGGTCGTTGAACTGCAGGTAATGTTTCATGGATGCAATGTATCGCGGCGGGCCTATTCGGCCAGGATGGCCTTGACCAGCGGGGTCAGCTTGGCGACGATCTCGTCGGCCTCGGCGGTGGTGAGGATCAGCGGCGGCACCAGGCGGATCACGCTGTCGGCCGTGACCGACAGCAGCAGGCCCGCCTCGGCCGCGCGGCCAATCAGCGCGCCGCAGGGCTTGGCAAGCTCGATGCCCAGCATCAGGCCCTGGCCGCGAATCTCCTTCACGCCGGGCAGGCTGCCCAGCTCGCGCTGCAGCGCCGCGCGCAGGTGGTCGCCCACGGTGACGGCGTTGTGCAGCAGGCCGTCCTCTTCCATGATGCGGATGGTCTCGACCCCGGCGCGCATCGCCAGCGGGTTGCCGCCGAAGGTGGTGCCGTGGTTGCCGGGCTGCAGCACGTTGGCGGCCTTGGGGCCGGCCACCACCGCGCCGATCGGCACGCCCGAGCCCAGGCCCTTGGCCAGGGGCATCACGTCGGGCACGATGCCCGCCCATTGGTGGGCGAACCACTTGCCGGTGCGGCCCATGCCGCACTGCACTTCGTCGATCATCATGAGCCAGCCACGCTCGTTGCACAGCTTGCGCAGCTGCTGCAGGTATTCGATGCGCATCGGGTTGATGCCGCCTTCGCCCTGGATGGTCTCGAAGAACACGGCCACCACGTTGGGGTTGCCTTCGGTGGCCTTCCTGATGGCTTCGATGTCGTTCGGCGGCACGCGGATGAAGCCTTCCACCAGCGGGCCGAAGCCGCTGTAGATCTTGGGGTTGCCCGTGGCCGACATGGTGGCGATAGAGCGGCCGTGGAAGGCCTTCTCGTACACCACGATCTCGGGCTTGGCGATGCCCTTGTCCACGCCGAACTTGCGGGCGATCTTCAGGGCCGCCTCATTGGCCTCCAGGCCCGAGTTGCAGAAGAACACGTTCTGCATGCCCGACAGCTCCACCAGCTTGGCCGCGAGCTGTTCCTGCAGCGGCACGTGGTAGTAGTTGGAGGTGTGGATCAGCTTGGTGATCTGGTCCTGCAGCGCGGGCACGAGCTTGGCGTGGTTGTGGCCCAGGGTGTTCACGGCGATGCCGCCCAGGCCGTCCAGGTATTCCTTGCCGTTCACGTCCCAGACTCGGCTGCCCTGGCCACGGGCCAGCGCGATGGGTACGCGGCCATAGGTGTTCATCACGTGGGGCGAAGCTGCCGGGGTGGTGGCGGTCATGCAGAAATCTCCTGACGGTACGGTGATGGGCTGCCCTTGAGGGATCGAAGCCCGAGAAAGCGAAGCACGATTCTAGGGGGAGCACGATGAACGGCTGTTGACGATTGCGCATTACTGCAATGCGGCGCGGCCCACGCTGTTTCGGGGCCTGATCCGGAGTCCAGCATGTGGATTAGGGTCCCAGCTCTTATATAAGAGTTAGAATGCGCGTTGCGGTGCAGCATGCAGTGATCCTGCCTTGGCCGCGCCCCACTACCACTCCAATCCCGATGGTTTCCCCCACCTCCAAAGAAGTCTTCATCCAGGGCATTACCCATGACGGGAAGACCTTTCGCCCCAGTGATTGGGCCGAGCGGCTGGCCGGGGTGATGAGCAGTTTTCGCCCGGGCGGAGCGCGGCCCGGCAGCCATTTGAGTTACTCGCCCTGGTGCATTCCGACCACGCTCAACGGGGTGAAGTGCGTGGTGGTGCACCGCGACCTGCGCGACCACGAACCCATGGCCTGGGACTTCGTCATCAACTTCGCACGGGACAACAATCTGCAGGTGGCCGAAGCCTGCCTGTTGCCAGACCCGCCCCCGGCGCCTTCCACCAGGCCTTGACCTTTCCCCCGGTGCGCCGGCGGGTGCGGAGCGTCTTTCGTGGCGTGGCCGGCCACTTCCGGGGCCCCGGTCCCACCGCCGTTCAGTGTTTTGCGATCACGCTGCACCGTGGTCAGGATCCGGTGCGGGGCTGGCGCGCAGGAGCTGGTCCGACCGCAGTCTGGCCATCCAGGCCTTCTCCACGAACGGGTCCGTCACCCCGTAGTGCCCGTGCCGGACGCGCATGAGCAGGTTGGCCGAGGTCATCATCCCGATCACGCCCTGTACCTCCTGGGCCGTGGCCTCGCGGCCAATCTGCGCTGCGTAGGCCTTGAGGGCGTCGGCGGTGAACACGCCCTTGACGTCGCCACCGATGCTGCAGATGCGCGAGAACACGGCCTCGGCCAGAGGGCCCATGGCTTCCACCTTCTGCAGTTCGACGTCGGCCGCGGCCGCGCCCAGCGATTGGGCGATGGTCGGCAGATGTTCGTCGGGCCGCGCGTCCGGCGGCAGGCTGCGCAGGATGTTCAGGGCCTTCATCAGCTCCTCGGGCCGGCTCCCCATGCTTTTGAAGGCCGCCTCCGCGACGTCCGGGGCCGGGAGCATGGGCCCGAGCTGGGGGCGGACCTGCTCCAGCACGTAGTCGATGAAGTCCCGGCCCAGCACCGGAAACTCGTTGGTCACCGCGCCGTTGAACGCCTGGTTGCCCTTGAGCGTGAGCTCCTGCACCCGCGCGCGGTGGGAGCCCGTGCCCAGGAACAGGAAATAGCCGGGCGTGCCGGGGCGGGTGTTGATGGCGTCGCGCGCGGCCTTGAGCGCGTGCAGCATGTTGTCGCCGTCGGCGCTGCCCAGGGCGTGCTGGACCTCGTCGATGATGAGCACCACGTCCGTGCGGGCCTGGTCGATCAGTTCCTTGAACGCCTGGGCCAGGCTCACACCTTTTTCCTTGCCCACATCGGAGAGCTTGAACCCGAACTTGAACCCCGCCGCGCCGGCATCGACGCTGGAGACATCCTTGAGCCGCCTGAGGATGGCCGAGCCCGGCGTCTGGAGCTCCTTCAAGGCCTTGCGGATCGCCTCGTGCACCAGGTCGGCCGGGTTGGCCTGGGGCTGGCTCCACAGGTCCACATAGACCACGATGGCGCCCAGGGCCTCCAGCGCGGGGATCAGGTCGGTGGCCAGGAAGGTGGTCTTGCCCACGCGCCGCTGCCCCGCCAGGAACAGGCCCGAGCGCAGCGACGTGTCGAGAAACGAGGGCCGCAGCAATTGCGTGGCCATCTCCTGCGCGAGGGCGGTTCGCCGGAAGGTCATGGTTTATTGGTTTTTATGAAATTCCAATAATTATGGTTCTTCAATAATTTATCGTAAAGAGACGGGGCGCGCCATTTGCATCCAGAAACGAAAAAACCGCCCGAAGGCGGTTTGTTCGTTTGCTGGCAGCGCACCCGTTACAAACGGCGAACGGCGGATGCCGTTCGGGCTGTTTGCCTGAAGTGGGTCAGGCGGCCAAGGCCAGGGCTTTCACCTTGGCGGACAGACGGCTCTTGTCGCGAGCAGCCTTGTTCTTGTGGAAGATGCCCTTGTCAGCCACGGTGTCGACCACGGCCTGCATCTTGGCGAACAGTTCGGTCGCCTTGGTCTTGTCGCCAGCCAGAACAGCCTTTTCGACGTTCTTGACAGCGGTACGGTATTTGGAGCGCAGCGAGGTGTTCGCAGCGTTGATCTTGACGTCCTGACGGACGCGCTTGCGGCCCGACGCCAGGCGCGGGTTCTTCTTCTTGGGTTTAGCGGATGCCATGGTTTTGATTCCTTGAGTCTGAGGATGATGCCAGCAAAGCCCGCGATTATAGCCCAGAGCCACTTACCGTGGTCACGGCGGCTGCTGCCGGCGCGTTGCCATCGCCTGCGCACCCGTGGAACCGGCTCTGCCAGGCCACCGGGTGCGGCCTCCCTGGGAGACGCTCCTGGGGGACGGCGCGCAGCGGCACAGGGGGGCTACACTTCTTGCGGTGTCACTGTTCAAAGCCGCCTCCACCGTCTCCCTCCTGACCCTCGTCTCCCGCATCACCGGGCTGGTGCGGGAGCTGCTCATGGCCTCGGTCTTCGGGGTCAGCGCCATGACGGACGCCTTCAATGTGGCGTTCCGCATTCCCAACCTGTTTCGCCGGGTCCTCGGCGAAGGGGCCTTCAGCCAGGCGTTCGTGCCGGTGCTGTCCGCCACCCGTGCCCAGGAGGGCGACGAAGGGGCCCGGGCGCTGATCAACCATGTGGGCACCTTGCTCGCATGGACGCTGGTGCTGCTGTGTATTGCCGGTGTGCTGGGCGCCCCCTGGATGGTGTGGGGCATGGCCAGCGGGCTCCAGCAGTCGCCCCAGGGTTTTGACGCCGCCGTCACCATGACGCGCTGGATGTTCCCCTACATCGGCTTCATGTCGCTGGTGGCCCTGGCGGGGGGCATTCTCAATACCTGGAAGAAGTTCGCGGTGCCCGCGGCGTCGCCGGTGCTGCTCAACATCGCGCTCATTCTCTCGATCGTCCTGGGGGCGCCCTGGTTCGCCCGCCATGGCATCGAGCCCATCTACGCGCAGGCCGCCGGGGTCATGGTGGGGGGGCTGCTGCAGCTGGCCATCCAGGTGCCCGCGCTGGCGCGCCTGGGGCTGCTGCCGCGCATCGGGGTGCGCTGGGCGGCGATCCGGGCCGCCTGGTCGGACCCCACCACGCGCAAGGTGATCCGCCTGATGCTGCCCGCGCTGTTGGGGGTGAGCGTGGCGCAGGTCTCGCTGCTCATCAACACGCAGATCGCTTCGCACCTGGCCACCGGCAGCGTGAGCTGGATCACCTACGCCGACCGGCTGATGGAGCTGCCGACCGCGCTGCTGGGCGTGGCGCTGGGGGTGGTGCTGATGCCGCAGCTGGCCAGCGCCCGCGCCAAGCAGGACGACGAAAGGTATTCGGCCATGCTTGACTGGGGGCTGCGCCTGGTGGTGTTGCTGTCGGTGCCCTGCATGGTGGCCTTGCTGGTCTTTTCAGAGCCGCTGGTGGCGGTGCTGTACCACTATGGGGCCTTTGGCGACCAGGACGTGCGCCAAACCACCCTGGCACTCACGGGTTATGGCGTGGGCCTGGTGGGCATTGTGGCCATCAAGGTGCTGGCGCCCGGTTTCTATGCCAAGCACGACATGCGCACCCCCATGCTCATTGCGGTGGCGGTGCTGGTGCTGACGCAGCTGATGAACCTGGTGCTGGTGCGCTACCTGCAGCACGCCGCCCTGACGCTGACCATCGGCATCGGGGCCCTCGTCAATGCCGCCTGGCTGCTGATCGGCCTGCTGCGGCGCGGCAGCTACCGGCCCTTGCCTGGCTGGGGCAAGTTCGCCCTGCAGGTGATCGCCGCGAGCGCCTTGCTGGCCCTGCTGCTGGCGTGGGGCGCGCAGCACTTCGACTGGGTGGCGATGAAGGGGCAGACCCTTCGGCGCATAGGGCTGCTGGCCGGGCTCATGGCTGCGGCGGCCGTGCTGTACTTCGGCGCGCTGTGGGCGGCCGGCCTCAAGCTGCGCCAGCTGCTGCGGCGCTGACGGCGGCAAAGGCCGCAAATGTGCTGCCAAGCGGTGCCTTCTGTCGCTTGACGCAGGCCGGCGCGGCACTTACAACCCTGCCATATGTCCCTGAGCTATTCCGTGCCCACCTCGCTGGAGTACTTTGCATCGCTGGTGCAGAGCGACGACCACTTTCCGCTGCTGGAGGCCGCGGCCAGCCTGGCCCACGACGAGTACCCGGAACTGGATGTGCAGCAGTTGCTGGGCGACATGGACCAGCTGCTCGCCCGCATCAAGCGCCGCCTGCCCGCCGATGCGCCCGCGCTGCAGCGCCTGCGCACCCTCAACCAGTTCTTCTTCGCCGACCTGGGTTTTGGCGGCAACGTCAACAACTACTACGACCCCGAGAACAGCTACCTCAACGCCGTGCTGCGCACGCGCCGGGGCATCCCGATTTCGCTGGCCGTGCTGTGGATGGAGCTGGCCCAGGGCCTGGGCCTGCATGCGCGGGGCATCGCGTTCCCCGGGCACTTCATGGTCAAGGTGCTGCTGCCCAAGGGGCAGGTGGTGCTCGACCCGATCTCGGGCCAGTCGCTCAGCCGCGAGGAACTGGCCGAGCGGCTGGAGCCCTACAAGCGACGCAATGGCCTGGTGGACGACTACGATGTGCCGCTGGGCCTGTACCTGCAGGCGGCCACGCCGCGCGACATCATCGCGCGCATGCTGCGCAACCTGAAAGAGGTGCACCGCACCCAGCAGGACTGGCAGCGCCTGATCACCGTGCTCGACCGGCTCATCGTGCTGCTGCCCGAGGCCTGGGGCGAGCGGCGCGACCGGGGGCTGGCCCATGCCGAGCGGGGCAATACCGCCGAGGCCGTGGCCGACCTGCAGGCCTATCTGGCCCATGCCGAAGACGGTCTGGACATCGACCTGATTGCCGACCGCCTCAACGCACTGCGCGGCTAGAACGGCGCGCTGTGCGCGGGCTGGTCGGCCCGTAGCTGTGCCAGCTGCCGGCGCAGCTCGGTGTTCTCGGCGGTGAGTTCCGCCACGCGGTGGCGCAGGGCCTGCAGCTCGTCGGCACTTCCCTCGGCGCCCGTGCCCGGCTGTGGCTCAGCCTTTTCTTCCTTTTCTTCTTCCTCTGAACGCGCTTCGTCGCGCGGCTTGCGCTTGTTGAGTGCGCGCACGCGCTTGGCGGCCTGCTTGAGCTCATCCTTGCCCGCGGCGACGGCCGCCACCTGCTCCTCGGCGGGCAGCGTGGACACGGCGGCGGCGGCGTTGATGGAAATGGTGCCGGACTTCACGGCGGCCACCAGCTCGGGGGCGGCCTGCTTCTGGATCTTCTCGATCATCACCACCTGGCTGCTGCTCAGCCGCGCGGCCCGGGCGATGGCCTCGCGGCTGGCCAGCGGATCGGGGGCAGGCAGGGCGGCAGCGGTCTCGGGCGCCGCCGGGGCGTCCGCGGCCAGGGTGTCGGGTGACTCCGAAGGCTCCGGGGCGCGCGCCTTGCGCTCGGCCATGATCTCGCGCTTGCGCAGGGCCAGCACACCGCGCTGGAAGTCCGACACGCTGCGGCGCCCCAGGTGCTGGTCGATCATCCACAGGTGCACGTCCTCCATCGACTGGAAACGCGGGTTCTGCACCGTCTGGAAGGGCAGGCCGTGCTTCTGGCAGATGCCGTAGCGGTTGTGGCCGTCCACCAGCACGTCGCCCCACAGCACCAGCGCGTCGCGGCAGCCCTCGGCCAGGATGCTGCGCTCCAGGGCCTCGTGCTCGTCGGGGGTCAGGGGTTCGATATAGGCTTTGAGTTCTTCGTTGACGACGATGTTCATGGTGGAAAGCGGTCCGGGAGCAGGGCAAGGGGCGCGATTGTAGACATGCCCGGGCCCGCACCTACCGATCGCGGGTGTCCCGCAGCGCCAGCCAGCCCGCCACCGCCGTGAAGGCGGCCACCACGGCCACGATGATCCAGAAACCGTGCCCGTTGTCCGCCAGCGGCACGCCGCCCACGTTCATGCCGAACAGCCCCGCCAGGATGTTGATGGGCAGGGCCAGCACGGTCACCACCGTCAGCACGAAGAGGCTGCGGCTGTTGGCTTCCTGCACGTTGGCGGCGATCTCTTCCTGCAGCAGCTTGATGCGCTCCTGCAGGCCCTGCATGTCGCGCAGCACCACCGAGAATTCCTCCGTGGAGTCGCGCAGCTCCTGGGCATCGTCCGCGCCCATCCATGCGGGCGGGTGCTGCAGCAGGCGAAACAGCGCGGCGGGCTCGGGGGCCAGCAGCCGCTGCAGGCGCACGAGCAGGCGCCGCAGCACCCCGAGCCGCGCGCGCTTGTGGTCCAGGCGGCCGGCCAGTAGCTCGTCCTCCACGTCGTCGATGCGCTGGGTCACCCCGCGCACGATGTCCACCAGGCCCGAGGCCTGGGTGCGCATCAGTTCGGCCAGCAGGGCCACGCTGGATCGCGGCGCCTGCCCGCTGCGCACCGCCGTGCGCAGCGCATCCACCGAGCGCAGCGGCCGCGTGCGCCCGGTCACCATCAGGCGCGGCGCCACGCTGGTCCAGAGCGTGGCGATGTCCGAGGGCTCGAACGCGAAGTCGAAGTGCGCGTCGTTGAGGACGGCGATCAGCGTGTCGTCGTCGCGCTCGATGCGCGTCGATACCGAGCGGTCCTTGAGCGCATCGAAGAAGGCCTCGGGCAGGCCGGCGTGCCGCTCCATCCAGCGCACGGCCTGCGCGTGGCTCAGGTTGAAATGCAGCCACAGGAAGGTGGTGGCGTGCTCCGCTTGCGGCGCTGCGGTGCCCGTGGCTGGCGGATGCCGCAGCGCGCTCAGCCACTGCGCGGCCTGCGCCGAATCGACTTCGCGCGGGGGTGCGTCGGCATCCAGCAGATAGCCGCAGATCAGCCCGGCGGCATCGCCGCCGTAGTTCAGGTGGGCATTCACGGCAAAGAGGGCGCGCGGCGGAAAGGAGGGAGACAGGCTGGCACCGCCGCATGTTGGCGCGCGGGCGTGACAGCGCCGTGACAGATCACGCCGATGTCACAACACTGTCACCTGCCGGCGCCACGATGGCGCATCTCTCTGTCTATTTGCCTGCACGGATCGGTTGCCCATGTTTCACCAGAACACCCTTGACACCCAGGACTTGATGCAGCGCATCGCCAACGACCTGATCGACAGCTACGACGAAGAGCTGGAGCTGGAGATCGAGGACCGCAACGTGGACGATCTCGGCGCGCCCCAGCCCACGGACAAGCTGGCGCGCCAGCTTTACTTCAAGGAGCTGTTCCGCCTGCAGGGCGAGCTCGTCAAGCTGCAGGACTGGGTGCAGCACAGCCGCCAGAAGGTGGTGATCCTGTTCGAGGGGCGCGACGCGGCGGGCAAGGGCGGCGTGATCAAGCGCATCACCCAGCGCCTGAACCCGCGCGTGGCCCGCGTGGCCGCGCTGCCCGCGCCCAACGACCGCGAGCGCACGCAGTGGTACTTCCAGCGCTATGTGGCGCACCTGCCCGCCGCCGGCGAAATGGTGCTGTTCGACCGCAGCTGGTACAACCGCGCGGGTGTCGAGCGGGTCATGGGCTTTTGCACCGACGACGAATACGAGGAATTCTTCCGCACGGTGCCCGAGTTCGAGAAGATGCTGGTGCGCTCGGGCATCACGCTCGTCAAGTACTGGTTCTCGATCACCGACGAGGAGCAGCACCTGCGCTTCCTCGGGCGCATCCACGACCCGCTCAAGCAGTGGAAGCTCAGCCCCATGGACCTGGAAAGCCGCGTGCGCTGGGAGGCCTATACCAAGGCCAAGGAAACCATGCTGGAACGCACCCACATCCCCGAGGCGCCCTGGTGGGTGGTGCAGGCGGTGGACAAGAAAAAGGCGCGCCTGAACTGCATCGCCCACCTGCTGTCGCAGCTGCCCTACCAGGAGGTGCCGCATCCGGCGGTGGTGCTGCCCGACCGCGTGCGCAACCCCGAGTACCTGCGCCAGCCGGTGCCCGCGTCGATGTACGTGCCCGAGGCGTACTGAAGCCCTCGGGGTAAGATGATTGCTATTATTTATATAGCTGTCAGCGCTTTCCCATCAAGCGCTGGAGGCCAGAAAAGCCTCAAGTACAGGACTGCGGCGCCGCACCCCTGAGCCTCTGGACCGTCGGGACCGCATCCCGCTCCTGCAGCGCCTTCGGGAGGGGACTCTGGCACGGCGGTGTCCGTGTGGCCGGGGCAGGGCCCTTGTTGATTGGCCACGCCACGCCGCACAGTGGTCTCCTGTGTGTTCCTTCTCAGTGGGGCCGCCGCGCCGTGCCCTGGGACGGCGTGCCGCCCCGGCCGAACTGGTGCCAGGCGCGGCGCAGCTGCGTGTCGGAGCTGAAGCCCGCCATCTGCGCGGCCTGGGTGACGTTGCGCCCGGACTGCAGGGCCGCTTCGGCCGTGGCCAGTCGGATGCGGCGCAGGTACGCCAGCGGCGCGATGCCCGCATGCTCCAGGAACAGCCTTGTGAGGTGCCGGGGCGAGGTGTGCGCCACCTCCGCCATGGCGGGCACGCTCCAGTCGGCCTGGGGTTGCTGGCCCACGGCGTCCTGCACGCGGTGCAGCGCGGCGTGCAGGTGGTTGCGGTGGTGCAGGAAGGGCGAGAACTGCGGGTCGTCCGGGCCCCGGCGAAGCCCGATCACCATGGCCTGCGCCACCTGCACGGCCACGGTGGGGCCGCACAGGTCCGAGATGCGGTGCAGCAGCAGGTCGATGCCGGTGGTGACGCCCGCGCTGGTGTAGATGGGCCCGTCGGTCACGAACACGCGGTTGGCGGCCACGTCGCAGCGCGGGTCCACCTCGGCCAGTTCGTCGAGGTGCAGGTGGTGCGTGGTGGCGCGCCGGCCGGTGAGCAGGCCGGCATGCGCGGCGAGCACCGCCCCGGCGCACACGGTGACCAGCTCGAGCTGCCCGGCCACCGGGCGCAGGCCGCGCAGCCAGTGCAGCAGCGCCTGGGCCTCGCCGTGGCCCACGTCGATGCGCCGGCCCGGCAGGCCCACCAGCACCACCCAGGCGGGGCTGGGCAGCACCTCGGGCAACGGCGCCAGGCCCGTGAGCGCGACGCCCACGGAGGTCATGGACTCGGGCGTGGGGCTCACGAAGTGCTGCACGAAGCGCTCGGGCAGGCCCCGTGCGCGCAGCGTCTGGTTGGCGATGCGCAGCGCCTCCGCGGGGCCTGCCCAGTCCAGCACCAGGCTGCCGGGCAGCAGCGCGAAATAGACGTGGATGGGGGCGGGTGGCATGTCCTGCATCAGTGTTTCCTTGCTTCGTCCGCGGCCTTGAGAATCGGCACGGCCGGGGCCCGTGCCCCCGGAGCCGGCCTTGCCAGGCCCCGGCGGGAGAGGGGGAGGGGCGGCACGGGCGGCCTTCAGGGCGCGGGATTCCAGGGCGTGTCCATCTGGCGGGCGGTGCGCTGGGAGAGCGCCGAGCCCGCCAGGCGCGTGACCAGATGCAGGCTCATGTCGATGCCCGCGCTGATGCCCGCAGACGTGACGAGCGCGCCCCGGTCCACCCAGCGCACATTCTCCTGCACGTTGAGCGCGGGAAACTGCGCGCGCAGGTCCGCGATGTCCTCCCAGTGCGTGGTGACGGGCCCTTCGGTGACCACGCCGGCCGCCGCCAGGATGAACGCGCCGGTGCATACCGAGGCCGTGACCCGCGCGCCGCGCGCGGCCCGGGCCACCCAGGCGCGCGTCTGGGCGCAGGCGGCGGCTGCATCGACCACGCCCCCGGGCACGATGAGCACGTCCGGCGCCACGGCGGTGGCGAAGTCGGCATCGGGCAGCACCCGCAGGCCGGCGCGCGCCTGCACCGGCTGCATGCCGCGCGCCACGCACTGGACGGCAAAGGGCACGGGTGCGCCGGGCCGCAGGCGCTGCTGCATGCGGGTGGCGGTGGTGAACACCTCGTAGGGGCCCGCGAGGTCGAGGGCCTCCACGTCGTCGAAGACGAGGATGGCGATCTTCAGCGGATGGGGGGCAAGGGTGGCTTCGGTCATGGTGCGGTGGCGGGCTGGGGTGGCGTGGGGGTGGAAAAGACGTAGCGCGGGTAGGTGTCCTGCGCGGCGGCGACCGCCTGCAAGTCCAGGTCCACGGTGCAAAAGGGCTGTGCGGGCGTGGTGCGCGCGAGCAGGGCGCCGTCGGGGCTGATGGCCCAGCCCGCGCCGCCATAGGTGCCGGCGGCGGCATCCACGCGGTTGGACGACAGGCTGTAGGCCCCCGTGCGCACGGCGGCCACGGTGCCCACCGCCAGCCATTTGGCGGTGGTGGCCGCCGCCGTGGCACGCGGCGACAGGATGGCCTGCACGCCGCCGAGCGCGGCATAGGCGCCGTAGGTGTCCAGTGCCCAGAGTTCGGAGCAGATATTGAGCCCGAAGCCGAGCGCACCGGCCTGCAGGCGGGGGAAGGCGGCGTCGCCGCGCTCGAACCAGTGCGCCTCCCAGCCGCCGGGTTCGTCGGGCAGGTGGAACTTGCGCCGCAGCGGCAGGTAGCCGCCCTGGCGCGACCAGGCAAAGCCCTCGTTGAAGCGCTGTCCGCCCACCGTGACCGGGCGGGCGCCCACCACCCAGTCGGTGTCCAGCGCGTGCAGGCGGGCTTGCCAGGCGTCGCTCAGCGCCACGGCGGCATCCCAGCGGGCGGGTTCGGGGGGCAGGGTCTCCCACAGGGGTTCGACAAACGCGAACTCGGGCAGCAGCACCAGCCCGGACCGCTCGGCGCGGGTGTGCGCGCACAGGGCGGCCCAGGCGGCCTCCAGCAGCACGGGTTGGCAGGGAAGTTCACAGACGGTGGCGCGCATGGCGGTGGATCCTCGTGGCATGGGCAGTGTGGAAGCGGGCGGGCAAGGGTGCGGTGCCGATCACTATCGGACAAATCTCAAGAGGCCTGCTTCTGCAGCGGGTATCTTGCAGCGCTCATAGTGCCTGCGGGTACTGGATGTGTCCGAACTCGATGGGACAGGTTTCGATCAATTTGCGCCATATATCGGGCGACACCTGCCGCGTGGATGCCGGCAAGGTGCCCAAGGGCTCTGGAAAGTCCGAGGAAATGGCCCACCACGCTGGATGGACAAGGGGTTCCAGCTATCAAATTGAGAGTTTCGTGCGCGGGAGGCCAGATGCTGTTATGGTGATTAGGGTTTTCCCTTGTTTCGTGGGGCGCCCCACCGCCTGCATTGGCCACGCCCCACCGCCGTTTGTTTGCCGCCCTTCATTTTTTTTCTATTCCCCCACACCAGCACACCATGGCCCCACGCTCCCGCCTGTTCTCCCTGTCAGCGCTGACGCGGGCGTACCAGCGCAACCTGAAGGCCCTGGTGCGCGCGACACGGCCCGCGCGCCCGGTGCGGCGCAAGGCGGCGGTGCCGCTGGCGGCGCCAGTCGCCGCGCGGGCTGGGGCGGCGGCACCCGGCGCGCGCGCGCCGCGCAGCGCCGCCGTGCGGGGCGAATGGCTGGCGGGGGTGGCGCCGGGGCCCGCGGGGGCGCGGCGTTACCACCTCTACATCCCGCCGGGGCTGGCGCCCAGGCCGGGTGAGCGTTTTCCGCTGCTGGTCATGCTGCACGGCTGCGGCCAGACGGGGCGCGATCTGGCCATCGCATCGCGCATGAACCGGCTGGCCGCGCGCGAGCGGTTTCTGGTGCTGTACCCCGAGCAGGAGCGCGTGGCCAACGCGCACGGCTGCTGGAACTGGTTCGAGCGCCGCAGCGGCAAGGCACAGGCCGAAGCCGCCACGCTGCTGGCCGCCGTGGACAAGGTCGCGCGCCGCCAGCCCGTGGACCTTGCCCGCGTGGCGGTGGCGGGCCTCTCGGCCGGCGCGAGCATGGCGGTGCTGATGGCCGCGCTGTATCCCCACCGGTTCTGCGCCGTGGCCATGCACTCGGGCGTGGCGCCGGGCACGGCCGAGTCCGCGGCCACCGCCATCGCGGCGATGCACGGGCGGCGCGAGGCGCAGCTGCCCGAGCCCCTGCAGCGGCGCGTGGCCAAGGCGCCGGCCATCGTGGCCGGTGGTGCGGCGCCCATCCCCGCGCTACAGCCCGTGCTGCCTCCGCTGCTGGTGCTGCATGGGGACGCGGACGGCGTGGTGTCGGTGCGCAACGCCGCGGCCACGGCGGTGCTGTGGGCCCAGGCGCTGGGCGCGCGCGCCGGAGCGGTGCGCACCCTGCAGCGTGGCCAGCGGCACGCCATGCAGGTCACGGAATACAAGGCCCGGGGCCGCACGGTGGTGGCGCTGCGCGAGGTGGTGGGCCTGGCCCATGCGTGGAGCGGCGGCGCGGCCCACCAGCCGTACAGCGATCCGGCGGGGCCTGATGCCTCGGCCCTGGTCTGGGCCTTCGTGGCGCGGCAGTTCGATCGCAGGCGGTTTTGAATCAAATGGCGTCCGGGCGCTTGCTGGATAAGCGCTGAATGCTATTGATTATGTAGCAAAAGAGTCGCGCGGCGTGCCATGGCCG
This sequence comes from Acidovorax sp. GW823-FHT01C06, assembly GCF_058798375.1. Lineage (NCBI taxonomy): Bacteria > Pseudomonadati > Pseudomonadota > Betaproteobacteria > Burkholderiales > Comamonadaceae > Acidovorax > Acidovorax sp. GW823-FHT01C06. The sequence goes on from NZ_JBXAKN010000011.1 coordinate 40,596, forward strand.
GGCGGTGCGCGAGAAGGACGCGCGCGCGGTGCGAAGCCCCGCCGTCAGCGCAGCTGGCGCGGCGCCGCGGCCGCGGGCAGGGAGGGCGCCGCGTGGCCGGCGCCATGCGCGCCGTTCAGGTGAAAGGCCGCGACCACCTGCTTGAGCTCGTGCGCCTGCTGCTGCAGCGCGGCGGCGGCGGCGGTGGCCTGCTCGACCAGCGCCGCGTTCTGCTGTGTGCCCTGGTCCATCTGCGCGATGGCCTCGTTGATCTGCTCGATGCCGTCGGTCTGCTCGCGGCTGGCCTGGCTGATCTCCTCGATCACGGCCGACACGCGCAGCACGCTGTCCACCACGTCCTGCATGGTGGCACCGGCCTCCTGGGCGAGCTGGGCGCCGGCTTTCACCTGCTCGGCGGAGTTCCCGATCAGGGCCTTGATTTCCTTGGCGGCTTCGGACGAGCGCTGCGCCAGGCTGCGCACCTCGGTGGCCACCACCGCGAAGCCCCGGCCCTGTTCCCCGGCGCGCGCCGCTTCCACGGCGGCATTGAGGGCCAGGATGTTGGTCTGGAACGCGATGCCTTCGATCACACCGGTGATGTCGGACACCTTGCGCGACGAGGCGTCGATGGACCCCATGGTCTGCACCACCTTCTCCACCACCGCGCCGCCCTTGCGCGCCACGTCGGAGGCGGACTGCGCCAGCACGCTGGCCTGGTGGGCGTTGTCGGCGTTCTGCTTGACGTTGGAGGTCATCTCCTCCATCGACGCCGCCGTCTGCTCGAGCGCGCTGGCCTGCGATTCGGTGCGCGCGGAGAGGTCCTGGTTGCCGGACGCGATCTGCTGCGAGGCGCTCGCGATGTGCTCGGTGCCGTCGCGCACGCGCTGCACGATGCGGTGCAGGCTGCCCTGCATGCCCTGCATGTCCAGCAGCAGGCTGGAGCGATCGCCCTCCCGGGTCTCCACCGACACCGACAGGTTGCCCTCGGAAATGCTGCGGGCGATGGTGCGCGCGTAGCCGGGCTCGCCGCCCAGCTGGCGCAGCAGGTTGCGCGAGATCAGCGTGCCCACCACCAGCAGCGCCGCGCCCAGCAGCAGCGCCACGGCACCAAAGCCCAGCGCGCGCTGCCAGATGGCGGAATTGACCGTGTCGATGTACACCCCCGAGCCGATGACCCAGCCCCAGGGCGCGAATCCCTTCACGTACGAGGTCTTCTCCACCGGCGTGTCGCTGCCGGCCTTGGGCCACAGGTAGGGCACGAAGCCCGCGCCGCCGGCCTGCACGGTGCGCACGAACTCGACGAACAGCTGTTTGCCGTTGGGGTCTTTGTTGGCGGTGAGGTCCTGGCCGTTCAGCTCGGGGCGGATGGGGTGCATCACCATGCGCGGGTGCATGTCGTTGATCCAGACATACTCGTTGCCGCTGTAGCGCAGCGCCTGGATGGCCGCCGCCGCGCGCTTGCGGGCCTCGTCATCGGGCATACCGCCCTTGGTGCTCAGGTCGTGGAAATGCGTGGCGATGCCGTGCGCCGCCTCCACGACCTGGCGCACGCCGGTCTGGCGTTCTTCCAGGATCAGCTGGCGCTCCGACACCAGGAACCATGCTGTCATCACCACGATGCCGAGGATCGCGCTCAGCACCAGAAGGGCCAGTTTTCTTGCGATGGTCATGGGAAGCCTTTACAACGGGAAGGTCTGGACGCGGTGGTCCTGCGGGCTGCACGGCACTGTCAGGCAGAGTACTGCCGCAGCCTTTGCGCAAGCCTTGGCGAAAACCCGCATGAGCAGGGCACGGCCGGCGAAAGAAGGCGGCCCAGGCGGGGCCCGGGGCGGGATATGGCGCCGGCGTTGTCCGGCCCCGGCACCCCCGGCGCGGGGGGCGCGGCGTCTACACGAGCCGCGCCGCCACCAGTTCCTTCTTGAGGTAGGCGTAGAACAGCGGTGCCGCGACCAGCCCCGCGGGGCCGAAGACGGCCTCGGCCACGAACATCACACTGAGCAGCTCCCACACCCCCATCTGCGTGCGGCGGCCCACCACCTTGGCGTTGATGACGTATTCGGCCTTGTGGATGAGGATCAGAAAGCCCAGGCAGGCGGCAGCGGCCAGCGGCGATACCGACAGGCCCACGATGGTGATCACCACGTTGCACACCAGGTTGCCCACGATGGGCACGAGCCCGGCCACGAAGGTGAAGGTGATGAGCACGGTCGTGTAGGGCAGCGCCAGGCCCCACAGCGGCAGCACGAACAGCAGGAACAGCGCCGTGAGCAGCGTGTTGAATGCCGCGATCCAGAACTGCGCCGCCACGATCTGGCGGAACGCCTCGCCGAACAGCGTGATGCGCAGCTTCAGCTGCTGGGCCAGCGGCCCCCGCGCCAGGGCAGGCGGGCGCACGGCGGCCAGCGCGCCGATCAGCAGGCCCACATAGGCAAACAGCAGGCCGGCCAGCCAGGCACGCCCCGCCATGGCCAGCGCGCCCGCCTTGGCGCCCAGGTAGCCGGCGATGATGCGCTGGATTTCCGCCGCGCCTTCCGGCAGGTGGGCCGCGACGTCGGCGGGCAGCTTCAGGCGCAGTTCCAGCACGGTGCGCGCCATGTAGTCCAGCAGCTCGCGGTACTGCTGGGGCGCATCGACCAGGTAGCCCCGCGAATGGGTGAGTCCCGCCGCCAGCAGGGCCAGTGGCAGCAGCATGACCAGGCCGGCGGCCACGACCTGGGCCGCCCGCACGCTGCTGGCGGAGGGCGTGGCCTGGCGCTGCGCCCGGCCCAGGCCGTGGGCGAACCAGCGCGTGAGGGCGCGGGTGAGCAGGAAGCCCAGGCACACGCACAGCAGGCCCGGGAGCAGGCCGCGCCACATCACCAGCAGCAGCACGGCCGCCACCAGCAGGTAGCTGGCCACCACGATGCCCCGGGTCAGGGTGCGCGGTGGCAGCGTGGCGGGCGTGGGTTCTGGCGGCGCAGAGGAGAGGGGGGCCGAAGGGGGACGCTGCGCCATGCGCGGAAGCGGGCTGGGGTGGTGGGGCGAAAGTAGATCGGTCAGGCCACGACCACGGCGGCGCCATCGCCGCGCGGCGCGATCGCACCGATGGTGTACACCTTCTCGCCCGCGGCGGCCAGCGTGGCGGCCGTGGCGGCGGCGTTGGCGGCGTCCACCACCACGACCATGCCGATGCCGTTGTTGAAGGTGCGGTTCATCTCGATGTCGTCGATGCCGGCGGTCTTCTGCAGCCAGGCGAACAGCTCGGTCTGGGGCCAGCTGCCCTTGGTGAGATGGGCGGCCGTGCCGTCGGGCAGCACGCGCGGGATGTTCTCCAGCAGCCCGCCGCCGGTGATGTGGGCCAGGGCCTTGATGGGGTGGGCGGCCAGCGCGGCCAGCACGTTCTTCACGTACAGGCGCGTGGGTTCCATGACGGCCTGCTTGAAGGGCTTGCCGTCCAGCGTGGCGGGGGCGGTGGCCCCTGCGCGGTCGATGCACTTGCGCACCAGCGAGAAGCCGTTGGAATGCACGCCCGCCGAGGCCAGGCCCAGCACCACGTCGCCGGGGGCCACGTCCCTGCCGGTCAGGATCTTCGACTTTTCGACCGCACCGACCGCGAAACCGGCCAGGTCGTATTCGCCGGCGGGGTACATGCCCGGCATTTCGGCCGTTTCACCGCCGATCAGGGCGCAGCCCGAAAGCTCGCAGCCCCGGGCGATGCCGCCGACCACGGCCGCGGCCGTGTCCACGTCGAGCTTGCCGCAGGCGAAGTAGTCGAGGAAGAACAGGGGCTCGGCGCCCTGCACCAGCACGTCGTTCACGCTCATGGCCACCAGATCGATGCCCACGGTGTCGTGCATGTTCCACTCGAACGCCAGCTTGAGCTTGGTGCCCACGCCGTCCGTGCCGGAGACCAGCACGGGCTCCTTGTAGCGCTTGGGCACCTCGAACAGGGCGCCAAAGCCGCCGATGCCCGCCAGCACGCCTTCGCGCATGGTCTTCTTGGCCAGCGGCTTGATGCGCTCGACCAGGGCGTCGCCCGCGTCGATGTCAACGCCGGCGTCTTTGTACGAAATGGGGATGGAGGGGGCAGAAGAGCTCATGGGTGGTGTGGTGCAGATAGGCCCGCGCGGCGGGCTGGAATCCGGGGATTTTAAGGGGCATGCCTCGCCGTGCCTCCTCAGCCCTGTGCCGGCGGGGGCTTTGGGGTGGCGCGGCGGGCCGCCGCGGCCTGCAGCAAGACGCCCGCCAGCGCCAGGGCGGCAAAGCACATTCCGGCGCCGAAGGTGGCGCTGGCGCCCCATTGGTCCCACAGCAGGCCGGCCAGCGCGCTGGCCACCAGCAGGGCCACGCCGCTGACCAGGTTGAACATGCCGAAGGCCGTGCCGCGCAGGTCGGCGGGGGCGGTATCGGCCACCATCGTGGCCAGCAGGCCCTGCGTCATGGCCATGTGCAGCCCCCACAGGGCGATGCCCAGCCAGGCGGCGATGCCCTGGCCGGTGAAGGCCAGCAGCGCATCGGCGGCGATCAGCACCACCAGCCCCCCGGCGAGCAGCGTGGTGTGCCGGGCCGTGTCGGAGAGCTTGCCGAGCGGGTACGCGCCCAGCGCGAAGACCACGTTCATCAGCACCAGCACCAGGGGCGTCAAGGCGAGGGGCAGGCCGCCTTGCTGCATGCGCAGCACCAGGAAGGCTTCGCTGAAGCGGGCCAGGGTGAACACCGCGCCCAGGGCCACCACCCCCCAGTAGGCGGGGCCCAGCCGCCGCAGGCTCTCGCGGCGGATGGGGTTGGCGCGGGCGGCGCCGGCGGGGCGCTCCGGCTCGCGCACGCCCACGACGAGCAGCACCACGCACAGCGCGGCCGGGAGCACCGCCACCCAGAAGACCGCACGGAAATCGTTGGCCCAGAGCAGCATCAGCCCCATGGCGAGCAGCGGGCCCAGAAAGGCGCCCACGGTGTCGAGCGACTGCCGCAGTCCGAAGGCCGCGCCGCGCATGCCGGGCGGGGCCAGGTCGGCCACCAGCGCATCGCGGGGCGCGCCCCGGATGCCCTTGCCCACGCGGTCCAGCAGCCGCGCCGCCACCACCAGGCCGACGGTGGTGGCCAGCGCGAACAGCGGCTTGGACAGGGCGCCGAGCCCGTAGCCCAGGATGGCCAGCGGCTTGCGCCGGCCCCACCAGTCGCTCAGGACGCCCGAGAACACCTTCAGGATGAGGGCCGTGGCCTCAGCCGCGCCCTCGATGAGGCCTACGGTGAGCATGCTGACCCCCAGCGCCGCGACCATGAAGACGGGCAGCAGGCTGTGGATCATTTCGGACGAAATGTCCATGAGCAGGCTCACCAGGCCCAGGGCCCAGATGCTGGCCGGCAGGCGCTTGGAGGGGGAGGGTGGAAGGGCCATGGGTGCTGACGAGGCAGAGCGTGGGGAAGCCGGCGGCCGAAGGGGGCCGGCGGCAGACTAAAATCGGCTCCATTGTCGTTGCCGGGCCTCTTCGCAAGGAGTTCCTGCCCTGGCAACGGGCCGTCGGCCACCACTTTCGCCGCACCCGCCGCAGTCACCTACGGCCGGGCGCTTCCAACTTCATCCGTGATGCTGCTGCTGATCCCTTCCTTGTCTGCCGCTCCCGCACTGAATGCCACGGGCCTGGCCATGCTGCCCGGGTGCCGCGCATGAAGCAGCTGGCGCTGGACATCGGCCTGGCCACCGGCCCCACCCTGGCCCGTTTTTTCGCGGGCCCCAACGAGGCGGCCCTGCAGCACCTGCGCCTGGCGGTGGGCGAGGGCAGCAGCCAGGCCACCCGCTCGCCGGTGCCCACCTACCTCTGGGGCGAGCCCGGCAGCGGCAAGACGCACCTGCTCACGGCCGTGCGCCACGCCCTGCGCGAGCAGGGTGCCAGCGTGGGCTGGCTCGACCCGTCGGTGGCCGAGCCGCCGGATTTCGATGAGCGCTGGGCCGCCATCGTCATGGACGACGTGCACCTGTACAGCACCGCCCAGCAGGCCACGGCCTTCAACTGGTTCGTGAATGCCATCAGCCCGGCCAGCGGCAGCCAGCGCTGGGTGCTGGCCGCGGGCGACCTGCCGCCGGCCGACCTGCCCCTGCGCGACGACCTGCGCAGCCGCCTGGGCTGGGGCCATGTGTTCCAGCTGCAGCTGCTGGGCGAAGCCGAGCGCCGCTCCGTGCTGCGCCAGGAAGCCGACGCGCGCGGCGTGTTCCTGGGTGACGAGGTGATGGACTACATGCTCAACCGCTTCTCGCGCGACCTGGGCAGCCTCATGCAGCTGCTGGACCAGCTCGACGCGTTTGCCTTGCGCACCCAGCGCGCCATCACGATTCCCTTGCTCAAGACGATGCTGGAATCGGAATGACGCCGACCCATGCGCCCCTTTTTGTCTGTGAAACTGAATGACTTCTGAACCCCGCCGCCTGCGGCTTGCGCTGTTTGACCTGGACCACACGCTGCTGCCGCTCGACTCCGACTACGAGTGGGGCGAGTTCACGATCCGCATCGGCTGGAACGACCCCGTGGAGTTCGCGCGCCGCAACGACGAGTTCTACGCCCACTACCAGGCGGGCACGCTCGACGTGCACGACTACGTGCGCTTCGCGACCGAGGCCGTGCGCCTGCGCGGCCCCGAGGCGGCGGCGGCCGCGCACCTGCAGTTCATGCGGGACGTGATCGGCCCGGCCATCCAGCCCCAGGCGATCAGCCTCATCCGCCAGCACCAGGCGGCGGGCGACGAGGTGCTGATCGTCACCGCCACCAATGAGTTCGTGACCACCCCCATCGCCCAGGCGCTGGGGGTGCAGCAACTGCTGGCCGTGCAGCTGGCGCGCGACGCCAGCGGCTGGTACACCGGCGAGATCGACGGCATTCCCACCATGCGCGAAGGCAAGGTGCGGCGCATGGAACAATGGCTGGCCGAGCGGCAACTCGGCTGGGGCGATGTCGACAGCACGTTCTACAGCGATTCCATGAACGACGTGCCCCTGCTGGAGAAGGTGAACCACCCGGTGGCCACCAATCCCGACCCGCGCCTGCGAGCCCTGGCCCAGGAGCGCGGCTGGCGCATACTGGATCTGTTCACGGCCCCAGCCGGCCAGGATGCCGCCTGACACCTGCGCCCCGCGCCAGACCCCCCTGATTACTCCCTACCCATGATCAAGAAGTTCATCGACAAATTGCTGGGCAAATCGACGCCCGGCACCTCGGGCGGCAAGCCGCATTTCGGCAAGCGCGAAGAGGTGCCCGCCTCGGTGCACGGCATCAACCCCGAGCTGGTGGACCGCCGGGCCGCCGAGGTGGTGGCCACGCTCAAGCAGGCGGGCTTCGAGGCCTACATCGTGGGCGGCGCCGTGCGCGACCTGCTGCTGGGCCTGCGCCCCAAGGACTTCGACGTGGCCACCAACGCCACGCCCGAGCAGGTCAAGGGGCTGTTCCGCCGCGCCTTCATCATCGGCAAGCGCTTTCGCATCGTGCACGTGGTGCACGGACGGGGCCGCGAGCACGAGGTGATCGAGGTGTCCACCTTCCGCGCCTACCTCGACAACGCCGCCGCAGGCCAGGTGGCGGGCAACGAAAAGACCAGCAAGGCCCAGCTGTCGGGCATGCAGCATGCCGTGGACGCCAGCGGCCGCGTGCTGCGCGACAACGTCTGGGGCCCGCAGGACGAAGACGCCACGCGCCGCGACTTCACCGTGAACGCCATGTACTACGACCCGGTGAGCCAGATCGTGGTGGACTACCACAAGGGCCTGCAGGACGCCAAGAAGAAGACGCTGCGCATGATCGGCGATCCGGCCACGCGCTACCGCGAAGACCCGGTGCGCATCATCCGCGCCGTGCGCTTCGCGGCCAAGCTCAGCCCCCTGGGGTTCAGCATCGACGCCAAGTCGGCCGCGCCGCTGGTGCAGTCGCAGGCCCTGCTGGCCGAGGTGCCGCAAAGCCGCATGTTCGACGAAATGCTCAAGCTGCTGCAGACGGGGCACGCCATTGCCACCATCGAACAGCTGCGCAAGCTGGGCATGGCCAAGGGCATCTACCCGCTGCTGGACGTGGCCGTGGAGCGCGCCGACACGCCGTTTGTGAAGGCTGCCCTGGTGGACACCGACCGCCGCGTGAACGAAGGCAAGCCCGTGGCCCCGAGCTTCCTGCTGGCCTGCGTGCTGTGGGAAGACGTGCGCAATGGCTGGCAGGAGCGCCTGAACCAGCGCCAGCATCCGCTGCCCGCGCTGCAGGAGGCCATCGACGAGGTGTTCGACAAGCGCATCGGCGACGTGTCGGGCCGCGGCAAGCTGGCGGCCGACATGCGCGAGATCTGGGTCATGCAGCCGCGCTTTGAAAAGCGCGTGGGCAACACCCCGTTCGGCATGGTGATGCAGCCGCGCTTTCGCGCCGGGTTCGACTTCATGCGCCTGCGCGCCGATGTGGGCGAGGTGGAGGAGGCGCTGGCCGAATGGTGGCAGGACTTCCAGGCGGCCGACGACGAACGCCGTGACGACCTGATGGACCAGGCCAAGGAAGAGCAGAAAGCCCGCCAGAAAGCCCAGCCGGTGGTCAAGCGTGTGCCGCGCCAGGCCCCTGCCGCCGGGCCAAGGGCTGCGGGGGGAGCGGACGCGGAGGGGGATGGGGATGCCGCCCAGGGCGCGGCCGACTTTCCTTCCGAGGGCGGCGCTCCCAAGAAGCGCCGCCGCCGCCGCCGCAAGCCCGGCGGGGGCGACGGTGGGGCGGGCCCCGGCGGGTCCGGTTTCGCGGTGGATGCCTGACCCGCTGCGGTCCGATGCCGTGCGCCCCGGCACCGCGCAGGCCCTGGTGCCCATGAAGGGCCACCGGAAGAACCGATGACACCGATCCAGCCCACGGCCGCTCGCCAGTCACCCCCGGCAAGTACCGGCAGCACGGCCTACATCGGCCTGGGCGCGAACCTGGGCGACGCCCCCGCCGCGCTGCGCGCCGCCGTGCAGGCCATTGCCGCCTTGCCGGCCACCCGGGTCCTGCGGTGGTCGGCGCTGTACCGCAGCGCACCCGTGGATGCCGCGGGCCCGGACTATCACAACGCCGTGGTGGCCGTGCAGACCGCGCTGACACCCCACGGCTTGCTGGCCGCGCTTCAGGCCATCGAGGCCGCGGCCGGCCGCGAGCGCCCCTACCGCAACGCGCCCCGCACGCTGGACCTGGACATCCTGCTCTTTGGTGGGCAGGTGCTCGACACCCCCGCACTCACCGTGCCCCACCCGCGCCTGTGTGAGCGGGCCTTCGTGCTGCTGCCCCTGGCCGAGATCGCGCCAGAGCACGTCCACCCCGCATGGCTGGCGGCGGTACAGGACCAGCACATCGAGCGGCTGCCAGCCACATGGTGCGAGGCCGTGTAGCCTTTCCGCTCCGCTTTCCGCAAAGCGGTAGCTGGCGTGGCACGGGCCCCGCGCCGCCACGCCCCGGATGTGAAGCGCACGCGTGGGCAGGCGCAGGGGCGCCTCAGGGGCTCACCCTTGCCTGGCGCGCTGGTTCGAGGCAAACACGTTGTCCTTGGGCAAGGCCTGGCCTGCCTGCACGGCCGCCACCCAGTCGCGGGTCGAAGCGGCGGCGGCAAAGTTGCTGTGGAACACCACGCTGAACACACGGTGGATTTCCTCGGCGCTGGCGCTGCCTGCCGCATTGGCATACGGCAGGGCGCCGCTCGCGTCGCTCAGGAACTCCACGGCCAGCCCCCGGTGCGCGGCCTCGTAGATGGTGCTGGCATCGCAGTTGTGCGTCATGTAGCCCACCACGGTCAGGGTGTCGATGCCACGCCCGGCCAGCCACTCGGCCAGGCCGGTGTTCGTGAAGGCGCTCGCCATGCCTTTTTCGATGTGGTGGTCGGCAGGGCGGCGCGCCACTTCGGGGTGCAGCTGCCAGCGCTCGGTGGCCTTGTCGAACACGGGGGCACCGGGCGGGGCGGTGTGCTGTACCACGACCACCGGCACACCGGCCGCGTGGGCGGCATCCATCGCGCGGGCGATGTTGGGCAGCGTGTCGGCCACGGGCGGGTATTCGATGGGCAGGTTGCCGCCCGCGAAATACTCGTTCTGCACGTCGATGACGATCAGGGCGCGGCGCGGAGCGGTGGTGGAAGAGGAGGTCATGGTCACAGTCCTTTGATGGGGTGAAAGAAGTGGGTTGCGGGGAAGGAATGGAGTGATTGTTCGCGTGGCCGCCCGTCCTTGAAAGTGGCTTGATTGACACTCATCGATAGAATCGGGCCATCGTGCCCCATCCTGCCCAACCCTCCATCCGCCTGGTTTCCTCCTCTGCCCCGGACACCGTGGCGGTGGTGGCCTTCGACGGCATCAGCCCCTTCCACCTCTCGGTGCCCTGCCTCGTGTTTGGCGAGGACCGCACGGCCGAGGGCGTCAACCGCTACAAATTGGTGGTGTGTGGCATGGCGCCGGGCCCGCTGCGCACCTCCGCCGGGTTCGGCATCGAGGTGGGCCATGGCCTCAAGGTGCTGCGGCGTGCACAGACCATCGTCGTGCCTTCCTGGCGCGACGATCTGGCGCCCGTGCCCCCGGCATTGCTGGCCGCGCTGCGGGCCGCGCACCGCCGGGGTGCGCGCATCGTGGGCCTGTGCCTGGGCGCTTTTGTGCTGGCCGAGGCGGGGCTGCTGGATGGCCGCACCGCCACCACGCACTGGGCGCTGGCGGCCCAGTTCGCCCAGCGCTATCCGCGCGTGCAGCTCAAGCCCGAGGTGCTGTACGTGGAGGACGGGCTGGTGCTGACCTCGGCCGGCACGGCGGCGGGCATCGACTGCTGCCTGCACCTGCTGCGCCAGCAGCACGGCGCCGAGGCCGCCAACCGTGCCGCGCGCCGCATGGTGGTGGCGCCCCACCGCCAGGGCGGCCAGTCGCAGTACATCCAGCAGCCCGTGGCGCCGTCGGTGCGGGGCGACCGGCTGGCGCCGCTGCTGCAGTGGCTGGGCGAGCACCTGCACGAAACCCACACCCTGGAGGCCCTGGCCGAGCGCGCGGTGATGAGCCCGCGTACCTTCACGCGCCGCTTTCGCCAGGTCACCGGCACGACGGTGGGCCAGTGGCTGCAGAACCAGCGCGTCGCGCTCGCGCAGCAGCTGCTGGAGGGTGGAGACCTGTCCGTCGAGGCCGTGGCCATCGAGGCCGGCTTCGGCTCGGCCGTATCGCTGCGGCAGCACTTCGCCGCCACGCTGGGCATTGCGCCGTCGGCGTACAGGCAGCAGTTCCGCAGCACTGGCTAGCGGCGGATGCTATCGACGGGATGGAGTCGGGCCGGGTTCAAAAGATCGCTCAGTTGCAGGTTCTTGCTGAGAAGGCGCGGCCCTCGGCGCCCCGCATTCGTTGCAAGGGGGTGGGCGACCCCGCCACCGCTCATGCGGAACACGCGGCCTGCGGCCAGGCACGCCCCGTCTCCAGCATGGTGACGATGCGGTCGACCTGGCCGCGCAGGTTCTTGTGCTTCTTCATCTTCTGTGCGTTCCGTGCCAGGTCCAGGAGGGACTGGCCGTGCGAGGCCGGTGTGGACGGGTCGGCGCCGCAGGCCAGCAGTGCACCCACGGCAAGGTCGCTGCAGGAGACGACGGCCATCCACAGCGGCGTACGGAGCGGGTCGCCGGCTTCGGGGGCATGCACGTCGCGCGACAGGCGGATCAGCTCGGGCACATAGCGGTTGTTGCCCTGGCAGATGCGGTGCAGCACCCGGGAGCTGTCGTCCCAAGGTGCGTCCACGTCGAGCACGCCCGCGTCCAGGATGCGCTGGAACAGGGCGTCGGAGCGCGCATCCAGTTCGCGGTCATGCAGATCGGTGAGGCGCAGCACCGGCATGTGGTCCCGCGTGGCGGAGTGGCAGGCTGCACCCAGGTCCAGCGCGGCCATCACCGCCGCATGGCACCCGGGCCGCCACAGGGCGGCCAATGTCAGTGGTTCGACCGCTCCGTAGGTCTTCTGCGCCACGAGGGCGTTGTGGTACAGCGGCATGCCGCCCTTGGCCAGCAGGTGCACCATGTCCACGTCATTGCCTTCGATGGCCAGGACCATGGGGTAGGTGTCGTCGAAGTTTTCGCCCTGCCACAGGGCCCTGGCGTCGCCACCGTCTACCAGCCAGGTGCGTGCGGCGCCGTGGTCCTGGGCCAGCACTGCGGCCTGCAGCGCGCGTTGGGAGGTGAGCAGGGCCAGTCGTTCGTTTCTATTCATGGTGATGTGTGTGGCCCCTTCCAACAGGTTCATGGAAGGGCCAGGGTCGCGGCGTTGCAAGAGCCGCCATTTTGCAAGCGCAAGGCAGTTTGGCGGCTGACAACTTGTCCACCGCGAAAAGCCTGGAACGGGCGCATTTCTCCGTATATTTCCTGGGGCATGAGCCGACTGCAAAAGTGTCCCTTGCAGCCAGGACGGCACGAGGAGGAGTTTTTCTTGACGCGAATCTTGACGCGAACCCTGACGCGAAAGCCCCTGCGGAGCTGCTTGGAGGGAGAAGATTGCTTTGGTGGGCGTGCCCGGCACGGAAAACCATGTTGATCAACATCGTCGGCAACTTCACTTTCGAGCAGCGCGGCGATGCGATGCTCATCGGCACCGAAGAATCGGCGGCGCTGATCTGCAACGGCCACGCACGGCTGGTGCCCCCGGAGCCAACCTTCCTGCGCTTCAGCGCGCCGGGCGTCACGGCCCGCGTGCACTACGCCGACGGCCCGCCGACCATCGTGCGGCACGGCGACAAGGAATGGCACCTCCACGACGTGCTGCTGGGCGGCTCGGACGCGTATGGCGTGGCATCCCCGGGCAACGAGCGCATCTTCATCGTCCACGATTGGAGCGGCGATCGCCTGGCTTCGCTACCCAAACGGTTGGGCCCCAAGCATTTCGGCCGTGCCGCCATCGTGCTGACCGACACCTATACCTATCCCCAAAGCGAATACACGGAGATCTATCGCCCGGATGGCGAGTTCCTCACCCGCTACACCTTGCAAAGCCGCGGGGCGGGGCGCCAGGAGCTGGCGCACTTCACGGACGCACGGGCTTTTCTGCGCACGGGCAACGCCCCCTCCACGTACCAGCTCTTCGACCTGCACAGCTTGCAAGCCTGCAGCGTCCTGCCCGTGGCAGGCGCGATCCTGGGGGTCTGCGCATTGCCGGATGGCAGCAACCTGTGGGTGGATGCCGAGGGCATGCACCGGCTGGCGCCGCAAGGCCAGGACCAGCCGCCGCAGACGCTGCACCGCTTTGCCGATCCCCTGGACGTGGAGCAGGCCAAGCTGCTGCTGTGGCACGACACGCAACGCGTCTATGCGGCGATCGACCATGACCGGGAGCGCCAGAGCCTGATCGCCCTGCCGCTCGAAGGTGTCAACGCCGCAGCGCAGGAGCTGCATTGGTCCGACACCTGGATCATCGCTTTTCAAGGCGGTTTCCTGGCCGGGCAGAACTATCTGCAGCTCAAGCGCAAGACGCTGCTGGCGGACAACGCGGTGGTGCTGTGGCAGCCCGGCGATGTGCTGAGCCCCGCTTTGCTCCAGACGGATGCGAGCCCGGTCGTCGAAGTCAGCCAGACGCGCTCCACCGTCAAGGGCAAACACGGTTACCGCCTGCGCATCCAGGATGCTTGCCCCAACCGTGCGATCCGCTGTGCCGCGCTGGAGCTTGGCCGGTTGTTGGGCGACACCTGCAAAGGCGCGTACCAACAGGGCGATGACGTGCCGGACCGCAAGTTCGACGGGTGCTTCACCATCGACATCGCCACTGCCAGCGCGCCCACTGCGTTCGAGCAGGCCTTCCTGCCGGCCTATCTGGCCTATTACCGCGACATCGGCGACCTCTCGCCGGAAGGCAGCAGGGCACGGCTGGCGCCGCTGGCAATCACCTGGGCCATTGACGAAACGCTATACAAAACGTAGCCCAAAGCGCTTTCCAGAGTAAGCAGAGAGACTGATTTTGATGACCAAAACGTCCCAAATCATTGCCGCCATCCTCAAAAAAGCAGGCATCGCCTTCCAGCCCCTGCCCAAGGACTGGGACGGCTCCCACCTGGGCCAGATCTTCCACCACATGGTTCCCGAGCGGATCTGCGAGCTGGACCCGAAGTGCATCGCCGAGGCGGCCGACTACGTGGGGGTGCTCCAGGAATTCGCACAGGCCACCCAGGGAGAGTTCGCCCCCGAAAGCGCGCGAGCCGAAGGGAGCGTCGGCGGCAAGGTGGTGCTGGAGTTCCTGCATGCAGGGCAGGCCATCCGCTTCAAGTTCACGCAGGAAGGCCGCTGGGTGGCCGACGACTTTTACGAGCAACTGCGCAAGTTCTGCAAGAAGCACCTCAGCGGCAGTTACCTCAGCGTGGGCAGCGATCTGGCCACCGAGGTCTATTTACCGCACAAGGTGGTTGCGCAGATTCAGAAGAAGACGCGCACCTTTGATAGCGTCGAGGCGCTGGTGCAGTTCGTGGTGGAGGGCGCATCCCAGAGCGACCTGATCAAAGCAGGGGAGGGCCTGCCTTGGCAGTTGAAGGCGGGCTATACCCGCGACGGCGACAGCCTGCTGACCGCGCTGCTCAAGTCCGAGGCGGACACGGACAGATGCCTGAGTGCCTATGAGCTGCTCGAAGCTCCCGCACTGCCCAGTCGCCATGGCGAATCGCCCCTGGAACTGGCGCAGCGCCTGCGGGGGGTGGACCTCCGAGGCGAGTACGGCGGCGAGGCCAAAGCCACCCTGGGCTATGCCGAGATCCGCGAGAAGTGGAGTCAGCGGCTCTGGCACAGCTATCTCCCCGAATACATGCGCATCGTCGATGCGCTGGAGGCGGACCTGGCATCCATGCGCTTTTCCGAAGCAGGCAACTTGTACGGCATCGCCATGTGCCATGCGCCGCTGCTGGACTGCGGGTCGGAAGTCGCGCAAGTGCACTACTACGAATACAACGGCGCGTACACCCTGAATTTGCTCACCCAGGGACCTGGAGGCGGCGCCTTGCACTTGCAACTGCCCCTCGATCAGGTCGACACGGTGATCGACCTGCTGCGCAGGTATTGCCGCCGTACGTTGTGGACAACGCCCGGCCAAGACGGCGCTTGGCTGGTTGCCCCAGAATAGCCTGCTGCCACGGGCGCAAAGCCAGCGCGCGCCGAACGCACATGGATACCGGGCAGCCGGTGCAGGCGGTTCGTGCCCGCCTGACGATTGCTATATAAAAGGTAGCAAAAAGCGCTTTCTGGAAAAGCGCCAGAGGCCGATGGAGCTCGAAGTTCTCAATCCACCTTCGCGCCCGAGGCCTTCACCACCTGCTGGTACTTGGCGCGCTCGGCGGCCATGAAGCTGTCGAACTGCGCGGGCGTGGTGGCCACGGGTTCGGCGAGCAGGGCGCCGAAGCGGGTCTTGGTCTCCGGCGCGTTCAGGGCCGCCACGAAAGCCTTGTTCAGCTTGTCGATGATGGGCTTGGGCGTGGCCGCGGGCGCTACGAGGCCCCACCAGGTGTCGATGGAAAAGCCCTTGAAAGTAGCAGACAGGGGCGGCACGCCCGGCAGCGAGGCCGATGCGTCCAGCGAGGTCACGGCCAGCGCCTTGAGCTTGCCCGCGCGGATGTTGGGCGCGGCGGCCGCCAGGTTGTCGATGTTGAAGTCCACCTCGCCCGCCAGCAGCGCCAGCTGCGCAGGGTTGGCGCCCCGGTAGGGAATGTGCAGCGCGAAGATGCCGGCGCGCTGCTTGAACATTTCGCCCGCCAGGTGGCCCGCGCTGCCGTTGCCGCCGCTGCCGTAGTTCAGCTTGGCGGGGTTGGCCTTGGCGTAGGCGATCAAATCGGCCACGGTGTGGATCTTGAGCTGCTCGGCCTTGGCCGCGTTGATGACCAGTACGTTGGGCACGCGCACCATCTGCGTGATGCCCGCGAAGTCCTTGGCGGCGTCGTAGGGCATCTTGGAATAGAGCCACGGGTTGACCGCGTGCGTGGCGGTGGCGGAGATGCCGATGGTCAGGCCGTCGGGCGCCGCCTTGGCGATGGCGTCGGCACCGATGTTGCCGCCCGCGCCGCCCTTGTTGTCGATGATCACCGTGCCCAGCGAGTCGCGCACGCGCTCGGCCAGGGCCCGGGCGGTCACGTCGATGGGGCCGCCGGCCGCATACGGCACGATCAGCCGGATAGGCTGGCCCGAGTCCTGCGCGAGCGCGGTGTGGGAGGAGAAAGCCGCTGCGATAGCGGCGCTGGCGAGGAGGATGTTTCTGCGGTTCATGGGTGCCATTGTGCAAAAAAATCGTAAGAAGGCTTACGAAAACCTTGAAGCGGGGTGTTCAGGGCGTGCGGGAGGGGTTTTCCGAGAGGCCCAGGTCCTCCACCAGCATGCCCAGCTCGTGCGACGAGCGGATGTCCAGTTTCAGGAAGATGGCCGAGCGGTGCGTGTCCACGGTGCGCGGGTCGATGGGGCGCCCGGGGTCGCGCTGGGCCAGCGCACGGGCCGCTTCCTTGCTGCTGATGCCGGTGGCCAGCAGGCGCGCCACCTCCTGCTGGCGCGGGCTCAGCGCGTTCCAGCGCTCCCGCAGCAGGGCGTGCCGCTGCGCGCGCGCGGCCACGCCGTGCGACAGGGTGGCCGCGCGGTGCACGGCGGCCAGCAGGGTGGCCTCGTCGCAGGGTTTTTCCAGCCAGTCCACCGCGCCTTGCTTGACGGCCGCCACGGCCGAGGCCAGCTCGCCGTGGGCGGAGAGGAACACGGTCTTGAGCACCGTGCCCCGCTGGCGCATGGCCTCGAAGACCTGCAGGCCGCTCATGCCGTCCATGCGCAGGTCGAGCAGCACGCAGCCGGGCCGGGCCAGGTCGGCGCCGGCCAGGAAATCCGGCCCGCTTGCGAACGACTGGGCCGCGTGGCCGCCGGCCAGCAGCAGCGCGGCGAGGGAATGGCGCACGCCTTCGTCGTCGTCCACGATGTAGACGCGCAGCGGGGCTGGGGTGGGGGCGGTGGGGTGATCGGTCATGGGGAGGCCACGGGCGGCGTTGCGTGCAGGGGAAGCCGGATTTCGAAGACCGCGCCGCCGCCCTCGCGGTTGCGCGCCAGCAGTTCGCCGCCCATGCTCTCGACGATGGAGCGGCAGATGTTCAGGCCCAGCCCCAGGCCGTCGGAGCGCGTGGTGAAGAACGGCTCGAACAGGCGCTCGGCGATCTCGGGGGGCAGACCCGGGCCCCGGTCCTGCACTTCGAGGCAGGCGTGCCCGGCATCGGCCCGGGTGCGCAGCAGCAGTTCGTGGTCCATCGGGGGCGTGGCGTGCACCTGCATGGCCTGCAGCGCGTTGAGGCCAAGGTTCAGGACCACCTGCTCCAGGAGCACGCGGTCGGCGCGCACCCGCAGCGGTTCGGGCGCGAGGTCCAGGCGCACCGCCACCCCATGCCGCCGTGCCTCGGCGCGCAGCAGCAGGCCCAGGGACTGGTCCACGGCGGCATTGAGGTCGCAGGGTTCGCGGGCCTCGGGATGCTGGCGCACCCAGCGGCGGATGCGCCCCACGATGTCGGCCGCGCGCAGCGCCTGGGTGGACAGCGCGGCGAGGCTTTCGTTGAGCAGTTCGGTCCGGCCCTGCGCGGCGAGCGCGCGCGCCGCGGCCGCGTAGTTGACCAGGGCCGCCAGCGGCTGGTTGAGCTCGTGCGCGAGGGTGGAGGCCATCTCTCCCACGGTGATCACGCGCTGCACGCGCTGCAGTTGCGCCTCGCGCTGCTGCTGCTGTTCCTCGGCGCGCTTCTGGGCAGTGATGTCCACCACCGAGCTCATCCAGCCGATGTGCCGGCCATCACCGTCGATGAGCCGCGCCGTGTAGAACATGGTGTAGACGTCCGAGCCGTTGCGGTGCCGCAGCCGGTTCTCGTTGCCCTGGGGCGTGGCCTTGCCCGCCAGCGAGGTGTCGCTGTCGTTCCAGTGGCGGTCGAGGTCGTCGGGATGCCAGTAGGGGTAGGGGGGCAAGCAGCCGATGAGTTCGGAGGCGGCGTAGCCCACCATGTCGCACATGGCGGCGTTCACGTACACGATGCGGCCCTGCAGGTCGCGCGCACGCATGCCGACGAGCAGGGAGTCTTCCATGGACTGGCGAAAGGCCTGCGCCTGCTGCAGCGCGTGGGTGCGCTCGTGCACGCGCTGTTCGAGTTCGATGCGGGCCTGGCGGTTCTCCTGCAGGCGCCGCTCGCGCAGCTGCCAGTAGAGCGCGCCCAGCACCAGCAGGCCCGACGCGAGGCTGGCCAGCGCCCAGGCCTGCTGGCGCGCCAGGGCCACCACCTTGCTGTCGGCCGTGAGGGTGAGGGTCCAGCCCAGGTCGGGCAGGTGTTCCGCGAAGGCGAGATAGTGCTTGCCGCTGCCGGGCAGCCGAAGCTCGGCACCCGGCTGGTCCGGGCGCTGCAGGAGCTTCCAGGGCACCGGCGCGGGCTGCCATTGCGCGCCGTACTGCTCATCGTGTTGCACCTGCCGCACGGCCTCGGCGGGCAGGGGCTTGCTGGTCTTGTAGAGCCAGGACGACACGGAGCCCAGAAACAGAATGCCGCGCTCATCCGTGACGAACACCGGGTCGAGCAGTTGCGCCCAGGTGTCCACGATGGGCTGCATGCGCACCTTCACGGCCACCACGCCGATCACCTTGCCATCGCGCTGCACGGGGGCCGAGGCGAACAGCCCGGGCTCGCCCGTGGTCTTGCCCACGCCGTAGAAGCGCCCCGCCTGCCCGTGCAGTGCGTCGCGGAAGTAGGGACGGTTGCTGTAGTTCTGGTCGACGAAGCTGCTGGGCGTGTCCCAGTTGCTGGAGGCCAGCGTGAGGCCCTTGTCGTCCATGAGGTACAGCGTGTCGGAGCCGGCGTGCGCATTGACGGCCTGGAGGTACGCGTTGGCCGCCTCCCGCACGCTCTGCGATGCGGGATGGCGCAGCAGGTCCGCGACCAGGGGCTGCTGCGCCGCCGTGAAGGGCAGGTAGCTGTAGCGCGTGGCCACGCCGCGCAGGGCCAGGGCCTGGACCTCGCTGGAGCGGCGCAGGTTGTCCCATTGGGTTTCCAGCTCGTTGCGGGTGGCCCATTCGCCGGCGCCCAGGATCAGCAGCACGGCCAGGCCGAACACGGCGGCCATGGGGCCGGCTCCGCGCAGCCCATCGCGCAGGCGTCCCAGGGGCCTAGGGGGAGGCAACGGTGCTGTCACGGGTGTGGCTGTGGCCGGTGGTGGCGCGGGCGGCAAACCCACACCCTCCCGCTCATCCGCCGTGCTTGTCCGCCTCGGAGGTGAAGGAGTCCGCATAGAACTCTTCCGCTGGCAGGCCCCGCTGCGCGCTGTAGGCCACGCGGGCGGAATCGACCACGATGGGGGCGCCGCAGGCGTACACCTGGTGGCCCGACAGATCGGCGTGGTCGTCCATCACGGCCTGGTGCACAAACCCGGTGCGACCGGTCCAGCCGTCCTCCGGCAAGGCGTCGGAGACGACGGGCACGTAGGTCAGGTGGGGCATGTCGGCCGCCCGGGCCAGCACCCAGTCGTGCATGTACAGGTCGCCGGGGCGGCGGCCGCCCCAGTAGAGCACCGTGGGGCGCGTGATGGCCTTGAACTGCATGTGCTCGATGAGCGCCTTGATGGGGGCAAAGCCCGTGCCCGAGGCCAGCAGCACGATGGGCTTGTCCGAGTCCTCGCGCAGGAAGAAACTGCCGAACGGGCCTTCCACGCGCAGGATCTCCTTTTCCTTCATCGCGCCGAACACGTGGTCGGTGAACTTGCCGCCCGCCATGTGGCGGATGTGCAGCTCCACGCCGGGTGCGTCGGCCTGCGTGTGGGGTGCATTGGCCATCGAATACGCCCGGCGTGCTCCGTCGCGCAGGATGAATTCGATGTACTGGCCCGCGTGGTAGCGGAAGGTGTCCGCCGCCGGCAGCTGCAGGCGCACCCGCATCACGTCGTGCGATTTCTTTTCGAGGGTGGCCACCCGCACGGGCATCTTCTTGACGGGGTAGGCGCTTTCGTCGGTGACCTGGCGCGATTCGAGCACCACGTCCGTCAGGGGCTGGGCGCAGCAGGTCAGCACGAGGCCGGCGGCCTCTTCGTCGGCCGTGAGCGCCTTGGACTGGTGCTCGCCATGGTGCACGGTGCCGCTGAGCTTCCTGCACTTGCACGAACCGCAGGCGCCGTCCTTGCAGCCATAGGGCAGGCCGACGCCGCTGCGGATGGCGGCGGCCAGGATGGCCTCGCCAGCGTTGGCCTGGAAAGCGCGGCCGCTGGGCTGCACGGTGATCTGGAATGCTGCGGTGCTCACAGCCTCGGCGCTGGTCATCTTGTGGGTATCCTCGGGACGTAGATCTTCAAGAACCGGTTGGTGCCGCCGTGGGCCCCTGCCAGGAGATGCCGGCTGGTTCTTTACAAACGGACCCGATTTTGCCTTCAAACCAAAACCCCCTTGGCGCCCTGCCGGCGCGCTTTCGCCGCGAACGCCTGCTGATCGTGGGGTGTGGTGACGTGGGCCAGCGCGTGGCGCGCCTGCTCCAGGGTGGCCCGGGCGCCGGGCGCGTCCAGGTGCTGGCGCTCACCTCCAGCCCCGAGCGCAAGCCGGCGCTGCGCGCCCTGGGCATCCGCCCCCTGTGCGGAAACCTGGACGATGTGGCCACGCTGCGCCGCCTGTCGGGCCTGGCCACGCGCGTGCTGCACCTGGCCCCGCCACCCGGCGAAGGCGCCGGAGGGGATGGCTGGTGGCGCGATCCGCGCACGGTGGCCCTGGCGCGCGCGCTGCGCCTGCGCAGCCTGCCCGCCTCCCTCGTCTACGCCTCCACGAGCGGCGTGTATGGCGACTGCCAGGGGGCGATGGTGTCCGAGACACGGCCCGTGGCTCCCGCCACGCCGCGCGCGCAGCGGCGCGTGAATGCCGAGCGGGCGGTGCGGCACCTGGGCCGCGGGGGGGTGCGGGCCAGCGTGCTTCGCATTCCGGGCATCTACGCCCCTGACCGGGACGGTGGCACGCCCGAAGCGCGCCTGCGCCGAGGCACGCCGGTGCTGGAGCGCGAGGACGATGTGTTCACCAACCACATCCACGCCGACGACCTGGCGCGCATCTGCCTGGCCGCGCTGTGGCGTGCGCGGCCGCAACGCGTCTACAACGTGAGCGATGCCACGGAACTGAGGATGGGCGACTACTTCGACCTGGCGGCCGACCTGTACGGCCTGCCGCGTCCCCCGCGCGTGCGCCGCAGTGCCGCGCAGGAGCAGCTGTCGCTGATGCTGCTGAGCTTCATGAGCGAATCGCGGCGGCTGGACAACCAGCGCATGCTGCGGGAGCTGGGTGTGAAGCTGCGCTACCCGACCGTGGCCGAGGGGTTGCGGGCGGCGCGCCCGTCGCCTTAGGGCGAGCGCGTTCGCCGGGGCCTTTGCCCGTCCGCCGGGTTCAGCAGGGCGCCTGGCCTCCGTTGGAGCGGCACACACCGCCGGGACCGGGGAACCGCCCGGGACCGGCGCGGGGATAGGTATTGCCCTGGTTGTCGGTGCAGCGAAAGTCACCGCATTGCGTCAGGCGAGTTGGAGGTTGCGGTGTGCCTGTCTGCGGGAAGGGGTCAGGAAAAAGGGGGCGATGCCGCGATGGCGGCACGACCACCACCCGGGGCTGGTGGGCACGCGCTTTTTCGACTTCCGCATACCCTTGTGGACCCAGGCAATCCAGGTCCACTTGCCGCTGCGCGGCCTCCAGGCGCAACTCCTGTTCATAGGTCGAGCGGGCCAGGCCCGCAGCCACCATATCCAGGTTGCGCCGCGAGCGCGCGCATTCGGGGGATCGGGCGTAGTCCTGGGGCTGGGGCGTGGCCGCCGCGGCCTGTGCGGCGCGGGCACGGTCGCGTTCGGCGTTGCGGCGGGCATCGGTTTCCGCCGCGGTGGCCTCCGCCTGCAGCCGCTGTTGCTTGCGCTCCAGTGCTTGCGCTGCCAGCTCCCGTTCCTGCTGGATCTCCTCGGGGGTTTTCCGCGCTTCGACCTCGCGCGCGGTGGCGCCACCGGTGCATGCGCCGTCGGTATAGGTCACCTGTCCCGTGCGGGCATCGGTGCAGCGAACCACCTGGGCGCTGGCGCCCGTGGCAAGCACGGCGGCACCCAGGCAGAGAATGAAGAGGCAGGGGCGGATCGTCACGGTCGGCTGCCAGGCAGGGGGAACGACGGCGCGGGACGGCGCCGCATTCAGGGTTTTTCGGGGCTGTTCGACTGCTGGCGTGAACGCCAGTCGAGCGGATGCGGCGTGTAGCTGTCTGGCGCCATGCGGCCAGGGCGGGCTTCACGGTTGCGGCGGTCTTCCGCGGCGCGGCGGTCGCGTTCCGCCTGGTCTCGCAAGGCCTGCTCCCGGTCCCGGTTGCGGCGATCGGCCTCGCGCGCCTGCTGGTCGCGGCGGTCGCGTTCACGCTCCCGGGCTACGCGGTCACGCTCGGCCCGTTCTCTGTCACGCTCGCGCTCGCGCCAGTCGTTGCGGTTGCGGTCGCGTTCCCAGCGGTCGTCGCGATCACGTCCGCCGTAGTAGATGACGGAGGGCGGGGCCGAATACGCAGGGTAGACGGGGGGCGGGCTGGAGTACACCGACGGGGTGTTGTAGATGTACCCCGGCTGCTCGTAGACCCTGTACGGCGTCGGTTCGTAATAGGGGTCGCCCGGCACGGTGGCGCAACCCGTCACCACGGCGCCCAGGACCGTGGCAGAAATGATGCGGGCGAGTGTGTATGTCATGCTGTTCAGACCCCCTACAGGGCGTGAGTGTTCCGCGCTGTACGTAAAGCCCCCGAAAAGCACCCCGGCGGGGTGTTACAAGTTTCGGAGTGGCGTTTTCAATGCCTCCCACTGTAGCGCCCGGGGGGCCCATTTGGTTGACCTGCATGCCGATGCAACGGGTAGGACGAAATCCCATGCCGTACCGGGCTGGTGCCTTGGCGCACCGGCTTTTGAAATCAAAATTGATAGCGAAAGCGCGTGGCTGGCAATGCGCGAGCCGCCCTTTTTATGCGCGGCGTGTACGCCGTGGCGAAGGGCGCGCGGGAAGCTGGCCTGCTTCCCGTTTATTTGGGCAGCACCCGGCGGATGGTTTCCGCCAGATCTTCCGCCACGAACTTGGCGACATAGCCGTCGGCGCCGACGCTGCGCACGTGGTCTTCGTTGGCCGAGCCGGACAGCGAGGAGTGGATGACCACCGGCAGCCCGTGGAAGCGCGCATCCTGCTTGATGTTGCGCGTGAGGGTGAAACCGTCCATTTCCGGCATTTCGAGGTCGGTCAGCACCATGGCCACGCGGTCCAGCACGCTCTTGCCCTCGGCTTCGGCGCTCCTGGCGATGGCGTTGAGCCGGTCCCAGGCTTCCTTGCCGGATTTCACCATTTCATAGGGCGCATGCAGCACCTTGAGTTCCTGCTCGATGAGCGAGCGCGCCACGAACGAATCGTCGGCCGCCAGGATGATGGTGCCGGGCTTGAGCTTGAGCTTGGCGCCGACCTTCTCTTCGGTGACCTCGTGGCCGTCCGAAGGCGACACCATCTGGAGGATGGCTTCCACGTCCAGCACCTGGGCCAGGCGGGATTCGTCGGTGTTGCCATCCAGGCGGGCAATGCTGGTCACCAGCTTGCCGGCGGCGCCGCTGGTTTCGGCGGAAAGCACCTGCTTCCAGTCCAGCCGCACGATGTCTTCCACCGACTCCACCGCAAAAGCCTGCGTGGTGCGCGCGTATTCGGTCACCAGCATGATGTTCAGTCCCGTCTGGGGCTTGCAGCCCACGATGGAAGGCAGGTCCAGCACCGGAATCACCTGGCCGCGCAGGTTCACGACCCCCAGCGAATGCGGCGTGGTGCCCGCGATCGGCGTGATGCTGGGCATGGCCACGATCTCGCGGATCTTGAACACGTTGATGCCGAACAGTTCGGATTTGCCCAGGGCACTGTCGGTGCCCAGACGAAACAGCAGCAGTTCGAACTTGTTGGTGCTGGTGAGGTTGGTCCGCTCGTCGATGTCCTGCTGCACTGCTTTCATGATGGGTCCTTCGCGCAGAAAAGAAGAAGAAACGCGCGTTTACAAATTCTAGGATCAGAACGGCATGTGCAGTGCGCTAAATGTTCAGGCAATACCCGAATAGTGCGCTGCAGCATCCAGGCGTCGCGGCGCCGTCACACGCTGGCGGCGCGGGTCATGCCGAGGGCGGCAGCGCCACCGGGGTGAAATGCACCACCGTGGGGAACGGGTCGTAGAAATGGTGCAGCAGCCGTTTCCATTCCTGGTAGGGCGCCGACTGGCGAAAGCCGATTTCGTGGTCCTCGAGCGTGGCCCAGCGCACCAGCAATGCGTAGTCCTGCGGGCGTTCCACGCAATGGGCCAGTTCGTGCGACAGGTAGCCGGGCATCGAGGCGATGATCCGCTGCGCCTGGGCAAAGGCTTGCTCGAACGCGGCATTCTGGCCGGCGCGGACGGTGAGGTGGGCGATTTCAAGGACCATGGTGGCAGGTGTGGGCTGGGGACAACCCCCTTTGTACCGCACCTTGCCTGCCGTGCCAGCGGCGGGCTCCACCTCAGGCCGCGCTGCTGCGGGAAAGGTCCGGTGGCGTCTTGAGGCTGGAGGCGAGGCGGCCCAGCAGCGCGAGCAGGGGCGCGTCCGATGCGTCGCAGGCCAGGCCCAGATGGCGCGAGAAAGCCAGCGGACCGTCCAGGGGCCGCACGACCGAATGGCGTGCGTGGGCCGCGTAGGACTGCGGCACGACGGCCACGCCCAGGCCGCTGTCCACCATGTGCAGCAACAGCTCTTCGCGCGCGGCGCTGGCCTGCACCTCCAGCGCGATCCCGCGCTCGGCCAGCAGGCGGATGAACGACTGGTGCAAGGGGCAGTACGGCCATTCGATGAGCGGAACGCCCTGCAGGTCGGCCAGGCCGAATTTCTTCTTGAAACGCAGCGGGTGCTGTTCGGGCAGGAGCATCACATAGGGCTCGCGCCACAAGGACATGAAGGTGTCGCCAGACGGCTTGCAATGCTCGGCCACCAGACGCAGGCGCGCCTCCTGCGCGCTGGCCGTGAGCCGCACCAGGGCGTTGGGCATGAGCTCGCCAATCTGCGCGAACAGCGGCGCGGCCGGGCCCACCATCAGGTCGTCCTGCAGGAACACGCCCAGCGTTTCGCGCGGCGCATCGCGGAAGTCGCGCACCATGGCGCTCGACTGCGCCAGCAGGCTGCAGGCGCGCGGGTACAGGCGGTGGGCGGCGGGCGTGGGCGCCAGGCCCTGGCGGCTGCGCTCGAACAGCACGGTGTCGAGCGCATCCTCCAGCCCCTTGATGGCCATGCTGATCGAGGGCTGCGCCACGAAGCAGCGGCGCGCGGCCGTGGTCACGGAGCGTTCTTCGTAGGCCGCCACGAAGTAGCCCAGGGCGCGCAGGTCAAACAGCATGGTGCAGGGGCCACGGAGGGCCGCGGTCAGGTCGGGGTGATGGTGGTGACGGTTTCGCGGAAGTAGTCGAGCTGGCCGTTGCGCGAGTGGCTCACGATCCAGGTCAGCGATTCCACTTCGCGCTGTTGTACCGCATAAAAGAAGCGCTGGTGGAATTTCGTGATCACCCAGTCGTCGCCCAGGGGCTGGCTGTGGGTGTGCACGATCTTCGTGCCCTGCGGAAAGACCTCGGTGCCCAGGCGCTGCACCACGGCCAGCACGTCGGCCTTGTGGCGGGCGACCTGCCAGCTGGTGTCCGCCTCGTCGCGGTAGTGGTCGATGCGGAAATCCACGTCGTCCGCGATGCTGTCCAGCAATGTGGGCACGTCACCCTTTTCAAACGCGGCCAGTACGCGGTCGATGGGGAAGTGGGTGGTGGGGTTGGTCGTCATGTGCGTTCTCCGGTCGGGTTGAAGAAAGGTCGTGGAAGCAGGTACCGGAAGGCGACTGTAGGCAGCCCGCGCGGCACGCACAACGATGGAATTTGTGGAGCGATGCGATAAAAAAATGATGGATGGAAGGATGCCGGGCGCTGCGTTCACGCCACTGCCATCCGCCATCGTGCTGCGCGCGGTCCAGGGCCGGTGAAACCAGCGCGGCCAGGCCGCCGCGTCTTCTTTTTCTTTTTTTCTTTTTTCCTTCTCCCACGCCACAGGACAGGGAACGGGTCCAAAGGCGGCCCCGAGGGCCGCCCCTCAATCCGTGACGCCCGGCACCTGGCTCAGATAGCCGTGCAGCGCCGCGATGGCCTGGCGCACCTTGGCGGGCTGTGCGTCGCGCTGGGGCGTGACGGCCCAGATGTCGAGCGTGCCGAAGGACCAGTCGGGCAGCAGCCGCACCAGCTGCCCGGTCTGCAAGGCCTCGTGTGCGTCCATGCTGCCCACGAGCGCAAGGCCCAGGCCGGCCTCGCACATCTGCTGGATCGACAACTGGTTGTTGCTGGCGATGCGCGGCTCCACCCGCAGCGCGCGCGGTTCGCCCGTGGGGCTGCGCAGATCGATCAGCAGGCCGCCGCTCTCGCGCGCAAAGCCCAGCCAGCTGTGCGACAGCAGGGCGTCGGGGTCCTGCGGCACGCCATGGTTGGCCACCCACCCGGGCGAGGCGCACAGGTACCACCGCATCCCGCCCAGGCGCCGGGCAGCCCAGCTGGAGTCGGCCAGCCGCCCGTAGCGCACCGCCAGGTCGATGCGGGCGTTGATCAGGTCGATGGGCGAATCGTCCACCAGCAGCCTCAGGCGCAAGGCAGGGTGGGCGGCCAGCAGCTCACCCAGCGCGGGCGCGATGTGCCGTGCAAAGCCCACGGTGGCCGAAAGGCGCAGCTCGCCGCTGGGCGCATCGCGCGACGCCGCCAGCTCGGCACGTGCCTGCTCGGCCGCGGCCCACATGGCGGCGCAGCGCGCGTGGTAGCGCTGGCCCGCCTCGGTGAGGGCCAGCTTGCGGGTGGAGCGGTGCAGCAGCGTCACGCCGCCGTCGCTCTCCAGCCTGCGCACCTGCTGGCTCACGGCCGAGGTGCTCATGCCCAGGGCGCGGGCCGCGCCGCTCATCGAACCGTGTTGCACCACGGCGGCGAACACGGCCATGCGTTTGAGGTCTTCCATCGGTGAATTTGCTTGATCGTGAAGCTGGTCTTCAAAGTGAAGGCATTTTTAGCCCTCTAGTGCGGTCTTTGACAAGCCCATATTCTCACCCTATCGCAACTTTGAACCGAGGAACTCCCCATGAACATCGCCCTGATTGGTGCCACCGGCTTCGTCGGCTCGGCCGTGCTCGATGAACTGCTGCAGCGCGGCCACCGCGTGACCGTGCTGGCCCGCAACCCCGGCAAGCTGCCCGCGCGTGAAGGCTTGACCGTCGTCGCCGCCGACGCGCAGGATGCCGCCCAGGTCGCCAAGGCCTCCGCCGGCCACGATGCGGTGGTGAGCGCCTACAACCCCGGCTGGACCGTGCCAGACATCCATGACCAGTTCCTCAAGGGCACCCGCGCCATCATCGACGGCACCAAGCAGGCGGGTGTGCGGCGCCTGCTCGTGGTGGGCGGCGCCGGCAGCCTGTTCGTGGCGCCCGGCGTGCAACTGGTGGACACGCCCCAGTTCCCGGCGGAATGGAAGCAGGGGGCCCTGGCCGCGCGCGAGGCACTCCACTGGATCCGCACCGAAAGCACTCTGGACTGGACCTTCCTCTCGCCCCCCATCCTGCTGGCTCCCGGCGAACGCACGGGCCAGTACCGCCTGGGCACCGAAGCCCCGCTGATGAACGGCGACCAGCCCGGCGGCATCAGCGTGGCCGATCTGGCCGTGGCCATTGCCGATGAGCTGGAAACGCCGCGGCACCTGCAGCAGCGGTTCACGGTGGCGCACTGAGCCTGGGCATCCCGGCCGGCCACCGGGGGTGCGGGCGGGGGCTGCATCCCGGCCGACGGCATCTCAGCCGGTTCGCCTACAGGCGCATGGGGCCGCAGCACCTGCAGGCGGCGGGATTGATGTGTAGATTGGTGGTGCCGGCGACGCCTGCAAGCGCAGGCAGGCCGGCCGGCCACGCTGCTGCCCTTGCCACCCACCCGGGTGCGGCGCCAGAGCAGGGCGTGTTATCCCGCCCCACTGCTGCCTGTCGGAGTACCTTCGTGCATTCGATCTCTACCGCCTTGCCACCCGTCCCCGCCCCCGTCCCCGCCCCCGCCCCCGCAGCATGCCGCAGGGCGCAACGTCCTCCCTCTCCCGTTCCCTGGCCGCGTAGCCTGGCACTGCTGGGAGTGTTGGGGGCACTCGCCACGGCGGCGGGTGCCCAGGATGCGGCGCTGCACACCGCCCCCGAACCCCGGCGCATGTTCCTCGACGGCGCACGCGCGGCGAGCGATGTGGGCCTGGTGTCGGTGGGGGTGCAGCTGCCATGGGAATGGCGCCGTTCCTTCCTGGGCGGCGAATTGACGGGGCACTGGGACGCCCACATCGCCCACTGGCGCGTCCCCGCGGGCTCGGCGGCGTCCGATCGCAGGCACTGGACGCAGCTGGCCCTGGTGCCCACGCTGCGGCTGCGCTTCGATGGCGGGCGTTCGGCGTGGTTCATGGAAGGCGGCATCGGCGTTTCGGTGCTGGACGGGCACTACGCGATGCGGCACAAAGGCTTCAGCACACGCTTCAATTTCACCGACCACCAGGGGATCGGCTTCAACTTTGGCGCGCGCCGCCAGCATGAGCTGATGCTGATGGTGCGCCATGTCTCCAACGGTGGCATCCGCAAGCCCAATCCCGGAGAAGATTTTGTCCAGGTGCGCTATGGACTGGCATTTTGAGCCGGTGCCCTGGTGCAGGCGGTGTCGATGCTCCTCAATTCATAGCTGCCAGGGCTTGGGTGGCGGGCGCAGGAGGCTGTTTTCGTCTCAAGGCCCCGGGGCGGTGGCGCGTGGGCCCCTGTCGGCAGCCGTGCGTGCTCCGCGCCGGGGCGCGTCCCGTCAGCCGTCGATCAGCTTCGGGTCCCACGCAAACACGGTCTGCTCCTGCTCGCCCAGCTTCTCGATGCCCAGGCGCATCACGTCGCCGGGCTTGAGGAACTGCGCCTGGGGCTTCTTGCCCATGCCCACGCCGGGCGGGGTGCCGGTGGTGATCAGGTCGCCGGGCTCCAGCGTCATGAAGCGGCTCAGGTAGCTCACCAGCTGCGCCACGGTGAAGATCATCGTGCGGGTGCTGCCAGTCTGCTGGCGCTCGCCGTTCACGTCCAGCCACATCGACAGATTCTGCGGGTCGCCGACCTCGTCGGCGCTCACCAGCCAGGGGCCGATGGGGCCGAAGGTGTCGCAGCCCTTGCCCTTGTCCCAGGTGCCGCCGCGCTCGAGCTGGTATTCGCGCTCGGAGATGTCGTTGATGGTGCAGTAGCCGGCCACGTGCTGCAGCGCGTCCGCCTCGCTCACATAGCGCGCGCGGGTGCCGATCACCACGCCCAGCTCCACCTCCCAGTCGGATTTGACCGAACCCTGCGGCAGCACCACGGGGTGGTTGCAGCCCACGGCGCAGTCCACCGTCTTGGTGAAGACGATGGGCTCCTGGGGGATGGCCATGCCGGCTTCGGCCGCGTGGTCGGCGTAGTTCAGGCCGATGGCGATGAACTTGCGCATGCCCGTCCACGGCACCGCCAGGCGGCCCTGGGGCACGACGGGCAGGGTGGCGGCATCGATGGCGGCCAGCGCGGCCAGGCCAGAGGGTGACAGGGTGGCGGGGCTGATGTCGGGCCGCACGCCGCTCAGGTCGCGCACCGTGCCGTCGGTGTGCAGGAGTGCAGGTTTTTCCTGGCCCTTGGGGCCGTGGCGAAGCAGCTTCATGGTTCGTGGTGGTGAGGGGTTGGATGGTGGGTGGCGCGAAACGCAGAGCGTAGATGAAATCAGTTGGACCAGCCGCCGTCGATGACCTGGGCGGTGCCCGTGGTGAACGATGACTCGTCGCTCGCCAGGTACACCGCCAGCGCGGCGATCTCCTCGGCCCGGCCCAGGCGGCCCATGGGTTGGCGTTCGACAAAGCCCGCCTCCACGGCGGCCAGGCTCTGGCCCGTGGCCGCGGCCTGCGCGGTGATGCGGTCCTGCAGCGACGGCGACATCACGGTGCCGGGGCAGATGGCATTGCAGCGGATGCCCTGGGCCACGAAGTCGGCGGCCACCGACTTGGTCAGGCCCACGACCGCCGCCTTGGTGGTGCCGTAGACGAACCGCCGGGGCGCCCCTTTGATACTGCCCGCCACCGAGGCGACGTTGATGATGGACCCGGCGCCGCGCGCCAGCATGCCGGGCAGGAACGCCCGGATGGTGCGAAATTGCGCGCGCACGTTCAGATCGAACGCGAAGTCCCACTCGTCGTCCGTGCAGTCGAGCACACTGCCCGCGTGCACAAAGCCCGCGCCGTTGAACAGCACATCCACCGGCCCCACGGCGGCGGCTGCGTCGCGCACGGCCTGGGCCTGGGTCACGTCCAGCACGCGGGTCTCGCAGCCAGTGTCGCGCTGCAGGGTGGCCAGCGCGGCGGCATTGATGTCGGTGGCGATCACCCGCGCGCCCTGGGCCGCGAAGGCGGTGGCGGTGGCGCGGCCGATGCCCTGGCCGGCGGCGGTGAGAAAGGCGGTCTTGCCTGCAAGTCGGAGTGTCATGGAATGCGGGGCGTGAAGAGTGGGTGGGAGTGCTGTGGGGCAGGGGTGGGCGCCGTCAGCCCGTGAACCAGCGCAGCGGCGCCAGCACCGTCTGCGGAAAGATCACCATGATGAACATCACCGCGAACTCGGCCGCCATGAAAGGCAGCACGCCGCGCGTCACCTCGTCCATCTTCATGCGCCCCACACCGGCCACCACGTTCAGGATGGTGCCCACCGGCGGCGTGACCAGGCCGATGGAGTTGTTGATGATGAACAGCACGCCGAAGTACACCGGGTCGATGCCCGCGGCCTTGATCACGGGCATCAGCACGGGGGTCAGGATCAGGATGGTGGGCGTCATGTCCATCGCCGTGCCCACCAGCATCACCAGCACCATGATCGCGATGAGCAGCAGCGTCTGGTTGCCCATGAAGGGCTTGAGCAGCTCCACCATCTGCGCGGGCAGGTTGGCCACGGTGATGAGCCACGACGACACCATGGCCGCCGCCACGAGGAACATCACCACCGCCGTGGTCTTGGCCGCGGTGGTGAAGATGGGCAGCAGCGCGCGCAGTGGCAGCTCGCGGTAGATCACGCTGGCCACGAACAGCGAATACACCGCCGCGACCACCGCGGCCTCGGTCGGTGTGAACACGCCCATGCGCAGGCCCACCAGGATGAACACCGGCAAGGTCAGCGCCCACACCGACTCCCGCGCGGTGCGCCAGACTTCGGCTGCAGTCTTCTTCTCCGGCATGGCCAGCACCTCCTTGCGGCCCACCCACCACCAGGTCACGGCCAGGCCCACGCCGATCATGATGCCCGGCACGATGCCCGCGATGAACAGCTTGCTGATCGACACGTTGGCCGCCACGCCGAAGATCACGAAACCGATGCTCGGCGGAATGATGGGCCCGATGACGCCCGAGGCCGCGATCAGCCCGCCCGACACCTCCTTCTTGTGCCCGGCCTTGACCATCATCGGCAGCAGCAGCGCCGTGAGCGCCGCCGCATCGGCCACGGCCGAGCCCGACAGCGACGACAGCAGGCAGGCGGCCAGGATCACCACATAGCCCAGGCCTCCCTTCACATGCCCCACCAGCGCCAGCGCGAAGTTCACGATGCGCTGCGACAGCCCGCCCACGTTCATGATCTCGCCGGCCAGCATGAAGAAGGGCACGGCCAGCAGCGGAAAGCTGTCGGCGCCATTGATGAAGTTCTGCGCCAGGATCTGCGCGTCGAACAGATCGAGCTGCCACATCAGCGCGACGCCGGCGGCCAGCAGTGCATACGCGATGGGAATGCCCAGCGCCATGGTGCCGATGAGGGCCCCCAGAAAAATCAGCACGGTCATGTGTTGTCTCCGTTATTTTTGATGTGCCATCTGTGCGTGCGTGCATGCTTACTTGCTCACTCGCCGCGCTGCTTCGGGGGCAGGCCCAGCGCCCGTGCGGCCGCGTCTTCGCGCGCCAGCTCGGCCTGCAGGGCTTCGAGCTCCGCCTGTTCTTCGGATTCCTTGACCATCACCAGTTCGTCCTCGCTCGCCTTGCCGGTCAGCACGCGCAGCAGTTGCAGCGTCAACAGAAAGCCGGCGCACACCGAGAACACCACGCCCGAGGCATAGAAGATGGCCATCGATGCGCCGGTGACCGGGGCCTCCACATCCCAGTTGATCTTCATCTGCTGCCAGCTGCCGTCGAAGAACAGCCAGGTGATGTAGAGCATCAGCACGTGGCCCAGCGCCATGCAGGCTTTCTTGCCCCGCACCGACAGGCGCGACACCAGCATGTCGGTGCCCAGGTGCGCGTTCTCCTTGATGGCCGCCACCGCGCCCAGGAAGGTGATCCACACGAAGAGCCAGCGCGACAGCTCCTCGCTGACGGCGATGCCGGAGTTGAAGACGTAGCGCAGCACCACGTTGCCGAACACCAGCACCACCATGGCGGCCAGCGCCAGCGCGATGAGAAGGTTGATGGCCCGGACGTAGCGGTCGATGAAGGTATTGAGCATGCTGGGGTCTCCGTGGATGGCGGGGCCGGTCTGGTGTTTTTTTGAGGCGGTCAGAGCGCCGTGCCCTGCAGCAGCCCGCGCGCGGCCAGGTTGGCGATGAAGGCGCGCAGGCCAAAGCGCCAGGGCGGCGCCGTCTCGCTGTGCGTCACGGTGTTGTGCAGGGCGCCCAGCCAGGCGCTCTGGATCGTGACCTCGTCGCCCAGCTTGTGGGTGAAGCCGCCGCCGGGCTGGTCGCGGTCTTCGATGGGCGCGAACAGCGTGCCCAAAAAAAGCATGAAGCCGTCCGGGTACTGGTGCGCGGCCAGCGTCTGGGCCACCAGGTCGGCCGGGTCGCGGCTGATGCTGGCCATGGTGTTGATACCCCGCAGCGTGAAGCCGTCGGTGCCCGCCACGCGCAGGTGCACGGTCTCGGTGCGCACCTGGTCCAGCCCGAAGCCTGCGTCGAACAGCCGGATGAAGGGGCCGATGGCGCACGAGGCGTTGTTGTCCTTGGCCTTGCCCAGCAGCAGCGCGCTGCGGCCCTCGATGTCGCGCAGGTTCACGTCGTTGCCCAGCGTGGCGCCCACGATGGCGCCACGGCTGTTGACGGCCAGCACCACCTCGGGCTCGGGGTTGTTCCAGGCCGAATCGGCGCGGATGCCGATCTCCTCGCCCGTGCCCACCGATGCGAGCACCGGCGCCTTGGTGAAGACCTCGGCGTCGGGGCCAATGCCGACTTCGAGGTACTGCGACCACAGGCCTTTGTCTTGCAGCAGTGCCTTCAAGGCCATGGCCTGCTCCGAGCCCGGGCGAATGTCGGCCAGGCTCTCTCCGATGAGTCCCACCACCTGGCTGCGCAGGCCCTGGGCCCGGGCCGCGTCCCCGCGCGCCTGCTCTTCGATCACGCGCTCGATCAGGCTGGCCGCGAAGGTCACGCCAGCCGCCTTGACCACCTGCAGGTCGCAGGGGGCCAGCAGCCAGGGGCGGGACGTGTCGCGCACGCCATGCTGGCCGGTTTGGCTGTTGGCCAGCAGTTCGTCCACGCTGCACAGGTACTGGCCCTCGGCGGCTCCCACTGCCTCGGCGGGCGCGGGCGTGTCCAGCAGCGTGCTCATGGTGGGGTAGTGCCGGCTCAGGTCGAACACGCCACCGGTGCGCAGGGCCACCACCGCCGGGCCGGGCACGGCGCCGTGCACCCAGGCGCGGCCGACCAGGGTGCCGGCCAGGCCGTCGTCGGGAAGAATGTGGGCGCGCGCCGCCCCACCGGCCGCTGTGGCCGCTGTCGTTTCACTCATGGGAGTTCCTTGGAAAAGGGTTCTGAATCGGTGCCGCGCCCGCCCAGGCGCAGCGTCTCAATGGTTGTGGCGCGGCGTGTGTTCGGAAATGCGCCGGTAGTCCAGCGCAAAGTCGAGCGTCGCGCCATCCACCAGCTGGCCGGTCTTCTCGCGGTACAGCGCCTCCCAGGGCGACTGGCTCCTGGGGATGGGCGGCGCCGGCAGTTCGCGGCGGCGGCGCTCGATCTCCTCGGGGGCCACCAGCGCGTCGCACCGGCCGGCGTTCAGGTCGATGCGGACCATGTCGCCGCTGTGCAGCCAGGACAGGCCCCCGCCCACCGCGCTTTCGGGCGAGACGTTCAAAATCGACGGGCTGTCGGCCGTGCCCGACTGGCGCCCGTCGCCCAGCGTGGGCAGCGTGTTGATGCCGCGGCGGATCAGCGCGTCGGGCGGCTGCATGTTGACCACCTCGGCCGATCCCGGCCAGCCGATGGGGCCCGCGCCGCGCATCACCAGAATGCAGCCTTCGTCGATGCCGAGCGACGGGTCGTTGATGCGCGCGTGGTAGTCGTCCGCGCCTTCGAACACCACGGCGCGTGCTTCGAAGATGCCCTCTGCGCCCGGCTGGCTCAGGTAGCGCTGGCGGAAGGACTCGGAGATCACCGATGTCTTCAGGATGCCGAAGTCGAAGAGGTTGCCGTGCAGCACCAGGAAGCCGGCTTTTTCCATCAGCGGTGCGTCGAAGGGGAAGATCACCTCGCGGTCGCGCGTCTCGCGGCCCTGCAGGTTGTCGGCCAGGGCCTTGCCGGTCACGCTCAAGGCATCGGCATGCAGGCGGCCCGCCTGCTGTAGCTCCCACATCAGCGCGGGCACGCCCCCGGCGCGGAAGAACCTCTCGCCCAGGTATTTGCCGGCGGGCTGCATGTTCAGCAGCAGGGGCAGGTCGTAGGCATGCTGCGTCCAGTCCTCGGGGCGCAGGTCCACGCCCGCGTGGCGCGCCATGGCCATGATGTGCACCTGCGCGTTGCTGCTGCCCCCGGCCACGCTGACCACGGCCAGCGCGTTGAGAAAACTCTCGCGGGTGAGGATGCGCGAGGGGCGCAGGTCCTCGTAGGCCATGTCCACGATGCGCCGCCCGGTCTCGTACGCCATCTGCCCGCGTTCGCGGTAGGGCGCCGGAATGGCGGCGCAGCCCGGCAGCGAGAGGCCCAGCGCCTCGGCCACCGCGTTCATGGTGGACGCCGTGCCCATGGTGTTGCAGTGGCCGGCCGACGGCGCGCTGCTGCAGGCGCGCTGCAGGAATTCTTCCTCGTCGATGTCGCCCGCGGCCAGCTGGCGGCGGCTGCGCCAGATCACGGTGCCCGAGCCCACCAGTTCTCCATCGTGCCAGCCGTCCAGCATGGGGCCGCCCGAGAGCACGATGGCCGGGATGTCCACCGTGGACGCCGCCATGATGCCCGCCGGGGTCGTCTTGTCGCAGCCGGTGGTCAGCACCACCGCGTCGATGGGGTAGCCGTACAGGATCTCCACCAGCCCCAGGTAGGCCAGGTTGCGGTCCAGCGCGGCGGTGGGGCGGCGGCAGTTCTCGAAGATGGGGTGCACCGGAAACTCCATCGGGGTGCCCCCGGCGTCGCGGATGCCCTCGCGCACGCGCCGCGCCAGGTCCACATGGATGCGGTTGCAGGGCGACAGGTCGCTGCCGGTCTGCGCGATGCCGATGATGGGGCGGCCCGAGCGCAGCTCCTCGGGCGTGAGCCCGTAGTTCATGAAGCGTTCGAGGTAGAGCGCGGTCATGTCCGAGCGTGCGGGGTCGGCAAACCACTCGCGGGAGCGGAAGGGGCGGCGGGGTGTTTTGGTCATGGATCGCGATGTGTCAGCAGGCGGGAAGGGCGCTGCAACAGGGGTTGGCATGTTTGACTCGAACCACAAACCGTTCGGGCTGAGCCCGTCGAAGCCTCGCGCGGCGCTTCGGCCGCGCTCGGTGAACGGTTTTGGCGGAGCAGAAAAGTTACTTGCCGCCCCGCACCTTGGCAAGTTCGGCGTTCATCTCGCCGGTGGTTTCCTCGCCGAATTCCTTGGCGTACTTGGTCAGCACCGGCTGCAGCTTGGCGCGCATCTTGGCCTGCTCGGCGGGTGCGAGTTCGGTCACCTGCATGCCTGCCTTCTTCAACTCGCCCAGTGCGGTCTCGCTGAACGCGCGGATGGTCTTGCGCTCGAACAGCGTGGCTTCGCGCGCGGCGTCCTGCACGATCTTCTGCTCCTGCGCCGACAGGCCGTCCCAGGTCTTCTTGGACATGAGCAGCACCCAGGCGCTGTACATGTGGCGCGACAGCACCAGGTGCTTTTGCACTTCATAGAACTTGCTCGACAGGATGGTGGCGGGCGGGTTCTCCTGCCCGTCCACCGCCGCCTGCTCCATGGCCGAGTACAGCTCGGTGAAGGGCATGGGCGTGGCGTTGGCACCCAGGGCGTTGAAGGTGTCCAGGAACAGCGGGCTCTGGATCACGCGCAGCTTCAGGCCCGCCAGGTCTTCCGCCTTGGTGATGGCGCGGCGCGAGTTGGTCACGTGGCGAAAGCCGTTTTCCCAGAAGCCCAGGCCCACCAGGCCCTTTTCGGGCAGCTTGGCCAGCAGCTTCTGGCCGAAGGGGCCGTCGAGCACCGCGTCGGCTTCTTGTTCGTTGTTGAAGGTGAGCGGCAGGTTCAGCACGCCGAAGGGCTTGATCAGCGCCATCAGCGTGGAGCTGTCGGGCACCGTCATCTCCAGCGTGCCGCCACGCAAGGCCGAGGTCATGCTCACGTCGTTGCCCAGGGAGCCGCTGGCGTACAGCTTGGCCACCAGCTTGCCGCCGCTTTTGGCCGAGAGCTGCTCGGCAAAGTGCTTGACGGCCTGCGCCTGGGGGTGGTCGCCGTTCAGGCCGATGCCGACCTTGAACACGTGGTCCTTGATCTGCGCCGACACGGGTGCGGCCACGGCGGCCAGCAATGCGGCTGCCAGGGCGAATGATTTGAATTGCATGGTGTTTGTCTCCGGATATGGAATGGCTGGGGCACGGCGGGACACGGCCAAAAAGCGGTCCACCGGCGCCATCGGGTCTCTGCGGGACCCTCCCGACGCAGGCGAGAGATTAGGTTTCGCTGGGCGCCGGGTCCACTCACTTTTTTGCTAGCATCCATTCCAAATGCTGATGACTTGCCGTGGCCCCCACCCCTGTGTCGGGTAAACCCCTGTCGATGGCGCAGGCCTGCGCGCGGCTGCGCTTTCGGCACCTGCAGTTCCTGGACATCCTGGGCCAGACGCGCAACCTGCGCCTGACGGCCGAGCAGATGCACATCACGCAGCCGGCGGCCACCAAGATCCTGATGGACATCGAGGACATCCTGGAGGCGCGGCTCTTCGAGCGCCTGTCGCGCGGCATGCGGCCCAACGAACTGGGCCTGTTCACGCTGCGCTACGCCGCCAGCGCGCTCGCCGGCCACCGCAAGTTCGTCGATGAGTTCAATGCGCTCAAGGAGGGCGGCCACGGCCACCTGGCGATCGGCGCCATCACGGGATCGGCCGCGCACGTGCTGACGGCGTCGGTGGCCGAGATCCAGCGCCTGCGCCCGCTGCTCGTGCTCAAGGTGCTGGAGCAAAGCAGCGACCAGCTGATCGTGTGGCTGGCAGAGCGCAAGATCGACCTGATGATCGGGCGCTTCACCGACGACGCGCACCGCACGCAGTTCCACTACGAACGCCTGTCCAGCGAGCCGCTGCTGGTGGTGGGCGGCCTGCACCACCCCCTGCGCGGCGCGCGCGACCTGGACATGGCCGAGCTGTCGCACTGGCCGTGGATCCTGTACCCCGCGTCCACCGCGGTGCGCAAGGTGTCGGACGACATCTTCGGGCGGAGCGGCCTGGCACTCGGCTCGGGCGTGGTGGAGACCCCGTCGTTCCTGTTCGCGCTGGAGATGATGCAGGCCACCGACATGCTGTCGCTGCAGCCCCAGGCGCTGGTGGAGCGCTACATCGCCAAGGGCCTGCTGGCCCGCATCCCCGTGGACTTGCCGGACCGCATGCCCGACTACGGCCTCATCACCCGGCTGGGGGAGCCGCCCACGCCCGCCATGCAGGCCTTCACCGACGTGCTGCGCGAGGTGGCGAACCCGGTGACCGATGCGCCGTGACGGGGGCTGGCGCCGGCCGCCATCAATAACCAGCGGTTATTGAAAATGCATGCTCCCGCCTCCGTGCCGGGGCCGTTATGCTCTGCGCCCTTTCCCTGAATCTTCTGCGACCCTTTTCCCCATGCAAGACACCCCCGACACCATCCAGGAGCCTCGCCGTTGGAGCGACGGCCAATGGACCGCGCAGGTCATCAAGAACGAAGACGACGACGGCTGGGCCGTGTCCATGACGCTGCGGGGCGAGGCCGAGCCCGCGCTGGTGGGGCCCTGGACCATGGGACGCGACAAGAAGAACCCCAAGCCGCTCGATGTCTCGGCCTTCCACACCCTGGTCAAGACCGCCAGCGAGGTGCTGCGCCGCCACGAGCAGCAGTTGCATGCACAGCTCCACAAGAACGTCGCGGTCACGGTCAATGGCCAGCGCCTGCGCGTGCAACTGGCCATCGTGCCCGACGAAGAGGGCGCCACGGCCACCCTGAGCGCCCAGGATGAACTGGGCGAGGAACTGGCGCGCGTGCCCGTGCCGCCCACGTTCAAGCTCACGCCCGCCAGTGCCACCGCCTGGGCCGAAGCCGGGTTCGAACGGCCCCGCTGACGGTGCAGGCAATCGCCTGGGCGACGGCCCGCCCCGCGGGTAACCCCTAGAATCGCGCCGCTGGCCTCCAACAGCTTGTGGGGGGCCGGCAGCGTTCTCAGGGCGGGGCGGAATTCCCCACCGGCGGTATCTGCGGGTGGCTGTTGCTACAGCCGCACCGCAGCAGCCCGCGAGCGCCCGGGCCGCGCCAGGCATGGCGGCGGCCCGGGGTCAGCAGATCTGGTGCGATGCCAGAGCCGACGGTCACAGTCCGGATGAAAGAGATCGCGAAGCCATGGCCGCCCATCGGGATGGGTGCCCGTGTGCAGTGGTGCGGGTGTTCGCTGGTGCGGGCGGGCGGGCGCGGTTTGCCGTGCGCGCCGCCGTGCGGCTGCCCGGGCCCGGCGCGCGGGTGCCTGCTTGCCGTTGTGGTGTGCCCTGTTCGCGCGCGCCCTGATTCTGGTAATCCTTTTCTTTGCTACGAGAAAATCCATGAATCAGTCCTTCCATTCCCACCATGCCGCCGCTGCCAATGCCGAACAAGGCCGTGCAGACTCCGCGCGCCGCAGCGAACGCGTTGCGGTCATCTGCGCCGGCTGGCACCGGGACATCGTCCACCAGGCCCGCGACGCCGCCGTGGCGGAGTTCGCCCGCAACGGCCTGGCTGCGAGCCAGATCGAGCAGTTCGAGGTGCCTGGCGCCTTCGAGATCCCGCTGCTGGCCAAGCGCCTGGCGCAAAGCGGCCGCTACGACGCCATCGTGGCCTGCGCGCTGGTGGTCAACGGCGGTATCTACCGCCACGAGTTCGTGACCACCGCCGTCATCGACGGCCTGATGCGCGTGCAGCTGGACACTGAGGTGCCCGTGATGTCCGCCGTGCTCACGCCGCGTGACTTCCACGAGCATGAAGACCATCTGAAGTTCTTCCGCGAGCATTTCGTGAAGAAGGGCACGGAGGTGGCCGACGCGTGCCTGCGCACCATGGCGCAGTTCAAGGCGCTGGAAGCGGCGCACGGCGACTGACCGGCCGCAGAGGGTGGCCTGGCGCGCTGGCGGGGCCGCGCGCCATGGCACCGGAACAGGCTCAGGTCGCTATTAAAAACATAGCTGTTTGCGCTGGATGGTTGGGCGTTAGAGGTCGTTTTGATTCAATTTTCTTCGCCCCCCGGCCCGCCCGTCCTGTCAGGCCGCCGCCAGCCGGGGCACGCGCGCCCCCGCCGCCGGGTGTTCGCCGGGCGACAGGCGGAACACCGAGACCGCGTCCACCAGCTGCTGCGCCTGTACCTTCAGGCTGTCGGCCGCCGCCGCGCTTTGCTCCACCAGCGCCGCGTTCTGCTGCGTGGCCTGGTCCATCTGCATCACGGCCTCGCCCACCTGGGCCACGCCCGCGCTCTGCTCGCTGCTGGCGGCGCTGATCTCGCCCACGATGTCGGTCACGCGGCGGATCGAGGCCACCACTTCCGTCATCGTGGCGCCGGCCTTGTCGACCAGGGCCGTGCCCTGTTCGACCCGCTCCACGCTCGCGTGGATCAGGCTCCTGATCTCCTTGGCCGCCTCGGCGCTGCGCCCGGCCAGGCTGCGCACTTCGCTGGCCACCACCGCGAAGCCCCGGCCCTGCTCGCCCGCGCGGGCCGCCTCCACCGCAGCGTTCAGCGCCAGGATGTTGGTCTGGAAGGCAATGCCGTCGATCACGCTGATGATGTCGGCGATCTTCTTGCTGCTGTCGTTGATGCCCTTCATGGTGGTCACCACCTCGGCCACCACGTCGCCGCCCTGCACGGCCACGGTGGACGCATTGACGGCCAGCTGGTTGGCCTGGCGCGCGTTGTCGGCATTGGCCTGCACGGTGGAGCTGAGCTCTTCCATCGACGCCGAGGTTTCCTCCAGCGCGCTGGCCTGCTGCTCGGTGCGCGCCGAGAGGTCGTTGTTGCCCAGCGCGATCTCGGTGCTCGCGGCGGCCACGTTGTCGGCGTTGTGGCGCACGTGGCTCACCACGCTCGACAGGCTCAGCTGCATGCCGTGCAGCGCATTGAGCAGCAGCGCGATCTCGTCCTTGCCGCGCACGGGCTGCGCCACGGTCAGGTCGCCGCTGGCCACGGCCTGCGACACCCGCACCGCGTTGTCCAGCGGGTTCACCACGGTGCGGCTGAAGGCGATGGCGCCGGCGATGCCGAGCGCGCACACCACCAGCATCACGGCCAGGCTGATGGTGGTCGCGCGCTGCGCGGTGGCGGCGGCGTGTTCGGCCACTTCGCTGCTGGCCCGGGCGATCAGTTCGCCCGCCTGGTCGATCAGCTGCGAGGGCTCGCGGTCCATGCCCTGCACCGCCTTGTCGCCCGCCTCGGCATCGTGCCCGGACGCCTTGAAGGCCTCGAAGCCCTTGCGGTAGGCGGCGCCCATGCGTTCGTGCGCCTGGGCGAACTGCGCCACGCGGTCGCGGCCCTCGCCCGGCGGCAGGCCGGCCAGCAGTTTCTTCGCCTGCACGCCGATGGCCTGCTCCTGCTTTTCAAACGCTGCCCAGTAGCGCGTGAGCTGGGCCGGGTCCTTGCCGCGCAGCAGTACGTTCTTCCACTCCTGCACCTGCACCTTGAAGTCATTGAGCATGGAGGAGGCCAATCGCTCGTGCTCGAAGCTTTGCGCCACGGTGGTCTGGTAGGTGCCCAGGGCCTGGTTCAGGCGGCTGATGCCGAACAGCGCCGCCGCGAACAGCAGCAGCAACGCCACGGTAAAGGCCAGGGGGAGTTTGAGGCTGAGCTTCATGGCGGACTCCTGAGGTTCCACGGAACGGCGCCACGGCATGTACCCATGGCGCGAAAATGAAAGCTGCAAAGTCTCTGCGGGCCTGCCATCGGGCGTGGCGGCGGGGAGACTCCCGCTGCCATTATGGCGACGGATGTAATTTTTTGTACACGGAATTCGCGCCATGCCGCAAGGGGTGCGCCGCACGGCGGTAAGATGCCTCCCCGCGGTGCAAGCCGCGCCCGGGCCCGCGGGAAGGGTTGAACCCACTTGCCGACTCCAGGAGCACGTTCGTGCTCCTTGCAGAGCTGACTTTCCATCCTTTGTGCTGCCGGATTTGCGGGCCGTCGGCGATCCATGCACGGAGGTTCTCGTGAAACGCATTCCCCCACGGCCCGACCTGGGCCATCTCAAGAAACAAGCCAAGGACCTGCTCGCTGGCTACCGCAGCGGCGAGCCCGAGGCGCTGGCGCGCTTTCGCGCCGCGCTGCCGGCGGCTGCGGGCCAGGGCGATGCCGCCATCGCCGCCCTGGGCCTTCGGCTGCACGACGCGCAGTCCTGCCTGGCGCGCGAGCATGGCTTTGCGTCCTGGGCCGACTTCCAGGGCTTTGTGCTGGCGCGGCGCGCGCTGGTGGACGACCCGGTGCGCGCCACCCTGCAATGGCTGCGCCTGGTCTATGCGGGCGACATCGCGGGCGGCAACCACAGCGCCCGGCCGGGGCTGGCCGAGCGCCTGTGGGCCGATGGCGCCATCCCCCGGGACGAAGACCCGTGGCTGGCCTGCGCCGTGGGCGATGGGGCCCGGCTGCGCGAGGCCATCGCGCAAGACCCGGGCTGGGTGCACCGCCCTGGCGGGCCCTTGCAACTGCCGCCGCTGGTGGCCGTGGCGCATTCGAGCCTGGCGCGGCTGCCGGCCTTTGCCGGCCGCCTGCAGGCCTGCGTGGCGCTGCTGCTGGAGGCCGGGGCCGATGCGAACCAGTGCGTGGCCAACCGCTGGCCGCCCGCCTCGCTGGCCGAGCCTGATGCATCGCACCCGCTGTCTGCGCTGTATGGCGCGGCCGGGCAGAACCAGCACGCGGGCATGGCGCGCCTGCTGCTGGACGCGGGCGCGGACCCCAACGATGGCGAATCGCTGTACCACGCGCTCGGAAGCCTGGACTGCACGCGGCTGCTGCTGGAGGCGGGCGCGCGGGTGCCGGGCACGAACGCGCTGTGCCGCGTGCTCGACATGGACGACCTGCCCGCGCTGCAACTGCTGCTGGCGCATGGTGCGGACGCGAACGAGCAGCCTGCCGATGGCGCGGCGCCGGGCGGTGCGGCGCCGCTGCTCTGGGCCATCCGGCGGCGGC
The DNA here is from genome assembly GCF_058798375.1 of Acidovorax sp. GW823-FHT01C06. Lineage (NCBI taxonomy): Bacteria > Pseudomonadati > Pseudomonadota > Betaproteobacteria > Burkholderiales > Comamonadaceae > Acidovorax > Acidovorax sp. GW823-FHT01C06. The sequence goes on from NZ_JBXAKN010000011.1 coordinate 83,145, forward strand.
GGTCGCTGGCCCATGTGCAGGCCCTGGTGGCGGCGGGCGCCGACCCGGCTGCCTGTGCCGCCGATGGCACGCCCGCGCACATCCAGGCGCTGCGCTACGGACTGCCCGGGGTGGCGGCCTTTCTGCGCGCGGCGGTGGGCGAGGGCGACGTGCCTGTCGACGAGCGCTTCGTGGCCGCGTGTGCCCAGGCCGACGAGGCGCAAGCACGCACGCTGCTGGCCGCGCGGCCCGGGTTGTTGGACGCGCTGTCGCTGCCCCAGCAGCGCCTGCTGCCCGAGCTGGCCGCCCAGGCGGACTGCGGCCATGCCGTGCGGCTCATGGTGCGCCTGGGCTGGCCCATCGACACCACAGGGGGCGACTGGGACGGTACGGCGCTGCACCTGGCCATCTTTCGGGGCGACGCGGCGCTCACCCGCTTCCTGCTGGAGCACGGCGCGCGCTGGCAGGCCCGGCATGGCTTTGAGGACAACGCCTGCGGCGCGTTGTCGTGGGGCTCCATCAACACGCCCGAGCCCGATGGCGACTGGGCGGGCTGCGCGCAGGCGCTGCTGGACCATGGATTGCCACCCGCCGCGCCGGACCCCCAGGGCTCCGAGGCCGTGTGGCTGGACGGCCGCCCCATGCGGTTTTCTGACGAGGTGGCGGACTGCCTGCTGGGCGCCGCCGCGCCGCTGCCGCAAGCCCCGAAGTAGCGTGGCCGCGAAAAGACCAACGCCCCGCGGCGGGATGTCGCGGGGCGTTGCGTAAGAGCGGGTAAATCAGTGAGCGGCTACACCACGCCCGAGGCCCGCAGCGCCGCGATGCGCGCCGCGTCCAGCCCCATTTCGGCGAGCACCTCGTCCGTGTGCTGGCCCAGTGCCGGCGGCGCGTTGCGCAGCACGGGCGGCGTGGCCGACAGGCGCAGCGGGCTGGCCACGCCGGTGATCTGCCGCACGTTGTCGGTGGCGGCCTCGCCGTCCTTCCAGCGCGGCAGCGTCACGGCCAAGCCGCGCGCCTGCACCTGCGCGTCGTCGAAGGCCTGGGCGATGGTGTTGATGGGGCCGCAGGGCACGGCCTTGTCTTCCAGCAGCGTGATCCAGTCGGCCGTGGTGCGCGTGCGCGTCACGGCCTCCATCGCAGGGATCAGGTCGGTGCGGTGCTGCACGCGCAGGGTGTTGGTGGCGTAGCGCGGGTCGGTCGCCCACTGGGGCTGGTTGGCGGCGGCGCAAAAGCGCTGGAACTGCCCGTCGTTGCCGATGGCCAGCAGCATGTTGCCGTCCTGCGTGGGGAAGTCCTGGTAGGGCGCGAGGCTGGGGTGGCTGTTGCCCATGCGGCCGGGCGCCTTGCCGGTGGCGAGGAAGCCCGAGGCCTGGTTGGCCAGCACGGCCATGCCCACGTCGAGCAATGCCATGTCGATGTGCTGGCCCTGGCCCGTGCCAGTGGCCGCGTTGTCGCGCACATGCAGCGCGGCCAGGATGGCGTTGCTGGCATACAGGCCGGTGAACAGGTCGATCACCGCCACGCCCACGCGCATCGGGCCGCCGCCGGGCTGGCTGTCAGCCTGGCCGGTGATGCTCATCAGGCCCGTCATGGCCTGCACCATCAGGTCGTAGCCCGCGCGCTCGGCGTAGGGCCCGTCTTGCCCGAAGCCGGTGACGGAGCAGTAGATGAGGCGCGGGTTCAGCGCGCGCAGGCTCTCGTGGTCCAGGCCGTATTGCTTCAGGCCGCCGACCTTGAAGTTCTCCACCACGATGTCCGCCTCTTGTGCCATTTGCTTGATGAGCGCCTGGCCCTCGGGCGAGGCCATGTCGATGGTCACCGAGCGCTTGTTGCGGTTGCAGGCGGTGTAGTAGCTGGCCTGGTTCGTGTCGTTGCCCTCGGCGTCCTTCAGGAAGGGTGGGCCCCACTGGCGCGTGTCGTCGCCCACGCCGGGGCGCTCCACCTTCACCACGTCCGCCCCCAGGTCGGCCAGCACCTGCGTGCACCAGGGGCCCGCGAGCACGCGGGAGAGGTCGAGCACCTTGATGCCTGCGAGGGCGCCTGCGTTGGATGTGGTCATGGTAGTGATTGCTATAACTTGAATAGCTGCTTGCGCTTGTTCAGTAAGCGCTAGAGGCCAAAATCGTGTTGAATGGGCGTGGGAGGCGCGGCGGGCGCGTCTCCAGGCCACCGGCGTCGTCCCCCTTCCCGGCGAGGCCGAGAAAAGGGGGAAGGCGCGCAGCGCCTCAGGGGGATGTCAGCTGAACGCCGCGATGCCGGTCTGCGCACGGCCCAGGATGAGCGCATGCACATCGTGCGTACCTTCGTAGGTGTTCACCACTTCCAGGTTCACTAGGTGGCGGGCTACGCCAAACTCGTCGCTGATGCCGTTGCCGCCCATCATGTCGCGCGCCAGGCGGGCGATGTCCAGCGCCTTGCCGCAGCTGTTGCGCTTGATGATGGAGGTGCCTTCCACGCTGGCGGTGCCCGCGTCCTTCATGCGGCCAAACTGCAGGCAGGCCTGCAGGCCGATGGCGATCTCGGTCTGCATGTCGGCCAGCTTCTTCTGGATGAGCTGGTTGGCGGCCAGGGGGCGGCCGAACTGCTTGCGGTCCAGCGTGTACTGGCGGGCGGTGTGCCAGCAGAACTCGGCCGCGCCCAGCGCGCCCCAGGCGATGCCGTAGCGCGCGCTGTTCAGGCAGGTGAAGGGGCCCTTCAGGCCCTGCACTTCCGGAAACGCGTTCTCTTCCGGCACGAACACGTCGTCCATCACGATCTCGCCGGTGATGGAGGCGCGCAGGCCCACCTTGCCGTGGATGGCGGGGGCCGTCAGGCCCTTCATGCCCTTTTCCAGCACGAAGCCGCGGATGGGGCCCACAACATCCTTGCCATCGCCGCCTTTGATGACTTCCTTGGCCCAGACCACGAACACGTCGGCCACGGGGCTGTTGGTGATCCACATCTTGCTGCCCTTGAGCTTGTAGCCGCCATCGACCTTGTAGGCGCGCGTGGCCATGCTGCCGGGGTCGGAGCCGTGGTCGGGCTCGGTCAGGCCGAAGCAACCGATCCACTCGCCGGTGGCGAGCTTGGGCAGGTACTTCTGCTTTTGCGCTTCGGTGCCGAATTCATGGATGGGCACCATCACCAGCGACGACTGCACGCTGGCCATCGAGCGGTAGCCCGAATCCACGCGTTCCACCTCGCGGGCGATCAGGCCATAGGCCACGTACGACAGGCCGGGGCCACCGTATTGTTCGGGGATGGTGGGGCCCAGGAGGCCCACTTCGCCCATCTCGCGAAAGATGCTCACGTCCATCTTCTCGTGGCGGAAGGCATCCAGCACGCGCGGGGCCAGCTTGTCCTGGCAGTAGGCGGCGGCCGCGTCGCGGATGGCGCGCTCGTCGTCGGTCAGTTGCTGGCTCAGGAGGAAAGGGTCATCCCATTGAAAGGCGGCGTGGGCCATGTGCGTGTCTCCAGGTGAAAAAAAGAGTGGCAACAAAGGTGTTCTGGGGCAGATCGTAGGCCTCGTGCCAGCGCGCCGCAAGCGAGTTCTTTTCATCCAGATATGCATAACTGGAATGTATGAAATACTTTGAGCTAGAGATCATCTACTTAGCCGGACCCTTAAAAGTTCATTTTCATCATGCGCCGCAATATCCCATCGACCCAGGCACTGGCCTGTTTTGAAGTCGCCGCCCGGCACGAGAGCTACACCCGCGCCGCGCAGGAACTCTCGCTCACGCAAAGCGCCGTCTCGCGCCAGATCCAGGCGCTGGAGGAGTTTCTGGGCGTGCAGCTGTTTCGCCGCACGCGCCACGGCGTGGTGCTCACGCCCGCCGGCGCGCACTACGGCCGCCAGGTGGCGCGCTGGCTGCAGGGCCTGGAGCGCGACACGCTCGACGTGATGGCCCACCAGGGCGAGGGCGGCACGCTGTCGCTGGCGGCGGTGCCCACGTTCGCCACGCGCTGGCTCATTCCGCGCCTGCCGCAGCTGGCCCAGCTGCACCCCGACATCGTGGTGCACATCGAGACGCAGACGCGCCCTTTTCTGTTCGCCGACACCACCTTTGACGCGGCCCTGTACGCCGGCACCCCGGAGCAGGTGGCCAACTGGCCCGGCGTGCAGGCGCAATTGCTGATGCACGAGGATGTGCTGCCCGTGTGTTGCCCGCGCCTGCTCGAATCCGCCGCGCCGCGCGCGCGCGGGCGCGCCCACCAGCCCGTGGCCGCCGATGCGCTGGCCGGGCTGCCCCTGCTGCAGCAGAGCACGCGCCCCTACGGCTGGCGCCAGTGGTTCGACGCCATGGGGGTGGACGCACCCCATGCGCTGGACGGGCCGCGCTACGAGCTGTTCTCCATGCTCGCCGTGGCGGCCACGCATGGGCTGGGCGTGGCGCTGATTCCGCCCTTGCTGATCGAGGCCGAGCTGGCCAGCGGCGAACTGGTGGTGGCCTGCGCGCGGCCCCTGCGGGGGGAGCGGGGCTACTACCTCGTCAGCCCCGCGCAGGCGCAGCCGCCCGTGCTGGCGGTGTTCTCGAAATGGCTTCAAGACACTGCGCGGGCTGCGGCAGCGTAGGGCGCTTGCCGGCTTGCGCCCCGCGGCGGACAGGGCTACGCTGGTGGCACTCGCTGCAGGCGGCGGGAAGAAGATGGACGGAACGTATGTGGTGTGCAAGGGTCACACCCAGCGGGCGGCCCGGCGGGCCGTACCAGGCACCTCATACCTTTACTATTTCATCAAGGAGCCGTTATGTCATTGAACGCAACCTACCATGCCCCCCAATTCGAGCCCACGGTGGACGAACTCGCCACGCTGAAGCACCTGGAGATGGAGAACATCAGCGTGGTTTCAGCGCTGAAGGAGCATATGTCCGGACGGTTGTACGAACACGGCTTCATCACCAAGAATGCGTCGGGCCAGCTGACCATCACCGACACCGGCCGCCACCTGGTGCGCAGGCAGAACAACTGAGCCGATTTTCCCGGGTAGCGTTCCCGGCGGCCTGGGCCTGCCGGTGGTGGCCGGGCCCGTCCAAGGCGTGGCGCGGGGCCGCGTTCGCCAGCGCAACCGCCCTCATCGGCCCGTGCAGCCGCCCTGCGCGGGTGCTTTGGCGGCTGCGCGCTTACTCCGCCTTGGCGCCGGCCGCCTTGATGACGGGATCCCAGCGCCTGATCTCGGCAGCGGTCTGCTGGCGCAGCGCCTCGGGCTTGAGCCGGTCGCCCTGCGGGATGATGACCCCCATGTCGGTGAAGCGCTTGACCAGGCCGGCATCGGCCAGGGCCCCGCGCACCGCCTTGTTCAGGCGTTCGACGACGGCGGGCGGTGTGCCCTTGGGCGCGTACACGCCGTGCCATACGGCCAGCTCGAAGCCCGGCAGCCCGGACTCGGCAAAGGTCGGCACCTCCGGCATCGTCGGGATGCGCTCCCTGGTCGCCATGGCGTAGGCCTTGAGGGCGCCGGACTGCAGGTGCGGCCCGGTGGCCACGGGCTGGTCGCAGATCAGGTCCACGTTGCCCGCCACCAGGTCCTGCAGCGCCGGGCCGGTGCCGCGGTAGGGCACCATCGTCACGGTGGTGCCGGCCGTCTGGTTGAACAGCATCGCGCACAGGTGCGATGTGGCGCCGACGCCCGCGTGCGAGAACTTCACCTCGCCCGGCCTGGCCTTCATGTGCTGGATCAACTCGGCCACGGTCGCGGGCGCGAAATTCTTGTAGCGCACCAGGATCATGGGCACCTCGCCGGCCAGGGCGATGGGCTCCAGATCCTTGTTCACGTCGAAGGCCAGCTTGCTGTACAGCGCCGGGGCCGTGGCGATGCCCATGTTGTGCAGCAGGACGGTGTGCCCGTCATTGGGCGCGCGCACCACCTTGGCGGTGCCGATGGTGCCGCCGGCTCCGCCCGCGCTGTCCACGATCACCGGCTGGCCCAGGTCGCGCGCCATGGCCTCGGCCAGCACGCGGGCCAGCACGTCGGTGGAGCCCCCGGCCGCATAGGGCACCACGATGGTCACGGGCTTGGTGGGAAAGGCGGCCACCGCCGTCGAGGCCAGGGCCAGCGCGGCCGCGAGCAGGGTCTTTGTCTGGTTGCGCATTGTCTTGTCTCCGGAAAGGGTGAGAGCAGCCAAGGCCCGGCCTGCCAGGCGGTGGCACTTGCTTGTTTGTTTGCTGGCTTGCGGCGGGCGCCCTGCCGGGCGCCCGGGGGGACTGTCAGGGCTTGCCGACGAACCGGTACAGCTCGGTGTGGTCGGCCCTGGGGCCCAGCGCGGCGCTGGCATCGGCCGTCATGGCGTACACCTTCTGGGCCAGGTCCATCGGCACCTGCAGGGAGCGGCCCAGTCCGGCCGCGATGCCCACGTCCTTGGCCTGCAGCGCCAGCGAGAAGCCCGAGTTGAAAGCCTGGTTCAGCATGAACTGGTGGGCCTTGTTTTCGGTCGTGTTGTTCTTGCCGGTCGATGCGTTGATCACATCCACGATGGTGGCCGCATCGATGCCGAAGGCCGCGCCCACGTGGATGGCCTCGGCCGTGGCGATCAGCGCGGCGGCGGACACGTAGTTGTTCAGCGCCTTGAGCGCGTGGCCCGCGCCCACGGGGCCCACGTAGCTGATGGCCTTGCCCATCACTTCGAGCACCGGCCGTTGCCGGGCGAAATCTTCGGGGTCGCCGCCCACCATGATGGCCAGCGTGCCATTGACGGCCTTCTTCACGCCGCCGGAGACGGGTGCGTCGATCAGCGCGATCCCCCTGCCGCGCAGCGAGGCTGCGAGGGTCCGCGTGCGGATCGGGTCGGCGGAGCTCATCTCGACGACGCAGGCCCCGGCCCGCAGGTGGGGTGCCAGGTCGGCCACCACCGCGTCCACGATGTCGGAATTGGGCAGCATGGTGATGACCACGTCGCACCCTGCGTACGCGGCATTGTCGGTGGCCACCACGGCACCGGCATGCGACGCGGCGAACTGCGCCTCGGCTTCAGGATGGGCGTCCTTCACCACGAGCGGGTGGCCTGCGGCGTGCAGCAGGTGGGCCATGGGCTGGCCCATCATGCCCAGGCCGATGAATGCGATGCGGCTCATCGTCGCGCCCCTGCTCAGAGGTCCATCTCTTTGAACACTTCCGACGCCACGCGGAACGAGTCGATCGCCGCCGGCACGCCGCAGTAGATGGCCGTCTGCAGGAAGACTTCCTTCACCTCGTCCTTGGTCAGGCCGTTGTGGATGGCGCCGCGCACGTGCAGCTTGAGCTCGTGCGGGCGGTTGAGCGCCGTGATCATCGCCAGGTTGAGGAAAGAGCGGGTCTTGCGGTCGAGGCCCGGGCGGTTCCACACATCGCCCCAGCAGTACTGGGTGACGAGTTCCTGCATGTCGATGTTGAAGTCGGTCGCGTTCTTGATCGAGGCATCGACGTATTCTGCGCCGAGCACCTCGCGGCGGGTGGACAGGCCCTGGTCGAAGAGGGCGGGGTTCTTGGGGGCGTAGGGGCGGGTCATGGAAGGCTCCTGGGGTGGAAAGGGATCAATAGAGAGAGAGAGGGGAGAAGGCCGGCAACGCGGCGTTGCAGTGGATGAACTTTATTAGGATTGTCAGACAATCATACATATGGAAAATGTGGATTGACGAAGGATTCATATGTTTGTATGACAATCAGCGTGTATGAACCCCATTAGGATGGCGCCATGAACCAGATGCTGCTGCGAGTCCCCCGCGAAGAGACCTCCCTGCGCCAGCGTGCTACCCAGACGCTGCGCCAGGCCATCCTCGACGGCCACTTCACGCCGGGACAAAAGTTGTCGGAGCGCGAGCTCTGCGAAAGCCTGGACGTGAGCCGATCCTGCGTGCGCGAGTCGCTGCAGCACCTGCAGGCCGAGGGGCTGATCACCATCATTCCGCACCGGGGCCCCGAGGTCACCACCATTTCACCCAAGGAGGTGCGCGACATCTACGAAGTGCGCGCGCACCTCGAAAGCCTGGCGGGCCGGGGCTTTGCGCTCAATGCCTCCAAGGACCAGGTGCGGGCGCTGCGCGCCAAGCTCACCGAGCTGTCACAGCCCGAGATCACGCAGGACCGCGCCTTGATGCTCAACGTCAAGAATCAGTTCTACGAGATCCTCATCGCGGGCTGCGGCAACCTGGTGGCCGGGCAACTGCTGCTGCAGCTCAACAACCGCGTGACGGTGCTGCGCCGCATCTCCATGGCCCAGCCTGGGCGGTTTCCGCACACGCTGGTGGAGCTCGACGCCATCGTGGCTGCCATTGAGCAGGGCGACGGGGAGACGGCGGCGCGCCTGTGCGAGGAGCACGTGCGCAAGGCGGCCGCCAACGTGCTGCAGAGCATGCAGCCGGCGGCGGCGAAACTGCAGGCCTGACTGCGTGCGGGCCTTGCAGGGTGATCAGCGTTCAGGCGGCGACACAGGCCAGGCTGGAGGCTTTGCCGCCAGTGCTTGCTTGCCCTGGCGATCAAACCCCACGTGCTCGTAAAACCGCAAAGTTGCTTCGTCTTTTCGACCTGTCAGCAACATCACCTTGTAGCAGTTCCGACGCCAAGCTTCGCTCAGAGCATGTGAAAGGACAGCCCGACCCCAGCCTTGACCACGGTGCGCAAGGTCGGTGACGACGTTCTCAATGACGCCATATGGACGGCAGGCGCGCGTGAGGTTGGGTATGACAGCGCGGCGCATTCACCAGGCCGCCGCCCGCCGTCGTGCGGGGGCTCCATTGCGGGTGTCGCTTCCCCGCGCCAGGCCATGTCCCGGCGCACGCGGGTCGCATACGATGTGTTCACCATGGACACGAACGACCCGACCACGCCGCTGCCCCGAAGGTTTCTGCGGTTTCTCGGTCCGCTCGTGGCCACGAACCTGCTTCAGGCGCTGAGCGGCACGGTCGTCACCATCTGCCTGGGCCAACTGCTGGGCGCGCAGGCGCTGGCCGCAGCGGTCAGCTTCTTCCCGTTGTTCATGTGTTGCATTGCCTTCGTGATCGGGCTCGGTGCCGGGGCCTCGGTGCTGGTGGGCCAGGCCTGGGGTGCACGCGACGCGGACAAGGTGAGCCGCGTGGCTGGGGCCGTGCTGCTCGGTGGGTTCCTGCTCGGCTGCGTGGTAGCGGCCGTGGGCGCCACAGCCATCGGCAGCCTGCTGCGTGTGCTGGGTGTCAGTGGCGAGGTGCTGCCGCAGGCCATCGCCTACGCGCGCGTGCTGTTCCTGGCCATGCCCGTGCTGTTCCTGCACCAGCTCAGTGCCGCCCTCCTGCGCGGCCTGGGCGACACGGCAACGCCGCTGCGCGCGCTCATCCTGGCCTCGGGCCTGTGGATGCTGCTCACTCCTGCCTTCATGCTCGGATGGCTGGGCCTTCCCCCGCTGGGCACAGCCAGTGCGGGCTGGGCCAGCCTCATCGGCAATGCCGTGGCCCTGGCATGGCTCGCGTGGCACCTGCATGCCAGGGGCCATGTGCTGGCCTTCTCGCACCTCAGGCCCCACCTGCGCTGGAACACCCCCTTGCTTGCCACCGTGGCGAGGCTGGGCGTGCCCACCGGCCTGTTCTTCGTCACCAGCTCACTCGCCGACGTGCTGCTGCTGCGCTTGGTCAATGGCTACGGCTGGCAGGCCACGGCGGCGTGGGGCACCGTCAATCAGGCCATGGCCTTTGTGCAGCTGCCCGCCATGTCCATCGCCGTCGCGGCCTCCGTGTTCGCCGCGCAAGCCATTGGTGCCGGCAAGCCGGAGGATGTTGCGCATGTCACGCGGGTCGGCCTGTGGATGAATCTGGCGCTGACCGGCAGCCTGGCCCTGCTGGTGGCTGTGGTGTCACCGCAGGTCGCCAGCCTGTTTACCCGCGATCCCGCCGTGGTGGACCTGGCCGCCACCGTTCTGCGCGTCACGGTGTGGGGCAGCCTCGCGTTTGGGCTGGCCAGCGTGTTCACCGGCGTCATGCGCTCGGCAGGAACCGTGCGCGTGCCCACGGTGATTTCCCTGTCCTGCCTCACCTTGCTGCTTGTGCCGCTGGCCTACGCGCTGCAGCACCTGCTGGGCCTGCAAGGCATCTGGGCCAGCTACCCGCTCACGTACCTGTGTGCGCTGGCACTGCAGGCCATCTATTTCCACGCCATCTGGAAGAAGCGGCCGATCAGGCGGCTGGTGTAGCTGGGGGCATGGGTGGCGCAGGGCCTGCGCTGGGGCCCTCTGTGGTCTATCACGCATCCTCTACCTGCTTTTCTTGATGGAACGCCCGGGCCTGGGGGACGCGCGGGTTTTTAATCGCGCTCCTGGGGCGGAGCTGACGCTGGAATACGCCGCATGCTGTACACGCTGTCGTGCTTTGCGCGATTTGGTGCCTGTTCTGGCCTCAGCAACATACACCTCCAACGACACAGCTCAATGGGCATGGCGCTGGCGGAATGTGGGGGAGTGGATTTCATTTGAGAGAAGCCGGCCTGCCCGGAGGGACTCGAACCGTCCTGATGCAAGAAATAAAAAGGCCCCGACGCTTGGAGCGGCAGGGCCTGATTTCTGTGTTTGTGCCAATGACAGCGCCGAGGATGCGCCTATTGACTAAAAAAACATAGCAAGAAAGCCATGGTGCCGGGGCCACACTCACAATCCGGGCGCTAAGCCGATGCGGCTTCGGATGCGTTCCATGCAGCGTTCTCCAGCGCAAGGTTTGATAGCAACGATGCAGCCACGCGCACAGCGCTCAACCGCAAGAACGATGCGCAGGCCATGGCGCTGGCGGCGCACGCACCCTGCGCCCACAGCGTGCATGAGGATTCTCTAGGACGTTCGGCACCGACGCAGGCGATCCACGATGCCACGGTGGTGGCGCGATGGGCGTTCATTCTCAATGGGCTCAACGCGATGGCCCAAGGGCTGCCGGAGTTCGACGCGCGGCCGCAGGTGGAGGCGCTGGGGGTGTTCGATCTGAGGGCGTTGACCCCGCAGGAGATGGTGACGCCTGCGCAGATTCAGATGAGGAGGCACCGCGCGGGGCGGTGCTGTAGAGCGGCTGGGCAAACAGATCGAAGGGCGCGAAGTGGCGGTGGCTGCTTCGCGTTTTTTTACGTTGGGGGCCGGTTAGGACTCTTGCTGATTTTCTCCACGCTGCGTGCGTTCAGACGGGGACCACAAGGCGCGTGTATTTAGTGGGTGCGACGCTCGGCTGAGCGCATGAAAACAAACGCCGCCACCCCCAACGCTGCCATGAGGACCAGCAGTGCTGCGGGTGATGTGGTGGGAACGGACGCGACTGCTGCGGGCAAAACGACTGGGTCTGGGGCGAAGGACCAGACAGGGACTCCCACTCCGCTTGCACTGCTTGTGTAAATGTCTTGAATGGTGCCGGTTAGGCATGTATCAGCTTGTCCCGACGGGCTAGTGCCTACGCTGCTGCAGCGGAAATACTGCGTTCCAGAAAAGACATTGTCGAAGAACTGCATTCTGCCTGTGTAGTCGCCCACGGTATGAGGGGGCGCACCGGTCACCCATGGCTCCAACAGGATTCGTGCCCCGTTCACCTGGCCGACACCATCCGTTGAAACGATAAAGCTATACACCCTTGCCAATGGCCCTCCCGAGGCGTACGTCACAACACCATCATTAAAGGTGTACGCGGTGACAGATGACGAAATTTCTGTCAACGGCATGTTTGCTGGCAAGGCTGCCGCCACCGTGAAACTTCCCGAGATGGACATCGCTGTCGTGTAGCTCACGCAACCGCCAACCGGGCATGCGACGTAAGGCGTGGCGTTGTTGTAGTTGCTCGTTTGGACAGCGTATGTAAATGCATGGCCACATAGTGGTGCCAGCAAGGCGAAAAACATTGCGATTAATCTCACGGGCCACTCCTTGTTGTAACAAATAATAACCGACGCGGAAACAGTCCGATACTTGCAAAAACCGTCACCAATACAGCTGAGAACAGATAGCCACGGGTGCAAATCCACCTAAGCCATGGCATACACGAAGCTATTTTGACGGCGCGCCGGGAGTTCGTTCTGAAATGCTTGCGGCGATAGCGCAAGGCTTCTTTATTGGAGCGCGCGACCGTGGAATGCGTACAGGCACCTGCCTGGGCGGCTTTGGTGCTTTGTGTGATTCTTCTATGTCACCAGTCCCACCCGGTTTCGTCGTCTTCGGCCATCACCGGCTGCATTTTTTTGTAGAACTCGACCACTTCCGGGGTTGCCCATTCCTCGATCCGGTGGCCGCCGGGCGCCAAAACGGCCCGCGAAAGCTCGCCGTCGAAGCGGGCCGTACAGTTATTGAAACCAGTCCGAGCGGGTGGTGGGGTTTGTAGGCTTTGAAGGGTTTACCGACCATCGAAGCGCGAGCAAGTGAAAAAGGCAAAGGCAGGGGGGCGGCGACCTGATCCCACGCCGAATGGTGGGGTTTGTAGGCTTTGAGGGGTTTGCCGACCGTCCAAGCGCGGGCAAGTTTTTTTCCTCCGGCTTTGGCGGGTGGGTGCCCTGGCATACCGGAGCCTCACTTTATAGGCGCCACAACCCCCGTGGCTGGGGGCATCTTCCGGGGGGCACCAGCACCCTATAAAGTGCCCCCAATTCGGAGAATCATGCCCCCAAATGTGCCCTCAAATTGCGTAGACGGGTGTGGACTGGCCTGGACCGCTGTGGACAGCTAAGATGCTGATTCCAAAGGAAAAATAAAAAAGTCCGGAAGAGTATGGACTCTTCCGGACTAGTCGATGGTGCCCGGGGCCGGAATCGAACCGGCACGCCTTGCGGCGGGGGATTTTGAGTCCCCTGCGTCTACCAATTTCACCACCCGGGCTGGAATTCGTGAAGCCGCAAATTATGGCACAGTAGGGCGCATGAAATATCCGACGATTGAAGACGCGGTGGGCAACACGCCGCTGGTGGCGCTGCAGCGCATTGGGGCCCAGGACAACGCGGCGCGGGGCAATGTGGTGCTGGGCAAGCTGGAGGGCAACAACCCCGCGGGGTCGGTGAAGGACAGGCCCGCCCTGTCGATGATCCGGCGCGCGGAGGAGCGGGGCGACATCCGGCCTGGGGACACGCTGATCGAGGCCACATCGGGCAACACCGGCATCGCCCTGGCCATGGCCGCCGCCATCAAGGGCTACCGCATGGTGCTGGTGATGCCGGAGGACCTCTCCATCGAGCGCGCGCAGACCATGAAGGCCTTTGGCGCGGAGCTTGTGCTCACGCCCAAGAGCGGTGGCATGGAACATGCGCGCGACCTCGCCGAGGCCATGCAAAAGCGCGGCGAGGGCAAGGTGCTGGACCAGTTCGCCAACCAGGACAACCCGCGCATCCACTACGAAACCACGGGCCCCGAGATCTGGGAGCAGACCGGCGGGCGCATCACGCACTTCGTGAGCGCCATGGGCACCACGGGCACCATCACCGGGGTGTCGCGCTTCCTCAAGGAGAAGAATCCGGCCATCCAGATCATCGGCGCGCAGCCCGAGGAAGGCTCGCGCATTCCCGGCATCCGCAAGTGGCCGCAGGAGTACCTGCCCAAGATCTATGACGCGAGCACGGTGGATGAGCTGGTGTATGTGAGCCAGGACAATGCCGAGGACATGTGCCGCCGTCTGGCGCGAGAAGAGGGCATCTTCGCGGGCATCTCGGCGGCGGGGGCCTGCTGGGTGGCGCAGCAGATCGCGGCGCGCGACAGCCATGCCACCATCGTCTTCGTGGTGTGCGACCGGGGCGACCGCTACCTGTCGACGGGGGTGTTCCCCGCCTGAGGACGAAAGGCAGCGAAGGCGACCCCTTCACCTTCCTTGCAATGAAAATGGGCCGTCTGCGCTGGATAGGAAAGCGCCGATAGCTATCAAAATAAGAGCATATGCACTACGAAACCCGCTACTGCACCCACTGCGGCACCGCGCTGCAGCCGATCACGCTGGCCGAGGACGGTGGCGACAAGGAGCGCCTGCGCTGCCCCGCCTGCGGCTGGACGCACTGGAACAATCCCACGCCCGTGCTGGCCGCGATCGTGGAGGTGAATGGCAAGGTGCTGCTGGCCCGCAACGCGGCCTGGCCCGCGAAGATGTTTGCGCTGATCACGGGCTTCATGGAGGCCGGGGAGTCGCCGCAGGAAGGCATCGCGCGCGAGGTCAAGGAGGAAACCAACCTCGACGTGCGCTCCACCACGCTGGTGGGGGCCTACGAGTTTCTGCGCATGAACCAGATCATCATTGCCTACCATGTGGTGGCCGAGGGTGAGGTGCGGCTGTCGCCCGAGCTGGTGGACCACCGGTTCTACGACCTGCACGAACTCAGGTGCTGGCCCGCCGGCACGGGCTATGCGCTGGCGGACTGGCTGCGCACGCGAGGGCATGAACCGGTGTTTTTCACGGCAGAGGAAAACGAAGAGCGCCGCCGGGGGCTCAACCTGCCGCCAAAGGATTGATGAAGACCATGGACATCCACAAAGAAATCGATACCCGGGGCTTGAACTGCCCCCTGCCCATCCTCAAGGCCAAGAAGGCACTGGCGGACATGGCCAGTGGCCAGCTGCTCAAGGTGGTGTCCACCGATGGCGGCTCGCTGCGCGACTTTCAGGCCTTTGCCAAACAGACGGGCAACGAGCTGGTGGAGCAGCAGACGATGGGCGAGGAGTACATCCACGTCCTGCGCAGAAGGTAGTTAAATAGAAGCGAAACCCTGACGAGGTGGTGCGCCTTGCCCTCTGCCGCCACTGTGCGAGGGGCGCGTGCGCAGCCTGGGCAAACCGGGCCCCGGGCTCGGCAGGCGATGCGGCGCCGGAATTCGCCTGGTTTCTGCTGGTGCCTGGCGCAGGCCGCAGCAGTGCCTCAAGGCAAAAAATCCTCCGCAGCCCTGGTGGGCTGCCGGAGGATTTTTTTTCTGGTCATGCAGCCGCGCAGATCGCGGTGCAGGCGCTGCCTACAGGCTCAGGCCCTTCAGGTATTCCCGGAACGACGCGCCCACTTGAGGGTGCTGCAGCGCCAGTTCCACTGTGGCTTCCAGAAAGCCTTCCTTGCTGCCGCAGTCATACCGCTTGCCCTGGTACTGGAAGGCGTACACGGCCTCGCTCTGCATCAGGCGCGCGATGCCGTCGGTGAGCTGGATCTCGCCACCCACGCCGCGCGGCTGGTTGCGGATCTCGTCGAACACGCCGGGGGTGAGGATGTAGCGGCCGGCCACGCCCATGCGGGAAGGTGCGACGTCGGCCTTAGGCTTCTCGACGATGCGGTCGATGCGGATCAGCGGACCGCCTGCGGGCTCGCCGGCCACGATGCCGTATTTGTGCACCTGGTCTTCCGGTACTTCCTGCACGGCGATGACCGAGCGGCCCTGCTGGCGGAAGGCGGTGGCCATCTGGGCCAGCACGGGTGGGCCGCCCTGGGGGCCCACCATCAGGTCGTCGGCCAGCAGCACGGCAAACGGCTCCTTGCCCACCAATGGCTCGGCGCACAGCACGGCATGGCCCAGGCCCAGCGAGCGGGGCTGGCGCACAAACGCGCAGTCCATGTCGTCGGGCTGGATGGAACGCACCAGCGCCAGCAGTTCCTTCTTGCCGGCGGCTTCCAGCTCGGCCTCCAGCTCGTAGGCGGTGTCGAAGTGGTCTTCGATGGCGCGCTTGCTGCGGCCGGTCACGAAGATCATGTGGCGGATGCCGGCGGCGTAGGCCTCTTCGACGGCGTACTGGATCAGCGGCTTGTCCACCACGGGCAGCATTTCCTTGGGGCTGGCCTTGGTGGCGGGCAGGAACCGGGTGCCCAGGCCCGCGACGGGGAATACGGCTTTGCGGACGGTGGTGGCAACAGTCATGGAATTCCTTTTGGGGATAGGTAATCGTCGGGTCGGATGGAGCCCCGCCGCCAGGGCGGGGCCCGTTGCGCCACGCAGTATGGCGGCTGTTTTCAGCCCAGGCGTGTCAGTTGATCGCGCAATCTGCCCAGCGTGGTGCCGAAGTCCGCCACCCGTTTTTTCTCCTGGTCGATCACGGCGGGTGGCGCCTTGGCCACGAAGGCTTCGTTGGACAGCTTGCCGTTGGCCTTGGTGATCTCACCCTCGATACGGCTGATTTCCTTGGACAGGCGGGTCTTCTCGGCGGCCACGTCGATTTCCATGTGCAGGCACATGCGCGCCTCGCCCACCATGGCCACGGGCGCGGCCTGCGCGGCGGCGGCCCAGGCGGCCTCGTCGTCGAACACCTTGACCTCGCTGAGCTTGGCCAGGGCCTGCAGCACCGGCGCCACGCCGCGCATGAAGTCCGTGTCGCCCACGGTGTACAGCGGCAGGCGGGTCGAGGGTGAGACGTTCATCTCGCCGCGCAGCGTGCGGCAGGCATCCACCAGGCCCTTGACACGCTCCATGTGCGCAATGGCGGCCTCGTCGATCTTGCTCGGCTGCGCCTCGGGGTAGCGGGCGATGCTGACCGATTCGCCTTGGAGCCCCGCCACGGGCGCCACGGTTTGCCACAGGGCTTCGGTGATGAACGGGATGATGGGGTGGGCCAGGCGCAGGATGGCTTCCAGCGTGCGGATCAGGGTGCGGCGCGTGGCGCGCTGCTCGGCCTCGGTGCCGGTCTGGATCTGCACCTTGGCGATCTCCAGGTACCAGTCGCAGAACTCGTTCCAGACGAAGTCATAGATCGTGTTGGCCACGTTGTCCAGCCGGTACTCGGCAAATCCCTTGGCGACTTCCGCCTCGGTCTTTTGCAGCAGCGACGCTATCCAGCGGTCGGCCTGGCTGAAGGCCATGTAGCCGTGGGCGGGGCCGCCGGGCTGGCACTCTTCCTTGGTGTGCTCTTTCAGGCCGCAGTCCTGGCCCTCGCAGTTCATCAGCACGAAGCGGCTGGCGTTCCAGAGCTTGTTGCAGAAGTTGCGGTAGCCCTCGCAGCGCTTGCTGTCGAAGTTGATGCTGCGCCCCAGGCTGGCCAGCGCCGCGAAAGTGAAGCGCAGCGCGTCGGCACCGTAGGCGGGGATGCCTTCGGGGAATTCCTTTTGCGTGTTCTTGCGCACCGTGGGCGCGGTCTCGGGCTTGCGCAGGCCGGTGGTGCGCTTGTCGAGCAGCGGCTCCAGCGCGATGCCGTCGATCAGGTCCACCGGATCGAGCACGTTGCCTTCGGACTTGGACATCTTCTTGCCCTGCGCGTCGCGCACCAGGCCGTGGATGTACACGTGCCTGAACGGCACGCGGCCCGTGAAGTGCGTGGTCATCATGATCATCCGGGCGACCCAGAAGAAGATGATGTCGTAGCCCGTCACCAGCACGGTGCTGGGCAGGTACAGGTTGAAGTCGTCGGTGGGGCTGTCGCCCTGTTCAGGCCAGCCCATGGTGCTGAAGGGCACGAGCGCGGACGAGTACCAGGTGTCCAGCACGTCCTCGTCGCGGCGCAGCAGCTTGCCCGGGGCCTTGGCCTGCGCCTCGGCTTCGCTGCGGGCCACGATCACGTTGCCGTCTTCGTCGTACCAGGCCGGGATCTGGTGGCCCCACCACAGCTGGCGGCTGATGCACCAGTCCTGGATGTTGTTCATCCACTGGTTGTAGGTGTTCACCCAGTTCTCGGGCACGAACGTCACCTCGCCTGTGGCCACGGCGTCGATGGCCTTTTGCGCGATGCTCTTGCCCGTCGGGTCCTGGTCGCTCACCTTGCTCATGGCCACGAACCACTGGTCGGTCAGCATGGGCTCGATCACCTGGCCGGTGCGGGTGCAGATGGGCACCATGAGCTTGTGTTTCTTCACCTCGACCAGCGCGCCGGTGGCTTCCAGGTCGGCCACCACGGCCTTGCGGGCCACGAAGCGGTCCATGCCCCGGTACTTGGCGGGTGCGTTGTCGTTGATGGTGGCCTGCAGCGTCAGCACCACGATCATGGGCAGCTTGTGGCGCTGGCCCACGGCGTAGTCGTTCTGGTCGTGCGCGGGGGTGACCTTCACCACGCCCGTGCCGAACTCCTTGTCCACGTAGTCGTCGGCAATCACCGGGATCTGGCGGTCGCACAGCGGCAGGTTGACCATCTTGCCGATCAGGTGCGTGTAGCGTGCGTCTTCAGGGTGCACCATCAGGGCCACGTCGCCCAGCATGGTTTCGGGCCGGGTGGTGGCCACCGTGAGGCTGCCCGAGCCATCGGCCAGCGGGTAGGCGATGTGCCACAGCGAGCCGTCTTTTTCCTCGCTCTCCACTTCCAGGTCGGACACGGCGGACTGCAGCTTCGGGTCCCAATTCACCAGGCGCTTGCCGCGGTAGATCAGGCCCTGCTCGTACAGCTTCACGAAGGTGTCGGTGACCACGGTGGAGAGCTTGTCGTCCATGGTGAAGTATTCACGGCTCCAATCCACACTGTCGCCCATGCGGCGCATCTGCGTGGTGATGGTGTTGCCGCTCTTTTCCTTCCACTCCCACACCTTGCTCACGAAGTTCTTGCGCGCCTCGGGCGGGGTGGGGCCCATGTCGTAGCGGCTGATGCCCTGCTCCTGCAGTTGGCGCTCGACCACGATCTGCGTGGCGATGCCCGCGTGGTCGGTGCCGGGGACCCACACGGTGTTGAAGCCTTTCATGCGGTGGTAGCGCGTGAGGCTGTCCATGATGGTCTGGTTGAACGCATGGCCCATGTGCAGCGTGCCCGTCACGTTGGGGGGAGGCAGCTGGATGGAGAAGGCCGGCTCGCCGGCTTGCGCCGCGCCCGTGCCTCTGAATCCCGCGACGCCATAGCCGCGGCGTTCCCATTCGGGCCCCCAGTGGGCTTCCAGGGCGGCGGGTTCAAAAGACTTGGACAGGCTGTCGAGGCCGGGTTGTGGTTGGGGCGAGCTCATGGGATTTTGCAGAAGGAAGAGGCGGGCACGGGGCGCGCCTCCACGGACAAGAAGTGGACCGGGCATTTTACGGGAGTGCTGGCGGGCTCCCGCCGGGCGGGCCCCACCACCGGGATCCCGTCCATCGGGCTTTTCTCGCCAATTGTTACCTTGTGGGTGGGCCTGCTGGCGGTTGCGTCCTGATAATCCCGCCGGTGGAGCGAGAGGGCCCCTGCGGGGGGAGCGGCTCCCTGTGTTCGCCTGGGTCAAAAACATACAACCAATCGGTCCCCTCCATGAATCTTCAATCCGCACTCCGCGTGGGCCTTGCCAAGGTCTTCGCCTATGCGCTGCTGGCGCTTTTTCTCATCCCGGCGGTGACCTATGTCTTCGCCGGTCATGTACAGCGCGACCAGGACGCCCGCTTCGTGGCCGGTATCGGCCAGCGCATCGACGCTGAAAAGGGCATGGCGCCCGCCGAAAAGCAGGCCCGCAAGGACTACTACCGCAGCAACCCGCCATCCACCATCTGCGGCAGCGCCGACCCCGAGGCGCAGGACTACCGCGAAGCCCTGTGCGAACGCTTCGCGGATGTCTGGCAGTTCGACATGGCCCGCAAGGTGGCGTTCTGGACCCTGGTGGCCGGCGCGGTGCTGATGGTGGCGGTGCTGGGGCTGGGGGCCCTGGCCTTCGCCGACCGCACGCTGCAGTACACGAGTTTCGTCACGGGCTGGCGCCTGACCACCGTTGCCAGCGCCGCGGCACTGCTGGTGCAGGGCGCGATGGCGGTGTGGCTGTCATTCTGGGTCACTGCGTTCTTCTTCCACAAGTATTCGCCCAAGCTGGTGCTGTTCGTGGGTTTTGTGGTGCTGGCGGGCGTGCTGGTGGCGGTGAGGGGCATCTTCAAGCGCGTGCAGTCCAGCAACCATGCGGTGGGCGAGCTGGTGTCCGAAGACGATGCGCCCCTGCTGTGGAAGCGCATCCGCCACATGGCGCAGCGCCTCAAGACCGATCCGCCCCGGCACATCGTGGCGGGCATCGACGCCAATTTTTTCGTGACCGAGGCCCCGCTCACGGTGGGCCGACAGACGCTCACGGGCCGCACGCTGTTCGTGAGCCTGCCGCTGCTGCGCATCCTGGACCAGGCCGAGGCCGATGCCGTGTTCGGCCACGAACTGGCCCACCTGCGCGGCGGCGACACCCACAGCAGCGCCCGGCTGGGCCCCAAGCTCGTGCAGTACGACCACTACCGGCACGCCATGCGCACCGGAGGGCTCACGGCGATGGCTTCGCCCCTGCTGGACCTGTACCGCACCATCTTCGAGATCGCTCTGGCGCGCGACAGCCGCGAGCGCGAGTTCAAGGCCGACCGCGTGGCCGCCAAGCTCACGTCGCCAGCGGCGATCGCGCAGTCGCTGGTCAAGATCGCGGCCTATGCCCAGTACCGCTACAAGATCGAGGCCGAACTCTTTGGCCGCAATGAGCGGCACGACGACACCACGCTGGGCATTGCCCGCTTCGTGGCCCAGGGGCTGGCACCCTATGCAGCCTCCGGCGATTTTCTGGACGCCATGAAGACGGCCAACGTGCCGCACCCCTTCGACTCGCACCCGGCCATGCCCGAGCGCCTGCGCAACGTGGGCATGGCGCTCAAGGAGCGGGACTACGCCGCCATCGCCGTGCGTACGCCCTCGGCGACCTGGGTGCAGGAGATCGTGACGGCCGATGCGATCGAGCAGCGCCTGTGGAGCGACTACGAGCAGCAGTTCGCACAAGACCACGAACGCAGCCTGGCCTACCGCTACGAACCCGCCACCGATGAAGAGCGCGCACTGGTGCTGCGGTACTTCCCCCCCGTGGTGTTTGCGCTCAAGGGGGGCCACACGGTGGAGGTCAGCATCGAGGGCATCCGCACGAGTGCGGACGGGACCACCGTGTTCTGGGATGCGGTGAAGGCGCTCGAATACAAGGAGAGCAGCTTTGGGAACGCGTTGATCGTGACCCACCCCGAGAAGAACGCCCTGGGCCTGGGTGCCAAGACCAGCAAGATCAAATTGGCCGGCCTGAAGAAGGAGAAAGACCCGTTCAACGCCACGGTGGGCCACTACTGGCAACGCCACCAGGTGATGCGGGCGCAGCAGCAGGGCGGCTGACGGCGGCGCGCCGTGGCGCTCCGCGCTTAGCGAAGGCAAAGTGCTTGCTATAGTTTGTATAGCTATCAGCGCTTGAATATCAAGCGCTGCGGCCGTTTTTTATTGATATGGGCGCCGCACGGCGCCACGCTGCGGCCTGGGCCTGCGCTTCAGCCGCGCACGTACTCGGGCCGGTCGTTCTGCTGGGGCTTGAGCGGAGCGGCCACCTTGCCCTCGGCGCGCTCCTTGCGCCACTGCTCCTTGCGGGCCGTCCACTCGTTGAGCCGCGCATGGGCCGCGGTGCTGTCCTTGGCCATCTGCTCCTCGTTGGCCAGCTGGGCCGACAGCTCCAGGCGGATGCCGTTGGGATCGAAGAAGTAGATGCTGTGGAAGATGTGGTGGTCGGTCACGCCCAGCACCTCGATGCCATGGGCTTCCAGGCGCTTCTTGGTGTTCTCCAGTTCCTCGACCGTGTTCACGCGGAAGGCGATGTGGTTGACCCACAGCGGCGTGTTGGGCGAGGGCTCGGCCTTCACGTCGTCGCCCAGGTCGAAGAAGGCGATGAACGAGCCGTCCCGCAGGCGGAAGAAGAAGTGCGTGTAGGGGCAGTACTCGCCCGTGCTGGGCACGTAGTCGCTCTGGATGATGTGGTAGAGCGGCAGGCCCAGGATGTCTTCGTAGAAGTGGCGCGTCTCTTCCGCGTCGCGGGCCTTGTAGGCGTAGTGGTGCAGCTGCTGGATGGCGGCAGGCGCGGGCAGGGTGGCCAGATCGGGCGTCGGGGCGGCATTCATGCGGTGTCTCCTCAAATGGATGGCTGCAATTCTACTATTCGTAATTGATTTACGTTAAGTTAATTTTTATGTGGGTGATTTGCGGTACATTCCGCAGTCACACCCATTCGTGCCGAGGTATTACTCCCATGCGCCTTTGAGCCTCTTCAAGCCGTTCCCCTGCCGCCCTTTGCGGGCCAGGTGGTTGCATGTCTTGTTTGGAGTGCTTTTGCATGGCGACACCTTCAGGGGGCGAATCCGCCCATGGCAGCCGCAGCGCTGCCGCAGCCTCGGCTGCTGATTTCCCATCATCATCATCTTCTTCTTCTGCTCCTTCATCGCAGGCCCCTGCCAGGCAGGGCAATGCGGCGCCCGGCGCGGGCCAGGCCGTGCTGCAGTTCGCCGGGGTTGGCTGGAGCCCGCCTGGCGGCCAGGCCCTGTGGGGCCGTCCGCTGACGGTGTCCCTGGGCCCGGGCGTGACGGGCATCGTGGGTGCCAACGGCTGCGGCAAGAGCGTCTTCCTGCGGCTCGCGGCGCGCGCGCTGCAGCCCGCCAGCGGCGCCGTGCTGGGCGATCCTTCGCTGCATGTGGTGGCGCAGGAGGTGGCTGCTGCGCCCGGTGCCACGGTGGCTGACGTCGCAGGGCTGGGGCCGGCGCTGGGCGCCCTGGCGCGGCTGGAGGCGGGCGAAGGCACGCCCGATGACCTGCTCGTGGCCGATGGGCGGTGGGACCTGCCCGCGCGCTGGCGGCAGGCGCTGCACGCCCTGGGGCTGGGCCACCTGCCGCCGGCACACGCCGCGCAGCGGCTCAGCGGGGGCGAGCGCATGCGCGTGGCGCTGGCGGGGGCTTTCCTGTCCGATGCCGAGCTGCTGGTGCTCGACGAGCCCACCAACCACCTTGACCGCGCGGGCCGGCGATGGCTGATGGAATCGCTGGCGCAGTGGCGGGGCGGCGTGCTGGTGGCCAGCCACGACCGCGAATTGCTGGGCGCGGTGGGCAGCATCGTGGAGCTGTCGCCCGCCGGGCTGCAGCGCTATGGCGGCCACTGGGGGCTGTACCAGGCCCAGCGCCAGGCCGAGGCCGCCGCCCAGGCCGCGCTGGACCATGCGCGCACCGAGCGCGAGCAGGGCCTGCGGGCGCTGCAGCGCGAGCATGACGCCCAGCAGCGCCGCGCGGCACGCGGTCGCGCGGCGGGGCGCACCACCAACCAGGCGTCCATCCTGCTCGACCGCCGGAAGAACAGCGCACAGGCCCACGCCGGCCGCGAGCACGAGCGGCAGCAGCAAGAGCGCCAGCGGCTGAACGAGGCCGTGCGCGAGGCTGCCCTGCGCGTGCCCGCGCAGGCAGCCGCGGCGCTGGTGCTGCCGCAAAGCGCCGTGCCGGCGGGCAGGCAGGTGCTGGCGTTCGAGCAGGTGCAGGTGCCGCATGCCCCACCGGGCTTGCCTGCGCTGAACGGCGTGTGGAGTGGCCCCGTGCGCATAGCGATCACCGGGCCCAATGGGTGTGGCAAGAGCAGCCTGCTGCGGCTGGTCGCGGCGCCGGATGGCGTGCCTGGAGGCGGTGTGCGGCGCGGCGTGCGGGCCGCCTGGCTGGACCAGCACAACACCGCCGCGCTGCCCCCGCAATGCAGCGTGCTGGATCGGCTGCGGGCACTGGGCTCGCCGCTGCCCGAAGCCGCGCTGCGCACGCACCTGGCACAACTCGGGCTGGATGCGGACAAGGTGCATCGCCCGGCCGGTGTGCTCAGTGGCGGCGAGCGCATCAAGGCCGCGCTGGCCTGCGCCCTGTGGTCGTGCGAGCCTGCGCAGATGCTGCTGCTCGACGAGCCCACGAACCACCTGGATGTGGATGCCGTGGACGCCTTGCAGGCCGCGCTGGCGGCCTTCACGGGCGCGCTGGCCGTGGTGTCGCACGACACCGCCTTCCTGCGCGCGCTGCGGCCGGACGTGGTGTGGGCCTGGCGGCCGCAGGGCTGGGACCTGGACGCCTCGCTGGACGCTGCCTGACGCGGAAGGGGGCCTGGTGGGGCCGCGCCAAGGAAAAAGCCACCCGCTGCGCGGGCGCGGCGGGTGGCCTGTGGGCACGGCGTGGACGCCGCCCTGCGCGCTGGCGCGTGGCCAGCGTGGCTGGATTACTGCTTCACGGCTTCGATCTGCACCACCAGGCGCACGTTCTTGGGGAAGCCCCACTCCACGCCGTAGTTCATGCCCCACTGGGTGCGGTCGATCGTGGCCTCGAAGTCGCCACCGCACACTTCGCGCTTGAGCATGGGGCTGTCATAGCAGTTGAACTGCGTGGCCTTGAGCGTGACGGGCGCGGTCTTGCCCAGCAGCGTGAGCTGGCCGGCCACTTCGCTGACCTTGTCGCCGTTGAAGCTGAACTTGTCGGACACGAACTTGATGGTGGGGTGCTTGGCGGCATCGAACAGGTCGGCGCTTTGCAGGTGCTTGTCGAACGGGGGCGTGCCCGAGTTCACCGAGGTGGTGTCGATGGTGATGTCCACCTTGCCGGACTTGGCCGCGCGGTCGAACTCCACGGTGCCTTGCTTCTTGTCGAAGCGGGCGCGGTTCGTGGTCGTGCCGAAGTGGCCGATCTCGAATGTCACGAAGGTGTGCGTGGGGTCGATGGCGTAGTTGGCGGCCTGCGCGGCGCCGGCGGTCATTGCGGTGGCAGCGGCCACGGCGAGCAGGGAGAACAGGGACTTGCGCATGGGTAAATACTCCTGGAGCAGTGGTGGAAAGAAAAGGAAGGAAAAAAGGAAAGAAATCAGCGATTCAATGCCGTGCGACGCGGGGATCGGGCACGTTCAAGCCAGCGCTCCCGCACAAGGGCCGCCTCGCTGCGCCGGGAGCGTCCCTCTCCCGCGTTGCGTAGCAATGCGAGAGAGGGGAAGGCGCGAAGCGACTCCGGGGGAGCTTCATTCAAATCTTGCCCACGCCGGTGAGCGCGAGCTTGAATTTCACGGTCACGTCGTCGGCCACCATCGAGGTGTCGGCCCACTCGTTCTCACCGATCTTGAACGCCAGGCGCTTGATGGGCAGCGTGCCTGTGGCGGTGGTGCTGGCCCCGCTTTGGGTCAGCGTGACGGGCACCACCACGTTCTGCGCAGTGCCCTTGATGGTGAGCTTGCCCGCCACCTCGAACTTGCCGCCACCCAGCGCCTTGATGGCGGTGGATTCGAACTGCGCCTGCGGGAACTTCCCCACGTTGAACCACGTGGGCTTGGGCAGTTCGGCATCGGTCTCGCGCGATCCGAGCGTGGCGCTGCCGGTATCGACCGTGAACGCGATCTTGCTGGTGGCCGGCTTGGCCGGGTCGAACGCCACCTGGGCGCTGAACTTCTTGAAGTGGCCGTCCAGCGGCACGCCCATCTGGCGGGCGGTGAACTGCACTTCGCTTTGGGCGGGCACCAGTTGTTGCTGGGCCAGGGCGGCCTGGGCGCCCACGGCCAGGGCGGCGCCCAGCACGATGTGGGACAGGGTGGAAGAAGAAGACAGATTCATTCGAAAACTCCGTTCAAAAGACAGAAAAGAGAAGAGAAGGTGGGGCGGTCGGCTGGTGTAAGACAGGGGCGCGCATCCGCCAGTGCGCCCGTGGAGCCGGCTCTGCCGGGCCTGCGGGTGCGGTCCCCTCCCGCCGAACAGGGAGACGGCGCGAAGCGGCTCGGGGCCTGCCTCATCCACCAGGCAGCATGCGGGCGAGCAGGCCGTCGCGGTCCACGATCTGGTGCTTGAGCGCGCCCGCGATGTGCAGCACCACGAGGCCCGCCATTGCAAATGCGGTGTACTGGTGCCAGGGCTTGATGGCCTCGGCCAGCTCCTTGCTCACGGGCACGAAGTCGGGCAGCTGCCACAGGCCCAGGAACACGATGGGGAAACCGGCGGCCGAGCTGTAGGCCCAGCCGATCAGCGGCACGGCGAAGAACAGCGCATAGAGCAGCCCGTGCGTGGCGTGGTGCGCCAGCTTCTGCCAGCCCGGCATGGCCTGCTCGATCGCCGGCGGCAGTGCGGGGGGGCGGTGCGTGGCGCGCCACAGCAGGCGCAGCACCGACAGCACGAGGAGGGTGACACCCGCCCACTTGTGCCAGTTGTAGAGCTTGAGCCGCTGCGGCGAGAACGGCAGGCCCGTCATGTAGATGCCCACGCCAAACAGGCCGATCAGCGCCAGGCCCAGCACCCAGTGCAAAAGCATGGCGGTGCGCGTGTAGCGGCGGGGCGTTGCGGCGGCCGGGGGGGCGGTGGTGGCAGGGGCAGTCATCTGGGAGCAAAAAGCAAAGCGGGTGGTCAGGTGGAGGCGCCGGGCCAGCGCCTCTCGGCCAAGGCTGACATTCGTCAAGCAATGGGGCAGTGTAGAAAGCCGTCACCGCATTCGGTTTCAGGCAGATTGATGCTTCAATTCAAAAAAAATGAATTGAGAGGGCCTGAGCGCTCAAAGTTCCCCAATGCTGTGCGGCTTGTGCATGGCCCGAGGCGGGGGAGGGCCCTGGGCATGGGGAATGCCCCATCAGGGTGCATGCCGAGGGACTGAAACCGCCGCGGGGCGCGTGGTGGCGGTTACCGCAAGCGCGCATGGCGCGGTGCGGCGGCCTGCCTTGAGAAAAGGGAGAGGCCGGGGCGCTTACTGGCCGAGCGCGGCCTTCTTCCAGGCCTCGGCGGCAGCGGCCTCGTCCCCGCGCTTTTCGGCCAGTTCCGCCAGATGGCGCCAGGCGCTCGCCCGCAGGCTGGTGTCGGCGAGCTGCTGCGCCGCCTGGGTGAGCAGCTGCTGGGACTTGCCCCACAGCTGGCGCTTGAGGCAGGCCATGCCCGCCAGGTACTGCAGGCGCGCATCGCGCGGGTTGGCCTGGTGCGCGGATTCGATGCGGGCCAGCCAGGGCGCGTCCAGTGCGTCCAGCCCGGCTTCGAGCGCGCGTACCAGCTTCAGCGCATGGTGCTCGGCCAGTGCGTCGGGCAGGTCCACCATGCGTTCCCACACCGGCAGCAGCCAGGCGCGCACCTGGGTGGCATCGCCGCCCAGGGCGGCCAGCCGCTGGGCGGCATGGATGGCGAGTTCGGGCATGTTGCGCTCGGAGGACTCCAGCGACATCCAGATCTGCTGCAGCTGCGCGGTGTCGTGCGCGCTGTTGATGAGCTCGGTGGCCAGGCCGCGCACGATGCTCTGGGCCGCGGCGGGCGAGAACGCGCGGTGCTTGCCCAGCAGGCGCGCGGTATCGAGCGCCTCCTGCGTCTGCCGTGCCAGCCGGGTCGCCTTGAGCTTGATGCGCAGCGACAGCGTGCGCCGCGCCGCGCCCTGGGGCAGGGCGGCCAGGCGGTCGAGCGCCGCGCCCGCATCGCGGTCGTCCAGCGACCAGCGGGCCGCGCGCATCTGCGTGCCTTCGCGCATTTCCTGCTCGCTCACGGTGCCGCGCGCGGGGGCTTCCTGAAGCGCGTCCTGCAGGTGGCTCTCGCGCGTGGCGCTGTCCTGCAGTGCGTGCGAGGCCTCGGCCGCGATCATGTGGGCCAGGGCGCGCAGCTGGCGGCCGTGGGGTACGGCCTCGCCGGCGGCGCCCAGCGCATGTTCCTGCGACAGCGCGGCCACCGCCGCCTTGCGCGAGCGGATGAAGCGCCCGCCGAGCATGTGGGTCAGCGCATCGAGCAAGGCCGCGTGCATGGCGCGCTCCTTTTGCTGCACGCGCCAGCGGCGGGCCTGGTGGGGCAGTTCCAGCAGGGCGGCCAGCGCGCGCAGCGCCGCGTACACGGTGACGAAACCGCCCACCAGCAACAGCACCACCATGTTCAGCGACAGGTCGATGCGGTAGGGCGGCCAGTACAGGGTGACGGTGCCCTGGTTGTTGCCCGCGAACAGCGCGGCGGCCACGGCCACGCCAAACAATGCCAAAAGCCAAAGTGCTGCGCGCATGTCGTCAGTCCGTTATTCCACCGCGCAAGGCGGCGCCCGCAGCCCGTGGCACGGGCGCGGTCCAGGCGAGCGCCACCGTGGAACTGGCTGTGCCAGGCCACCGGTGGCGTCCCCCTCCCGCAGGAGAGGGGGAAGGCGCGAAGCGACTCAGGGGGTGATTCATTTACCTTCCCGCTGCGGCAGTGGCCAGCGCGGACAGGGTTTCGTCCAGGCGCGGCTGCTCGGCCGCTTTCATGCTGGCCTGGGCCGTCTGCAGCGTGCTGGCCGCGTTCTGCGTGCGCCGCGAGGCCGGGTCGAAGTACTTGTTCAGCGCCACGGTGGCGGCGGCCAGGTCGGCCCGGGCCGAGTCGAACTGGCGCGCGAGCACGCCCAGGCGGGCGTTGAGCAGCTTGAGCTTGAGGTTCTCGCGCAGGAAGAAGGTCTGTTCGGGCGCCAGAAGGATCGCCTCGGGCTGGTCGATGCGGCTCACCCGCACCAGCCCCCGGGCCTCGTCGCGCACCACTTCCCAGCTGCGCTGCAGCGCGGCCTGCCACCAGGCCATCCCGCCGGTGGAGGCCGGCATGCCGCCCGGCGCCGGGGGCGCGGCCGACAGGCGCCGCGTGGCGGCGGCCTGGGCCACCGCATTGAGCACGGGCAGCTCGTCCACCTGGCGCACCAGGTCGTCCAGGCGGGCCAGCAGGCCGGCGGTGTCGGTGACGGTGGCGCGGGTCAGGCGGTCCAGGTCGCGGCCGATGGCGCGCTGCACGGGTGCGAGCCGGGGCTGGGCGGCGCGCTCGATGCGCAGGTTGGCGCTTTTGAGCGCGGCCACCAGCGGCTCCAGGCTGCCGGTGAGCTGAGCCTGCTGCTGCGCGAGGCGGATGGCGGATTCGATGTCCACCACCAGGTTCTCGTCGCGCGAGCGCGACAGGCTCTGCATGAGTTCTTCGAGCTGGCTGCGCTGCAGCGCCACCTCGCTCACCCGCGCCTCGGCCACCGACAGGCGGGCGGCGGTCTCGCGCACCAGCTCTTCGGCCTGGCGGGCCATGGTGCGGGCCTCGATCGCCTGCGCACCCGAGTCCGCAGACTGCCGGGCGAGCTGCTCCTGGATGGAGCTGAGTTTTTGCCACAGCAGGCCGCTGCTGACCAGTGCCGCCGCCGCCACGGTGCCCAGCAGCAGCGTCACGGCGCCGCCCCGGCCGGGAGCGGGTGTCGGCGCGGCGTGCGAAGGCGCGGGGCCCGCTGCGGGTGCGCCCACGGGCGCCGCCACGGGGGCTGCGGCGGGTGCAGGGGGCAGATCGTTGGGGGGCACGGAACTCATGCCGCCGATTCTATCGAGGCCACCACGTCTTCCAGGGCCGGACGGCATTCCCGCACGGCGCCAAAGCCCGCCGCACGGGCCGCCTCGGCGATGCGCGGGTGCGTGGCCAGCGCCCGCGCGGCGCCCCAGGGCTGGCCGGGCAGGGCCTCGGCCAGGTGGGCCACGGCTTCGGAACTGCTCAGCAGCCAGAGGGAACCATCGTGCGCCGCCTGTTGCGCCAGCGCCACCTCGTGCGCTGAAAAGCGGGGCGCGCCGCGTTGGTAGGCCACCACAAACTCCACCGTGCCGCCCGCTGCCTCGATCTGGCGGGCCAGCCAGTCGCGGCCGCTGCCCTGGGCAGATTCAGGCACGCTGCCGGATCTTCCGCGCACGATCAGCACGCGGTCGCCGGGCCGTACCTGCGCGGCCACCTGCTGCCACAGCGCTTCCGAGTCGAACTGCGGCGCGTCGGGCGCCGGACCGTCGATGCAGGCCGAGGGCACGCCGGCCTGCTCCAGCGCGCGCGCCGTGCCGGGGCCGGGTGACCATGCTCTTGTTTTGATAGCTGCCAGCGCTTGTCCATCCAGCGCTGGAGGCCTGCCAGATCCAAAAAAATGGGCCACGGCATTGCCACTGACAAACATCAGGGCGCGGTACTGCGCAAGGTGGGCCCTGGCCCGGGCGAGCGCCTGCTGCGCAGCGGGGTCGCGACAGGGGCCGATGGCGATGAGCGGCAGCGCCACGGCGCCGATGCCGTGCGCGCCCAGCATCTCCACCCAGTGCGCGGCCTCGCGGGCGGGCCGCGTGACGATCACCCGGGGCGAGGGCATGGGCGCCTCAGGGTTGTGGAAGGCTGGCGGGGTCCGCGCCCCGTGCGCCGCCCGCGCGCAGGCGCTGGGCAATCGCGTCGCCCAGCGCTTCGGCCTGCGCCAGTGTGCCGACGGGGGCGCTGGCCTGCGCGCGCACCAGCGGGGCCTGGCCGTCCGGGTCGCCCCAGGCGGCATCGAGCTGCAGCACGCCGGCGGCCAGCGTGCCGTGCGCCGCCAGCGGCATCGAGCAGCTGCCGCCCATGGCGCGGCTCACGGCGCGCTCGGCGGCCACGGTCAGCCAGGTGGGCTGGTGGGCCAGCGGCGCCAGCGCGTCGATCAGGTCTTGCCGGTCGCTGCGCACCTCGATGCCCAGTGCGCCCTGACCCGCCGCGGGCAGCATGGCCGTGGGCTCGAACGTGGCGCGAATGCGGGAGGCGAGCCCCAGGCGTTTCAGGCCCGCCGCCGCCAGCACGATGGCGTCGTACTGGCCTTCGTCCAGCTTGCGCAGGCGCGTGTCCAGGTTGCCGCGCAGCGGCTCGATCCTCAGGTCGGGCCGCAGGGCCTGCAGCAGCACCTGGCGGCGCAGGCTGGAGGTGCCCACCACCGCGCCCTGGGGCAGGGCATCAATGTTCGGGTAGTTGGGTGAGACAAACGCATCGCGCGGGTCTTCGCGCTCCATCACGCAGGCCAGGGCAAAACCCTCGGGCAGCTCCATGGGCACATCCTTGAGCGAGTGCACGGCGATGTGCGCGCGGCCTTCTTCCAGCGCCACTTCCAGCTCTTTCACGAACAGGCCCTTGCCGCCCACCTTGCTCAGCGACCGGTCCAGGATCTGGTCGCCCTTGGTCGTCATGCCCAGCAGCTCCACCGTGTGGCCCCGTGCGCGCAAAAGGGCCTGTACATGCTCGGCCTGCCACAGGGCGAGACGGCTTTCGCGCGTGGCAATGACGATGGTGAGGGGTGTCTGGGGCATGCTCAAGTTCGTAACCTGTTTGTAATCATTCAGGGGCGGGCGATGCTAGCATGCGCCCGCACTGGGGCTGGTGCGGCCCGGGGGCATGCCGGGCGGACGGCGCCGGCGATCCCCCCATCCCATTCCGGAGACCACCGCATGAAACGATCCGACAAGGACCAGCCCCTGATTGACGACATCCGCCTGCTCGGCCGCATTCTGGGCGACGTGATCCGGGAGCAGGAGGGCGTGGCCGCGTATGAGCTGGTGGAGCAGGTGCGCAAGCTGTCGGTGGCGTTCCGCCGCGATGCCGATCAGGAGGCCGACCGCGCGCTCAAGAAGCTGCTCAAGTCGCTCTCGGGCGACCAGACGGTGAGCGTGATCCGCGCGTTTACCTACTTCAGCCACCTGGCCAACCTGGCCGAAGACCGCCACCACATCCGCCGCCGCGCCGTGCACGAGCGCGCGGGGGACACGCAGGAGGGCAGCATCGAGGTGGCCCTGTCGCGCCTGCGCTGGGCGGGTATCGCTCCCAAGACGATTTCGCAGACGCTGGCGGGCAGCTACGTGGCCCCGGTGCTCACGGCCCACCCTACCGAAGTGCAGCGCAAGAGCATTCTGGATGCCGAGCGCGACATTGCCCTGCTGCTGGCCGTGCGCGACGACATCCAGGTGCGTGCCCAGCTGTACAACAGCGCCAAGGACGCGCTCACCCCGCGCGAACTGGCCGCCAACGAAGCCCTGCTGCGCGCCCGTGTGGCCCAGCTGTGGCAGACGCGCCTCTTGCGCTACAGCAAGCTCACCGTGGCCGACGAGATCGAAAACGCGCTCTCTTATTACGAGGCCACCTTCCTGCGCGAGATCCCCAAGATCTACGCCGACCTGGAGAACGAGCTGGGCCAGTACCCCGTGCACAGCTTTCTGCGCATGGGCCAGTGGATCGGCGGCGACCGCGACGGCAATCCCAACGTCACCGCGCAGACCCTGCAATACGCACTGGGCCGGCAGGCCGAGGTGGCCCTGCGCCACTACCTGACCGAGGTGCACTACCTGGGCGGCGAGCTGTCGCTGTCGGCGCGCCTGGTGCAGGTGTCCGCCGAGATGGAGGCCCTGGCCCTGCGCTCGCCCGACACCAACGAACACCGCCAGGACGAGCCCTACCGCCGCGCGCTCACGGGCATCTACGCCCGCCTGGCGGCCTCGCTCAAGGAACTGACCGGCGGCGAAGCCGCGCGCCATGCGGTGGTGCCGCAGAACCCCTACGGCAGCGCCGAGGAGTTCCTGGCCGACCTGCGGGTGATCGAAGCCTCGCTGCAATCGCACCATGGCGAGGCCCTGGCGGGCGAACGCCTGCACCCCCTGATCCGCGCCGTACAGGTGTTCGGCTTCCACCTGGCCACGGTGGACCTGCGCCAAAGCTCCGACAAGCACGAGGAGGTGGTGGCCGAACTGCTGGCCAAGGCGCGCATCGAGCCCCACTACGCGGGCTTGCAGGAAGCCGCCAAGCGCGCGCTGCTCATCAAGCTGCTGAACGACGCGCGCCCGCTGCGCGTGGTGGGCGCTGAGTATTCCGCACACGCAAAGGGCGAACTGGCCATCTTCGAAACCGCCCGCGTGATGCGCGAGCGCTTCGGCCACGAGGCCATCCGCCACTACATCATCAGCCACACCGAAACGGTGAGCGATTTGCTCGAAGTGCTGCTCTTGCAGAAGGAAGTGGGCCTGATGAACGGCACGCTCGATGCCGAGTCGCGCAACCACCTCATCGTGGTGCCCCTGTTCGAAACCATCGAAGACCTGCGCAATGCCGCGCCCATCATGCGCGAGTTCTATGCGCTGCCCGGCGTGGCAGCCCTGGTGCAGCGCAGTGGCGGCGAGCAGGACATCATGCTGGGCTACAGCGACAGCAACAAGGACGGCGGCATCTTCACCAGCAACTGGGAGCTGTACCGCGCCGAGATCGCGCTGGTGGAGCTGTTCGACGAGCTGGCCACCAGCCACGGCATCCAGCTGCGCATGTTCCACGGCCGGGGCGGCACCGTGGGCCGGGGCGGCGGCCCCAGCTACCAGGCCATCCTGGCGCAACCCCCCGGCACCGTGCGCGGCCAGATTCGCCTGACGGAGCAGGGCGAAGTCATCGCCTCCAAATATGCCAACCCCGAGATCGGCCGGCGCAACCTGGAAACCCTGGTGGCCGCCACGCTCGAAGCCACGCTGCTGCAGCCCACCAAGCCCGCCACCAAGGCGTTCTTGGACGCCGCCGCGCAGCTCTCGCTGGCCAGCATGGGCAGCTACCGCGCGCTGGTGTACGACACCCCGGGCTTCACCGAATACTTCTTCAACTCCACGCCGATCCGCGAGATCGCCGAACTGAACATCGGCTCGCGCCCCGCCAGCCGCAAGGCCAGCCAGAAGATCGAAGACCTGCGCGCCATCCCCTGGGGCTTCAGCTGGGGCCAGTGCCGTTTGACGCTGCCCGGCTGGTACGGCTTTGGCTCGGCGGTCGATGCGTTCGTGAACCTGGAAGGCAAGGACCCCAAGACCCAGCTGGCCCTGCTGCAGAAGATGTACCGCCAGTGGCCGTTTTTCCGCACGCTGCTGTCCAACATGGACATGGTGCTGGCCAAGAGCGACCTGGCGCTGGCCTCGCGCTACAGCGAACTCGTGACAGACGCGCGCCTGCGCAAGAAGGTGTTCACCAGCATCGAGGCCGAATGGCACCGCACGGCCGAGGCGCTCACGCGCATCACGGGCGACAAGCAGCGCCTCACGCACAACGCGGCGCTGGCCCGCTCCATCAAGCACCGCTTTCCGTACATCGACCCGCTGCACCACCTGCAGGTGGAACTGGTGCGCCGCTGGCGCGCGGGGCAGGGGGATGAGCGGGTGCAGACGGGGATTCACATCTCGATCAACGGGATCGCTGCGGGGCTGCGCAACACGGGCTGAGGTCGTCGGCTTCCCTGGGGGGCGGTGGCGCCCTTTGCAAGATGCGGGCAGGCCCGATAGCATGGGCCCAGGGGGGAGAGGACACGCGGGCAGATCGCCGGCCGCCTCTTCGGACGGGTGCGGGGAATCTGGGGGCTGCCGGGCAGGCTCCAGGTGGCATCCTCGCGGTCGCTTCAGGGTGGGAGGCATGGCTTGGGCATTGATCTTGCGTTCTGGCGGCTGTTACTGTCCCGGCGGCTGGAGGCCGTGGCGAGGGCCGACGCGATGCGTGCCATTCGCGAAGGGCTGCTCTGGGTCCTGCCGTGCCTGATGGTGTCGGCCGTCCTGCTGGTGCTGTCGGTGCTGGCGCGCATGCTGGGCCTGCCGGCCTCCGTGGCCGACTTGCTGGCGGACCTGCACGGGGAGATCAGCCGCATCCTGCCGCTGCTGATCACCGCCTCCATCGGCTACATGCTGGCCATCCGCCACCGGTTGCCACGCTTGCCGGTGGCCTTTCTGTGTTTCGTCCATGCCGCGCTCGCCGCCTACCTGCTGCGCGGCCATCCGCGGGCGGCGGCCACGCTGGTGCTGTTCATCGCGATTGCCGCCCCGCTTGTCACCGTGCCGCTGATGGCCTGGCTGATGCGGGTGCGCGGGCTGCGGGTCGCGCGCATGGCCCAGGTCAGCGAGAACGTGGAGGACGCCATGAACATGGTGGTTCCCGGCATCGCCACCACCGCGCTGCTGGTGGTCGTTCTGGCCTTGCTGCAGCAGTGGGAGGGGCTGGTGCACTGGCGCCTGCCCATCGATGTGGCCAACCCCGATCAGTCCTATCTCAACGCCGTATTGCTCACGGGCCTGAATTCGCTGCTGTGGTTTTTTGGCATCCATGGCTACCACGCGCTGCAGCCGCTGTTCCAGTCCCTGGACCAGGCCGTGGGCTGGAACGCCCTGGCCCTGCTGGCCGATCAGGTGCCGCAGCATCCCCTGAACGCGGGCCTGCTGGGGGCATTTGCCTTCATCGGCGGCTCGGGCGGAACCTTGTCGCTGGTGCTGGCCGTGCTGTGGCGCGCCCGCAGCCCCGGCCTGCGCCTGCTCGCGCTGGCGAGTCTGCCGATGGCGCTGCTGAACGTGAACGAGCTGCTGCTCTTCGGCATCCCGCTGATCCTGAACCTGCGGATGCTGCTGCCGTTCCTGGCCGTCCCCGCCCTCAATGCCTGCCTGGCGCTGGCGGCCGTGCAGGCGGGCTGGGTGGCCGTGGCCAGCATGCCCATGCCGCTCAATGCGCCGGTCGTCTTCAATGCCTATGTCAGCACCCAGGGCGACTGGGGCGCGGTGGCCCTGCAGCTGGCGCTGGTGCTGCTCGGCGCCTGCCTGTATGGGCCTGCGGTGCGCTCGCTGGAGCGCCACAACGAAACCACCGTGCACCTGCCCGGGCTGGACACCACCTTCACCCGCCTGCAGGAGGAGGGAAGCCTCTATGCGCGCGATCCCGTGGTGGTCGCACAACAAGGCCAGGCACGCCGCGAGGAACTGCTGGCCCAGGTGCGCCGCATGGGGGACTACGAATTCTTCCTGGAGTACCAGCCCCAGGTGTCGCTGCGCACCGGCCGGTGCACGGGCTGCGAGGCCTTGCTGCGGGCCCGCGATTCCCGGGGCCGCGTCCAGCCCCCCGGGGCGTTCCTGGCCTGGCTGTCCGAGGCGGGCCTGATGAAGGATGTGGACCTGTGGGTGGCGGCTGCGGCGCTGCGGCAGTACCGGCGCTGGCGCAACGCGGGCTTCGAGCTGCCCATTTCCATCAACATCACGGGCCCCACGCTCATGTCGCAGGAGCACTGCATCCGTCTGGTGGACCTGATCGCGCCAGCGGCCGGCTGCATCAGCATCGAGCTGACCGAGGATGCCCTGGCCGCGGATGTCTTCGGAATGCGCAACGCCATCGCCCGTGTGCACGCTGTGGGCGCGAAGGTCTCCATCGACGACTTTGGCACCGGCTACTCATCCCTGAGCTACCTGCATGCCTTCGAGGTCGATACGATCAAGATCGACCGCAGCTTCGTGCTCGCCAGCGCGCAGGCGCAGGGAGGGCGGGTGCTGGAAGGCCTGCTCAACTTCTGCCAGGGGCTGGGCTGCGGCATCGTGGTGGAAGGGGTCGAGACCGCCGAGCAGTTGCAACGGCTGCCCCGGACCATGGACCTGGAGGTGCAGGGCTGGTATTTCGGCCGGGCGGTGCCTGCAGACGAGCTTCCCGCGTTCGTGCAGCAGCGCCTGGACCTCAGTCCCCCAGCAACTCCCCCACCGCCTTCAGATCCTCCACCCGGTCGCACACCGCCTTGACGGCCATCATCACCGGGATGCCCAGCAGCAGGCCCCACAGGCCCCACAGCCAGCCCCAGGCCAGCACGCTGACGAACACGGCCACGGGGCTCATGCTGCTGGTGCGGCTGGTGAGCCAGGGCGTGAGCAGGTTGCCCACGAGGGTATGGATGACCAGCGACGCGCCGCCGATGGCCAGCGCCATGTCCAGGGTGCCGAACTGCAGGAAGGCCACCAGGGCCGATGCGCCGGTGACCAGGGCCGAGCCGATGTAGGGCGCGAGGTTGAGCACCCCGGCCACCACGCCCCACACGGCCGCGTTCTCCAGGCCCAGGGCCCAGTAGGCCAGGCCCGTGGCCACGCCCACCAGGGCGCTGGTGAGCACCTGCACCAGCAGGTAGCGCTGGATCTGGTTGGTGATGTCTTCCAGCACGTGGATGGTGACCTTGCGCCGTTCCAGGCTGGTGCCCGCGATGCGCAGCAGCTTGTTGCGAAACAGGTTGCCGGAGGCCAGCGCGAAGAAGGTGAGGAAGACCACCACGGTGAGCTGGCCCAGGGCCGACATCAGCCCCATGGTGCCGCTCCACAGGTAGTCGCGGATGTTGAACGGAGGGCGCTCCACCACCACGCGCTGCACGCCCCGCCGGGTGGGGCTGGCGGCGCTGTTTTCGTTGGCGGCCTGCTCGATCTGCGTGGCGGCCTTCTGCACGGTGTCGAGCGGGCTGCTGGTGCCTGCGCGCGCCTTGATGCTGTCGCGCACCTTCTTGGCGGCCACGGGCAGCGAGTCGACGAGCTGCGCGGCCCCGTCGCTCAGCGACCAGGCGGCGCTCGCCAGCCCGAAGACGATGGCGATGAGCAGCACGCCCGCGCCCAGCCAGCGCGGCACGTGGCAGCGCCGCAGGAGCTCGACGGCGGGCCGCAGCGCCGTGGTGAGCAGCAGGCTGAGCATTATGGGGATGAACACGGCGCTGGCCCAGTGCAGCAGCGCCACGCCGGCAAACAGGGCCAGCAGCGCGAGCGAGAGGTTGCGCACGTCCACGGGCATGTGGAGCATGAGCGGGCCGGTGAGGGGTGCCGGTATCTCGGCCACGGCGGCGGCCTGCGCGCCAGGGCCGGGCGGCGCCGTGCCGTGCGTGTCCGGCGAAGCGGTGGTGCCTGCGGCAGCTGCCGCCACCGTCTCCAGGGGCGTTGCTGCGGGGCCTGGCACAGGGTCGGGCCCCGCTGCTGCTGCGGCCGGCCCAGCGGCGGGCCTAGACCCTAGCGTGGCGGGGGGCAAGGAGGGGGGCAGTGGTTCGTCGGGGGGCACGGTCATGCGCGGATTGTGCGGCAGCGGGTGGCGCCGTCCTGTAGGTGGCGACCCAAGCGGGGGGAAGGCGGCGCCGAAAGCGACGCAAAAACCGCGCTTATCGCCGGATGGGCACCGTGGCCGGCCGCTAGGATGGCGCGATGCTATTGCATTGCATGCATCTCATCCACACCACGTCAACAAAGGGCTCGTGCGCATGAAACACCACCGATCCCTCGCCCGGGTGCCGTTCTGGGCCGCCACCGCCGCCGTGGCGGCGTTGCTGCTGCTGGGCGGCTGCTCGTCCCTGGACGTGCCGCGCGCCGACAACTATTCCGCCACCGACCAGAAGAAGGCGCGCGCCGTGCACCACTGGGACGTGCTGGCCGACGACGTGGCCAGCCGCGTGGCCGGCAAGATCAGCGCCTGGTCGGCGGGCGAGTACCCCATCTACGTGGCGCCGTCCGCGGGCGATACGAGCTTCAACAACGGCTTTCGCAAGCTCCTGATCACGCGGCTGCTGGATAAGGGCGTGACGCTGTCCACCCAGCCCACGGCTGTCACCATGACGTTCGAGACGCAGCTGGTGCAGCACGAGGCGCGGGTCAACAGCATGGGCCCCCTGCCCTGGACGCGCCTGGCGCTGGGGGTGGGCGTGGCGCGCGACTGGTACCTGTACCACCAGAGCGCGGGCTCCATGCTGGCCGGTGTCACGGGCCTGGGCCTGGTGACCGACCTCACGCAGTACGCCATCAGCGGCCCGGCCGCAGGCGGCCCCACGCGCACCGAGGTGCTGATCACCACCTCCCTGGAGGGCGGCGACCGGTATCTGGCGCGCACCGCCGACGTGTACTACATCGAGCAGGAGGATTCGGTGCTCTACAAGACCAAGGCGCCCGAGATGTCCCCGCCTCCCCCGCCAGCACCCCCGCCGCCCACGCCAGTGAAGACCTGGCGGGTGGTTGCGCCATGACGGCCCGGCCATCCTTCAGCGTCAGGATGCCAGCCCGGGCGCCCGCTGCTGTGCTGGCATTGGTGGGACTCATGACACTGGGCCTGCTGCAGGGCTGCGTGACCAACCCCATGCACAGCTACTACTACGGCGACCGGGCGGGCGGAGTATCGCGCAGCAACCTCATCGAGCTGAATGAACGCGCCACCGATGCGCTGCTGCAGACCGCACCGCTGGACGCCAACCAGCCCGTGCTGGTGGCCACGCTGGTCAGTGTGGACCGGCTTACCGAATCGTCGCGGCTGGGCCGCATCTTCTCCGAGCAGATCGCGGGCCGCATGGTGCACCGGGGCCTGAAGGTGACCGAGGTGAAACTGCGCGAGAACCTGCTGCTGCAGCGCGACCAGGGCGAGCTGCTGCTGTCGCGCGAGGTGCGCGAGGTGAGCCAGGCCCAGGACGCGCAGGCGGTGGTGGTGGGCACGTACGCGGTGTCCACGTCGGTGGTGTACATCAGCCTCAAGCTGGTGAACCCCGTGGGCAACACCGTGGTGGCGGCGCACAACTATGCGGTGCCCATGGATGAAAACGTGCGGGCGCTGCTGGCCGGGAGGTAGCAGGGCGCTCGCAGGCCTCAACCGGATTTGATATTAATTTGATAGCTGCTCGCGCTTTTTTTATAAGCGCAAAGTGCCAATTTGACTTGGATTCTTGAACGCTCGACCCGACCGGGCGAGCCTTACGAACTGGCGCTGCCTTCCCCCTGCCAGGGATGGCAGGCAAGGGCCGCCCCGCAGCGAGGGCATCGTCCCCTTTCCCGAATCGCGTAGCGGTTCGAGAGAAGGGGGAAGCGGCAAAGCCGCTCGGGGGGATGTACTTAGTGCAGCATCAGTGCACCGGCCGTCTTGCTCTTGCCAGCGCGGGCGGGTGGGTTGCACAGGCCACAGGTGAAATGGCGGTTCTCGTACAGCTCGGTCACGAACTGGCCGCTGCACTGGGCGCACTTGGTGCGGGTGAGCATGCCGGCATCCACGAATTTCACCAGACGCCAGGCGCGGGTGAACGACAGCAGGGGTTCGATCTCGGCCGTGGCCACCTGTTCGTTGTACAGGCGGTAGGCCTTGGTCAGCAGCTCCACCGAATCCAGGTCCACGCCCTTGGACAGGTATTCGTAGATGTTCAAAAACAGCGAGCTGTGGATGTTCTCCTGCCAGGTCAGGAACCAGTCGGTGGAGAAGGGCAGCTGGCCCTTCGATGGCGACTTGCCCGCGATTTCCTTGTACAGGCGGATCAGGCGCTCGTACGACAGCGTGGTTTCCGACTCCAGCACCTGCATGCGGGCGCCCATCTGGATCAGCATGGCGGCGCGTTCGATCTGCTTGGATTCGTTCAGAACGCTCTTGGCTGGGGCTTTGGCGGCGGTGGTGGAGGACATGGCGGGCTTTCGGCGAGAGAGATGGAGGGCGTTCGGTGCAAAGGTCTGGCGGTGGGCTCAGAGCACTTCGGACACGCGGCTGGCCATCAGGATGTTGGCGTGCAGCGTGTTGGTGGCCTCGTTGCCCACCTTCTTGGCCGAGTGGTTGGTGAGCAGGCTCCACACCAGGTTGTCGTCCACGCGGAAGCTGCAAAGAAGCGTGTTTCTGGAGGCCAGTTTCATCACTTGCGCCGCCGACAGCGATGCGAGAATATCGGCAGACTCCTCGTTCATGCCCAAGCGGAACACGGCTTCGGCCTTGTCCTGACGGATCAGGGTTTGGGCCAACATCAGGTAGGTGAGGTTGGCTTCGCGGATTTCAGCGAGGATTTGTTCGTTGGTCATGGCAGCTTCCTTTTTTCCAGTGCCGGGTCTTGCGTTGCCTGCTGATTGCAGGTTTTGCGTGATCCGTTGAAATGGATTGTGAAACCGCCCCAATCAGAAATTAAGTCGGGGTTTGGCTGTGCCGCGTGTCTGGTTCTGCGGTGGGCTGTGTAGGAATTTGCCCTACACGCACATCAGGTGCAGGCTGGCATTTCAGGCGGTGGTCGCTGCTGTGGCAGTGGGCCCAGGCTGCCCACTTCTGTTCATGGTTTTGATAGCACCCTCAAAACCATCTTTTTTGCACTTTTACAACCTGCGCTGCCGTGCTGGACGCTGGATCAGCCTTTTTCGACCGGGCGCGTGGGGTCTGAACACCACTCGCTCCAGCTGCCAGCAAACAATGCTGTCGGGCCGAGGCCGGCTATCTCCATGCCCAGCAGATTGGGCACGGCGCTCACGCCGCTGCCGCACTGGTGCACCACGGTGGCGGGGTCACGGCCGCCTAGCAGCGCTTCAAATTCAGAGCGCAGCACGTCAGCAGGCTTGAAGCGGCCATCGGCGGCGATGTTCTCGGTGAACGGGCGATTGAGCGCGCCGGGGATGTGGCCCGCCACCGGGTCCAGCGGCTCCACCTCGCCACGGTAGCGGGCACCCGCCCGCGCATCGACCACGGTCTGGCCGGGCTGCCGCAGCCGGGTCAGCACGTCGGCGGCAGTGGCCAGCCGGCGCAGGGGTTCGCCCAGCTGGAAGTTGGACTGAAAGCGCGCGGGTTCCTCGCCGCTGGCCACCGGGCCGCCCGCGGCCTGCCAGGCCTGCAGGCCGCCATCGAGGACGGCCGCGGCATCGTGGCCCGCCCACTTGAGCATCCACCACAGCCGGCCGCAGTAGTTGGCACCCTGGCGGTCGTACACGACGGCCTGCATGTTGTTGGCGAAGCCCACGCTGGACAGCCACATGGCAAACCGTTCGCGGCTGGGCAGCGGGTGGCGGCCGCCGGACGCGGGCAGGTCGGCTTCCTGCGCGGTGAGCGTGCCGCCGGCGCCGGGCGCGCCGTGCCTGGCGCTCAGGTCGTTGTTGAGGTCGGCGTACACGGCGCCGGGAAGGTGGGCCTGCGCGTACTGCTGGGCGCCCGCGCTGGGATGCATCAGGTCGAAGCTGCAGTCGAACACCATCAGCGGCGCGCCGCTGGCGGCCAGGGCTTGCAGTTCGGGGGCGGAGATGAGGGTCGTGTAGGTCATGGGGTGCGGTCCGGTGCGAAGGGAAAGACGGGCTCCATTGTGTCCAGTTGGAAAGCCGATGGCATGCCCACTTCGTATCAATGTTCTTCGGCCGGCGCACCGGGCGCGGCGCGGGCCCGCAGGATGGTGGCCACGATACCGCTGCCCACGATGAGGGCCATGCCGATCCAGCCGATGGGCGGGATCTTGTCGCCAAACAGCAGCACGCTGTAGACGGCGGCGAACACGATGCCTGAATACTGCAGATTGGCCACCACCAGCGTGCCGCGCTGGGTCTTGGCGCTGGCGTAGGCCTTGGTCATGCACAGCTGGCCGCCCGCGGCCAGCACGCCGATGGGCAGCAGCCACAGCGCCTGCCAGCCCGGCCAGGCCGAGGTGCCGGTGAACAGCATGGCCACGCCGCCCGCCACCGCCGAGCCGACGGCGAAGTAGAAGACGGTGCGCGACTCGGGCTCGCCCAGGCGCGACAGCGCCACCACCTGCATATAGGCAAACGCAGCCGTCAGGCCCGACATCAGCCCGATCAGGCCGGCAAAGGCCTGGTTCTGGTCCAGGCTGGGGCGCAGCATCAGCACCACGCCCACGAAACCGACCAGCACGGTGAGTACCAGCGGGCCTTGCAGGGCCGGGCGCGGGGTGGCTGGCGAGGGGCGCCAGGCCAGCAGCGTGCCCCCGATCAGGAAGGCGGCGATCCACACGCTGCTCATGTAGTTGAGCGTCATGGCCGTGGCCAGGGGCAGGTGGGCGATGGCGAAGAACCAGGCTCCGAGCGAGGTCACGCCCACCAGGCTGCGCCAGGCGTGCATGCCGGGGTATTGCGTCGCCAGCGTCACCTTTTGCGAGCGCGCCAGCAGCCACAGGATGAACATGCCGATCAGGCCCCGGTAGCACACCAGCTCGGCCGAGTTGAAAAAGTCCGAC
This sequence comes from Acidovorax sp. GW823-FHT01C06, assembly GCF_058798375.1. Classification (NCBI taxonomy): domain Bacteria; kingdom Pseudomonadati; phylum Pseudomonadota; class Betaproteobacteria; order Burkholderiales; family Comamonadaceae; genus Acidovorax; species Acidovorax sp. GW823-FHT01C06. The sequence goes on from NZ_JBXAKN010000011.1 coordinate 125,107, forward strand.
GCGATCTTGACGCACACGCCCATGCTGGCAAACAGGAACGCGGCCAACACCATCCAGAGGGCTTGCATCGGGTTGTGGTCTCTCGAGGCGCGCCGTGGGGCGCAGAAATGAAAATAGCTGCCAGCGCTTATTTTTTAAGCACTGGCAGCTATTTTAATGAGAGCAGACCATGGTGGGCCTGCGGATTGGCGGGGTTTTGCCGCCGTATTCAGCGTTTTGGCGTGGCCGGGTCGATGGTGTCCGAGCCCATCGCCTCACGGTACCACTCGTGGAAGTGCTGCATGCCGTCTTCCATGGGGCTTTGGTAGGGGCCGACCTCGTTGTCGCCGCGCGCCAGCAGCGCCTTGCGGCCTGCGTCCATGCGCTCGCCGATCTCGTCGTCCTCGATGCAGGTCTCCATATAGGCGGCCTTCTGCGCCTCGACGAATTCGCGCTCGAACGCCGCGATTTCTTCGGGGTAGTAGAACTCCACCATGTTCAGCGTCTTGGTCGGGCTGATGGGGTGCAGCGTGGACACGGTGAGCACATGCGGGTACCACTCCACCATGATGTGGGGGTACAGCGTGAGCCAGATGGCTCCGTGCTTGGGCGGCTTGCCCTCCCGGAAGGCGAGCAGGGCCTCATGCCAGCGCTCGTACACGGGGCTGCCGGCCTTGCCCAGGCGGTTGGCCACGCCCACGGTCTGCACCGAGTAGTTCTTGCCGAACTCCCAGCGCAGGTCCTCGCAGGTCACGAAGCTGCCCAGGCCCGGGTGGAAGGGCCCCACGTGGTAGTCCTCGAGATAGACCTCGATGAAGGTCTTCCAGTTGTAGTTGCACTCGTGCAGCTCCACGTGGTCGAGCACGTAGCCCTCGAAGTCCAGGTCGGCGCGCGGGCCCATCTGGGCGAGGTCGGCGGCCACGTCGTAGCCGTTGTCCTCGAACAGCAGGCCGTTCCACTCGCGCAGCTTGTAGTTGTTCAGGTTCAGGCAGGGGTCGTTCGCGAAGTGCGGGGCGCCCAGCAGCTCGCCCTGGGGGCTGTAGGTCCAGCGGTGCAGGGGGCACACGATGTTGCCGCCCGCGCTGCCCTTTTGCTGGGTGTGCAGGGAGCCCTTGCCCTTGAGCATGACGGCCTGGCGGTGGCGGCAGACGTTGGAGACGAGCTCGACCCCGCCCTGGGCGTTGCGCACCAGGGCGCGGCCCTCGCCCTCCTGGGGCAGTGCGTAGTAGTCGCCGACGTTCGGCACGGACAGTTGATGCCCCACATAGCGGGGCCCGCGCTGGAAGATGGACTCCAGCTCGCGCTGGAACAGCGCATCGTCAAAGTAGCTTGAAACTGGTAGTTGGCTTGCGGCCTGCTGCAGTTGAAGACTTAAATCAGACATGGGTGACCTGACCTAAAGACTCCCCACAGGGAGGTGCGCCTGGGCGCATCTGGAAAAAAGAAACCGGCTCAGGAGATGAGCCGGCTCGACGGGAATGGGATTATAGGCGGTGGGGTTATTCCCGCATCCCACTTACGTGTATTGAAACCCCTGTTCCGGCCATCTGCTCACGGCGTGCCGCGGCCCCGTGGCGGGCCGGACACAGGCTTCTGGCGCCGGGGGCGGAGCGCGCCGGGGGGCGTCCCGCGCCGCGCCGCGGTGGTGCGCCTAAAATGACCGGTTTTTCACCCGCGCACCGTCGCCCCCTCCATGCCCAAGGCCCCCGCAACTCCCGCGCCCCCCGCCGAACCCGCTAGCTACGAAGCGGCGCTGGAAGAGCTGGAGCAACTCGTGGCCCGCATTGAATCGGGCCAGCTGCCGCTGGACCAGATGCTGGCCGGCTACCAGCGCGGTGCGGCGCTGCTGGCGTTCTGCCGCCAGCGGCTCGATGCCGTGCAGGACCAGATCAAGGTGCTGGACGAAGGACAGCTGCAACCATGGAACCAGGAATGAGCGCGGTGCCGATGGCGTGTGCGAGCCGACCCCTTGACATGAATCTCTGGAGCCAGAACCACCTGGCACGCGTGGAGCAGGCCCTCTCGCAGTGGGTGGGCCACGGCGCGCCCGCCGGGCTGGGCGATGCCATGCGCTACGCCGTGCTCGACGGCGGCAAGCGCCTGCGGCCCCTGCTGGTGCTGGCGGCCTATGAGGCGGTGTGCAGCGGTGCCTCCGCCTCCGCGGTATTCGACGACGCGGCGCTGCGCGCGGCCTGCGCGGTGGAGCTGATCCACGCCTACTCGCTGGTGCACGATGACATGCCCTGCATGGACAACGACGTGCTGCGCCGGGGCAAGCCCACGGTGCACGTGCAGTTTGGCGAGGCCCAGGCGCTGCTGGCGGGCGACGCCCTGCAGGCCTTTGCGTTCGAATTGCTGACGCCGGACAACACCCTCATCCCTGCGGCCACCCAGGCCGCGCTGTGCCGGCTGCTGGCCTGCGCTGCGGGGTCGGCCGGCATGGCGGGTGGGCAGGCGATCGACCTGGCCAGCGTGGGGGTTGCGCTCACGCAGGACCAGCTGCGGCAGATGCACCGCCTCAAGACGGGCGCGCTGCTGCAGGGCAGCGTGCTCATGGGCGCGGTGTGCGGCCATGCGGTGGGCGCGGCGTACCAGGCGCTGTCCGACTATGGCGCCGCCATGGGCCTTGCTTTCCAGGTGGTCGACGACATCCTGGACGTGGTGGCCGATTCGGCCACGCTGGGCAAGACGGCGGGCAAGGACGCGGCGGCCGACAAGCCCACCTATGTCTCGCTGCTTGGGCTGGAGCCCGCGCGGGCCCATGCCGACGAACTCCTGGGCGAGGCGCATGCGGCGCTGGCCCGCAGCGGCCTGCCCGATACCCGCGCACTGGCGGCCCTGGCGGACATGGTGGTGCGCCGCTCGCACTGAGCAGGGCCCTGGCCGTGCCGCGTCGCGATGAAGAAACATACCAAACTGGCCACTGGCGCTTATCGGTAAAGCGCTGGAAGCTATAAAAAGAATAGTAAATGTCCACGACGTCCTTTCCCCTGCTGCAGAACATCAATGACCCGGCAGACCTGCGCAAGCTCTCGCGCGCAGACCTCAAGGCGCTGGCCACCGAACTGCGCGAGTTCGTGCTGCAGAGCGTCTCCCAGACCGGCGGCCACCTCAGCTCCAACCTGGGCACGGTGGAGCTGACCGTGGCGCTGCACCACGTCTTCAACACCCCCGAAGACCGCCTCGTGTGGGACGTGGGCCACCAGACTTACCCCCACAAGATCCTGACCGGCCGGCGCGACCGCATGCATACGCTGCGCCAGCTGGGCGGCATCTCGGGGTTTCCGCAGCGGGCGGAAAGCGTGTATGACACCTTCGGAACGGCGCACTCGAGCACCAGCATCTCGGCGGCACTGGGCATGGCGCTGGCCGCCAAGCGCAAGGGAGAAGACCGGCATGCGGTGGCCATCATCGGCGACGGCGCGATGAGCGCCGGCATGGCCTTCGAGGCGCTCAACAACGGCGGCGTGGCCGACGCCAACCTGCTTGTCGTGCTCAACGACAACGACATGAGCATCAGCCCGCCCGTCGGTGCGCTCAACCGCTACCTGGCCCAGCTCATGAGCGGCCAGTTCTACGCCGCCGCCAAGAACGTGGGCAAGACCGTGCTGCGCCCCGTGCCGCCCCTGCTGGAGCTGGCCAAGCGCTTCGAGCAGCAGGCCAAGGGCATGGTGGTGCCCGCCACGCTGTTCGAGAAGTTCGGCTTCAACTACATCGGTCCCATCGACGGCCACGACCTCGATTCGCTGATCCCCACGCTCGAGAACATCAAGAGCCTCAAGGGCCCGCAGTTCCTGCACGTGGTTACCAAGAAGGGCCAGGGCTACAAGCTGGCCGAGGCCGACCCCGTGGCCTACCACGGCCCCGGCAAGTTCGACCCGGCCGTGGGCCTGGTCAAGAGCAGCGCCGCGCCGAAGCCCACCTTCACCCAGGTGTTCGGCCAGTGGCTGTGCGACATGGCCGCGCACGACGGGCGCCTGGTGGGCATCACGCCCGCCATGCGCGAAGGCTCGGGCATGGTCGAGTTTGAAAAGCGCTTTCCGGACCGCTACTACGACGTGGGCATCGCCGAGCAGCACGCCGTGACGTTCGCCGCCGGCATGGCCTGCGAGGGCGTCAAGCCCGTGGTGGCGATCTACTCCACCTTCCTGCAGCGCGGCTACGACCAGCTAATCCACGACGTGGCGCTGCAGAACCTGCCCGTGGTGTTCGCGCTCGACCGTGCCGGGCTGGTGGGCGCGGACGGCGCCACGCATGCCGGGGCGTATGACATCCCGTTTGTGCGCTGCATCCCGAACATGAGCATGGCCTGCCCGGCCGACGAGCGCGAATGCCGCCAGTTGCTGAGCAGCGCCTTCGAGCAGGACCACCCCGTGGCCGTGCGCTACCCGCGCGGCAGCGGCGCGGGCGTGGCGCCGCTGGCGGGCCTGGACAGCCTGCCCTTTGGCAAGGGCGAGATCCGCCGCGAGCGCCAGGGCACCCGTGCCGGTGCCCCGCGCATCGCCATCCTGTCGTTTGGCACGCTGCTGTACCCCGCGCTCGAAGCGGCCGAGGCGCTGGACGCCACGGTGGTCAACATGCGCTGGGCCAAGCCCGTCGACGAGGCGCTGCTGCGTGAAGTGGCCGAGCGCCACGATGCGCTGGTCACGCTGGAAGAAGGCGCGATCATGGGCGGCGCGGGCAGCGCCGTGACCGAAGCGCTCAACGCCATGGGCATCGTGCGCCCGGTGCTGCAGCTGGGCCTGCCGGACGTGTTCATCGAGCACGGCGATCCGGCCAGGCTCCTGGCATTGCAGGGGCTCGACGCGGCGGGAATCCGCAACGCGATAGAGAAGCGGTTCCCGGGCTAGGGCGAACGGCCGCGCTGCGCGGACTGGCCTCGCCGGCGGCCGCATGCCGTGGGTGGATGCGCAGGCAGTGCCCTCTGCTTTTTCCGGGACAGGGTGGGGCGCTGACGGCGGGGCCGCCAGCCGGTGCCGCGCATGGCCTTGCGTGCCCGGGAAAACCTAGAGGGCCAGCCGCGGACCCTCCTCCTACAATTGCGACAAAAGGCAACAGTGCCCGTCCCCCGCCAGCGCCGCAATGGCGCCATGCGCCCGCGCCTGCCAACACCCCTCTTGGAGACAAGTTCTATGGATCGCCGCTCTCTCGTCAGACACGCAGGTATCGCAGGGGTCCTGGCCACCGGCGTGGCGCCCGCGGTGTTTGCGCAGGCATCCATCCGGTGGCGCCTGGCCTCCAGTTTCCCCAAGTCGCTGGACACCATCTATGGCGGCGCGGAGGTGTTCGCCAAGGCCGTGAAAGTGATGACGAACGGCCGCTTCGAGATCTCCGTGCACGCGGGGGGCGAACTCGTGCCGGCATTTGGCGTGGTGGACGCCGTGCAGGGCGGCGCGGTCGAGATGTGCCATACCGTGCCGTATTACTTCTACGGCAAGAGCCCCGCCTTCGCGCTGGGCTCGGCCATCCCCTTCGGCTTCAACGCGCGCCAGATGAGCGCCTGGATGCTCCATGGCAATGGACGCAAGCTCATGGACGAGTTCTACGCCGGCTTCAGCATGGTCAGTTTCGCGGGGGGAAACACCGGCACGCAGATGGGCGGGTGGTACTTGCGCGAGATCAAGAGCCCGAGCGACTTCAAGGGCATGAAGATGCGCCTGGGCGGCGGTCTGGTGGGTGAAGTGATGTCCCGGCTGGGCGCCATTCCGCAGAGCATTCCGGGGGGCGAGATCTACCAGGCCCTGCAAAAGGGCACCATCGACGCCGCCGAATGGGTGGGGCCGTATGACGACCAGAAGCTGGGGTTCAACAAGGTGGCGCCCTTTTACTATTACCCCGGCTGGTGGGAGGGCGGGCCCGAGGTGGATTTCTTCATCCACAAGAAGGCGTTCGACGGCCTCTCGGCCGACAACAAGCTCATCGTGGAGGCAGCCGCCGCCATTGCGCACGCGGACATGCTGGCCAAGTACGACGCGCTGAACCCCACCGCGCTCAAGCAGCTGGTGGCCGCCAAGACCAAGGTGCTGCCGTTCTCGCAAAGTGTCATGGATGCGGCCTTCAAGGCTTCCATGGAGGTCTTTGCGCACAACGATTCCAAAAGCCCCGAGTGGAAGAAGATCTACGGGGACATGCGCAACTTCCAGCGCGACCAGATCCTCTGGTTCCGCTTTGCCGAAGCGCGCTACGACACCTTCATGTCGGCGCAGAAGATCTGACGCCGCTTCCAGGCGATGCGGCCCGTTGCGGCCTTGTGCGCGCGGGGCGCAGCCGATGCTTGCAGAACCCTGAAGCCCTGATCGGGCGTCTGGGATTTCACGGGAAAACCCGCAAATCCGGCACAGGGCATGTTCCTACAATCGACTCCGGTAAAAAGGTTCTTGGCCCGTGGGTTACCGCCCGTTGCGCCAAGTTGTGCAATCGAGTTTTCGGAGATAACCACATGGATCGTCGTTCAATCATCAAGCATGCGGGCATCGCGGGCGTGCTGGCCGCGGGTGTTGCGCCTGCCGTTCACGCGCAGGCTGCCGTGCGCTGGCGCCTTGCGTCGAGCTTCCCCAAGCCCCTTGACACCATCTACGGCGGTGCCGAGGTGTTTGCCAATGCGGTGAAGGCCATGTCGGGCGGCAAGTTCGAGATTTCGGTGCACGCTGGCGGCGAACTGATGCCCGCCATGGGCGTGGCTGACGGCGTGCAGCAAGGCTCCGTGGAAATGTGCCACACCGTGCCGTACTACTTCTACGGCAAGAACCCCGCGTTCGCGCTGGGCTCCGCGATCCCGTTCGGCATGAACTCGCGCCAGATGAACGCGTGGATGATGCACGGCAACGGCCGCAAGCTGATGGACGAGTTCTACGCAGGCTACGGCATGCTGAGCTTCGCGGGCGGCAACACGGGCACGCAGATGGGCGGCTGGTACCGCAAGGAAATCAAGTCGGTCGCTGACCTCAAGGGCCTGAAGATGCGCCTGGGCGGCGGCCTCGTCGGCGAAGTGATGCAGAAGATGGGTGTTGTTCCCCAAAGCCTGCCAGGCGGCGAAATCTACCAGGCGCTGGAAAAAGGCACCATCGATGCGGCGGAATGGGTCGGCCCCTATGACGACCAGAAGCTGGGCTTCAACAAGGTGGCGCCTCACTACTACTACCCCGGCTGGTGGGAAGGCGGTCCTGAAGTGGACTTCTTCATCAACCAGAAGGCCTTCGATGCCCTGTCGGCCGAGAACAAGGCCATCATCCAGTCCGCTTCGTCGCACGCCGCCGTGGACATGCTGGCCAAGTACGACGCCCGCAACCCCGTGGCCCTCAAGCAACTGATCGGCGCGAAGATCAAGCTGCTGCCCTTCACCAAGGACGTGCTGGACGCTTCGTTCAAGGCTTCCCAGGAGGTGTACGCCGAGAACGATGCCAAGAGCCCCGAGTGGAAGAAGATCTATGCGGACTTCCGCAACTTCCAGCGCGACCAGGTGGCGTGGTTCCGCGTGGCCGAAGGCCGTTTCGACAGCTACATGCAGACCCTCAAGCTCTGACGCCCCACCGCGCTCAGTGCAACAAGAAAACCGCGCCCTGGCGCGGTTTTTTCATGGGCGTCGTTTTTCTATTCGCTGTTCGGTCCGCTCGCCAGAGGATGGGCCCACGCAGCGGGAGCCGGGGCCGCCGCCGGGCTCCTCATCCCCGTGGCACGCAGCTCCACCCATGGCCAACCCCTGGCTCACCTTGCCCTGCGTGTGGCATGCAGCGCCCCCGGTGGCCGTGCGGGGAGTGTTCAAGAGGCCTGGGGGCACGGCGCGGGAGGTTGCACACGGGCCCCGGGAACGTCCGCCAGGAGAGTAGTCGCCGCTGCGCGTTGGCGAGTCGGGCCCGCCGTCGTGTGGAGCGCATGAAAAAGGCGGGCACCCCTCTCGGAGTGCCCGCCTCTCCACGAAGCCGTGGCGGCTCAGAATTGCCGGAAGGCGCTGAGCTCTTTTCCCATGCGCTCGAACTCGCCGATCAGTGCGGGCGTGGCGCCATAGAACACCGTGAACTTGCCGGCGAGCGTGCGCACGTACAGGCGGGGAGCGATGAGCCAGCTGAACCCGCGCACGCGGATCAGCCGCACATAGGCCAGGTCGTCGTAGGGCATGGCCTTGTCCCACACCCAGCGCTGGTGCAGGCCTTTCGTGTCCATGCGCGTGGTGCTCACCATGATGCTCCACCAGGTCCAGGCCATCAGCGCCAGGCCCGCGATGAACCATCCGGTGCCCGTGCCCACCGAGTTGCCCAGCGCTCCCCGTGTCCACAGCTGGGCGAACCACAGGGCGCAACCGCCCACGATCACGGTGGCCATGAGCCGGAACGAGCGCGAGAACGCGGGGCCCACGACCGTGCCGCCCTCGGGTGTAAATCGAAAGGGCTCGGGCAGGGGCAGCGGGGTGAGGTTCAGCATGGCAATGGGAGCGCGGGGATGGGCCTGTTGTGCATCACTTTGCCGGTTCCGACGCTGCTTCAGCCGGGGCGTTGCCGAAAGGGTTCTCGCCGGCGGTTTCTCCGCCCGCATCGGGCGTGGCTTCCGAGCGCATCAGGTCATCCGTCGGCACCTCGATCTGGACCTTGTCGGTGTCGATGATCTCCTGTTTGGGCAGGAACATGGTCACCGTCTGTGGCACGAAGATCACGATGGTCACCAGCAGCAGCTGCATGATCACCCAGGGAATCGCGCCCATGTAGATGTCGCTGGACAGCACGGGCTTGGGAATGCGGCCTTCCTTGAAGAGCGTGTTGGCGATACCCCGCAGGTAGAAAAGCGCGAAACCGAAGGGCGGGTGCATGAAGCTCGTCTGCATGTTCACGCACAGCAGCACGCCGAACCAGATCAGGTCGATGCCCAGCTTGTCGGCCACGGGGCCCAGCATGGGCAGGATGATGAAGGCGATCTCGAAGAAGTCGAGGAAGAACGCCAGGAAGAAGATGAACAGGTTCACCGCGATCAGGAAGCCGATCTGGCCGCCGGGCAGGCCCGAGAGCATGTGTTCGACCCACTTGGCGCCGTCCACGCCCTGGAACACCATCGAGAACACGCGTGCACCGATCAGGATGAACACCACCATGGCGGTCAGGCGCATGGTGCCCTGCATGGCTTCCCACATCAGGGCCAGCGTCAGGCGCTTGTGGATCGCGGCCAGGACCATGGCGCCCACCACGCCCATGGCGCCCGCCTCGGTCGGCGTCGCAATGGCGGTGTCGATGCCGGGCAGGCCGCCCATGGAGCCCAGCACGGCGAAGATCAGCAGGGCCGACGGGATGATGCCGCGCAGGCACTTGAGCCACAGCTTGGCGCCCGACATGGTGCGCGCTTCCTTCGGGATGCCCGGCAGGTAGTGGGGCTTGAAGACGCCCAGCATGAACGTGTAGCCCGCGAAGATCAGCACCTGCAGGATGGAGGGACCCCAGGCGCCGCGGTACATGTCACCCACCGAGCGTCCCAGCTGGTCGGCCATCACGATCAGCACGAGCGAGGGCGGCACCAGCTGCGTGATGGTGCCCGAGGCGGCCAGCACGCCGGTGGCGTAGCGCATGTTGTAGCCATAGCGGATCATGACGGGCAGCGAGATGAGCGCCATGGCGATCACCTGGCCCGCCACCGTGCCGGTGATGGCCCCCAGGATGAAGCCCACGATGATCACCGAGTAGCCCAGGCCGCCGCGCACGGTGCCGAAGAGCTGGCCCATGGAGTCGAGCATGTCTTCGGCCAGGCCGCATTTCTCGAGGATGGCGCCCATGAAGGTGAAGAACGGAATGGCCAGCAAAAGCTCGTTGCTCAGGATCCCGAAGATATTGATGGGCAGGTTGGCCATGAAGACGGCGGGGAACCAGCCCATCTCGATGGCGAAGAAGCCCGAGGCCAGCCCCAGCGCGGCCAGCGAGAAGGCGACGGGGAAGCCGATCAGCATCACCACCACCAAGCCCGCGAACATGATCGGGGCAAAGTTTTCCATTTGCATTTTGTTGTTCCTGAAAATCCGGAATTGAGAGCGTGGCGCGGCGGGCTTCGCAGCTCAGCGGCACCACGGGTTCATGGTTCGGCGCTTGCGGACCGGATTACTGAACCGGTTTCTCGTAGTGGGTGCTCATCTGATAGATGCCGCGCAGATAGGCCACGCGCTTGATGATCTCGGCCAAGCCCTGCAGGAACATCAGTGAAAAACCGATCGGCATGAGCAGGATGGCGGGCCAGCGGATCAGTCCCCCCGCATTGCCCGACATTTCGCCCGAGAAGAAGGCACGGGTGAACAGCGGCCAGCTCAGGTAGGCGATCAGCAGCATGGCGGGCAGCAGAAACACCACCAGGCCCGCGATATCGACATACACCTGCTTGTTGCCGCGCAGCTTGCCGTAGATGATGTCGACGCGCACGTGCTCATTGAGCATGAGGACGAACGGGGCGCCCAGCATCACGGTGGCGGCGAACAGGTACCACTGGATCTCCAGCCAGGCGTTGGAGCTGAGGTCCAGGCCATAGCGGATGAAGGCGTTGCCTGCCGAGATGAGCGCCGCGGCCAGGACGGTCCACGTGGCCACCTTGCTGAGCTTGCCGGAAATCCAGTCCATGCCCAAGGCTAATTTGAGTAGTGCTGACACTTGGTGTCTCCTGAGAGTATAAAAAAGGGGCGGGCCCAATGCGCTGCTGGGCCCAGGGGCATGTCCGCGGCCTGCACGGCGCGCAGCAATATCCCAACGGGTGTCCGAAAGTAACGCGCATCCTACCCCTTCGCCGCTGAAGAAAGCCTGACGCGCGGACATGGGGTTTTCCTCAGGGGGGCGGGTGTCTGCCCCTCTTTCTCCTGCCTTTTTTCTCCGGTGTCAGCCCACCGCGCCGTCTCCCGGCGGGCGGCCTGCTGCCCATGCCTCCTGTGGCTTCGGAGTCGCTTCAGCGGACTCCCGGGCCCCTTCCGTCCCTCAGGCCGTGGCGCGTGCCCGGCGCTTGGGGCGGGCAAAGCGCCACCAGGGCAGCACGGTGCTCATGGCCAGGACTTCGCCGCAGTGCAGGGGGGTGTAGCCCGGCAGGGCCCCCAGCCGCTCCAGCCATTCGGGGGTCTGCAGCAGCGCGCGCAGCGCCTGCGTGGCGGGCTGGTCCAGGCTGGCCTTGAGGCATGCCAGGTGGTAGCGCTCATGCACCAGCGGCACGAAGCCCAGTCCGCGCGCCCGCGCGGCCAGCTCGATGCCCATGCCCACGTCCGCGGCACCCGCGGCCACGGCCTGCGCCACCGCCGTGTGAGAGGGTTCGTTGAGCGCATAGCCCGCGATGGAGGTGGCCCCGATCCCGGCTTGCGCGAGCAGGTCGTCGAGCAGCACGCGCGTGCCGGTACCCAGCGGCCGGTTCACGAAGCGGGCCCCGGTGCGGGCGATGTCGTCCAGGCCGTGCAGCGCCAGCGGGTTGCCGGGTGCGACGATGAGGCCCTGGGTGCGCTGGGCAAAGCCGATGATCTTGTGCAGCCCGGGCTGCAGCAGGGGCTGGTAGGTGCGTGCCGTCAGAGAGTCCGCCTTGGCGTTGTCCACGGTGTGAAAGCCCGCCAGCGTGCAGCGCCCTTCGTTCAACGCGCGGATGGCATCCACGCTGCCGGTGAAGCGGATGTCCAGATGCAGCGCGCCCGTTCCGCCGTGCGCCGCGGCATGGGCGCGCAGCGCGGCCAGCGCGTCGTCATGGCTGGCGTACAGGGTGAGCACATGGGCGTGGGGGTCGAAGGCCACGGCGAATGCGCGTTCCAGGTCGGCGTGCAGCGCGGCGATCTGCGGCGCGAGCCGTGCCTGGGCCTGCCGCTCCGCCCACAGCAGCTTGGCGCCGAACTCGCTGAGCTGCGCCGACTGGCCCTTGCCCCAGATGATGAGTTCGCCGCCCAGCTGGTCCTCCCAGCGCTTGAGGGCCCCCCAGACGTGGCGGTAGGACAGGCCCAGCCCCCGCGCCGCGCCGGAGATGGACCCGTGCTCCGCCACCGCCTGCAGCAGTTCGGGCAGCGGGTTGCGGATCAGCGCGTTGCCGGCATCGCGGCTGAGTGTGTAGTGAAGTTGGACCCTATGCACGGGAGTTCATATCGCTGGATATTGGTTGGGTGCCTACGATAGCCGAACCCATGTCCACACTCTCGGAAAGCGCGAGCACAGCGCTGCAACTCACTCTCTCGTCCGACCCCGTCCTGTGGACCATCGTGGGCCGCTCCCTGTCGGTCAGCGCCACGGCGTGCCTTCTTGCCTGCGGCGTGGGCCTGGTGCTGGGCGCCTGGCTTGGCGTGGCCCGCTTCGCCGGGCGCGGCGCCGCGCTGGCGGTGCTCAACACCTTGCTGGCGGTGCCGTCGGTGGTGGTGGGGCTGGTGGTGTACCTGGTGCTCTCGCGCAGCGGGCCGCTGGGCTCGCTGGGCTGGCTGTTCAGCTTCAAGGCCATGGTGCTGGCGCAGGCCATCCTGGTGTTGCCGGTGGTCACGGCGCTCACGCGCCAGGTGGTGGAGGATGCCGAGCGCGCGCATGGCGAACAGCTGCGCTCCATGGGCGCGGGCCCGCTGCTGCGCGCCCTGCTGCTGGCGTGGGACGAGCGCTACGCCCTGCTGACGGTGCTGCTGGCATCGTTTGGCCGCGCGATCTCGGAGGTGGGCGCGGTGATGATCGTGGGCGGCAACATCGACGGCTTCACGCGCGTGATGACCACCGCCATCGCCCTGGAGACCAGCAAGGGCGACCTGCCCCTGGCGCTGGCGCTGGGCATCATCCTGCTGGCCGTGGTGCTGGCGCTCAATGTGCTGATCGCGCTGGTGCGCCGCTGGCGCGAACGGGTGGACGGCTCTGCCTCCAGCACCCCCGTGGGGGTGGCGGCATGAGCGGGCCCTTGGCAAACCCCTGGGTCGACCTGCGCCAGGTGACCGTGCGCTACGGCCACGTGCAGGCGCTGGACCGTGTCACGCTGCGCATCACCCCCGGCGAGCGCGTGGCGCTGGTGGGCGCCAACGGCAGCGGCAAAAGCACGCTGCTGCGCGTGCTCAACGGCCTGGCCGATGCCAGCGGGGGCGGCCTGCAGTGCGATGCCGCGCTGCGCCAGGCCATGCTGTTCCAGCGCCCGCACATGCTGCGCACCAGCGCACGGAACAACGTGGCGCTGGCCCTGTGGCTGCGGGGCGTGCGGTGGCGCGATGCCCGAGTCACGGCGCTCACGGCGCTGCAGCGCGTGGGGCTGCGGGACATCGCCGCGCAGAACGCGCGCACCCTGTCGGGGGGGCAGCAGCAACGCGTGGCGCTGGCCCGCGCCTGGGCGCTGCGGCCCGACGTGCTGCTGCTGGACGAACCCACCGCCAGCCTCGACCCGCATGCCAAGCGCGAGGTCGAGGCCCTGATGGCCGACTTTGCCGCCAGCCACAGCGCGGCAGGCCCGGCGCACCCCGTGACCATGGTGTTCAGCAGCCATAACCTGGGCCAGGTCAAGCGCCTGGCCAGCCGCGTGATCTACATGGAGCATGGCCGCCTGGTGGCCGACCTGCCGGTGCACGATTTCTTCAACGGCCCCCTGCCGGAGGCCGCCCGTCTGTTTGTCAAAGGAGAGCTGGTATGACGAGTTTCAAGACTTTTCGCGCTGCAGCGCTGGTACACAAAGCGCTGGTAGCTATTGTTTTGGTAGCGTCTGGTTCCGCGTTTGCGCAGAGCATCACCATGGCGTCCACCACCTCCACGGAGCAGTCGGGCCTGTTCGGCTACCTGCTGCCCGAGTTCAAGAAGGCCACCGGGCTCGATACCAAGGTGGTAGCGCTGGGCACGGGGCAGGCGCTGGACATGGCGCGCCGGGGCGATGCCGACGTGCTGTTCGTGCACGATCAGGCGGCCGAGGAAAAGTTCGTGGCCGATGGCTGGGGCGTGAAGCGCTATCCCGTGATGTACAACGACTTCATCCTGATCGGCCCCAGGAACGACCCGGTGGGCACCAAGGGCAAGGACATCGTGCAAGCCCTGCAGAAGTTGTCCGCGGCCAACGGCGGCTTCATCTCGCGCGGCGACAAGAGCGGCACCCACGCGGCCGAGCTGCGCTACTGGAAGCTCGCGGGCGCCGACGCCACCAAGGGCAGCGGCTACAAGGAATGCGGCTGCGGCATGGGGCCCGCGCTCAACATCGCGGCATCGAGCGGCGCCTACGTGCTGGCCGACCGGGGCACCTGGCTCAACTTCAAGAACCGCGCCGACCTGGCCATCCTGGTCGAGGGCGACACCAGGCTCTTCAACCAGTACGGCGTGATGGTGGTGAACCCCGCCAAACACCCGCACGTGAAGGCGCAGGACGCGCAGAAGTTCGTGGACTGGGTGGTGTCGCCCGCGGGCCAGGCCGCCATCGCCAGCTACAAGATTGGCGGCGAGCAGCTGTTCTTCCCGAACGCAGCCCCGTGAGAACGCGCCATGGAGCACCGCGTGAGGACGGCGGCCTTGGCCGCGGCCGTGGTTTGTGTGCTGGCCCTGCCGCTGGCGGGCTGTTCCACGGTGGCTGCCGAGGCCTTGGGCGCTGAAAAGGCACCCGTGCAGGTCTATGCCGCCGGCAGCCTGCGCGAGGCCTTCACCGAGATCGCGCGCGACCATGAAGCCCGCACCGGCCAGAAGGTGGCGCTGACCTTCGGGGCCTCGGGCCTGCTGCGCGAGCGCATCGAGAAGGGCGAGGCGGCCCAGGTCTTTGCCTCGGCCGACACCGACCATCCCGAGCGCCTGGCGGCCCGGGGCGGCTGGCGGGCGCCGGTGGTGTTCACGCGCAATGCGCTGTGTGCGTTGACCAGCGAACAGATCAGCGCCACCCCCGACACCTTGCTGGCCACCTTGCTGCGCAGTGACGTGCGCGTGGGCACGTCCACGCCCAAGGCCGACCCGTCGGGCGACTACGCCTGGGCGCTGTTCCGCCAGGCCGACAAGATTCAGCCGGGCGCCTATGCCCAGCTGGATGCCAAGGCCCTGAAGCTCACGGGGGGCGCGGACTCGCCCAAGCCGCCCGCCGGCCGGGGCACTTACGCATGGGTGATGGACCAGCGCCAGGCCGATGTGTTTCTGACCTATTGCACGAACGCGGTGGCCGCGCAGGCCGAGGTGCCGCGCTTGCGGGTGGTGCAACTGCCCCCCGCGCTGCAGGTGGGGGCCGCCTATGGCATGGCGGTGCGCGCCGATGCCCCCGCTGCGGCGCAGGCGTTTGCCACCGCGCTGCGGCAACCGGCGGCGCAGGCCGTGCTGCGGCGGCTGGGGTTCGGGCCGCCCTGACAACCGAATCCGAATGCGTCGGTCGGCGGTTGCTGTGTGCACACGCCATGCCCGCCCGCCTGGTGGGGTGGGCATGGCGTGTGTTTTTTTCCGGTGCCGCCGGGGGCCGCCGTGTTCAGTCGTCGTCGCGGTGGTGGCTGCTGCGCCAGATGGCGCGCACCAGCCACAGGCCGCAGACCACCGCGCCGAAGAATCCGAGAAACCCGAAAGCCGGCAGGCCGAACAGCGTGGGTCCGCCCTTGACGGTCATCACGATGGACGAGCCGATGATCAGCGCGGCAATCACCAGCGCCATCGCGAGCCGGTTGGCCGAACGGTCGATCTGGTCGCCCACGCGCTTGAGGTGGGCCAGCTCGATGCCCACCTGAAAATGCCCGCGCCGCGCATTGCGCAGCAGCCGCGCGACATCGTCGGGCAACTGCTCCACGGTCGATAGCGCGCGCCGCAGCGTCCACCAGGCGCGGCCCGCCAGCGCCCGGGGGTGGTAGCGGTCGCGCGCCACCTGCTGGAGCAGGGGCAGGGCCTCGGTGGCCATGTGGAAGTCCGGGTCCAGGTTGCGGCCCATGCCTTCGAGGGAGATGAAGGCCTTGATCAGCAGCGCCAGGTCCGCCGGCAGGCCCAGGTGGTGTTCGCGCAGGATGGCGGTCACGTCGGCCAGCATCTGGCCCAGGCTCAGCTGCGCCAGCGGCACGCCGTGGTACTGGTCCACGAAGGCCTCCACCTCGGTCTCCAGCTGGCCCAGGTTGACGCCGTGTTCGTCGCCCGTCCAGTCCAGCAGCACATCGGCCACCGCCTGCGGCTGGTGCTCCACCAGGCCCAGCAGCAGCTGCAGCAGCTCTTCGCGCCGGCGCTGCGACAGGCGGCCCACCATGCCAAAGTCGATGAAGGCAATGCGGTTGCCCGGCAGGTAGAACACGTTGCCCGGATGCGGGTCGGCATGGAAGAGTCCATCCTCCACGATCATCTTGAGCACGGCCTGCGCGCCGCGCCGGGCGAGCACCGAGCGGTCGAATCCGGCTTCGGGCACCAGCGCCCCCAGCGCGCCGCCTGGCGTTCCGTCGATGAAGTCCTGCACATTCAGGCGCTCGCGGGTGTGCTCCCAGTACACGCGCGGGATCACGATGTGGGGCAGCTGCGCCAGGTTCAGCGCGATGCGCTCGGCCTGCCGGCATTCGCCGGCCAGGTCCAGCTCGCGGCGCAGGGAGCGCGCGAACTCGCGCACCAGCTGCTGCGGCCGGTAAGGCTTCAGCGCAGGCAGTTCGGCCTCCGCCAGCGCGGCCAGGCGCAGCAGCAGGCGCAGGTCGGCGTGGATGGTGTCGGCAATGCCGGGGCGGCGGATCTTGACGATCACCTCGGGACCATCGCGCAGCCGCGCGCGGTGCACCTGCGCGATGGAGGCCGCGGCCAGCGGCGTGGCGTCGAACCAGGCGAACACCTCTTCCGGCTCGGCCCCCAGGTCTTCCCGCAGTTGCGGGCGCAGCACATCGAGGGGCACGGCGGGCACCTGGCTGTGCAGCTTTTCAAACTCGGCGATCCACTCGGGGCCGAAGAGGTCCGCGCGGCCCGCCAGGATCTGCCCGAACTTCACGAACGCAGGCCCCAGTTCTTCCAGTGCCAGCCGCACCTGGGCGGGTGGCTCGACGCGGGCCAGGTCGGCGGCATGCGCCCAGTGCAGGGCCTGGCCGGCGCGTTCGAGCCTGTCGGCCAGGCCGAGGCGGCGCACGGTGTCGCCAAAGCCATGGCGCACCATCACACCCAGAATTTCCTTCAGGCGCCCCAGGTCGCGCGCCGTGTCCAGGGTCTCTATGAGCATGGGGCGATGATAGTCAGAACGCCAGCGCAGGCTTGTTCACCATCAGGTAGAACACCACCGCCATGGCCGCGAAGGCGGGGTAGCCCAGCGCCTCCCACCGGCGTGCATAGCGCCAGTACCGCGCGGGCGGGGCGCTGCCGCTGCGCGCCGCCTCCGCCGCCATGTCGCGCATGCGCAATTGCAGCCACACCACCGGCACCCAGCACGCACCGGCCACCGCGTAGAGCACGAGCGATGCGGCCAGCCACGGCGTGCTCCACGGCAGGCCCGCCATCGCGGCCATCGCCAGCCCCGTGGCCGGCTGGATGAAGACCGTGGGGGTGGTGAACCACCAGTCGGCGCGCACCACGAGGCGGCTGACCACGGCCTGCGCCTGCACGTTGCCGCTGCGGTTGGTGAAGAAGAGGTAGAACGCCGAGCCCAGCCCGGTGCCCACCAGTAGCACGCTGGAGACGATGTGAATCCACTTGAGGATGAGGTACAGGCTCATGGCGGGGGCGGCGAGGTGGTTGTGTCCTGCAGCAGCACCCACAGGATGGCGGCGATGGGCAGGTTCTTGGTGAGCGGCCCCAAGGGGTGCAGCCACCATGCGGGGTGGATGAGCGTGGCCAGCAGCGTCATGGCGGCCATCAGAAGCAGTGCGGCCGCATATGCGCAACGCCCGGGGCGCAACGCCAGCCACAGCCCCAGCACGAGGTCGGCAGCGGCCCCGGCCAGGATGAGGGCGGTGGGCAGCCACGGTGCACCACCGTCGGTCCACGCCCTGGGCAGGCCCGCCAGCAGCTCGCGGCTCTGGCCGTGGAGCTCCCACACGCTGGCGAAGGCGGTGGCCAGCCAGACCGCGACCAGGCTGTAGCGCAGCAGACGGTGTTGCGGCGGCGCCATCATGGTGGCGCGGGCTCCTCGACCACATCCGTCTGCATGCCCCATCGTGCGAATTCGGGGGCGAAGGCCTCCAGCGGGAGGAGTCCGGTACTGGTATGGGCGCCGGTCGGCAGGGGATGCCCGGCGGCGAGCCGCCGGGCGAGCAGGATCGCGGCCATGCAGGGGATCTCGGGGCCGTGGTCGTGGTCTGCCGCGATGTGCCAGGCCCGGCGGCACGGCTGGCCCTGGGCACCGGTGCCCGCCGCGCGCACCACCATGCCCCCCAGCGGAGTGCCCAGGAAATCGAGCACGCCCCCGGTGTGGTGCATCAGGCCCGCCAGCATCTCGGGGCGGGGCAGGATGCCCCAGCCGCGCAGCGCGGCGATGGCGGCGAAGGTGCGCTGCGCCAGGCCGACTTCCAGCGCGGCGCGGAAGGTGACGCGGTCGGTGGCCTGGTAGTGCGCGGGAAAAATCTCGAGGTCCGGGATGTCGCATACCGCGCCCAGGCGCGGCCGCAGGCGGTGGAACTGGACGCGGCTGGGTTGCGCCCAGCCGCGCCGGCGCTGCCAGCGCCCGCCCTCCCACACGGGAATGGGCAGGCCGCAGTAGCTCAGCACCGCGGCCAGCGTGGCCTGCCCGCGCGGCGCGCGCTGCGCGGGGGCGATGCAGATGTCGATGCTGTCGATGCGCTGCCAGCCCGCGCACAGGTGGTCGATGACGGCCGAGGACAGCGCCGGCACCGTGCTGGCGCCCGTGACGGCCGTGCGCTGCGCGGCGGTGAACGGGCCGTGCATGGCGGCAGGGAAATCGCACACGAATCGGCGGCCGTCGGCCAGGTCGACGTAGTGCGCTCCCGCCTCGGCGGCGGCCTGGGCCACGCCGTAGCCCTGTGCCTGGAACGGCCCGGCCGTGTGGATGACCAGGCCCACGCCCCACTGGCGCAGCGTGGCGGCCAGGCCGGGTGCCTGGTGGTCCAGCGCCACGCCCCGGGCTCCATGCCCGAGCGTGCCGGCCAGCGCCTGGGCGCGTGCCGCGTCACGGCCCGCCACCAGCAGCGCCACGTGGCGCGCCGTGGCGGGGTCGCCGGCCAGCGCGCGGCAGATGCGCGCGCCGAAGTTGCCGTAGCCGCCGAGGACCAGGGTGGTGAGTGCCGTCACGGGTGGTGCATGTCCAGGAGAAGAGGGGGTGAAAGGAGAAGGGCAGGCGCCAGGCCGGGTGGCTGGCGGTGTTTCCGGCGGCGCGCGGTGCGTTCGCATTCCCTGCTGGCGCGCTCCCGCGCGGTTGCGGCGGGGTGCGGGGGGGCCGCCTTGGGGGTGGTCATGTTCCGGGCACCCAGGGCGCCGGGCCCCGCGCGGAGGCCGTGGGCGCGCGCGCCGCCGTCGCGGTACCCTTCGCGGGCACCAGCTCCTGCAGCGCGGCACGCCGGGGCTGCATCTGCGTTTCGTGCCAGGCGGGCACGTCCGCCGCGGGCATGGGGCGGCTGTACACATAGCCCTGGATGCCGTGCAGGCCCACTGACCGCAGGATGCGCAGTTCCTCTGCGGTTTCAACGCCCTCCACCACCACGGACAGCCCAAACTCCTGCGCCAGCGTGCCGATGTGCCGCAGCAGCGACTGGCGGCGCCGGTCCTGCGGCAGCTGCTGCACGAACAGGCGGTCGCATTTGATGCCGGCGATCGGCAGGTCGGCCAGCATGCCCAATGACGAGTAGCCCGTGCCAAAGTCGTCCATCACCACCGCCACGCCCAGGGTGCGCAGGCGCTGCATCGCGGCCACCATCTGCGCGCCCAGCGCGATGATGGCGTGCTCCGTCAGCTCGAGCTTGAGCGCGCGGGGCGGCAGGGCGCGCTGGGCCAGTTCGCCGCGCAGCCAGGGCACGAAGCTGTCTTCCAGCAGCGTGAGGGGCGCCACGTTCACGCTGATGGTGACGTCGTGCAGGCCCTGGGCCTGCCAGGACTTCACGCAGTCGAGCGCGTTGGCCAGGATGGTGCGGTCCACTTCGACCGTCCGGCCCTGCAGTTCGCACACCAGCAGGAACATCTCGGGGTTGATGGGCCCCAGGGTCTTGTCGGTGATGCGCAGCAGCGCCTCGAACTGCACGCCCTGCTGCCGGAAGTCCAGGATGGGCTGGAAGTGCAGCGCCAGCCGTTGCGGCCGCAGCAGGCTGGGCAGGTGGTCGGCGATGAGCGACAGCTGCATGTCGCGCTCGGGGTTCTGGGTCATGTTGGATACCCGCATCATCGACAGGCCCCTGCGCAGCAACTGCTGGCGGCCGGTGTCAAACCGCATGTTGCTCAGCTGTTCCATGGCCAGGGCGATGCCGAACACCAGCACGCTGCCGAGCAGCGCATGGCTCTCGGGTTCGCCGCGTGGCGTGCGGGCGTGCAGGGCAAAGGTGTTGACCAGCAGCCAGTGCAGCAGCAGGATCGCGGCCCCGCACAGCACCTTCTCGTCCCACGACTGGCGGCGGTAGCGGGGGGTGAGCACGCTCAGCCTGGCCGAGCGGTGGCGCATGGACGTGACGGTGGCGATGCCCATGGCGATGGTGAAGGCCAGCGCGATGGCCGTCCAGTTCACCGAGGCGAAGTCCTGCACCTGGTCCCGCGTGATCGTGAAATGCGCCACCAGCATGCCGACGGCCAGGCACAGCCCCGCCACCGCGATGCGCGCCTTGCTGGCACCGGTGCTGAGCGTGGGAATCGTCAGGCGCGCGCTGACCACCATGATGATCAGCCCGCTCAGGGCGGGCACCAGGTCCAGCGCCGCGGCGTGGTGCGCCAGTTCCGCATACATGAACAGGCCGACCACATCGAGCGCCCAGACGATGCAGCCGATGCACAGGGCCGCGTGCGACGCGCTGATGCGCCGGCTGGACGGATCGACCGAAAATGCCGTGTGCTCCACCAGCCGCTGGCAGACATGCACCACCAGCGACGCGAACAGCCAGAACAGCAGGCACTGGAGCAGCGGCGGAAACCCCACCGCGAACGCCTGCGCTGCGTTGTGCCAGATTGAAACCACCATGTCCCGCCCTCGTTGTGGAGGGGCATCATACGACCGTTGGGCGGCCGGTCCGGCGCCTCGCGGCACATCCCTGGACAGTGTCGGCTGTCCGACACTCAGTTGACGATGGCGATGCCCTTGACCTGCGCGAAGACCGCCTTGCCGGGCGCCAGCGCCAGTGCCTGGGCCGAGCGCTGGGTGATGCGCGCCAGCAGCCGCGTGGGCCCCAGATCCAGCGCCACCATGAGCTGCCCGGGGCTGTCCTCGGCGACCTGGGCCACGGTGGCGGGCAGGACGTTGAGGATGCTCGTGTGTGCCGGTTCGGTGAGCGCCAGGCTCACGTCGCGTGCCTGCACGCGCAGGCGGATGGGCTCCCCGGCCGCGCGCGCCACCGGGCTCACCAGCAGCAGCCGCCGCCCCGCGAACGCCACCGTGGTGACATGGTCGTCCGGGTCGTGCCCGAGCACCTCGCCGTCGATCACCGTGGCCGCCGCATCGCCATGGGCCAGGGGCAGGTCCAGCCTGACGATGAGCTCGTGGGTGCTGCCCTGGGCCTGCACCCGGCCCGCCTGCATCAGCACCATGTGGCCCGCCAGCCGGGCCACCTCGTCGATGGAGTGGCTGACGTAGAGCACCGGGATGTCCAGCGTGCGGTGCAGGCGCTCCAGGTAAGGCAGCACCTCGGCCTTGCGCTGTGCGTCCAGCGCGGCCAGGGGTTCATCCATCAGCAGCAGGCGCGGACTGGTGGCCAGGGCGCGGGCCATCGCCACGCGCTGGCGTTCGCCGCCCGACAGCGCATGGGGCTTGCGGTCCATCAGCGGGCCGATGCCCAGCAGCTCCACGGCCTGCTCCAGCGCCACCTTGCGGCGCGCGGCGGGCGTACGCCGCAGGCCATAGCCGATGTTGCCGCGCACGCTCAGGTGGTCGAACAGGCTGGCTTCCTGGAACACATAGCCCAGCGCGCGCTCGTGCGTGGCGCGCCAGACCCGCAGCGCATCGTCCTGCCACACCTCGCCGTTGACTTCCACCCGGCCCGGTTGCGCCCGCGCCAGCCCCGCGACGGCGCGCAGGCAGGTGGTCTTGCCGCAGCCCGAGGGCCCGAACAGGGCCGTCACGCCACGCCCCGGCAGGCGCAGGTCCACGTCCAGCGTGAAGCCGGGGCGCTCCAGCTTCAGCCGGGCGGTGATCTGCGGGGGGAGCGTTTCGTCCTGGGGTGCCATCGTGCCGGCCCTCATTGCACCATGGACGCCGGCCGGTGCCGCGTGAGGTTCAGCCCCAGCAGTACGACGAACGAGAACAGCACCATGCCGCCGGCCAGCCAGTGGGCCTGTGTGTATTCCAGCGCCTCCACATGGTCGTAAATTTGCACGGACACCACGCGCGTCACGCCGGGGATGTTGCCGCCCAGCATCAGCACCACGCCAAACTCGCCCACCGTGTGGGCGAAGCTCAGGATGGCGGCGGTCACGAAGCCCGGGCGCGCGAGCGGCAGCGCCACGGTGAAAAAACGGTCCATGGGCCCGGCGCCAAGCGTGGCGGCGGCTTCCAGCGGGCGCTGGCCGATGGCCTCGAACGCGTGCTGCAGCGGCTGCACCGCGAAGGGCAGCGAGTAGATGAGCGAGCCCGCCACCAGCCCCCAGAAAGTGAAGGGCAGCGTGCCCAGCCCCAGCGACTGCGTGAACTGGCCCACCGGGCCGTGGGGGCCCATCGTGACCAGCAGGTAAAAGCCGATCACCGTGGGCGGCAGCACCAGCGGCAGCGCCACCACGGCCGACACCGGGCCCCGCCAGCGCGACGGCGTGTGCGCCAGCCACCAGGCCAGCGGCGTGCCCAGCACCAGCAGCAGTGCCATGGTGGTGCCCGCCAGGCGCAGCGTGAGGCCGATGGCCGCAAGGTCGGCGCTGGAAAAAGGCATGGGTGGCTGAAAAACGGATGGGGAGGTGAAGGGAAATCGCCGGGGCCACGGCGCCGGCGCGTGTGGGCCACCGGCTCAGAAACTATAGCCGTAGGACCTAATGATGGCGCGTGCCTTGTCGCCGCGCAGGTACTGGAGCAGTGCCGCGGCGGCGGCGCTGTCCTTGCCGGGGCTGAGCAGGGCCGCGTCCTGGCGGATGGGTTCGTGCAGTTCGGCCGGTACCTGCCATGCGGACCCGCCCGTGATCTTGCCATCGGCCATCACCTGCGACAGCGCCACGAAGCCCAGCTGCGCGTTGCCCGTGGAGACGAACTGGTAGGTCTGGGCAATGTTCTCGCCCTGCACGAAGCGCGGCTGCAGCCGCGCGGTGACGCCCAGCTTGTCCATCACCTGCATCGCGGCCAGGCCGTAGGGGGCAAGCTTGGGGTTGGCGATGGCCAGGTGCTTGAAGTCGCCGGTCTTGAGCACGGCGCCCTGAGCGTCCACGGTGCCGGGCTGCGCGCTCCACAGCACCAGCGTGCCGATGGCATAGGTGAAGCGCGAGTTGGCGACGGCCTTGCCTTCCTTCTCCAGCCTGGCGGGGGTGGTGTCATCGGCCGCCAGCAGGATCTGGAATGGCGCACCGTTGGTGATCTGCGCATGGAACTTGCCCGTGGCGCCGAAGGACAGCTCCGCCTTGTGGCCGGTGTCGGCCTCAAACGCCGCGGCGATCTTCTGCATGGGGGCGGTGAAGTTGGCGGCCACGGCGACCGACACGCTGTCGGCATGGGCGGCCTGAAACATCGCAAGGCAGATGGCGGTGGCGGCAAGGGAGCGGGGCACAGGAATGAAGCGGAACGGCATGGCGGCATGGCGCAGGTGCGCTATTCATTAATGGAATAGCGAGAGTATATGAAGCCACGGCGGCCCGGCGCCTGGCGGCAGAAAAAAACGCGCCCCGGACATGTGCTGGCGGGAGATGTCCCTGCGCCAGGTCAACAGGCGGGCCCGTTGCCACTGCCGCGTTGCGCCGGGGCGCGAAGGTGGGGTGGGGGCGGGGTGCGCCGTCCGGTCAGAATCCCATGCCGGCCCTGGCCACCAATCCGATCTTCACCATGCCTTCCTCCCTTTCCATTTCCTCCGCGCTGACCCACGCCCTCACCGACAAGCGCATCGACATCCTGCGGCAGATCGGCGCCACGGGCTCGATCTCGCAGGCGGCCCGGGTGGTGGGGGTGAGCTACAAGGCGGCCTGGCAGGCGGTGGACACCCTGACCAACCTCGCGGGCAGCGCGCTGGTGGCGCGGGCCGTGGGTGGGGCGGGGGGCGGCGGGGCGCGGCTGACCGAGGCGGGGCAGCAGTTGCTCGCCGCCGCCGATGCCATGGCCCAGGCGCGCGGCGCGGTGCTGTCGCGCTGGCAGGCCACGCCCCATGCCGGGCCCGCGCTGGCGCGGCTGGCCGTGCGCACCAGCATGCGCAACCAGTGGCCGTGCGTGGTGCGGCGGCTGGAGGTGCAGGGGCAGATCGTGCGGGTGCACCTGGCGCTGGAGACCGGGGAGGGCGGGGGCGGCGCCCTGGCGGCGGGCGTGCTCATCTCGCGGATCACGCGCGAGAGCGCCGAACTGCTGGGCCTGCAGACCGGGCTGGCGGTGCAGGCACTGTGCAAGGCCACGGCGGTGCGGGTGGAACGCCTGGCGGGCCCGCGCACCGAGACCGGCACGCAGGGGACGGAGGAGCCCGCCCGCTGCCGCCTGCCGGCCAGGGCGGTGCGCGTGGTGCGCGGCGCGTCGGGCGACGAGGTGTCCGCCGAACTGGCCGCGGGGGTGCGGATGGTGGGTTTTGCCCCCGCGGGCAGCGGACTGCGCGCCGGCAGCAAGGTGGTGCTGGTCGTCGATGACAGCGCGGTGGTGCTGGCCCTGGCGGAGGTCTGAGGCGGGTGCAGGGCGGCCGCTGGGGGCCGCCGACAGGCATGCTGGCGGGATTGCTATTGTTTGAATAGCTGCAGCCGCTTGTGTGACAAGCGCGGTGCGGCATTTTCGTGCATGAACGCAGTCCTTGTGCCGGGCCTGACTGCCTGCGTGCCGGGCCCGAAGACCCGCCCTCAGTGCCCCCTCGGGGCCCCCAGCTTGCGGTACACGGTGGCGCGGCTGATGCCCAGGGCGCGGGCCGCCTCCGCCACGTTGCCGCGGGCATCCTGCACCGCCTGGCGGATGAGGGCGGTTTCCGCCTCGCGCAGCGGCGCGGGGGCCGCTGCGCCGGCAAGGCGCGGCCCATTGGCGGGCAAGGTGGCCTGCGCGCCCGGGGGCGCGGCCGCGAGGCCGTGGACACCCGCCGCGCGCGTGCCGTGGTGCGCCAGCCCCTGCAGCCGCAGGCCGGACCACAGGGGCAGATCCAGCGGCCTGGCCGCGCCGCGCTGGCGGGCGGCGTCGAACAGCAGGGTCCAGGGCAGCGCGATGAGGTCACCGCAGTGCAACGGGCTGCCGGGCGCGCGCAGGGGCTGGGGCAGCAGCTGGCGGGCCACGCTGTTGCTGCCGATCACATAGCCATCGCCATCCAGCGCCACCAGGCCGTCGCCTTCGGCGCCCAGCGGGCAGCCGGGCCAGTTCAGGCGCAGCAGCAACGCATGGGGCATGTGCAGCAGCAGCGCGTCTTCCATGGCGCGGGCCGAGCGCGCCACCAGGTGCCGCAGCTCGGGGCGCTCGGGCACGTCCACGCCGGTCAGGTCGAGCATGCCCATGCAGTGGCCGTGCGGATCGAACAGCGGCGCGCCCGCGCAGCTGTAGCTGGCGTTGTCGTCAAAGAAGTGTTCGCCCCGGTGCAGCCAGACGGGCTGCAGCTCGGCCAGCGCGGCGCCGATGGCCGTGGTGCCCACCGCGGCCTCCGAGAGGTCGATGCCCACGCGGCCGATGGCGCGGGCGCGCGGGTCGCGGCGGTCGAAGGTGCCCTGCACATCCACCACGATGCCGCGCGCATCGGTCAGGATGGCGAAGTAGCGCATGCCCGCGATGGCACGGGTGAGCTGTGCGAGCACCGGCCGCGCGGCCTGCAGCAGGGGGTGGTTCTGTTCCCGGCTGCGGCGCAGCGCGGGGGCGCTGACCATGTCGAACGCCACGTGCTGCGCGGGGCGCAGGCCCTGGGCCAGGCAGCGCTGCCACGATCGCGTGATCCAGGGCTCCACATCGGCGCGCGCGGGGACCGCGCCATCGGCCAGCAGCGCATGGCGGGCCTGCGCGATCAGCGCGTGGCGGTCGGCGGCCGGCAACGGCGGTGCAGCGGAAAGCATCGGACAGACCCCTGGGACGTGGAAGGCGGAGCGGCGCGCGGAACGCCGTGCGCATGATGCGCCGGTGTGCGGCGCAACATGTTTCATTTTGAGAATATCCCGCGCGCACTCCCGTGAATCTAGGGTTCTCCCTAGGGGTGGGGCCGGGGGGCAGGCAGAAGATTCAACGGCCTATCCAGCCAAAACTCTTCCAGGAGACAGCCAGATGCAAGTCCAGTTCACGGTCAACGGGCGCGCTGCCAGCGTTGACGTCCCGCCCAACACCCTGCTTGTCCATGCGCTGCGAGAGCACCTGCTGCTCACCGGCACGCACGTGGGCTGCGACACCAGCCAGTGCGGCGCGTGCACCGTGCACGTGAACGGCCGCGCCGTGAAGTCCTGCGCCATGCTGGCCGTGCAGGCCCAGGGCGCCGAGGTGCAGACCATCGAGGGCCTGGCCGCCGCGGACGGCACCATGCACCCCATGCAGGCGGCGTTCAAGGAATGCCACGGCCTGCAGTGCGGCTTCTGCACGCCGGGCATGGTGATGAGCGCGGTGGACCTGTGCAAGCACCATCCCCAGGCGAACGAAGGCGAGATCCGCGAGCTGCTCGAAGGCAACATTTGCCGCTGCACCGGCTACCAGAACATCGTGCGCGCGGTGCAGGTCGGCCAAAAAGCCATGGCATCGGCATAAAAAGGAGAACGACCATGGGTGCATCCGACTTTTCCAAGCTGCCGCACATCGGCGAATCGCTCAAGCGCAAGGAAGACTACCGCTTCCTCACCGGCGCCGGCCAGTACACCGACGACGTGGTGCTGGCCGCGCAGAGCCATGCCGTGTTCGTGCGTTCGCCGCATGCGCACGCGCGCATCAACAGCATCAACGTGGACGCCGCCAAGGCCGCGCCCGGCGTGCTGGGCGTGTTCGTGGGCGCCGACGTGGCGGCCGACAACATCAACGGCCTGCCCTGCGGCTGGCTCATCACCAGCACCGACGGCCAGCCCATGAAGGAGCCGCCGCACCCCATCCTGGCGCAGGGCAAGGTGCGCTATGTGGGCGACCACGTGGCCATGGTGGTGGCCCTCACGCAGCAGCAGGCGCGCGACGCGGCCGAGCTGGTGGAGGTGGACTACGACGTACTGCCCGCGGTGGTCAGCGTGGCCGATGCCGCCGCAGGCACGGTGGCCGGCGCAGGCCTGCACGACGCGGCGCCGGACAACCACTGCTACAAGTGGGCCATCGGCGACAAGGGCGCGGTGGACGCGGCCTTTGCCAACGCGGCGCATGTGACGCAGCTCGATCTGGTCAACAACCGGCTGATCCCCAAC
Organism: Acidovorax sp. GW823-FHT01C06; assembly: GCF_058798375.1. Taxonomy (NCBI): domain Bacteria; kingdom Pseudomonadati; phylum Pseudomonadota; class Betaproteobacteria; order Burkholderiales; family Comamonadaceae; genus Acidovorax; species Acidovorax sp. GW823-FHT01C06. Next base: position 152,490 of record NZ_JBXAKN010000011.1, read on the forward strand.
GCCATGGAGCCGCGCACGGCCATCGGCAGCTACAGCCGCGCCAACGACGAGTACACGCTGTACGTGAGCAACCAGAACCCGCACGTCGAACGGCTGCTCATGACGGCCTTCGTGATGGGCCTGCCCGAGCACAAGGTGCGCGTGATCGCGCCCGACGTGGGTGGCGGCTTCGGCTCCAAGATCTTTTTGTACGCCGAGGACGTGTGCCTGACCTGGGCGGCCAAGAAGCTCAACCGCAACATCAAGTGGGTGGCCGACCGCAGCGAGTCCTTCTTGTCCGACGCGCATGGCCGCGACCACGTGAGCCATGCCGAGATGGCGATGGACAAGGATGGCAAGTTTCTGGCCATGCGCGTGCACACCGACGCCAACATGGGTGCGTACCTCAGCACCTTTGCCAGTGCGGTACCCACCATCCTGTACGCCACGCTGCTGGCGGGCCAGTACACCACACCGCAGATCTATGTGGAGGTCGACGCCTGGTTCACCAACACCGCGCCGGTCGATGCCTACCGCGGCGCGGGCCGGCCCGAGGCCACCTACCTGCTGGAGCGCCTGGTCAGCCGCTGCGGCTGGGAGATGAACCTGCCTCAGGACGAGATCCGCAAGCGCAACTTCATCACCAGCTGGCCCTACCAGACGCCGGTGGCGCTGCAGTACGACGTGGGCGACTACCACGCGTGCATGACGCAGGCGCAAGAGCTGGCCGACGTGGCGGGCTTTGCGGCGCGCAAAGCGGCCAGCGAGGCCAAGGGTTTGAAACGCGGCATCGGCTACAGCAGCTACATCGAGGCCTGCGGCATCGCGCCGTCCAACATCGCAGGCGCCCTGGGTGCGCGCGCGGGCCTGTTCGAATGCGGCGAGGTGCGCGTGCACCCCACCGGCAGCGTGACGGTGTTCACCGGCTCGCACAGCCACGGGCAGGGGCACGAGACCACCTTTGCGCAGGTGGTGGCCGCGCGCCTCGGCATTCCGGTGGAGAACGTGGACATCGTGCACGGCGACACGGGCCGTGTGCCGTTCGGCATGGGCACCTACGGCTCGCGCTCCATCAGCGTGGGCGGCGCGGCCATCATGAAGGCGCTGGACAAGATCGAGGCCAAGGCCAAGAAAATCGCGGCGCATTTGATGGAGGCGAGTGACGCCGACATCGACTTCAGCGGCGGTGAATTCACGGTGCGCGGCACGGACAAGAAGATCCCGTTCGGCCAGGTGGCGCTGACGGCCTACGTGCCGCACAACTACCCGCTCGACAAGCTCGAACCCGGGCTCAACGAAACAGCGTTCTACGACCCGACCAACTTCACCTTCCCCGCTGGCACCTACATCTGCGAGGTCGAGGTAGACCCCGCCACCGGCAGCACGCGGGTGGACAGGTTCACCGCCGTGGACGACTTCGGCACCATCATCAACCCGATGATCGTGGAAGGCCAGGTGCACGGCGGCCTGGTGCAGGGCATCGGCCAGGCTCTGATGGAAAACTGCGTGTACGACCGCGAGACGGGCCAGCTGCTGACGGGCAGCTTCATGGACTACGCCATGCCGCGCGCCGATGACTTCCCCGAGTTCAAGCTGGGCCATGTCTGCACACCCTGCACGCACAACCCGCTGGGCACCAAGGGCTGCGGCGAGGCCGGGGCCATCGGCTCGCCGCCGGCGGTGATCAATGCGGTGCTCGACGCGCTGCACCCGCTGGGCGTCAAAGAGTTCGACATGCCCGCATCACCGCACCGCGTGTGGGAAGCCATCCAACAAGCCAAGGCCTGAGGAGACACACCATGTACGCCTTCACTTTTGAAAACCCATCGTCCACTGCAGCCGCCGCGCAACTCATCGCCCAGGGCGGCAAGCTGCTGGCCGGTGGGCAAAGCCTGCTGCCGTCGATGCGGCTGCGCCTGGCCAATCCCGAGAAGATCGTCGACCTGAACAGCATCGCCGAGCTGGCCGGCATTTGCCGCGAGGGCAACGCGCTGGTCATCGGCGCCATGACGCGCCACATGGACGTGGCGAACAGTGCAGAGGTTAAAAGCGCCATCCCGGCGCTGGCCGACCTGGCCGCCCACATCGGCGACCGGCAGGTGCGCGCGCGCGGCACGCTGGGCGGGTCGGTGGCCAACAACGACCCGGCGGCCTGCTACCCCAGCGCGGTGCTGGGCCTGGGCGCCACCATCGTCACCAACCAGCGCGAGATCGTGGCCGATGACTTCTTCGTGGGCATGTACACCACGGCGCTGGAAGAGGGCGAGATCATCACCGCCATCCGCTTCCCCATCCCGAAGCGCGCGGCCTACCTGAAGTTCAAGCAGGCGGCATCGCGCTTCTCGCTGGTGGGCGTGTTCGTGGCGCAGACCGATGGCGGCGTGCGCGTGGCGGTGACGGGTGCGGCCAGCAGCGTGTTCCGGCACGCGGGGCTCGAGGCCGCGCTGAACCAGAGCTTCACGCCCGCATCGGCGGCGGCGGTCAGGATTGACGCGGGCGATCTCAACGCGGACATCCACGCGAGCGCGGCCTACCGCGCCAACCTCATCAGCGTGCAGACCCAGCGGGCGGTGGCGCAGATGCTGGGCTGACGGGCGGGAGAGTGCCCGCTGCCGCTGTCCGGCATCCAGGAGCGGGTGTTTGAATGAAATTGGCCTCCAGCGCTTGTCTGTCAAGCGCTGGTAGCTATTAAAAATATAGCGATGAACGTTTCCCCTGCTGCGCCCGTGACCGCGCCCGCGCTGTCCTCCATCGATGCCCTGGTGCTGGCCCTGCAGGGCGTCGGGTACTTTGCCGACCGGCGGCTGGCCACGGCCGTGTTCCTGGCGCTCCAGCTGCAGCGCCCGCTGCTGCTGGAAGGGGAACCCGGCGTGGGCAAGACGGCGCTGGCCCAGGCACTTGCCAAGGTGCTCTCGCGCAGCCTGATCCGCCTGCAGTGCTACGACGGGCTGGAGCAGCGCGAGGCGCTGTACGAATGGAACTACGCGGCCCAGCTCTTGCACATGCGTGCGGCGGAAGGCCAAGGCGGTGCCGACATGGCGCAGGTGGAGCGCGAGGTGTACCAGGACCGCTACCTCATCCGCCGCCCCCTGTTGCAGGCGCTGCAGGCCCCGGCGCCTGGCGCCGTGCTGCTCATCGACGAAGTGGACCGCGCCGACGAGCCCTTCGAGGCCTTCTTGCTCGAATACCTGGGCGAGTACCAGGTGAGCATTCCCGAGATCGGCACCGTGCGCGCCACGGCCACGCCGGTCACCCTGCTCACCAGCAACCGCACGCGCGACCTGCACGACGCCGTCAAGCGCCGCTGCCTGTACCACTGGCTGGACTACCCCGAGCGCGAACGCGAGCTGGCCATCGTGCGCGCCCAGGTGCCGGGCGCCAGCGACGCGCTGGCCGTCCAGGTGGCGGATTTTGTGGGCCGCCTGCGCAGCCAGCCGTTCGCCAACGCCTTTCAGCGCGCGCCGGGCATCGCGGAGAGCGTGGAGTGGGCCAAGGCGCTGGTGGCGCTCGACACCATCGTGGTGGACCCGGAAGTGGTGTCCGACACCGCCGGCATTTTGTTCAAGCAGCGCGAGGATGTGGCGGCGCTCACGCGCGACATGGCGGCGCAGCTGCTGCAGCCCGCCGAGACGGATGCGTGAAGGCTCGCGCCATGGCTGAGGGCATGACGATCTCGCAGCTGGGGGATGCCCGCACCGGCAAGCTGGCCGACAACCTCACGGGTTTTGGCCGCACGCTGCGCCGTGCCGGCGTGCCCGTGGATGCGGCCCGCATGGCCCTGGCGCAACAGGCCGTGATGCTGATGGGCGTGGGGCGGGAGGACTTCGGCGCCGCGCTGGAGTCCGTGCTCATCAGCCGTGAGCAGGACCGGCAGGTGTTCCGCGAGCTGTTCGACGCCTATTTCAAGAACCCCGGCATCGCACAGAAGCTGCTGGCCCAGATGCTGCCCAGTGCCGAGTCCAGGGCCGAGCCCGCCAAACGCCGCCCGCGCGTGAGCGAGGCGCTGGCCCCGGTGCGCGCCGCGCGCGATGCGCCAGCGCCGCGCGAGGACGACAAGATCGACCTCGACGCCGCCATGACCGCCAGCGACCTGCAGCGCCTGCGGCACGCCGACTTCAACCAGCTTTCGGCCAGCGAATACAGGCTGGTGGAGCGGCTGGCGCGTGAAATTCCCTTGCCCCTGCCGCGCTATGCGGCCCGCCGCACCCGCCCGGGCACGCGCGGCGGGCGTCCCCACTGGCCGGGCGCCATGCAGGAGGCCGCGCGCACGGGCGGCGAGGTGCTGCGCGTGCCTTTGCTGCAGCGGCGCCGGCAGCCATTGCCGCTGTGCGTGCTGGTCGATGTGTCCGGCTCCATGGAGCGCTACGCGCGGCTTTTGCTTGCCTTTCTGCATGCCGCCACCGCGCCCCGCCACGCAGGCGCGGGCCTGCGCCGCGACGTGTTCGCGTTCGGCACCGGCCTCACCGACCTCACGCCCGCGTTCCGCCTGGCCGATACCGATGCGATGCTGGAGGCGGCCAGCCAGGCGATCCCTGACTTTGCCGGCGGCACGCGCCTGGGTGACAGCCTGGCCCGGTTGCGCGTGCAGCACGCGCGCCGGCTCGTGGGGCGGCGCACGCTGGTGCTGCTGGTCAGCGACGGGCTCGATACCGGCGCGCCCGAGGTGCTGGAGCGGGAGCTGGGCTGGCTGCGCCGGCACTGCGGCCGGCTGCTGTGGCTCAACCCCCTGCTGCGCTTCGAGGGCTATGCGCCCACGGCGCGTGGCGCCGCGGTGCTGCACCGCCAGGCCCACGGCATGGTGGCCGTGCACAACCTCAGCCGCCTGCAGGACCTGGCTGGCAGCCTGGCCGAAGTGCTGCGCCAGTGAGCGCGTGGCCCGCACGCGCACAGCCCCCCCATTGTTCAGGAACCCGGAGGACTCCACCATGGAAATGCAAGCCAGCCGAACCCTCGCCGTCAGCCAGCAGCAGGCCTGGGACGCACTCAACGATCCCGAGGTGCTCAAGCTGTGCATCCCTGGCTGCGACAAGGTCGAGCCCACGGGCGAGCACCAGTACAGCGTGGCGATGGCGCTCAAGATCGGCCCGGTGTCCGCCAAGTTCGCGGGCAAGATCACGCTCTCCGAGATCGTGCCGCCCGAAAGCTACACCATCGCCTTCGACGGATCGGGCGGCGTGGCCGGGTTTGGCAAGGGCAGCGCCCAGGTCAAGCTGGTGCCGCTGCCGGCCGATGCGGCCGGGCAGGACAGCTGCGAGCTGCACTACACCGTGCACGCCACCGTGGGCGGCAAGATCGCCCAGCTCGGCCAGCGTCTCATCGATGGCGCGGCCAAGGGCATGGCCGAGGATTTCTTCAAGCGCTTTGACACCGAGATGCAGCGCCGCCATCCGCGCGCGCCCGTGGCCGACGACCCCGAGCCCGGGGCGGGGGGCGGGGGCGCCGTTGCGGCGTCGGGCGCGCTGGCGGCATCGGCGGGTGAGGACAATCCCCCCAGCGGCATTCCGGTCTGGGTGTGGGTGGTGGGCGCGGCGGCGCTGGTGCTGTTAGCGTGGTGGTGGAACTGAGCCCCTGCAGGTTTTGAGCCCCGCCCGAGGCGCCGCGCGCACCCTGTGTGGGCTGCGGGGCCGGAGGCAGGGGCCGTAGAAATGAATGGGCAACGAAGCAAATGGAAAACCTGGATGTGATGGTGCTGCGCACGCTGCAGGGCTGGCGGGCCGCGGGCCGGCGGGCGCTGCTGGCCACGGTGGTGCGGACCTGGGGCTCCTCGCCCCGGCCGGTGGGTTCGATCATGGCGCTGTGTGAAGACGGCTCGGTGGTGGGATCGGTCTCGGGCGGGTGCATCGAGGACGACCTGATCGACCGCCACACGCGGGCCTATGCGCAGGCGGCGGCGCAGGCCGGCACGGGCGATGGCGGCGATCGGCGCATTCCGAGCGGACCTCCCGCGTTTGTCAAATACGGCGTCACGGCCGACGAGGCGCACCGGTTCGGGCTGCCCTGCGGCGGCACGCTGGAGCTGCTGCTGGAATACGACCCCGACCCGGCCAGCCTCCGCGAGCTGATCCTTGCGCTCGAGGGCGGGCGGCTCATGCAGCGCACCGTGCGCCTGGCCGACGGGCTGGCCACCGTGCAGCCCGCCGCTGCCCCCGCCGAGCTGGCGGTGGACACCCGGCAGCTGACCAACACCTTCGGCCCGGAGTACCGGATGCTGCTGATCGGCGCCGGCCAGCTGGCGGAATACCTGGCCACCATGGCGCTGTTCAACGGCTTCGCGGTCACGGTGTGCGACCCGCGCGAGGAATACCGTGGCAGCTGGAACGTGCCCGCGGCCACGCTGGTGAGCGGCATGCCCGACGATGTGGTGCTGGCCTTCAGGCCCGACCGGCGCAGTTGCGTGGTGGCGCTCACGCACGACCCCAAGCTCGATGACCTGGCGCTGCTGGAGGCGCTGGACACCGAGGCGTTCTATGTGGGCGGCATCGGCTCGCGCCGCAACAACGAAGCGCGCCGTGCCCGGATGATGGAGCATTTCGGGCAGACCGCCGAGAGCCTGGCCCGCCTGCGCGGCCCGATCGGCATCTACATCGGCAGCAAGACGCCGCCCGAGATCGCGGTGAGCGTGATGGCTGAAATCCTGGCCGTGAAGAACGGCGTGGCCCTGCCGCGCGACGTGGAGGTGGCGCAGGCCAAGAACGAGCGGGAACTGGCGCGGAACGACCCCGGGCCGCTGGTGTGCGGGCTGCGCTAGCGCGGCCCGCCCCTTCCCGCCGTGGCGCCGTCAGGCGGCGCCCATCACCACCGGCCCGCCCTTGGCGATGCCGCGCTGGTACGCCGGGCGTGTCTCCATGCGCTGGCGGTAGGCCTGCAGGCGCGGGCAGTTGCCGGCCGTGCTGGCGCGCGAGAGCGCGGCTTCCACCGCGAAGCTCATCTGGAAGTCGGCCATGGTGAGGTGCTCGCCCGCGAACCAGGTGTGCCGGCCCAGGTGCTCTTCCATGAAGGCCAGCGCGGTGGCCACGTTGGGGTCGATCACCTTGTCCTGCACCTTGCCGCACAGCGCCCGGGCGATGGGCTTCACGAAAAAGGGCATGGGCTGCGTGGGAATGGTCATGAACACCAGCTTCATCACGAGCCAGTTCATGAGCGAGCCCTCGGCGTAGTGCATCCAGAACCGGCACTGGCGGTATTCGGGCGTGCCGGGGGCGGGCTGCAGGTGGGCCAGGTCCCCGCTGGCGCGGGCGCCGTAGGTTTCCACCAGGTATTCGATGATCGCGGCGGATTCGGCGATCACCTCGCCGCCGTCGGTGATCACGGGCGACTTGCCCAGTGGATGGATCTTCTTGAGCTCGGGCGGGGCCAGCCGGGTGGCCTTGTCGCGCTGGTAGATCTTGAGCTCGTAGGGCACGCCCAGTTCTTCCAGGAGCCACAGGACGCGCTGCGAGCGCGAGGTTTCGAGGTGGTGAACGGTGATCATGGGCGGATTAGAACCTGTCCACGGCGGTTCGGGGCCGGGTTGGTGTCGCCTGCACGATGTTCGCGCCCGCAAGCCTGGGGGGCCTTGCCCGCGCCGGCCCTGGCGGGGACCAGAAAGCAAAAAGCCCTCTGGCGAGGGCTTTTGCGGGGGCCGGCGCAGCCGGCCGTGGCGATCTGGCGATCAGCCGCCCTTCTTGGAGCGCTTGCCGGGGTTCTTCTTGCTGCGGGTGGCAACACCGCGCTCCAGGCTCACGCGCTGGCCGCGGCCAGGGGTGGCGAGGGTGTAGCCGGGCACCGGCGTGGGCCGGGGGGTGCGCTTGCGGTCTGCTTCGGTGACGATCTTGTTGCCCATGGTAGGTCTCTGAGATAGTGGAAAAAAGAGTGATATTAGGCCACAGCCGGGGTGGGGGGGCTTCCCGGCCACCGCCATCCGCCCCCCGGACCCAGGGGTTTGGCGGCCCATGGGGCGCGAAAAAGCACGGTGCGTAGGCGCACCGGCACCCCTTCACGGCGCGATGAAACCCGCCGCCACGCCCGCACCGTGGTCGGTGGAGAGCGCATCGGTGCAATGGCCGGGCAGCACGAAACCCCGTGCGGCGTCTTCCACGGCCTGGGTCCGTATCACCGGGGGCTGTGCCCGCACGCCGCCGAAGATGGTGGCGAACGCCACGTCCGCCGCATCGCGGCCGGTGCCAAAGCGCAACAACCCCATGGGTATGGCGGTGCCCGAGGGGTCGAAGATGTACCACCGGTCTCCCAGGTAGGCCTCGACATAGGCATGGAAGTCCGGCGGGCCCAGGGCCGGGTCGGCACCGTAGTCGGTGCCGGTGGTGAAGCGCGCGGGAATGTTCACGGCGCGGCACAGGGCAATCATCAGGTGCGCGAAATCGCGGCACACCCCCACCTGCTCGACCAGGGTATCGACCGCCGAGGTGTTGGAGTTGGACGTGTTCGAGGTGAACGCCACATGCCGCTGGACCCAGTCCCGGATCGCCTGCACGCGGCTGTGGCCTTGCCAGAGCCCGCCAAACTCGTTGAGGGCAAGGCGCAGCAGGCGGTCGGACTGGCAGTACCGGCTGGGGTAGATGTACCCCATGACTTCCTGCGGCAGGCGCCGCACGGGGACCTCCGCCAGCTGGGAGGGGTCGGTGCGGTAGTGGGTGATGTCCACCGTGGCGGAATACGACACTTCCAGGATGCCGGGTTCGCCGTGCAGGCGCAGATAGCGGTTGCCGGTGGCCGGGTCGGTATGGATGTTGTGGGGAATGTCCTGGTTGATGACGAGCCGTTCGCTGCTGACCGCCTGGCTGGGCGTCTGTGCGGCATGGATGTTGAACACGAAGTCCGCGCCGTACTGGTCGATCTCATAGCTCAGGTCGATCTGCAACTCCATGCGCACCCGGCCGTGGCCCTGGTGGATCGCCGGCGCGCGCGCCACCGGGCTGGCCGCAGCGGGCTGGGTGGAGGGCGGCAGCGAGGGAAGAGTGGCTTCACCGCCCTGCGCCAGGGTGTTTTCACGGCCCGCGCCAGTGGGCAGGGCCAGGGGTGAAGCCGTGCTGCCGCCGCAGCCTCGAAGAAAAGGCTGGGACCGGGCAGGGGCGCGGGACGGGGTGCTTTCCATGGAAATATCCTTCGTGCGCTGCGCGTCGGGGCATCCGACACGGCGGCGTGATCCGAGGATAGGGCGCGGGTCCCGGGGGCGGTGTAGGCGGACGGCCCGCGCTCACGCAGGCATGCGAGGCAGCCCCGCACCGCGCCGCCGCGTCAGTCGATGGCGAACGCTTCGCGCAGGGCGCCGCAGAAGCCCGCATGCCCGCTGAGCGACAGCGTGACCGTGGTCCGGGGAGGGGCCGGGGTGCCGGGCACGGTGGCGATGCGCCCGCTCGCTGCATCGAAGTCCAGCGTCAGCGGCGTGCTCACCTCCTGCACGCCCTGCAGGTCGTATTGCCATTCGCCACCTTCCTCCGAGGGGCCGCAGGCGTCGGGGTACTGCGCGTGGGCCCAGCGCAGCACCTGCGCGATCTCGGCGTGCAGGGCGGGCATCTGCGCGGGCGACACGCTGGCCATGGCATCGAAGGTGCCGGTGCCGTCCGTGTCTTCGCTGTAGTCAAAGTCCAGGTAGTGAAGTGGCATGGGGTGTGGTGTCTCGTGGTTGCGGTCCGGGTTCATGTCCAGGTGCGGGCGAGGGCCTGCGCCGCCTCGCTGAGCCGGGGCACCTGCTGCAGGGCCCGCGCCAGCGGCATGCGCACCGCCGGGGCCTGCAGCGCCACCGCGCTGTGCACGCTGCGCCGCCCCCCCGCCGGCACGGGCACCGCCACGCACACCAGCCCATCCACGAACTCCTCGGCGTCGGTGGCATAGCCCTGGCGCGCGATCTGCTCCAGTTCGGCCTCCAGGGCCTTGCGGTCGGTGAGGGTGGTGGCCGTGTGGCGCGTGAGCGGCAACCCGTCCAGGATGGCGCCGCGCCGCGCCGCCGACAGGTAGGCCAGGAAAAGCTTGCCGCTGGCCGAGCAGTGGATGGGCACGCGGGTGCCCGGCCGCAGCTCCAGGCGCAGCGGAAACGCTGATTCCACGCGGTCCAGGTAGATCACTTCGGCGCCGCTCAGGGCGGTCAGGTTGCAGCTCTCGCCGATGTCGGCCACCAGCTGGCGCAGCACCGCGTGGCGCACGCTTTGCTGCGTGCCCGCGCTCAGCGCGCTTTCGGCCAGCCGCAGCAGGCGGGGCGCCGGGGCGTAGCGGCGCCCGCCCGGTTCGCGCGCGAGCAGCCCGCCGCCCTCCAGCTGGCCCAGCATGCGGTGCACGCTGGGCTTGGGCCAGCCGCAGGCCTCCACCGCATTGGCCAGCGTGAACGGGCGGCCCTGGGCGCACAGGATCTCGAGCAACTCAAAGAGCCGCAGACTGGGGGATGTTTCTGTCATAAATACCGGAATTCGAGACGAATTCATAAATCATTCCGAGATTATTCCGCACTGTGGCTAAGCTGCAAACCCATATCCCCTTGAACAACACATGTCCATGACAGCCTCATTCCAGAACGCGGTACTGACGGGCGCCTGTGGCGGCCTGGGCCAGGCATTGGCGCGGGAACTGATCGCACGGGGCGCCGCGGTGGCGCTGGTGGGGCTGCACCTGCCCACGCTGCAGGCGCTGGCCGCGCTCGCGCCAGAGCGCTGCGCCGTGTACACGCCCGACGTGGCGGACAGTGCCGCCATGCAGGCCATGGCGGCCGACTGGATGGCGCGCGCGGGCGCGCCCGACCTGGTGATCGCCAACGCCGGCGTGGCCGGCGGCTATGACACCGCGCAGGCGGACGACCTGGCCGTGCTGCGCCGCATGCTGGAGATCAACCTCCTGGGCGCCGCCACCACCTTCCAGCCGTTCGTGACCGCGATGCGCTCGCAGCGGCGCGGGGCCCTGGTGGGCGTGGCCAGCATCGCGGGATGGCGCGGCATGCCGGGCAACGGCGCCTATTGCGCCAGCAAGGGCGGCCTGATCCGCTACCTGGAGAGCCTGCGCGCCGAAATGCGCGGCGGGCCCGTGGCGGTGGTCACGGTGAGCCCGGGCTACCTGCGCACGGCCCTCACGGCGGGCAACCGGTTTGCCATGCCCGGCCTCATGGAGCCCGATGCCGCCGCGCGCGCCATGCTGGCTGGCATCGCGCGGGGCCGCACCCACATCGTTCTGCCCGCGCGCATTGGCTGGCTGGCGCGGCTGCTCAACCTCTTGCCCGGCGCCCTGCACGACCGCCTGCTGCTGGGCCAGCCGCGCAAGCCGCGCAGGGGCGAGGCGGGTGCCACGCCGATACCGGGCCTGGCGCCCCCCACCGATCCCCGCGCCTGACCTGCCCATGGCGGGATGGGCCCCAAAAAAATGCCGACAGAAAGCAAAAAAGACATGACACCGGAGACAACCCCCACCGTGGTGGACACCCGCACACAGATCGCGCTCATCGGCGCCGGCCCCAGCGGACTGGCGGCGGCGCGCAACCTGCAGAAGCTGGGCGTGCCATTCCAGGGCTTCGAGGCCCACACGGACGTGGGGGGGCTGTGGAACATCGAGAACCCGCGCAGCACCGTCTACGAATCCGCGCACCTGATCTCCAGCAAGACCACCACGGAGTTCACCGAATTCCCCATGCGCGCCGGCGTGGCCGACTACCCCAGCCACCGCGAGATGCGGCAGTATTTCTTTGATTTCGCGGAGCACTTCGCGCTGCGCCCCCACTACTGGTTCGGCTGCCGCGTATTGAACGTGGAGCCCGCGGGGGAAGGGGCAGCACCCTTGTGGCGCATCACCTGGAGCCAGCACGGGGGGCCCGCGCAAACCGCGCAGTTCAAGGGCGTGGTCATTGCCAACGGCACGCTGGCCGAACCCAGCATGCCGCGTTTCGAGGGCCGGTTCGACGGCGAGTTGCTGCACACCAGCGCCTACAAGAGCGCCGAGCTGTTCAAGGGAAAACGCGTGCTGGTGGTGGGCGCGGGCAATTCGGGCTGCGACATCGCCGTGGATGCGGTGCACTACGCGCGCAGTGTGGATCTGTCGGTGCGGCGCGGCTACTACTTCGTGCCCAAGTACGTGTTTGGCAAGCCCTCCGACACGCTCGGTGGCAAGTTCAAGATGCCGCCCTGGCTCAAGCAGAAGGTCGACAGTATGGTGCTGCAGTGGTTCACGGGCGACCCGGTGCGTTTTGGACTGCCCAGGCCCGACTACAAGATGTACGAGTCGCACCCCGTGGTGAACTCGCTGGTGCTGCACCACCTGGGCCACGGCGACATCCACGTACGGCCCGACATCGCGCGCCTGCAGGGGCACACCGTGTTTTTCAAGGACGGCAGCGCGCAGGACTATGACCTGGTGCTCTGCGCCACGGGCTACAAGCTGCACTACCCCTTCATCGACCACAGCCTGCTCAACTGGCAGGGCATGGCGCCGCAGCTGTACCTGAACATCCTTTCGCCGCGCTTCGACAACCTGGCCGTGATGGGCATGATCGAGGCCAGCGGCATCGGCTGGCAGGGCCGCTACGAGCAGGCCGAACTGGTGGCGCGCTTCTTCAGGGCGCAGGCAGAGGGATCGCCCCGCGCCGATGCGCTGCGCCAGGCCAAGGCCGGCCCGGCCCCCGACCTCTCGGGCGGCTTCAAGTACCTCAAGCTCGAACGCATGGCGTACTACGTGCACAAGGACACCTACCGCAGCGCGGTGCGCGCGGCGTCTGCCGCGCTGGCCTGAATTCCCTCCCCACTATTCCGAAGGGCCCACCATGCTGCCTGTCGACGAAATCCGGCTCAATTTCAATCCCGCATCGCTCGTGGTGCTCAACGTGGTGCTGGGCTTCCTCATGTTCGGCATCGCGCTGGACACGCGCGTGGCCGACTTCAAGCGCGTGCTGCGCATGCCGGGCGCCATGGCGGTGGGCGTGGCCGCGCAGTTCATCGTGCTGCCGGCGGTGACCTTCGTGCTCACGCTGCTGCTTTCGCCCGGCCCCAGCATCGCGCTGGGCATGATCCTCGTGGCCTGCTGCCCGCCAGGCAACGTGAGCAACATCCTCACGCACCGCGCGGGGGGCAACGTGGCGCTGTCGGTGTCGATGACGGCGATCTCCAACGCGCTGGCCATCGTGCTCATGCCGCTGAACTTCGCCTTCTGGGGCGGCATGCACCCCACGGCGGCGCCGCTGCTGCGCAGCATCGCGCTGGACCCGCTGGAGATGGCGGGCCACATCGTGGCCATCATCGGGCTGCCGTTCGTGCTGGGCATCCTGTGTGCGGAGAAGCTGCCCCGCTTCACGCGGCGGGTGCACAAGCCCGTGCGCATCCTGAGCTTCGTCTGCCTGATCGGCTTCATCATCGGTGCGGTGGCGGGCAACTGGCGCTATTTTCTCGACTACGTGGGGCTGGTGCTGCTGGCGGTGGCGCTGCACGATGCGCTGGCCTTCGGCACCGGGTATGCCTGTGCGCGGCTGAGCGGCCTGTCCGACTACGACCGGCGCGCCGTGAGCATCGAAGTCGGCATCCGCAATGCCGGGCTGGGCCTGGTGCTGATCTTCAGCTTCTTCGGCGGCCTGGGCGGCATGGCCGTGGTGGCGGGCGTCTGGGGCTTCTGGGACATCATCGCGGGCCTGGCGCTGGCGGGATGGTGGGGACGCCGGCCGCCCGTGGTGCCCCATGCCGTGCGGGAGGGCGGCGCATGATGGCGCGCATTCTCGTGACCGGGGCCGACGGTTTCCTGGGCCGCGGCGTGGTGGCGGCCCTGGCGCGCGAGGGCGCCCCCGTCATCGTCGCCGCCGACGTGCGCGAAGTGCCCGCCGAGCGCCGCCTGCCCGGCGTCACCTACGTGGTGCAGGACGTGCGCGACCCGGCGCTGGCGCAAACGCTGGCCGAGCACTCCATTGACAGCGTGGTGCACCTGGCCTCCATCGTCACGCCCGGCAAGGGCTCCAACCGCGAATTCGAATACTCCGTGGACGTGCTGGGCAGCCAGAACGTGCTCGACGCCTGCGTGGCCACGGGCGTGCGGCACCTGGTCGTCAGCTCCAGCGGCGCGGCCTATGGCTACCACGCCGACAATCCCGACTGGCTGCGCGAAACGGATGCGCTGCGGGGGAACGAAGTCTTTGCCTATGCGCACCACAAGCGCCTGGTGGAGGAGATGCTGGCGCGCTACCGCACACAGCACCCGCAACTCGCGCAGACCGTGCTGCGCATCGGCACCATCCTGGGCGAGCGGGTGGACAACCAGATCACGGCGCTGTTCGAGAAGCGGCGCCTGCTGGCCATCCGGGGCAGCGCCAGTCCGTTCGTGTTCATCTGGGACGAGGATGTCACCGGTGCCATCGTGCACGCGCTGCGCACGCGCCGCGCCGGGTGCTTCAACCTCGCGGGCGATGGCGCGCTGCCGCTGCGCGAGATCGCGGCGCGCCTGGGCAAATCGGTGTTGGACCTGCCGGCGGGCCTGCTGCGCGCCGCGCTGGCGATGGGGTCGGCCCTGGGCGTGAGCCGCTACGGGCCCGAGCAGCTCGACTTTCTGCGCTATCGCCCGGTGCTGCTCAACACCGCGCTCAAGGAGGTGCTGGGCTACGTGCCGGCCAAGACCAGCAGCGAGGCCTTCGATGCCTTCGTGGCCGCGCGCGAACGCCAGGGGCGTCCGGTGGCGGCGGGCAGCCGCGTGGTGTCCGCATGAATGCCGCCGCGCTGAGCCGGGGCGACCTGCTGCGCGCCTTGGCGGTGGTGGTCATCTGGGGGCTGAACTTCGTGGTGATGAAGCTGGGCCTGCAGGGGCTCAGCCCCATGCTGCTGGGGGCGCTGCGGTTCTCGGCCGCGTCGCTGCCCTTCCTGCTGTTCGTGCCGCGCCCGGCGCTCCCCTGGCGGTTCGTGCTGGGCTATGGGCTGGCCCAGGGCCTGGGCCAGTTCGGATTCCTGTTCCTGGGGTTGCAGCTGGGGATGACGGCGGGCATGGCGTCGGTCGTCATGCAGACGCAGGCCTTCTTCACGCTGCTGCTGGCCGCCCCGCTGCTGGGCGAGCGCGCCCGGCCCTGGCAGTGGTGGGGCCTCACGCTGGCCTTCGCAGGGCTGATGACCATCGGGCTCGCCCATGGCGAAGGCCCCGGGCAGATGACGCTCGCGGGCTTCGTGCTCACGCTGGCGGCCGCCTTCATGTGGGCGGTGTCCAATCTCGTGGCGCGCCGTGCCGCGACGGCGGGGCCGTACGGGCCGTTCCCGTTCATCGTGTGGAGCAGCACGGTGCCGATCGTGCCTTTCTTCGCGCTGGCGCTGTGGACCGATGGCGCGCAGGGCGTGCTCGCGCAGCTGCGGGCGGTGGACGGCGTGGCGCTGGCGGCCGTGCTGTACCTCGCCCTGCTGGCCACCTTGCTCGCCTACACGTTGTGGACGCAGCTGTTGCAGCGCCACCCCGCCGGGCGGGTCACTCCGTTTTCGCTGCTGGTGCCGGTGGTCGGGCTGTGGGCCGCATATGCCTTTCTGGGAGAGCAGCCCGCGCCGCTGCAGTGGGCGGGAGCGGGGGCCGTGCTCTGCGGGCTCGTGGTCAACCAGGCCGGGGGCTGGCTGCGGGCGCGGCGCGCGAGGCCGGCGGCCTCCTAGAATCCCCTCTTTTCTTCCTTTCGCAAGGATGCATGGTGGCCGACAGCGTGGTGTTGCAGGTGCAGGGGTTGCGGTTTGCCTACCCGGAGTGCGCGGTGCTGGAGGGCCTCAGCCTGGCATGGCCCGCGGGGCTGGCGCTGGTGCAGGGCGACGAGAGCACGGGCAAGACCACGCTGCTGCGCGTGCTGGCGGGTGAGCTGGCGCCCCAGGCGGGCGATATCACGCTGCGCGGCGTGCGCCGGGGGGCGGTGCCTGCCGCGGCCTGGCGCGCGCAGGTGTTCTGGCAGGACCCGCGCGCCACGGCGCTGGACCCGCTCACGGTGCGCCAGTGGCTGGGCAGCCTGCCTGCGCACTGCGCGCAGTGGGACGCCGCCGCCCTGGCGGCGCATGTGGAGGGGTTCTCGCTGGAACCTCATCTGGACAAGCCTTTTTTTGCCTTGTCCACCGGCAGCCGGCGCAAGGCGCTGATGGCCGCCGCGCTGGCCAGCGGGGCCGCGCTCACGCTCATCGACGAGCCGGTGGCGGGGCTCGACAAGCCTTCGGTCAGCTACCTCGGTCAGGCCCTGGCCGAAGCCGCGCGCCAGCCGGCGCGGCTGGTGGTGGTGGCGCACTACGAGGCGCTGCCGGGCGTGCCCTGGGACAGCGTGGCGACATTGGCCCGGCCTCGCTAGGGCCTGTCAACACTGTTTTCGCCAGTGCCAAGGCCGGGGCCTTGGCTAGGAACGCAACGACGAGTGGCCTGGATGCAGTGGGCGGCCTTCCCTTCGGGTTGCGATGCCAGCAAAAATAGTGCTGACAGCCCTAAACTGGGCGACCCTGCCTGCCCATTTCTCTTGAAGGACACCCCATGGACGCGCTCCTCTTCGCCCCGGTGGCCGTGGCCATTGCGCTCACGCCCGGCCCCAACAACTTCTGCGGCCTCAACAACGGCATCCGCGCGGGCATCGGCGCGGCGCTGGTGGCCACGCTGGGGCGGGTGGCGGCGTTCGCCATCTTCCTGGCCATCTCGGCCGTGGGCCTGGGGGCGATGCTGCTGGCATCCGAGATGGCGTTCACGGTCGTCAAGTGGGTGGGCGCCTGCTACCTCTTCTGGCTGGGCTGGAAGGCATGGCGCAGCCGTGAGTTCAGCGGGCTGGAGGTGGTCGAGGGCGGCGACGTGAAATCCTCCGGAGCCCCGGTGCGGCTGAAGGCGCTCATCACCCAGGAGTTCCTGCTGGGCATCACCAACCCCAAGGCCATCATCCTGTTCGCGGCGATCTTCCCGCAGTTCATCGACCCGAGCCAGCCGGCCGTGCGCCAGTTCGTGGTGCTGGGCGCCGTGTATCTGGCGGCGGAGTTCGTCTCCACGGCCGTGTATGCCGCCGGCGGGCGCCAGATCCGCCGCTTCATCCGCACTTCGCGCGGCGTGGTCCGGCTGAACAAGGCCACGGGCGGTTTCTTCATGGGGGCGGGCGGCCTGCTGCTGGCCACCAATCGCTGACACCGGGGCGCGGGGGCGCCGCTACATCGCCTTGAACAGGTGGGCGTAGAGGCGGCTCACGGGCAGCTTCTCGGGTCGTCCGGCCAGCTCCAGGTGCAGCTTGCCCGCCTCGTCGCGGGTCACGGTGGTGATGCAACTGGCGCGCACCAGCGTGCTGCGGTGGATCTGCCAGAACACCTGGGTGTCGAGCTGGCCGATCAGGTCCTTGAGCGGGGTGCGGATCAGGTACTCACGCGCTGCGGTCAGCACCCGCACGTACTTGTCGGCCGCCTCGAAATACAGCACGTCGGCCACCGGCACCATGTGGATCTGGCTGCCGTTGCTGGCCTGGATGAGCGTGAGCGGCGTGCCCGTCGCCGGTGCAGCGGGCGCAGCTGCGGCAACGGGGGCCGCCACCCCCGGCGCCACCAGCAAATGCCGCAGTTGCGCCATGGTTGCTTCAAAATCCATAGCGGCTGGCGCTTTGCTGGCAAGCGCCAGCTGCAGTTTTTGCACCGTTTTTTGCAGCCGCGCGGCCTGCACGGGCTTGAGCAGGTAGTCCACCGCCTGCGCTTCGAACGCCTGCACGGCGTACTGGTCGTAGGCGGTCACGAACACCAGCGCGGGAAAGGGGCGGCCCGAGGGTCCGTCGGCGGGCCAAGCATCGGCGAGTTCCACGGCGGCATCCAGGCCGCTCTGGCCGGGCATGCGGATGTCGAAGAACAGCACGTCCGGCTGCAGCGCCAGGGCCTGGCGCACGGCGGACAGACCGTCGCCCACGGTGGCCACGACCTGCAGCCCGGGCCAGGACCGGGCCAGCTCTTGCTGCAGCGCGGCGGCGAGCAGGGGTTCGTCTTCAGCAATCAGGGCGCGCACGGCAGGCTGGGTCATGGGGTGGTGGTCGACGGGCTCGATTTCAAGGGAAAAGTGACCGTAGCGCTTGTCCCGCCAGCGCTGCCAGCTATCAATTTCAGAGTGCCCGCCGTTCCGTGCAGTGTGGCCAGCCGCTCGCGGGCCTGGGCCAGGCCAAAGCTCTGCCCCGGCCCCGGGGTGGGCAGGGTGTCGGGCAGGCCCGCGCCGGTGTCGGTCACATCCAGCACCAATAGCGCCCCGCTGTCACTCTGCCGCGTGCTGGCACGCACGGTGATGTGCCCGCCCTCGACCTGCGGCTCCAACCCGTGGCGGATGGCGTTTTCCACCAGGGGCTGCAGCAGCAGCGGCGGCACGGGCACATCGCGCAGCGCGTCGGGCAGGTCCAGCGTGTAGGCCAGGCGCGGGCCCATGCGCACCGCCATCAGCTCCAGGTAGTCACGCAGGCGCTCGAACTCGTTCTCCAGCCGGTGTTGGGTGCTGCGCGAGGCGCTGAGCGTGGCGCGCAGGTAGCCGATCATGCGGTCCAGCATCTCCTGCGCGCGGGCCGGGTCGGTGCCGATCAGCATGCGCAGATTGGCCAGGGTGTTGAACAGCATGTGGGGTTCGAGCTGCGTTTCCAGCAGCTTGAGCTGCGCTTCGCTCGCCTGGCTGCGCACCTCGTTGACCTTGGCCAGCAGCCAGGCGCTTTTGCTCTTGGTGTAGAAGTAGTAGGTGCCCAGGAACCCCGCCACCACGGTGATGCCGATGGAGATGCGCAACTGCGCACGGCCACCCTGGTCCCACGACGAGCTGCCGCACCACCAGTCGCCCAGCAGCGTGCCGCCCAGGTAGCCCAGCACGATGCTGGCAAACGGCAGAAGAAACCCGGACAGGCCCGTGGGCCAGCCCGTCTCCTTGCTGGACGGAAACAGGTGCCGGCCGAAGTCGATCAGCGCCCAGGTCAGCGAGCCGATGGCCAGCGAGTAGCGGGCCGGGATGTCGTAAGCCTTCTCGGGCTGGAAGGCGTACTGCAGGGCCGCGATGGCCAGGCAGAAGGCCAGCACCTGCAGCAGGTGCTGCAACTTCTCGATCCAGTCGATTTTCATGGCGGCGCGGGCGTGGTGGTCGAAGGCGCAGGCCGTGGGGCCTAGCGCTGGTTGCGCTGTTGCTGGTCGCGCAAAAGCCGCTCGCGCTCCTTTTGCACCATGCGCTCGCGCAGGCCGCTGCCGGTGCCCAGCACGAACACCGAGATGCCGTGCAGCGCCAGCCCCAGGCCCCAGCCCAGCAGCGGGAACACCGACCACGGCCGGTTGCCGAAGCCGTAGCGCGACAGGCTGAACAGCACCAGGTTGACCACGACGAAGGCGGCGGCGTGCACATACCAGCCCAGCTTGGCGCCAGCGCGCCGGCGGGCCAGTTGTTCGATGTCGTCGGGGGTCATGGGTTGGGGCATGGTGAGGGGTCGATTCTAGGCGGGCGCCGCGCGGGCTCAGCCCTGGCAGGCGTGGGCGATGGTGCGCACGGCCAGCGCGTTCAGCGTGAGGCCGATGTGGTTCACGCCGGTGTGCCGCGTCATGCGGTCACGGAGCGCCACGGCGCGGCAGCGGCAGCAGGTGCTGCTCGAAGTAGCGCACGATCCGCAGGTCGACAGCGCGCATCTGGCTGCGGTCGAAGCCCGGCGGGTCGCCCAGCAGCCGCGCCGCCAGCGCGGACATCCGGTCCCGGGGCGGCGGTGGCGAGAGCAGCGCGCCGTGGCCGGCGTCGGGCAGGGCGGCCAGCACGGTGCAGCGGTCGGCACAGGCCTGGAGCACACGGTCGCTGTGAAAGCGGGGCACCAGCCACAGGTCCTGCCCGGAGGTGATCAGCGCCAGGGGCACGCGCGGCCTGGCCAGTGACTCCATGTCGAAATCCGCCGCGGCCGGCACCCCCGCCACCACGGCCGCGATGCGCGGTTCGCCATGGGCCTGCCAGGCGGCGTCGTCAAAACGCTGGCGGATGACGCCCAGCGCCACGGCCTTCTTCACGCCGTCAAGGAGGTTGCCCTTGAGTTCGGTGGCAAGCCCCACGCAGGTCGCGAAGTCGTCCGCGATGTGGGCTTCGCAGTGCTGCCGGAACAAGGCGGGCGACCAGCGTCCGCCAGCCAGGCTGAGGGCGGTGTGGCCGCCGGCGGACATGCCGTACATGCCCACCCGGTCCAGCGACAGCAGGGGCGCCAGGGCCGCGTCCTTGGCGATGGCGTCGATGGCGCGCGAGACCTCGGCCGGGCGCCGCTTCCAGCTCTCGGGGCCGGGGGTCGACGGGTCTTTCGCGTTGTCGCCGGCGTGTTCGGGCAGGGCCACCACGAAGCCCGCGCCCACCAGGGCGCGCGCCAGGTCCGAGTGCACCCACGGGTTGCCGCCGGAGCCGTGCGACACCACGACCAGCCGGCCGTTGCCCGCCACCGGAGCGCCTTGCCAGGCGGCCTGGAGGCTGAAGGGGCCGCGCTGCAGTGCCTCGTCGGGTGCGCTGCTGGGGTAGTACACGGTGACGGGGCCGTCGCCCTGCATGCCCGGAATCTCCATGAGGCCCGTACCCGCCTGCGCCAGGCTGGCGCACACGGCGAGCAGGCCCGCCAGGATCAGGGAAACGTGGTGGTGGATGTGCAGCTGTTTCATGGAGCCTCGCTCAGGATGGGTTGTGGTTCTGGGCAATGCGGTCGCGCTCGGCCTGCACCATGCGCTCGTGCAGGCCGGACCCACCAGCCAGCAGAAACACCACGATGCCGTGCACGGCCAGGCCGATGCCCCAGCCCAGCGCGGGGTAGACGGCCCAGTGGCGGCCGCTGCTGGCGGACAGCGTGACGAGCAGCAGGTTGACCAGAAGATAGACGCTGGCGTGCATGTACCAGCCCAGCTTGGCGCCGGCGCGTTTGCGGGCCAGGCGTTCGATGGGGTCGTTGAAGGTCGGTTCTTGGCGCATGGCGGGTTCTCCTAAACAGTCAGGCAAGGAAGGGAAGGGGAGGGCAGGCAACGGGCATGGCCGGGGCTCAGGTGCCCACCGGCGAAGCGCCGAAGACCGCGCTGTGCTGCGCCAGGCGCCACAGACGCAGTGCCCGGGCGGCAAACAGGCCGTTGAACACGCCGTAGAGGGCGGAGATCTGCAGGGCGAACGCGCCGTCCCGGGCCAGGGACGGCTGTAGGGCCAGCTCGGCGCCCACGAAGTACTTGGTCAGGAAGATGCCGATGATCAGCGCCAGCGGCATCGCGCTGCCCGGAACGTGGAAGCTGCGCGAGGAGGCCGCGTAGAGCGTGCCGGCCGGCGCGGTGGGCTGGAACCACAGGGCCAGCGCGCCGATCAGCACCGCGGCCACGAGCCAGGCGCCGACCGCCTGCGCCGCCGTCTGGCCCGCGCCGCCAAACGCCGACACGACGCCCGCCACGGAGAAGATGGCCATGCCTACGGGCATGAGCAGGGTCCGGCGCCGGCTGGCGGTGCGGTCGCACAGCTGGCTGGCCCCCAGCCCCACGAGGGCGGCCAGCAGGCCCCAGACCCAGTAGGGAGTGTGCGTGACGATCTGGATCAGTGCCTGGGGCTGGTGAACAATCACATTGAGCAGCATGGTGTGGTTCCTTGGTGTGGAGGGGATGTGGGGGCTGGAAAGGGGCGGGGTCAGAGCAGGCCCAGCTGGCTCCAGAGCGAGTGCCCCAGAAAACGCCCGGGCAACAGGGTGAAGCCGCCTGCGACGATGCAGGCGCCGATGTAGATGCGCTGCATGACCACGCGGTGGCCGGCGATGTTGCGCCGGGCCAGGTAGATGAAGGACAGCACCAGCATCCCCAGCGTCACCGGGATCAGCAGGTGGATGAGCCCGAAGCTCCCCCAGCGGGGACCATTGCCGCCGCTGATGAAGATGGCGGAGACCGCGGTGGCCACCATGAGGGTGACCCAGGCATATCCGGCGGCGCGGTGCAGGCGGGGGCGCTGGGTGGCGCCCTTGCGCGCCCACAGGGCGAGGGGGCCGATGGCCGTGGCGGCGAGGGCGGCGGCGAGGTGGATGGCGATGACGGGGGTGAGTTGCATGGGGTGCTCCTGGCGCGTTCGATGGAGCGGACTGTGCCGCCGCCCGCCCGGGGCCGCCAGCGCCTTGCGACGAAACGCGGCCTGGCTGCCGCGAAATGCAGGATGGCGGTGCGGCCTGCAGGGCCTTGGGCCCCCGATTTCATGCAAACTCCGGGGAATGTGGGGACGCCGCCCGCCCGGAACGGAAGGTGCCCTGGCGCCCGGCCTCCCAGGTTTACTTTTCTTCGCACAGCGTTCAAGGCAAAGCTTGAATTGACTCTCTACGATCAGGCATGGCGCGATCCCCGCCGCCGCCTGTTGCCATTCCCCCAGTCCGGCCCGCAGCCCAAGAACACGAATCAGGACCGCCATGAACCCGCAAGACGTCAACGCGCCCCCGCCATCGGCCATTCCGCCCGCCCCCGCGGCCCCACCGCCCCGGCGCTCGCGATGGGTGGGCAGCCTGCTGGCCCTGGTGCTGGTGGGCCTCGTCGGCGGGGCTGCCTGGTACCTCGTCCAGCGTTCCGGCGGCGAGCAGGGCGCCGGGCCCGGCCGGGGCATGCCCGGGGGCGGGCGCCCCATGGTCACCGTGGGCGACGCGGTGGCGCGCAGGGCGGAGCTGCCCGTGGTCATCGACGCGCTGGGCACCGTGATCCCCGCCACCACCGTCACGCTGCGGCCCCAGGTGTCGGGCATGCTCACGCAGGTGCTCTTCACCGAGGGCCAGATGGTCAAGAAGGGGCAGGTGCTGGCGCAGATCGACCCCAGGCCCTTCGAGCAGGCGCTGATGCAGGCCCAGGGCACCCGGCAGCGGGACGAGGCCCAGCTGGAGAATGCGCGCCTCACGCTGGAGCGCTACCGCACCCTGCTGTCGCAGGACTCCATCGCCCGCCAGGACGTGGACACGCAGGCCGCGCTGGTCAAGCAGCTTGAAGGCACGGTGATGACCGACAAGGCCCAGGAAGGCACGGCGCGCCTGAACCTGGACTACACGCGCATCACCTCGCCCGCCACGGGCCGCATCGGGCTGCGCACGGTGGATGCGGGCAACTATGTGACATCGGGCGATGCGACGGGCATCGCCACCATCACCCAGGTGGCCCCGATCGACGTGCAGTTCTCGGTCCCGCAGGACCGCGTGGGCGATGTCCGGGCGGCGCAGGGCGCGGCGCCCACGCTGGCCGTGACGGCGCTGGACCGCACGCGCAAGGCCGAACTCGACAAGGGCCTTTTTTCCACGCTGGACAACCAGGTGGACACCACCACAGGTACCGTCAAGGCCAAGGCGCGCTTCGAGAACGCGGCGGGGGCGCTGTTTCCCAACCAGTTCGTGAACGTGCAGCTGCTGCTGCGCAACGTGCCCGCGGTGGTGGTCCCGGTGACGGCCGTGCGCACGGGCGCCAATGGCGACTATGTCTATGTCATCAACGAAGACCGCACCGTGTCCCTGCGCAAGGTCAAGCGCGGCCAGGCGACCGTGGGGCTCATGGCCATCGCCGAAGGGCTCCGGGAGGGCGAACGCGTGGTGACCGAGGGCGGGGACCGCCTGCAGGACGGCATGGCCGTGCAGCTGCCCGGTGCCCCGGCGGCTGCGCGCGGCCCCCGCCCGGGCGCCAGCGGGCCCCGATCGGGAGCGAGCGGGCCGCGTGGCGGTGCCTCCGGTGAAGGCCAGCAGCGCCGCCAGCGCCCCGCGCAGAACCCCTGAGCCGCCACCAGCATGAGTCCTTCACGTCCCTTCATCGAAAGGCCCGTGGCCACCGCGCTCCTGATGGTGGCCATCGTGCTCGCCGGGCTGCTGGGTTTCCGCTTCCTGCCGCTGTCCGCCCTGCCCGAGGTGGACTACCCCACCATCCAGGTCCAGACGCTGTACCCGGGCGCAAGTCCCGAAGTGATGAGCCGCACCGTGAGCGCGCCGCTGGAGCGGCAGTTCGGCCAGATGCCGGGGCTGGAGCGCATGGCCTCGACCAGCGCCTCGGGCGTGTCCATCATCACCCTGCAGTTCGGCCTGGGTCTGGCGCTGGACGTGGCCGAGCAGGAGGTGCAGGCGGCCATCAACGCCGGCAACTCGCTGCTGCCCGCCGACTTGCCCGCGCCGCCGGTGTATGCCAAGGTGAACCCCGCCGATGCGCCGGTGCTCACGCTGGCCATCAGCTCGGACACGCTGCCGCTGACCGAGGTGCAGAACCTGGTCAACACCCGCCTGGCGCAGAAGATCAGCCAGGTCAGTGGCGTGGGGCTGGTGTCGCTGGCGGGCGGGCAGCGCCCCGCGGTGCGCATCCAGGCCGACAGCAAGGCGCTGGCGTCTTACGGCATTGGCCTCGATACCCTGCGCACGGCCATCACCTCGGCCAATGCCAACAGCGCCAAGGGCAGTTTTGACGGGCCGCAGCGCTCCTACACCATCAACGCCAACGACCAGCTGCTGACGGTGGACGACTACAAGAACCTCATCGTGTCCTGGCGCAACGGCGCGCCGGTGCGCATGCTGGAGGTGGCGCGCGTGGTCGACAGCGCCGAGAACAACCGCCTGGGCGCTTGGGCCAACGAGACCCCGGCCATCATCCTGAACGTGCAGCGCCAGCCGGGCGCCAACGTGATCGCCACGGTGGACAACATCAAGAAGCTGCTGCCCGAGCTGCAGGCGGGCCTGCCCGCGTCGCTCAAGGTCCAGGTGCTGTCCGACCGCACCACGGGCATCCGCGCCTCGGTGCACCATGTGGAGATGGAGCTGGTCCTGGCCGTGCTCATGGTCGTGCTGGTGATCTTCTTCTTCCTGCACAGCCTGCGGGCCACGGTCATCGCCAGCCTGGCCGTGCCCATCTCGCTCATCGGCACCTGCGGGGTGATGTACCTGCTGGGCTACAGCCTCAACAACCTGAGCCTGATGGCGCTGACCATCGCCACCGGCTTCGTGGTGGACGATGCCATCGTGATGATCGAGAACATCGCGCGCTACCTGGAGGAGGGCGAGCCGCCGTTCCAGGCCGCGCTCAAGGGCGCCACGCAGATCGGCTTCACCATCATCTCGCTGACCGTGTCGCTGATCGCGGTGCTCATCCCGCTGCTGTTCATGAGCGATGTGGTCGGCCGCCTGTTCCGCGAATTCGCGGTCACGCTCGCCATCACCATCCTCATCTCCGGCATCGTGTCGCTCACGCTGGTGCCCATGATGGCCGCGCGCTGGCTGCGTGCCGAACCCGTGGGCGGCCCCCGGGGGATGGCGGGGCGCATCAACCGGGGGTTCGAGCGGGTGATCGCGGGCTACGACCGCTGGCTGCAGTGGGTGCTGCGCCACCAGGGCGTGACCCTGGCGGTGGCGGTGCTCACGCTGGCGCTCACGGCCCTGCTGTATGTGGTGATTCCGAAGGGCCTGTTTCCCACGCAGGACACCGGCCAGCTGCAGGCGCGCATCGAGGCCTCGCAGGACGTTTCGTACGACCGCATGAGCGAACTCCAGCAGGCGGCCGTGCGCGCCATCCTGCAGGACCCGGACGTGTTGTCGCTCAGCTCTTTCGTGGGCGTGGATGCCGCCAACAACACCATGCTCAACGCCGGGCGCATGCTGATCAACCTCCAGCCCCGGCGCGACGCGCAGGAGGCGATCATGCTGCGGCTGCGCGAGCGGGTTCAGGCGGTGGCGGGGGTCACGCTGTACCTGCAGCCCACGCAGGACCTGACGATCGACGCGGAGACGGGGCCGACCGAGTACCGCGTATCCATCGGCGGCGTGGATTCCGCGCAGGTCAACGACTGGACGCGCAAGCTGGTCGAGCGGCTGCAGAGCGAACCCAAGGTGCGCAACGCCACCACCGATGCGGGCGCGCAGGGCCTGTCGGCCTATGTGGACATCGACCGCAACACGGCGTCGCGCCTGTCGGTCACGGCCAGCACCGTGGACGACACGCTGTACAGCGCGTTTGGCCAGCGCATCGTGTCCACGATCTTCACCGAGACCAACCAGTACCGGGTGATCCTGGAGGCGCAGCAGGAGCAGCTCAATACGCCCGAGGCGCTTGGCACGCTGCAGCTGCGCACCGGCTCCGGCACCCCGACC
The DNA here is from genome assembly GCF_058798375.1 of Acidovorax sp. GW823-FHT01C06. Classification (NCBI taxonomy): domain Bacteria; kingdom Pseudomonadati; phylum Pseudomonadota; class Betaproteobacteria; order Burkholderiales; family Comamonadaceae; genus Acidovorax; species Acidovorax sp. GW823-FHT01C06. The sequence goes on from NZ_JBXAKN010000011.1 coordinate 178,438, forward strand.
CCGCTGGCGGCCGTGGCCACCATCCGGGAACAGCTGGCTCCGCTGCAGGTGACGCGCGTGGCCCAGTACCCGGCCGCGACGCTGGGGTTTGACAAGGCCGAAGGCGTGTCCCTGGGCAGCGCGGTGGACGCGATCCGCGCCGCGGCCAAGGAAATCGGTGTGCCGCCGGGGCTGTCGATGGAGTTCCTGGGTGCCGCGGGGGCCTACGAAAAGTCGCTCTCCAGCCAGCTGTGGCTGATCCTGGCGGCGATGGTGTGCGTCTACATCGTGCTGGGCGTGCTCTACGAAAGCTACATCCACCCCGTGACGATCCTCTCCACGCTGCCATCTGCCGGGGTGGGGGCGCTGCTGGCGCTCATGGTGTCGGGCAACGACCTGGGCGTGATCGGCATCATCGGGATCATCCTGCTGATCGGCATCGTCAAGAAGAACGCGATCATGATGATCGACTTCGCCATCGACGCGGAACGCCATCAGAACATGCCGCCGCAGCAGGCCATCCACCAGGCCGCGCTGCTGCGCTTTCGGCCCATTCTCATGACGACCCTGGCGGCGCTGTTCGCGGCGCTGCCGCTGATGCTGGGCTGGGGCGAGGGCGCCGAACTGCGCCGCCCGCTCGGGCTCGCGATTTTCGGGGGGCTCATCCTGAGCCAGATGCTCACGCTGTTCACCACGCCGGTGATCTACCTGGCGTTTGACCGGCTGGGCCGCCGATGGACGGGCAGGGGCACGGCGGCGGCGCCCTTGCAGGCAGGAGAGGCGCCATGAACCTGTCGCGCCCCTTTGTCGAGCGGCCGGTCGCGACCGTGCTGCTCACCATCGGCATGGCGCTGGCGGGGATCGCGGCTTTTTTCGTGCTGCCGGTCTCGCCTTTGCCGCAGGTGGACTATCCCGCCATTTCGGTATCGGCCAGCCTGGCGGGGGCCAGCCCCGAGACCATGGCCACCAGCGTGGCCACGCCGCTGGAGCGGCGGCTGGGGGTGATCGCGGGGGTCAATGAAATGACCTCGTCCAGTTCCAATGGCTCGGCGCGGGTCAGCCTGCAGTTCGACCTGAACCGCGATATCGACGCGGCGGCGCGGGAGGTGCAGGCCGCCATCAACGCCGCCCGCGCCGACCTGCCCGCCACGCTGCGCAGCAACCCCACCTACAGAAAGCGCAACTCGGCGGCGTCGCCCGTCATCATCCTCGCGCTGACGTCCAAGACCCGCACGCCGGGCGAGATCTACGATGCCGTCTCCAACGTGGTGAGCCAGCGCCTGTCGCAGGTGGAGGGTGTGGGCGAGGTGGAGATCGGTGGCGGCTCGCTGCCCGCCGTGCGGGTGGAGCTGCTGCCGTTCGCGCTCAACCGCTACGGCATCAGCACCGAGGATGTGCGCGCGGCGATCCAGGCATCGAACGCCAACCGCCCCAAGGGCGCCATCGAGGGCGATGGCCGCCGGCTGCAGATCTACACGCCGTCGCCCGCGCGCAAGGCCGCCGAGTACGAATCGCTGATCGTCGCCTGGCGCAACAACGCCGCCGTCCGGCTCGGGGATGTGGCGCGCGTGGTGGATGGCGTGGAGAACCTGCGCACCGTGGGGCTGTTCAATGGCGAGCCCGCCATCATCGTGCTGGTCACGCGCCAGCCCGGCGCCAACATCATCGAGACCGTGGATGCCGTGCGCGCCCTGCTGCCCGATCTGCAGGCGCAGTTGCCGCAGGACATCCAGGTGGCGGTGGCGTCTGACAGCACCAATTCCATCCGTTCGTCCCTGCACGAGATCGAGCTCACCCTGATGGTGTCCATCGCCCTCGTGGTGCTGGTGGTGGGCCTCTTTCTGCGCAAGGCGCGCGCCACCGTGATTCCGGCGGTCGCCACGGTGGTGTCCCTGCTGGGCACTTTCGGCGTCATGTATTTCCTGGGCTTCAGCCTGAACAACCTGAGCCTGATGGCGCTGACGGTGGCCACCGGCTTCGTGGTGGACGATGCCATCGTGGTGCTGGAAAACACCATGCGGCACATCGAGGCCGGCATGGGCCGCATGGAGGCCGCGCTGCGCGGCGCGCGCGAAGTGGGGTTCACCGTGCTCTCGATCAGCCTGTCGCTGGTGGCGGTGTTCATTCCGCTGCTGTTCATGGACGGGCAGGTGGGGCGGCTGTTCCGTGAGTTCGCGATCACGCTGTCGGCGGCGGTGATGATCTCGCTGGTGATCTCGCTCACCACCACGCCCATGATGTGCGCGTGGCTGCTGCGCGAGCATGATCCTGCCAGCGACAAGCCGCCGTCGCGTCTGGCGCGATGGGCCGAGCGCGGCTACCAGGGCGTGCTGCGCGGCTACGAGCACAGCCTGGACTGGGCGCTGGCCAGCAAGGCGCTGGTGGTTCTCATCCTGCTGGCGGTGATCGGGCTCAACGTGTACCTGTTCGCCAAGATTCCCAAGGGGTACTTCCCCGAGCAGGACAACGGACAGCTCAATGCGGGGCTGCGGGCCGACCAGAGCATCTCGTCCGACGCGCTGGCGCGCAAGCTGCGCGAGGCCGTGGAGATCATCCGCAAGGATCCAGCGGTCGATACCGTGGTGGGCTTCTCGGGGGGCAGCCGCGCTGGAGGCGGCTTCATGTTCGTGAATCTCAAGCCCCTGGCGCAGCGCACGGACAGCACGCCGGCCGTCATCGCGCGCCTGCGGCCGCAGCTCAACCAGATCACGGGGCTGCGCGTGTTCCTGAACCCGGTGCAGGACCTGCGGATGGGCGGGCGCTCCAGCAATTCCACCTACCAGTACACGCTCAAGAGCGACAACATGGCGGATCTCAAGCAATGGGCCGGCAAGCTGGCGGAGCGGCTCAAGGATGAACCGCTGCTCAAGGACGTGGACACGGACCAGGCGGAAAATGGCGTGGAGACCTATGTGGAGGTGGACCGCGCCAGTGCCTCGCGCCTGGGGGTGAGTTCATCGGCCGTCGACAACGCGCTGTACAACGCGTTCGGCCAGCGCTCCGTGGCCACGATCTATGGCGAACTCAACCAGTACGCCGTCATCATGGAGTGGGCGCCCGAATACACGCGCGGTCCGCCGGCGCTCAAGGACATCTACGTGGCGTCCAACCCGACCGGCGCCACGGGGACGGCGGCGAACCCGGGACAGCGCGGCGCGTCCACGGGGCAGGTGATCAGCACCACGCCCTCCACCATGGTGCCGCTCAGCGCCATCGCGCGCGTGGTGGAAAGGGCCTCGCCCACCTCCATCAGCCACCAGGACGGTGAACTGGCCACCACCATCTCGTTCAACATCGACCCCGGTACCACGCTGGGCCAGGCGCGCCAGGTGATCGAGCAGGCGGAGGCCGACATCGCCATGCCGACCAATGTGCGTGGCAGCTTCCAGGGCACGGCGCTGAGCGCGCAGCAATCCCAGGGGCAGCAGGCGTTCCTGATCATCACGGCCGTCGTGGTGATCTACATCGTGCTGGGCGTGCTGTATGAAAGCCTGATCCATCCGGTCACCGTGCTCACCACCCTGCCCTCGGCGGGGGTGGGGGCCGTGCTGGCCCTCCTGCTGTTCAACATGCAGTTCACCATCATCGCGCTCATCGGCGTGTTTCTTCTCATCGGGATCGTGAAGAAGAACGCCATCATGATCATCGACTTTGCCCTGGAGGCCGAGCGTGCCCGCGGCTTGACGGCGCTGGAGGCCGTGCGCGAGGCCTGTGTGCTGCGCTTTCGCCCCATCCTGATGACCACCATGGCCGCCGCGCTGGGCGCCTTGCCGCTGGCCATCGGCTTCGGCCAGGGGTCCGAGCTGCGCCAGCCCCTGGGCGTGGCGATCATCGGCGGGCTGATCGCCAGCCAGCTGCTGACCCTGCTCACCACCCCGGTGGTCTACGTGCTGCTCGACGAGCTGCGCACGCCCGCCCCCAACGAACAACACCTGAGCCGCGCCGGAGCCCCCGGCACGGCCACCTGATCGGTGCCCATGACACATTTCCATGCCCCGCTCACACCCGGCGCGCCCACGGCGCGCCGCGCCGCCCGCTACCCTGAGCCACGCCCCATGGCCCGCCCGGCCTCCCTGGCGCTGGTGGTGGCCATCGCGGCCCTGCTGTCCGCCTGCTCGGTCACGCCGCCTTACCAGCAACCCGACATGGCGGTGCCCACGTCGTTCAAGGAGGCGGGTGCCACCTGGGCCCCCGCGGCGCCTGCCGACGCGCTGGACCGTGGCCCCTGGTGGGAGCTGTTCCAGGATGCCGAGCTCAACCGCCTGGCCGAGCAGGTGCAGCTGTCCAACCAGAACATCGCCGCCGCCGTGGCGGCCTACGCGCAGGCGCAGGCCGTGGTGCGGCAGCAGCGCGCGGGCCTGCTGCCGTCCGTGAGCCTCTCGGGCGGCGCCACGCGCACGGGCGGCGAGGGCGCCACGCGCTCGGGCCTGTCCACCCAGGCATCGCTGGGGGTGGACTGGGCGCCGGACCTCTGGGGACGCCTGCAAAGCGGCGTGAACAGCGCCCAGGCCAGCGCGCAGGCGAGCGAGGCGGACCTGGCCTCCGCGCGCCTGTCGGCCGTGGGCACGCTGGCCTCGGCCTACTTCCAGCTGCGCGAGGCGGATGCGGAGGTCGAGCTGCTGCAGGCCACGGTGGAGGGCTATGAGCGCAGCCTGCAGATCGCCCGCAACCGCTACGGCGCGGGCGTGGTGGCCCAGACCGATGTGCTGCAGGCACAGACCCAGCTGGCCAATGCGCGCGCCGACCTGGCCACCGTGCGGCAAAACCGCGCGCGCTTCGAGCATGCGCTGGCCGTGCTGACCGGGCGCGCCCCGGCCGATTTTTCGCTGCCGCGCGCGCAGTGGGTGGCGGCGGTGCCCGAGGTTCCGCTGGGCGTGCCCTCGACGCTGCTGCAGCGCCGGCCCGACATCGCGGCGGCCGAGCGCGCGGTGGCGGCCGCCAATGCGCAGATCGGCATCCAGCGCGCGGGCTACTTTCCGAACCTGAGCCTGGGCGCGTCGGTGGGCAGCGGGGGCAGCAGCGTGGCCGACCTGTTCAAGGCGTCCACGCTGGTGTGGTCGCTCGGGCTGTCGGTGGCGCAGACGATCTTCGATGCCGGGGCCACCGCGGCCCGGGTGGAAGAAGCCCAGGCCGCGCGCGAGGGCCGCGTGGCGGTCTACCGCCAGACGGTGCTGACGGCCTTCCAGACGGTGGAAGACCAGCTCACGGTGCTGCGCACGCTGCAGGAGCAGGAGCCCCTGCGCCGCGAGGCGGTGGCCGCGGCGGAGCGCACCGCGCAGCAACTGCTCAACCGCTACCGCGAAGGGCAGGTGAGCTACACGGAGGTCGTGACGGCCCAGGTCTCGGCACTCTCTGCGCAGCGCGCGCTGCTGCAGCTGCAGGTCAACCGCCAGCTCGCGGTGGTGACGCTGGTGCAGGCGCTGGGCGGCGGGTGGCAGGCACCGTGGCAGGTGCCGCAACAGACAACTGGGCAGACGCCCCCGCGGGCACGGTCCTGAGGGGTGCCAGGTCCCGCTGCGCATATACTCCTGTTTTGATAGCTGCTAGCGCTTGTCAGATAAGCGGTAGGGGCTGATTTGACTTAAAGTTTTCTCAAGGAGCGCGCGTGGACGTTGTATTGCTGGTCAAGGCCGCCATCATGGGCGTGGTCGAAGGCCTGACCGAGTTCCTGCCCATTTCCTCCACGGGGCACCTGATCCTGGCGGGCTCGCTGCTGGGTTTCGACGACGCCAAGGCCAAGGTGTTCGACATCGCCATCCAGACGGGCGCCATCTTCGCCGTCATCCTGGTGTACTGGCAGAAGATCCGCGAGACGCTCGTGGCCCTGCCCACCGAGCGCCAGGCGCAGCGGTTCGCGCTCAACGTGCTGATCGGCTTCCTGCCGGCCGTGGTGCTGGGCCTGCTGCTTGGCAAGATGATCAAGGCGCACCTCTTCACGCCGGTCGTGGTGGCCAGCACCTTCATCGTCGGCGGCTTCATCATCCTGTGGGCCGAGCGCCGCCCGCCGTCCGCCACGCGCATCCAGACGGTGGATGAGATGACGCCGCTCGATGCGCTCAAGGTCGGCCTGGTGCAGTGCCTGGCCATGGTGCCGGGCACCAGCCGCAGCGGCGCCACCATCATCGGCGGGATGCTGCTGGGCCTGTCGCGCAAGGCGGCCACGGACTTCTCGTTCTTCCTGGCCATCCCCACGCTGATCGGTGCCGGGGTGTACAGCCTGTACAAGGAGCGCGCGCTGCTGTCGGTGGCCGACATTCCGATGTTCGCGACCGGGCTGGTGTTCTCGTTCGTCAGCGCCTGGCTCTGCGTGCGCTGGCTGCTGCGCTACATCAGCAGCCACAGCTTCGTGCCGTTTGCGTACTACCGCATCGTGTTCGGCATCGTCGTCCTGGCGACCGCATGGACGGGCTGGGTGCAATGGGCGGGCTGATAATCCGCGCATGAACCGTCCTGTTCCGTTTGCCTGTCTGTGGTCCTGTGCTGCGGCGCTGGCGTGCCTGGGCGCCACGCCGCTGGCGCGCGGCGCGCAATCGCGCGCTGCCGAGGGGCCGCCCGCCCCCCAGTTCAACTATGCGCTGGGCGCCATCATGGGCTCCAGCCCCGACTATGCGGGGGGCGATGGCCGCAAGAACAGCCTGCGGCCGGCATGGGCGATCGAGTACGGGCGCTTTCGGCTCAGCACATCGCGCGGGAGCGCCTTCATGGGCCACGGGCTCGGTCCACGCGAATCGGGCGCCAGTGCCACGCTGGCGCAGGGGGACCAATTTCACCTGGGCGCGTCGCTGCGCATCGACAAGGGGCGCGATGGATCGGATGCGCCCATCCTCGTGGGGCTGCCCTCGGTGCGCTCCACCTTGCGCGCGAGGGTGAGTGCCGGGTATGCGCTGACGCCGCGGTGGTCCGTGGGCGCGGGCTTCTCGCAGGACATTCTCGGGCGCGACGGGGGCGCGCAGATGTCCGCCAGCGTCGGGTATGCGTGGCCCGTCACCGCGCAGACCACGGTGACCTTCGGCGCGGGTGCCAGCTTGGGCGACCGCAGCTACCTGCGCGGCCATTTCGGCGTGCCGGCGGGCGGTGCCAGCCCCTTGCCGGCATTTGACCCCGGCGCCGGGCTGTACAGCGTGGATGCGGGCGTGGAGGTCATGTCCGCCATCAATCGCCACTGGGTCGTGCTGGGTGCCGCGCGCGTGTCGCAGCTCAAGGGCGACGCACGCCGCAGCCCGCTGACGGTGGAGCCCACGGGGTACTCCGTGACCGTGGGCCTGGCGTACCGCTGCTGCCGGTAGCGGCGTGGGCGGACCTGGCCGCCGGTGCGAAAGAACGCGGTGGGGGCGAGAGCACCCGCAGGCAGGCCGGGGACGGGTGCCCATCGAAAGTGATAAGCTGGGGTAGACACACTGTTACCTGTAGCAGGGCAATGCGAAACGCGTTCCGCCACGGCGGGGCCGGCGCGTGTTGCCTCATCTGTTGATGATCCTTTCCCCGCCGGGGGCTTTCGCCGCATGATGCAAGACGAGCCTGAGTTGCCGCCGCCCGCCTACGCCGCCCGCAAGGAGTCCTGGTCCAAAGCGGAATTGCTCGATCTGATCACCCGCAGCGCCGGGGCGACCATGGCTGTGGTGGACCGCAGCCTGACCATGATCTATGTCAACGATGAGTATGCCCGGTGGTTCGGCACCGTGCCCCACCACCTGATCGGAAAATCCCTGGTGGAGGTGTACGGCGAGATCGATTGCGCGCGCTTCATGCCCTTTGTCGAGCGCGTGCTGCAGGGCGAGCGCGTGCAGTACCAGCGCCTGCTGCGCACGCCCTATGGCTTTGACGAATGGCGCACCATCTGCCTGACGCCCTGGCACAACCCGCACGGCGTGATCGATGGCTTCATTACCACGGCGCTCGACGTCCATGAGCTGCAGGTCACCATGAACGCGCTGCGCGCCGCCAACCAGCGGCTTTCCTCGCACATGGAAAACAGCCCGCTCGCGGTGCTGGAGATGGACCACAACCTCAAGCTCCTGCATTGTTCGCAGCGTGCCGTGCAGCTCATGGGCTGGCTGCATGTGGCGGGGCTGGAGGGGCGGCTGCTGACGGAGCTCGTGGACCTGTCGTCCCAGGACGATGGGCTCGAGCATGCCCTGCAGCGCCTGCAGTCCGGGCAGGAGTCCCAGAACCGCGCGGAGACCTGCTTCACGCGGGAGGACGGGACCGAGGTGCATTGCGAGTGGTTCAACTCCGCGTTGACCGATGCCCAGGGCCAGGTCACCTCGATCATGGCGCTGGTGCAGGACGTCTCGGCCAAGATCCAGATCGCACGCCAGCAGCACTACCTGGCCAACCATGATTCGCTCACGGGCCTTTTCAACCGGGCGGCCTTTCAGAACCGGCTGGAGCAATCCCTGAGCCAGGCGCGGCGCAATGCGGGCTCCGTGGCGCTGCTGTTCATCGACCTGGACGGCTTCAAGGGCGTGAACGATTCCGAAGGCCATCGCGCCGGCGACGAGGTGCTGCGCATCGTCGCCCAGCGCATTGCCAGCACGGTGCGTGCGGGCGACACCCTGGCGCGCCTGGGCGGCGACGAATTCCTTGTCATGCTGGACCGGGACGTGACGCGCGATGTGACCGACACCATCGGCCAGCGCATCATTGACGCGCTGCACCAGGCCATGACCGTGGAAGGGCGGGATCTGTTCGTCGGCGCCAGCATCGGTGTCGCGGTGCACCCCCCGCTGGAGGGCGACATCGATGCCCTGATGAACCGGGCGGACCAGGCGATGTATTCCGCCAAGCGCGCGGGCAAGGGCCGGCTGCACTACGCGGACGCCGTCTGCCCTTGAGAGCCTGCCGGACCGGGGGCAGTGCCCTGGCCCCGGCGCCAGGGCCGCGCGGCTTGCTCAGCCGTTGGGCAGCCGGATGCTCTGCTGGAAGTGGAAGAAGTTCGAGGGGTCGTACCGCGCCTTGACCTGCTGAAGGCGCGGATAGGCCGGGCCCCAGTAGGCCGTGGGGAAGTCCTGCAGGCTCGCGTCCGGGTAGTTCTGGTACACATGCCCGTTCAGGAACGGCTTGACCAGGTTCATGAAGCCATCGAGCCAGGCTTCCATCTGGGTGCGCTCCTGAGCATTGGTCCAGAACACGTCCACCACCAGGTCTGCATCGACATGGCGGTGGATGAAGGCGCTGTCGGCCACCGGGTAGCGGTTGATGGCGCCGCCATAGGGCTCCAGGTATGCGAGCGACCAGGGATTGGGGGAGGTCTGGAAGTAGTCGATGATGCGCTGCCAGTCCGAGCGCGACAAAGGCGCGCTGATGTAGCCGCTGGCCTTGGTCTCCGCGACGCCGTCGGGCAGGTTGTCCGGCAAGGTGTAGGGATGGTCCTCGAGCCAGATGTTCATCTCGGGGTAGGTGCCCGTCTTGTCGACCAGCAGCTGCGCGCTCGGGATCGCCATCAGCCGTGCGATGGCCTGCATGCCCGCCTCGCGCGTGCCGCAGAACATGCCTTGCACCATATAGACCGGCACACCGTTCTGGTAGCCTAGATTCATCATGTAGCCCAGCGCATCGGGGGCCCCGGTTTTCATGTAGTGGGCCTGCATCGTCGTGAGCACGTCCGCCGCGTGCGCCGCATCCCAGCTGATGGCCCAGGCCCACACCTGGTCCAGCCTCAGCATGCGGTAGGTGACCTGCAGCAGCACCCCGAAGTTGCCGCCCGTGCCGCCCCGCAGGGCCCAGTAGAGATCGGGGTTCTCCTGCGCGCTGGCGGTGACGATGGTGCCGTCGGCCAGCGCCACCCGCAACGACTCCACGAGGTCGCTCTGGATGCCGAAGGCGCGCGACGTATAGCCGTAGCCGCCCCCCTGCACGAACCCGCCCACGCAGACGCTGCCGCATGCCCCGGTGGGCACATGCCAGCCGGTGTGGTTCATGGCGCCGTTGAAATGATCGAAATCCGTACCCGGCAGCACGTAGACGCGCTCCCGGGCGGGATCGAGCACCACGCCCTGCAGTTCGCTCAGGTCCACCACCATGCCGCTGTTGACGGAATAGCCCGCCGTGCTGTGCCCGCCACAGCGCACGGCCACCCAGACCTGATAGGTGCGCGCGACGGAAAGGCATTCGAGCACATCGTTCTCGCACGCGCAGTACACGATGATCTCGGGATAGGCCTGAAACGCGGGATTGGACTCCTGGCGGGCCGCGTTGTAGTCGGGGCTCGATGGCAGCACGATGCGGCCCACCAGCCTGGCCTCCAGCGCAGCGACCGCGTCCCAGGTGAGTGTCGCGCCGGGCGCGTTCTGGGCGGTGGCCTGCCGGGCGGCAAGCGACCGGAAGTGCGCGATGCGGGCGTCTTTGGCAACGCGGGCGGGACTTTTGCGATGGGCCATGGCGAACAATCCTTCGTGAAAACGCGAAGTCCCGTGTTTAACTGAAGCCAGGCTGTTTGACCAGTTCGGAATGGCCCGTGTTGCCGGCGGTGCTCAGGCGGAGGACAGTGCGAGGTCGCCGGTATTGCGCCGAAGGCAGAATTTGCCGCCCTGCTTGCCGCTGTACATGGCCGCATCCGCCAGCTTCAGAAGACCGATGGCATCGTTGCTGTCGTCCGGGGCAATGGCATAGCCGATGGTCAGGCCCACTTCCACCCGCACGTTGCCCAGCGAGAAGGGCGAGCGGAATGCGTCCAGTAGCTTGTGCCCCAGCTCCTGCGCCTGTTGTTCGCTGCCCAGGTGGCCCGTCATCACGACGAACTCATCACCCCCCAGGCGGGCCACCACGTCGCTCTGGCGCACGTGGCCCTGCAGGCGCCGGGTCACCGCGACGAGCAATTCGTCGCCCACGTCGTGGCCGTGCTGGTCGTTCACGGGCTTGAACCCATCCAGGTCCATCACGTACACGGCCAGCAGCTTGTCGGGCCCGCAGCGCGCCAGTGCGGATGCCAGCGCGATGTTCAGGCCGCGCCGGTTGGGCAGGCCGGTCAAGGGGTCCGTGTGCGCGAGGGAGCGCATGGCGTCGCGCTCGCGGTTGGCGTCCAGCGCCTCCAGGCGCAGTGCCTTGGTGCGCAGGCCCAGCACGCGCATGAAGAGCAGCATGTCCAGCGTCGCGCCGAACTCGAAGGAGTGCAGGGTCCAGAAGTTCACCGGCACCCAGCCACGGATCACGCCGATCACCGTGGCCGTGGCCGCGAAGTAGACCAGCCACGCCAGCAGCAGGCTGCTGCCCACGGGGTCGCCCTGGCGCGCGCGGCGCACGGCGCCCGGGATGCCCATGAGCGCGGGAACCAGGCCGAGGATACTCACGATGGCGGCAACGGCCGGCGTGCTCAGGATGTCCAGCGCATGGATGAAAGCCAGCAGCACGCACAGCAGGGCGCCACCGCGCATCGTGCGCAGCAGGAGGCTCTTGGGGCGGTGCCCCACGAGGGCCTGGCTGATGAAGAGAAACGATCCGCAGGTGGCCATCAGCGCGGACAGGCCCGCCGCGTGGACTTCGAACCAGAGGCTGTCCTGCCAGAGGTACTGCGTGCCCAGGCCGAAGAGATGCAGTGAGAACAGCAGGCTGCCCGTGAGCAGCAGCGCGTACTGGATGAACAGCACGTCCCGCAGATTGATCCATTGCGCCAGGCTGTAAACCAGCAGGCACAGTGCCAGGCCCGTCAGGATGCCCTGCAGCATCTGCTCGTTCATCGCGGCGCTGTGCCATGCGGTGGGTTTGTTCAGCGTGACCGGCAGCACCATGGCGCCCCGGGTTTCCACGCGCAGCAGCAGGTCGTAGTCGTGCCCGGGCTGCATGGCGAGGGCCAGGGCGTGGGTGCGGCTGCGCAGAGGTCTTTGTGAAAAAGGCTGCAGGCTGCCCAGCGTGGCCTGCTGGCTGACATGGCCGTCTGTGGTGAGATAGACCTCGACGCGGTTGAGAACCGGGTAGTCGATGTCGGCGATCCAGATGCCGTCGGAGGTGGGCGATACCGTCAGCGGGATGCGGATCCACATGGCGTCGGACCGCACGCCCAGTGTTCCGCTGGTTCCGGGCGGCGCGGAGAAATCCGGGGCGCGGGCCATCGCATCCTGCACCGACTGCAGCCGGGTGGGATCGGCCAGCACCGTGACCGCTGGCCAGACGTTGACCGAAGGCACGTCGTCGCGCAGAAGCAGCCGGTCCGTGGCGGCCTGGCAGCCCTCGCCCGCGTGCACGAGCAGCAGCAGGCATCCCAGCACCCATTGCCAGGCCGGGGCCGGCAGCCATTGCCACGGGAGCAGGGAAGGGACTGGGCGCATGGTGCTCGTCAATGCGCTGTGAGTATAGGAAGGCCCGCAACGCCTGGCACGCGGTATTTGCGCACGCCGGGGTCCCGCGCTTCCAGGGAGGATGTGATGCCCGCCCCGCCGGCCCCGCCCGTCCGGACGCTGTGGGCGCGCTGTCGGATGTTCGCCACAGCGGCCAGCGTGCCACTGCGCGAGCATGGATTCACGGCGGGCGCGTTGCCATCTGTGCTTGCCATGTTGCTCCCCGGCCTGCAGGGCGACAAGGGGCTGCGGTGCTCCATCATCCCGCCAGCGCCGGTGTGGTGGTGATGCGCCGCACCGAGTGCTTGCCGCCTTGTTTGCCCGCGTACATCGCGGCGTCTGCGTGCCGCATCAGGGCCTGCGGGTCATCACTGTCCAGGGGCGCCAGTGCGTACCCGATGGTCAGCCCCACCTGGATGTGCAGGTGGCTCAATGTGAAAGGCTGCTCGAAGGCCCGCAACAGCGAGCGGCCCAGATCTTCGGCCTGCTCGGGGGTCGCCAGGTCGCGGGCCATGATGATGAATTCATCGCCGCCGAGCCGGGCCACGAGGTCGGTCTGGTGCCGCACGTTGGCCTGCAGGCGCCGGCCCACGGCCACGAGCAAATCGTCGCCCACATCGTGGCCGTGCGCGTCGTTCACGGGCTTGAATCCATCCAGGTCCATGAGGTACAGCGCCACCAGCCGCTGCGGCGAACACTGGGCCAGCGCGGCCTCCAGGGCGTGCTGCAGGTCGCGCCGGTTGCTCAGTCCCGTGAGTGGATCGGTGTGGGCCAGCGAGTGCATCACGTCGCGCTCTCGCATGGCCTCCTGGGCCTGTGCCTTGGCGGCCTGGGCGCGCAGGCCCAGCACGCGAAAGAAGAGCAGCATGTCCGCCGTGGCGCCGAACTGGAACGAGTGCAGGGTCCAGAAGTTCGCGGGCACCCAGCCCTGGACCAGGCACACCATCACGGCGGCGGCCACGCCGAAGGCGATCCAGGCCACCAGCAGGGTGGCGCCGATGGGGTCTTTCTGCCGCACCCGCGCGACGGCGGCAGGCAGGCTGATGAGGGAAGGCAGGGTGCCCGCCAGGCTCATGAACGCGATGGCGATGGGCACGCTCAACCAGCCGAACACGACGGCTGCGCAGACCATGGCCGTGATTGCGGCGCCCGCCCGCATGGTGCGTGCGTACCGGCTGCCCTGCGTGTGGCCGGCCAGGGTGTGGCCCAGGAAGAGGAACGAGCCCGCGAGGGCCGCCAGCCCCGCCACCAGGCCCGAATACCGATCCATCCATGGATTGCCAGGCCACAGGTACTGCGGACCGATGCCGAAGAACTGCAGCGAAAAGCCCGCGCTGCCCAGCACCACCAGCGCATAGAAGCCGAACATGGGATCGCGCTGCGTGACCCACTGCATCAGGCTGTACATCAGCAGGCAGAGCGCCAGCCCGTTGAGCAGGCCCTGCAGCATCTGCTCGCCCAGGGCCTGGCGCATGTGAATGGGCATTTCGCTGACCGTGATGGGCAGGATCAGCGGACCGGTGGCCTGCACGCGTATCAACAGGTCGTAGGGCTGCCCGGCCCGCAGGTCGAACACCATCGCCGGCGTGCGGCTGGACCGCTGCGTCTGGTCAGACGGGCTTGTGCGGACCTGTTGAAGCACCTGGCCTCCGCTGGCCAGGTACATTTCGGCCTGCAGCGAGCTGTAGCCGATATTGACCACCCAGGGGGTGCGCGGCGCCTCGGGCGCAATGATGGGGATGTGCAGCCACATCGCTGCCTTGTGCACGCCCAGCGAGCCGCCGCGCCGCGCGGGCGCCTCGAATTCGTCCAGGCGGCCCAGCATGTCCTGCGCCGAGAGCTGGTACGTGGGGTCGGCCTTGAGCGTGATGGCCTCCCAGGCATTTACTTGCGGCCTCTCCTGCGTGAGCACCAGGGGCGTGCCCGCCTGCGCGCCCACGGGCAGGGCCAGGGGAGCGAGCAGCCACAGCAGGATGGATGCCCTGCGGCAATGCGCGCGCCAAAGCCGGGCCAGCATCAGGAGAACGCGGGGCAGCAGGTGCATCGGCGTGAGAACAACGGCTACGTGGCTTGCCGCGCCGGGCCCGCGCTGGCGGCCTTCGCCTTCCCGGCCAGGCCCAGGCTCCAGCTGCCATGGGTGGTCAGCCGGTCCTCGATGCGGTTGAGCCAGCGGGGGGCGTGGGGGTCATCGCTCCAGCTGTGCATCACTTCGTCCACCTGGTTGAGCAGCTCGGTGGGCAGTTGGAGGGGGCGGGTCTGGCTCATGAGCACCTTGCTCATGAAGTGGTAGCCCAGGATGCGGGTGAGGGCCCGCACGATGGAGAAGCGGGGGAGCACCATCCGCGCGGCCACGTCGATGGCCCGCGCCAGCAGCAGCACTCCCCAGAACAGCAGCGCCGACGGCCAGGGCACGGGCTGCGTCAGGCCCAGGTCGCTCGCCGTGTCACGCCCGCACAGGTAGCGGGTCATGAGCCGGGGAAAGGGCTTCACGATGGGCCAGGGCAGGGCGTTCTCCATGGTCTGCATCAGGGCCTGGCCCAGGGCGGGACGGGGGTCTGGCGTGACGGGTTCGGCGCGGCCGCGGGCCTGCATCCGCGCCATCAGGGCCTTGCCCTGGTCCATGGTGTCCACCATCAGGGCGCGGTCGATGCCCAGGATGTGGCCCACCACGTTCCAGGCATGCAGATAGGCTTCCTCGTCGGCCGCCCGCAAACCGATGCCCAGGCGGCGCAGGCTGCGCAGGAACACATAGCCAAACGTGAGCAGGGTGTAGGCCAGTTCTTCCTGGTTGCAGGGCAGGCCGTCACCTTGGAGGTTCCAGCCACGGGCATACAGCGTCTGGAACATGGCCTGGCGTCCGCCCTGGGTCTGCAGGGCCTGCGGCGCAATACGCCCGGCGCCGCCCGCCAGCAGGTCCCTGACGGCATTCTGGGGGCTGCCATGCAGGATCAGGTTGCGGATGGTGGCGTGGATCAGGCGTACCTTGAGCACCTGCGCCACACCGGCGCCGCGCTGGCTGAGGCCACCATGCATCATCACCGGAAAGATCATCGCGGCGGTGGAGCGGATGCGGTACTCCGCGTTCTGCTCCAGCTGGCCGGAGGTGTGCAGCACGCTCGACAGGTCGGGAATCACGTAGCACTCGGGCAGGCTGGCGCAGAACAGCAGGATGCATGACAGCGCCCCGTGTTCCATGAACAGCTTCTCGGCGCGCTCGATCTTGCGGGCATCGGCCCAGGGCGGCAGCACCTGGGCGGTCTGCACGTAGTGGTCCAGGGCTTTGGACATGGCCGCATCCACCCCCTCGCCCTGGGCGGTCCAGCCCACCAGGCTTGCATTGTCCGCCCACTGGCCGAACAGGCGGTTCACGGTGTCGATGCGCGACCATTGCGGTGCGTCCATCGCCACGTCCCCTTCGGGCCAGTCGCCCAGGATGTCGGCGATGGTCTGGTCGGCCAGCGGGTCGGCGTGGCGCTGCATGCCTGCAAGCTCCGAATCGGACAGCGGGGATGGTGAGAGGGTCTTGCCGTGGTTCATGCTGCGGTCTCCGTGGTTGCGCGCCAGCGCTGAAAGCCCGCCAGGGCGCACAGCAACGGGATGCCCATGGCGAACGGCGCGATCGAGCGGATCTCCACCGGATTGCCCAGGATCATCTGGAACACCATGCCCGATGCGTAGATGGCCAGTGGCACCAGCGCATGGCGGCGCAGGAAGGGGCTGGTCGGTCGAAGCGCGAGTTTGCGCACCGACATACGAAAGCCAAAGATGATCACGAAGGCCACGAACACCCAGCCAAAGAAGCCCTGCACCGTCTCGCCAAACCAGGCGCCGTCGGTCTTGGCCATGATCCAGGCTTTCAGGGTGTAGACCAGGTAGGGGTCGGCGCCCAGGTCGAACGCGGTGACGATCATCGCCGCCAGGAACGACAGCATCGCAGCGTGGCCCAGCCCCGGCGCGCCGTCCACCGGCGACTGCCAGACGATGAGGTTGCTGATCACGTAGCCCGCATACGTCAGCGCGAACCACATCATGGGAATGACGATGGGAACATCCACAAACCGCGCGCCCAGTACCTCGGTGTAGGTGTAGTGCCCGAAGAACCAGCCATGCGTGGTACCCATCTGCTCGGCGAACCAGCCCAAGGCCAGGGCGATCAGCACGAACTGCAGCGCGGGCCGGGCGCCCAGCAGGTGCGTGGCGCTGGCCCAGCAGCACGCGAACATGAGCACCGAGGCCGTGACGATGGCGATGGTGGTGTCGTTGTGGGTGCGCACCGCCGTGGCCACCAGGAAGGCGGCCAGCAGGGCAAAGCTCAGCGCCGGCAGGCGCGCGGCCAGTGGGGTCCGTGCAGGCATGGGTGTATCACGCTGTAACAAACCTCCAGTGTAGAGGATGGAGCCAAAAATGGCGCGGCCTGTGTGTCCTGCGCATCAGCGCGCTTTTTCGGCGCTTTTGGCGGCTGTTCCGGTGCTATACCGCTGGGCTCAGGGGGTCAGCGACGCCAGGTTGAGCAGGGAGGCCTCCATGGCGGCGGCCGTGGCCAGCGGCTGCTCCATGGGGAAAAGGTGGCTGCCGTCGAGCATCATCGTGCGGCCCTGGGTGATGCGCAGCGTCATGGCCATGCCCACCTGCTTCATTTCGTCCGAGTCCCGCCCGCCGATGAAGGCGGCCGGGCATTGCAGCGGATGGGTGCCGAGCAGCCGGCCCAGGTTGTGCGGCAGCGTGTTGTAGATGGCGGTTTCCACCGCACGGTCGAATCCGAGCACGCGCTTGCCATCGTGGTCCTGCAGTCCGTGGCTGATGTAGTCCTGCAACACGTCCGGATGCCACTGTGCAAAGGCCTTCTTCTTGCGGAAGTGTTCCAGCGCCTCGTCATTGCTGGCCCAGCTGAAGCGCCGCTGCCGGCTGATCTTGCCGGGCGAGATGGAGCCCACCACCTGCGTGCGCTTGGCCACGCCGACCGCGTTGGCCTTCCAGCCGCCCAGCAGGGGCGAGTCGATCAGCAGCACGCCGCGCACGAGCTCGGGGTGGCGGGCCGCTGCCATCACGCTCAGGAAACCGCCGAGCGAATGCCCTGCCAGAAACACTGGCGCACCCAGGCGCTGGACCTGCGCCGTGGCGAAGTCGGCGAGCTGCTGCACCAGGTGCGGCCAGTTGTTGGTGACGGGGTACCTGGGGTCGTGCCCATACCGATCCACCGCGCTCACTTCGAACCCGCGGGCCCGCAGGTGCTTGAAAAGGACGCGGTAGGTGCTCGCTGGGAAGCTGTTGGCGTGCGAAAAGACGATGGGAAGCATGGGGTACCCGGCAGGAGGGAAGGTCGGGCGCTGCGGCCCCGCGGCCGTCAGATCAGCTTGTCCAGATGGTTGGTGATCTTCTTGAGCGGCTTGCTGCGCGCCGGGTTCACCATGATGGGCACGGTGGTCACGCCGCCGCCCCAGGCGGGGTCTTCGATGCTGTCGAACACCTGGCGCAGCTTCTGGCCCCAGCTGTCGTGCAGCATGCGGAAGTAGGGATTGTTCTCGTCGATGCACACCACTTTCTCGGTCGAGAAACGGTCCACCTCATAGACGACGAGGTCCAGCGGCAGGCCCACCGAGAGGTTGGACTTGAGCGTGCTGTCCATGGAGACCAGCGCGCACTTGGCGGCTTCGTCCAGCGGTGTTTCGGGCGTCAGCACGCGGTCGAGCACGGGCTTGCCGTACTTGGATTCGCCGACCTGGAAGTACGGCGTCTCGGACGTCGCCTCGATGAAGTTGCCGGCCGAATACACCTGGAACAGGCGCATGCCCTCGCCCTTGATCTGGCCGCCGAACACCATGGACACATTGAAGTCCACGCCCGAGCGCTTGAGCGCCGCGCCGTCGCGCTCGTGCACGTGGCGCACGGCGGCGCCCAGCACGCGGGCCGCGTCGAACATGCTCTTGGCGTTCCAGATGGAGATCGTCTCGCCCGAGTCACCGTCCTTGAGCTGCTCGGTCTGCAGGATCTCGCGCACCGACTGCGAAATGGACAGGTTGCCCGCCGACAACAGCACCATGAAGCGGTCGCCCGCCTTCTCATACACCATCATCTTGCGGAAAGAGCTGATCTGGTCCAGGCCGGCGTTGGTGCGCGAATCGGACAGGAAAACCAGCCCGGCGTTGAGTTTGATGGCGACGCAATACGTCATGGAAAAAGTGGGGTCGTTGGAAGAGAGGAACCCGCGAGTTTAGTCTGGCGTGGGAAGGCCCCCTCGGGAGGTGGTGCCGGACGGCTCTCCTGTGCTCCGTGGCGGGTATGCGAAATTGATAGCAATGGAGGGTGGATGGACAAGCGCTGCAGGCAATTTTTAATAAGAATCGGCTTGCTGCAACCCCCCGCCGCCAACCCGGGGCCACAGCAGTTGGCAAGGCAAGGTCCGCCGCGGGGGCAAAGGGCTATTCCTCCCAGGCCAGGCAGCATGCGCCCGCCGCTCCTATCATCCGCCGCTTCACCTGAAGGGCCCTGCCGTGTTGAAGAATCCACTGATCCTGTCTGGAACCCGCCGCGCCTGCGCGCTGGCCCTGGTTGCATTGCTGGCGGCCTGCGGCGGGGGCGGCACGGAAGAACCTGGCGATGGTGGCAACCCGCCAGCGCCACCGCCTGCCCCGGTGCGCTCCGGCCAGCTTGAATCCGCCGCCGCGCTGGGCACCGTGCCGACCGCCGACATCGCCGCGGCCCTGGCCGCCAAGGAGTCGCTGGCCCAGGACGTGGTGCCGCGCTACAGCGTCGCCTCCTACCGGCTCGAATACCTCACCACCGATGCCGACGGCAAGGAGGTGCGCGCCTCCGGCCTGGTCAGCGTGCCGCAAAAGCCCGCCGGTGCGAAAAGCCCGGTGCTCAGCTACCAGCACGGCACCATCTTCCGCGATGCCGAGGCGCCCAGCAACAACGCGGTGGCGTCGGAGGTGTCGGTGGTGCTCGCATCGCTGGGCTACATCGTGCTGGCGCCCGACTACGTGGGTTTTGGCGCCTCCAAGGGCACGCCCCACCCCTACCTGCTGGCGGCGCCCTCGGCGGCCGCCACGGCGGATTTTCTGACGGCCGCCCGCACCTGGCGCGGCCAGGCCAACGTGGCGGACAACGGTCAGCTCTTTCTGACCGGCTACTCCGAGGGCGGCTACGTCACCATGGCCACGCACCGCGCGCTGCAGGCGGGCGGATCGCCGCACCTGCAGCAGCTGCGCATGGTGGTGCCGGGCGCGGGGCCCTACAACGTGCAGACCACCATGGATGGCCTGGTGGACCTGGTGCGGCAAGAACAGCCGGTGATCGGCGCACTCATCAACCCGGGCTTCCTGCGCTACCTGGGCGGCAGCGTGCAGCGCGAGGTGCGCCGCCTGCTGCTGCGTGCGCTCATCCCGGGCGATGCCGACGTGGCCTACGACACGCGCTTCATCGACCACTTCCTGGCCGACGATGTGCAGGCCCTGGCCAGCGCCAGCAACGTCTACGACTGGAAACCCAACGTGCCCGTGCGCCTGTACCACGGCCGCGACGACCGCACGGTGCCCTACGCCAGCTCGGTCAGCACCGTGCGCGCCATGCAGAATCGCGGCGCGGGCGACCTGGCCGGCCTGACCGAGTGCCGCGCACGACCGGTGGCCGGGCATCTGCAGTGTGTGCCGCCGTTCATCACCTTCATGCTCGGGCAGCTGGCGCCAGTGGCGCAGGATCTTTGAGCCGGGGCGCCGCGGTGGCCTTCCGGGGCGCCGGGCCGGGAGCCTGGTGGCGTCGCCTCAGCCCGCCATCTTCTTGAGCTGGTAGAGCGCATCCAGCGCCTCGCGCGGGCTCAGCGCATCGGGATTGATGCCGGCCAGCGCGGCCTCCACCGGGCTGGCGCCCGCGCCCTCGGGCGCGGCCGGGGTGGCGAACAGGTCCACCTGCAGGTCGTTCTCGCCCGCGCGCTCCTCCAGCGCGGCCAGCGCATGGCGGGCGTGGTGCAGCACCGGCGAGGGCATGCCCGCGAGCTTGGCCACCTGGATCCCGTAGCTGCGGCTGGCCGGCCCGGGCTGGATCTCGTGCAGGAACACGATGTCCGCGCCCGACTCGGTGGCGCTCACGTGCATGTTGATCGCGTGGCGCGCCTTGGCGGGCAGCTCGGTCAGCTCGAAGTAGTGCGTGGCAAAGAGCGCGAACGCGCGGGTCTTGTCGTGCAGGTGCGTGGCGATGCCGCTGGCCAGCGCCAGGCCGTCGAAGGTGCTGGTGCCCCGGCCGATCTCGTCCATCAGCACCAGGCTGTGGGGCGTGGCCGCGTGCAGGATCTGCGCGGCCTCGGTCATCTCCAGCATGAAGGTCGACTGCGCGTTGGCCAGGTCGTCCGCCGCGCCGATGCGGGTGTGGATCGCGTCGATGGGCCCCAGCCGGCAGCTCGCGGCCGGCACGTGGCTGCCCATGCTGGCCAGCAGCACGATGAGCGCCACCTGCCGCATGTAGGTCGACTTGCCGCCCATGTTGGGGCCGGTGATGACCTGCATGCGCGTATTGGCGTTCAGCCGCGTGTGGTTGGCGATGAAGCTGCCGCTCGACGTCTCGGCCAGGCGCGCCTCGACCACGGGGTGGCGGCCCCCTTCGATCTCGATGCAGGGCTCGGGCACGAACTGCGGCGCGCACCAGTTCAGCGTGAGCGAGCGCTCGGCCAGCGTGCACAGCACGTCCAGCGTGGCCAGGGCCTGCGCCAGGCGGGTGAGCGCGGGCACGTGGGGCTGGAGCTGGTCGAGGATCTGCTCGTACAGCCACTTCTCGCGCGACAGGGCGCGCTCGTTGGCCGACAGCGCCTTGTCCTCGAAGGCCTTGAGCTCGGGCGTGATGAAGCGCTCGGCGTTCTTCAGGGTCTGGCGGCGGCGGTAGTCGTCGGGCACCCGGCCAAGGTTGCTGCTTGTCACTTCGATATAGAAGCCGTGCACCTTGTTGAACTGCACGCGCAGGTTGGCGATGCCGGTGCGGGTTTTCTCGCGCGTTTCCAGGTCCAGCAGAAAGGCATCGCAGTTGGTCTGGATGGCGCGCAGTTCGTCGAGTTCGGTATCGAAGCCCGGGGCGATCACGCCGCCGTCGCGCACCAGCGCGGCGGGCTCCTCGGCGATGGCCGCGCACAGCAGGGCGGTACAGCCCTCGGGCGGATGCAGGTGGCTGAAGATCTGAATCAAATAGGGCTCTGGCGCTTGTCCAGAAAGCGCTAGCAGCTCTGATTTTTGTAGCGTCTTGCAGAGCGCGACCAGCTCGCGCGGGCGCACCTGGCGCAGCGCGATGCGGGCGGTGATGCGCTCCACATCGCTCACGCCCTTGAGTTCGCCGCGCAGTGTGGACCAGGGGCCCGCACCGCCGCCTGCGCCGCCCGCACCCCGCAAGGCTGTGGTGGCCGACAGGCGCTGGCGTGCCTCGGCGCGGTCGCGGCGCGGCTCCAGCAGCCAGGTCTTGAGCAGGCGGCTGCCCATGCCGGTCATGCAGGTGTCCAGCAGCGAGAACAGCGTGGGCGCGTCGTCGCCGCGCAGGGTCTTCACGAGCTCCAGGTTGCGCCGCGTGGTGGCGGGCAGGTCGATGAGGTCGTCGCCGCGCTGCACCTGCACACTGTGCACGTGCGTGAGCGTGCGGCCCTGGGTGTGCTCGGCATAGGCCAGCAGGCCGGCCGCGGCGGCGTGCGCCTCGCCCAGGTCCTGCGCGCCCCAGGCCTGCAGGCTGGCGGCGCCCAGGTTTTCGAGCAGCTTGCGCTCGCCCAGGGCGCTGTCGAACTGCCAGTCGGGCCGGGGGCTCATGGGGCAGTTGAAGGCGCCGCCCTGGCGCAGCGCCTGCAGCTGCTGCTCGAAGCGGTCCGTCACGCCCGCGCTGTAGATCAGCTCGCTGGGGCCCACGCGCGCGATCCACCCGCCCAGTTCGTCCTGCGCGCATTCGGCCAGGTACACGCGCCCTTGCGTCACGCTCAGCCACGCCAGGCCGCAGCGCGCGCGCGGCGCCTGGTGCACGGCCATGAGCAGCGATTCGGACTTGTCGGACAGCAGCTCCGTGTCGGTCAGCGTGCCGGGCGTGACCACCCGCACCACCTTGCGCTCCACAGGCCCCTTGGCCGCGCCCACTTCGCCCACCTGCTCGGCGATGGCCACCGACTCGCCCATCTTGATGAGGCGGGCCAGGTAGTTCTCCAGCGCATGGAAGGGAACGCCCGCCATGGTCACCGGCTGGCCGCCCGACTGGCCGCGCTGCGTGAGGGTGATGTCGAGCAGGCGCGCCGCCTTTTCGGCGTCGCCATAGAACACCTCGTAGAAATCGCCCATGCGGTAGAACACAAGCGTTTCGGGATACCCGGCCTTCAGGGCCAGGTACTGCTGCATCATGGGGGTGTGGTGTTCGAGCGTGTCGGACATGCTGGGGGCCGGGAAATGAGGCGTGGACTGTAGCAGTTCGCCCTGCACGCGCTGCCGCGGGCCCCGCGCGGCGAAACCTGGCGGCGGGCCCGTGCCGGTCCCTGCGGCGTGTCCGGCGGGCCTCGGGTTTTCCCTTGGGGAAATGCCCCAGGTTTTGAACGAATGTTACGTTTAGACATACTCTTGCCTGTATGCTGGCACTTTGGCTTTTGACCGTCGGCCCCGCCCTGCGCAGGCGGGACCCATCCCAACCGCAGGCTTCAGAGGTTCCAGAGCGACCGTGATCTCGTCCGAACTGTTGACCGATCTCCTCGCCCCCGCTGGTGAGGGCCCCATAGAGCCCATGGCGCAGGCGCGCTTGCAGGCCCTGGTCGATGCCGTTCCGGTGGCATTGATGGAGTTCCGGCTGCAGCGGGGCCGCCTGCTGCTGTTGGCCGCCAACGCCGCCGCCCGCCGCATGCCCGGCCTGGGCGCCGTGCGCAACCCGGGCGCGGATGCGAGCGAGGTGTTCGACCTGCTGGAAGGCACGGCGCTGCTGGACCAGCTGCACGGCGTGGTCCGGGTGGGGGCGCCGCTCGAATGCCGCCAGGTGGTGCGCGAGCCGGGCCGGCTGCTGCTGGCCTGGGATCTTTCTGCCCGCCGCGTGACCAATCACTGCATCGTGGTCACGGTGCGCGATGCCACCGAGGCCGAAACCCTGCGCTCGGCGCTGGCCGCTTCCGAACGCGCGCTGGAGGAGGTGCGCCGCGAGCTGCGCGAGCAGACCGAGGTCTTCAACGCCATGGAGAGCCTGGCGCGCACCGGCCACTGGCGCCGCATCGAAGACCCTGGCGAGACGGTGCTGCTGTGGTCCCCGGGGCTGTGCGAGATCGCGGGTTTCGAGCAGCAGGAATGGGTGGACCCGGAGCGCGCCGTGAGCGGCATCCTGCCCGAAGACCGCCAGGTGTTCGACAAGGTGCGCGAGCGTGGAGCCGGCGGGGATGTGGAATACCGCTGGCGCCGTCCCGATGGCGAGGTGCGGTGGATGCGTTCCCGCGTGCGGCGCACGCTCCCGCGCGACGGGGTGCAGGTGGTGATGGGCGTGGTGCAGGACGTGACGGACGAGCACCGCGCCGCCGAGCAGTTGCGCGAACAGCTGCTGTTCATCCAGCGCATCGCCAGCCGCATTCCGGGCTTCATCTACGAATACCGCCTGCACGCGGATGGCGGCACCAGCGTGCAGTACATCAGCGATGCGGTGCGCGAATTCATGGGCGTGGAGCCGCACGAGGTCACGGCCGACCACGGCGTGCTCATGCACCGCGTGCTGGCCGAGGACCTGCCCCAGGTGCAGCGCTCCGCCATCACCTCGGTGCGCAAGCTGGTGCCCTGGCAGTGCGAATACCGCGTGCGCATGCCCGACGGCAGCGTCCGCTGGCACATGACCAATGCCATTCCGCACCGCGAGCCCGATGGCTCGGTGGTATCGCACGGCTTCACGATGGACATCACGGACCGCAAGCGAGCGGAGCAGGAGATCGAGCGCCTGGCGTTCTTCGACGCGCTGACGGGCCTGCCCAA
>NZ_JBXAKN010000012.1:0-186576 GCF_058798375.1 Acidovorax sp. GW823-FHT01C06
TTGGGCAGGCCCGTCAGCGCGTCGAAGAACGCCAGGCGCTCGATCTCCTGCTCCGCTCGCTTGCGGTCCGTGATGTCGCGGCACACGCCCAGCACGCCGGTCACGCGGCCGTGCAGGTCGCGGATGGGGGTCTTGATGGTCTCGAACTGGCCCTGGTAGCCATCCTCGGCGAAAGTGAGCGTTTCCTCGTACACCAGCGGCTGCCAGGCCTGCATGGCGCGCAGGTCGTAGTTGCGGAACCGCTCGGCCTCGGGCTGCGCCACCAGATCGAAATCGCTGCAACCCACGATCTGGCGCTCCGGCCGCCCGGCAAAGCGCTCGAACACGGGGTTGACCGACAGGTAGACACCCTGCGCGTCCTTGAGGAACACCATGTCGGGCATGGCGTTGACCACGCGCGCAAGGTGTGCCTTCTGGTGCGCAAGCTCTTCCTCGATGCGCTTGAGCTCGGTGAGGTCGTAGGCGAACAGCACCACGGCGGGCACGCCCTGGTCCGTCACGCTTTCGGGGGCGATGGTGGTGTGGTGGCACTGGGTGCCGCCGGGTCCGTCGATGCGGTTCTCGAACACCGCCGCCTCGCCCGCGAACGCCTTGTCGAAATGAGGCTGCATGCGCTGCATCACTTCGGGCTCCAGTACATCGCTCAGCAGTTGCCCCTGCAGCTGCGCGGGCTCGCGGTGCAGCCAGCGGGCCTGCTGTTCATTGACGTAGAGCACGCGCAGGTCGCGGTCCAGCCGTGCCACCCCGCCAGGCACCTGCCGCAGCATGTTGGCCATCAGGGCCTCGTGCGCGTGGGAGGCTTCCTCGGCCAGGTGGTGCGCGGTGATATCGGTCTGCACACCGTCCCACATCACCCGGCCATCGTCGAGCCGGCGCGGCGAGGCGCTCAGGTGCATCCAGCGCAGCTGGCCGTCCGGGCGGCGCATCCGGAAGACCTCTTCCACCGCCGCCATGTTCACGAAGGAGTTCTCCTGGGCCCGCAGCAGGCGCGCGCGGTCTTCCTCGAGGATCTGCCCGTACAGGACGCTGGGGTTGCGCACCACGTCCTCGACGCTGACCCCGTTGAGGCGGGCAATGGCCTCGCCCATGTGCACGAAGTGCGTGCGCCCGTCGTGCTCGCGCACCACCTGGTACAGCACGCTGTGGGGCAGGTTGCGCCCAAGCAGCGACAGGCGGCCCTGGCTTTCGCGCAGCAGCCGCTCGGCCTCCTG
Organism: Acidovorax sp. GW823-FHT01C06; assembly: GCF_058798375.1. Classification (NCBI taxonomy): domain Bacteria; kingdom Pseudomonadati; phylum Pseudomonadota; class Betaproteobacteria; order Burkholderiales; family Comamonadaceae; genus Acidovorax; species Acidovorax sp. GW823-FHT01C06. Next base: position 1,212 of record NZ_JBXAKN010000012.1, read on the forward strand.
CACACGCGCAAACGGCTGGCGGATGCCCGCGTTGAACACCGCCTGGTACAGGAGCGCATAGGCCACGATGCGCCAGCCGTGGGCGAGCGGGCCGCCCACGGGAGAATGGCCGCCCAGCAGGCCCACCGAAAGTTCACCGCAGGCGAAGGCCGCCGCCGCCCAGGCGAAAACGCGCTCGCGCGCCTGCCCCCGGCGCACCGCATCGCGGTGCAGCAGCAGGGCCACCGCCGCCAGCACCAGCACGAGCCCGAACGCCAGGTACTGCCGCAAGGCTCCGCCCGCGGCCTGCGCAAACGATACGGGCAGCGGCCCCAGCGCCGTTCCCAGCAGCAGCAGCGCCATGCCGGCGGAGGCGGCCAGCCACGCCTTGGCAGGGCCCGCGGCGGTGAGGTGCACCGCCGTGAGCAGCAGGGTGAGCGTCTCCGCCACCCGGGCCCAGCTGCTGAGCCACAGCGAGATGCCGGCCGTGCCCGTGGGCATGTGGACCGAGGTCGAATGCGCCAGCACGCCGTGGAGAAAATTGCATGCCGCCGCCACGCCGAAACCCGCCACCAGCACGTTGGCACGGGTTTGCTCGGGGGCTTCGAGGGTGTGCAGCGATACCGACACCACCAGCAGCCCGAGCAGCACGGCCACCAGTTCCATGAAAGGCTCCAGGCCGTGCTGGGAACCCGCGCCATCGCCCATCATCTGCGCCAGCGGCACCATCACGGCCGCCAGCGCGGCCACCACCAGCACCACCGTGACGGCTGGTGTGTCCGTCAGCAGCGCGCGATAGGGCCTGAAGCGGGTGGAAGGGGGCATACGGGCGTGAGGCAGTGCGGGACTCTATTTCGACACAACGTCACAAGTGTATCGGCGAGTAAGCAGGCATTCACATTCTTTACGGTCTCCCTGGCACACGGCTGACTGGGCGCGCGGCCCCCGGGGCGCGGCGCCGCAGCGCCGGCCACCCCCGCATCATCTTCAGCCGGCCAGCAGCTGGCGCAGCACAAAGGGCAGGATGCCCCCCGCCTGGTAGTAGTCCACCTCGATCGGCGTGTCGATGCGCAGCGTGACCGTGACCTCCTGGCGCGAGCCGTCCGCGCGGCGGATGACGAGCTGCGCATCGCTTTGCGGGGTGAGCGCGGGGTCCGGCACCACATCGATCACCTCGCTGCCGGTGAGCCCCAGCGTCTCCCACGACTCGCCCGCCCGGAACTGCAGGGGCAGCACGCCCATGCCCACCAGGTTGGAGCGGTGGATGCGCTCGAAGCTGCGCGCCACCACGGCCTTGATGCCCAGCAGCTGCGTGCCCTTGGCCGCCCAGTCGCGGCTGGAGCCCGTGCCGTATTCCTCGCCGGCGAAGATGACCGTGGGGGTGCGCTGGGCGATGTACTGCATGGCGGCGTCGAAGATGAACATCTTCTCGCCCTGCAGCGCGCCCTCGTTCTGGAACACCGTGACGCCGCCCTCCTCGCGGGAGCCGTCGGCCGTGGGGGCAATCATGAGGTTCTTGATGCGCACGTTGGCGAAGGTGCCGCGCATCATCACGTCATGGTTGCCGCGCCGCGCGCCATAGCTGTTGAAGTCCTGCTTCATCACGCCGTGCTGCAGCAGCCACTGGCCCGCGGGCGAGCTTTCCTTGATGGAGCCTGCGGGCGAGATGTGGTCGGTGGTGATGGAGTCGCCGAACAGCGCCATGATGCGCGCACCCAGCACGGACGGAAGTTTTTCGTCATTTTGGCCGCCAGCGCTTGATGCATCTGCGCTGGCAGCTCCTTTTTCAAGAGCAAACTGGGCAAAAAACGGCGGCTCGGCGATGTAGGTGCTGGCGGGCCAGGTGTAGGCATTGCCGCCCACGCCCTTGATCTTTTCCCAGAGCTTGCCGGGGTCGGAGCCCACCTTGGCGTAGTTCTCGCGGAAGGCCTTGCCGTTCATCGCGAACTTCATCAGCTGGTGGATCTCGTCGCTGGTCGGCCAGATGTCGCCCAGGTAGACGTCGCGCCCGCCCTTGCCCTTGCCGACGGGCTCCGTCATCAGGTCCTTGAGCACCGTGCCCGCGATGGCGTAGGCCACCACCAGCGGCGGGCTGGCCAGGAAGTTGGCCTTGAGGTTGGGGTGGATGCGCGCCTCGAAGTTGCGGTTGCCCGAGAGCACGGCCGCGCACACGAGGTCGTTGCTGGTGATGGCCTCATTCAGCTCGGGCGTGAGGTCGCCCGCATTGCCGATGCAGGTCGTGCAGCCGTAGCCGGCGAGCGCGAAGCCCAGCTTTTCCAGGTAGGGCAGCAGGCCGGTCTGCGTGAGGTATTCAGTGACGATGCGCGAGCCGGGCGCCAGCGATGTCTTGATGTGCGGCTTGACCTTGAGCCCCGCCTCCACCGCCTTCTTGGCCAGCAGGCCCGCGGCCAGCAGCACGCTGGGGTTGCTGGTGTTGGTGCAGCTGGTGATGGCGGCGATCAGCACGTCGCCGTTGCCCAGGGTCACGTCGCCAGCGCGGCTGGCCTGCTGGGCGGGCACCTCGGCGTGCGCGGCGGCCAGGGTGGGCTTGTTGTGCTCCATCTCCACCACGAAGCGCGGCGCGCCCGAGGGCAGGGGCTTCTCGGCGGGTGCGCTCACCTCGGCCGGCGCGTCGGACGGGCGCACATGGTGGCGGGTGTGCAGCAGCTCGGCCGGGCGGTTGAAGCCGTTTTGCGCGATGGGCTTGCTGAACAGGTCGGCGAACTGGCTGCAGACCTTGCCCAGCTCGATGCGGTCCTGCGGGCGCTTGGGGCCCGCCAGGCTGGGCGTGACGTCGCCCAGGTTCAGCCGCACGACCTGCGAGTAGTCGATCTCGCCCGCCAGCGGCACGCCGAACAGGCCCTGGGCCTTGAAGTACGCCTCGAAGGCCTCGATCTCGCCCTTGGTGCGGCCCGTGCCCTGGAAGTAGTCGATGGTCTTTTCATCCACCGGGAAGAAGCCCATGGTGGCGCCGTACTCGGGCGCCATGTTCCCGATGGTGGCGCGATCGGGCAGCGACAGCGTGCGCGTGCCCTCGCCAAAGAACTCCACGAACTTGCCCACCACCTTGTGCTGGCGCAGGATCTCGGTCACCGTGAGCACGAGGTCGGTGGCCGTCACGCCCTCGCGCAGCTGGCCCGTGAGCTCGAAGCCCACCACGTCGGGCGTGAGGAAGTACACCGGCTGGCCCAGCATGGCGGCCTCGGCCTCGATGCCGCCCACGCCCCAGCCCACCACGCCGATGCCGTTGATCATGGTGGTATGGCTGTCGGTGCCCACCAGGGTGTCGGGGTAGTAGACGCCGTCCTTGCGCTTGTGCACGCCGCGCGCCAGGTATTCGAGGTTCACCTGGTGCACGATGCCAAAGCCCGGAGGCACCACGCCGAAGGTGTCGAACGCCTGCATGCCCCATTTCATGAACTCGTAGCGCTCGCGGTTGCGCTGGAACTCGAGCTTCATGTTCAGGTCGAGCGAATTCTTCTTGCCGTAGTGGTCGATCATGATCGAGTGGTCCACCACCAGGTCCACGGGCACCAGCGGCTCGATCTTCTTGGGGTTCTTGCCCAGCTTCACGGCCACGCTGCGCATGGCGGCCAGGTCGGCCAGCAGCGGCACGCCGGTGAAGTCCTGCAGCACCACGCGCGAGACCACAAAGGGAATCTCGTCCTTGCGGTCTGCCTTGGGCACCCAGTGGGCCAACTCCTTGACATGCTCGGCGGTCACCTTGCGGCCATCGCAGTTGCGCAGCACCGATTCGAGCACGATGCGAATCGACACGGGCAGGCGGTGGATCTGGGGAAACTGCCGGGCCAGCGCGGGCAGGGAGTAGAACTGGCCCTCCTTGCCGGACGCTGTCCTGAAACTCTTGAGGGTGTTGGCAAACGCGTGACGGGCGGGCTTGGGCGATGAGGCCATGGCGAACTCCTGTGAAAGGCAACAAGGCCTATTCTGGCAGTCCTGCGTGACGGTGCAATCGTGGGGCTATGCGGGCCGCCGGGCCCCGGTGCCGGTGCGGCGCAGGCCGGTGCTCCGGCCCACGCCGCCGCCGCATGGAAGATGAATCAAGAATGCCCCTGGCGCTTGTGCGACAAGCGCCAGATGCTATTAATTCAAGAGCAAACGATGGATGCCCATCAAGCGGCGGCCCATGCGGGCAGGCGGCGCACGCCCATCCACTGCAGTTCGGCCAGCAGGGCGACGGACACCACGTGCACCAGCAGATAGGCCTGGCCCAGCAGGGTGGGCGCGGCCGCGGAGCCCAGCAGCAGCGCCAGGCTGGCCAGCGCCCAGGCGAAGTTGCCAACGATCAGCACCCACAGCCAGCCACGGGGCATGGGCTCGGACCGCGCGATGGCGGTGGCCAGGGCGGCGTAGCCCAGCAGCAGCACGCCCGAGGCCTGCAGCAGCCCCGGCGCGAGACCCAGCCACCCGGCCAGCGGCGCCGTCAGCAGCAGGTGCAGGGCACCGAGCAGCACACCGGTGGAGGCATCGAACCAGACCACGGCGCGCAGGAATCGGGGGGAAGACATCAGGTTGAACATGGAAGACTCCTTGGTGGGTAAAAAAATGAAGAACAGGCCTGCATCGTTCCCGTCCCGGTGCACCGCGTCGATGACCTGGCAGGTAATGGCCTGCACGCTCTTTCCCCCTAGGATGTGGCCCATGACCTCCACATCCCCCCCTTCGCACCGCCCTGTGCGCCCCAGCCTGCCGCACCGCGCGGCGCCGCCGGGGCCCGCATCGTTTGGCGACCATCTGCGCACCTGGCGCCAGCAGCGGCACCTGAGCCAGCTGGAACTGGCCGACGAGGCCGACATCTCCACGCGGCATGTGAGCTTCATGGAAACCGGACGCACCAACCCGAGCCGCGACATGGTGCTGCGCCTGTGCGAACGGCTGGCCATCCCGCTGCGCGAGCGCAATGCCCTGCTCGTGGCGGCCGGCTACGCGCCGATGTACCGTGAGCGCGCACTGGACGACCCCGCCCTCGCGGCTGCGCGCCAGGCCGTCGAGCTGGTGCTCAAGGGGCACGAACCCTGCCCCGCCATCGCGCTCGACCGCTGCTGGAACGTGGTGGCGGCGAACCAGGCTGCCCAGGCCCTGCTGGCCTCGCACGTGAGCCCGGAACTGCTCGCGCCCCCGATCAACGTGTTTCGCCTGAGCCTGCATCCCCAGGGCCTGGCCCCCCGCATCGCCAATCTGCCGCAATGGCGGGCCCACCTGTTTGAACGCCTGCGCCAGCAAATACAGGCCACCGCCGACCCGGCGCTGATCGCCCTGCAGGCCGAGTTACAGGAATATCCCGCGCCGCAGGCACCGGGCGCGCCGGTTCTGGCGGGTGAAATGCTGGGCGTGGTAATGCCGTTCTGCTTTGAAAGCGTGCACGGAATGCTCTCGCTCATCAGCACGACCACGATATTTGGCACCCCGGTGGACGTGACCCTGCAGGAACTGGCCGTGGAATCATTCTTTCCGGCCGACGATTTCACGGCGGAGGTTTTGCGCAAGGTGGCCTCGCAACCACATCCGCAGGAACCCGCGTGATACCAATGGGCTCGAAGGGCCTTCAGCGGCCGCGAGCCCATAAAAATCCCTACCCCGCCGCCGCCGCCCCAAGAGGCCCCGGGGTACCCGGACTCATTCGCTGAATGCACGAAGTAAATGGCGCATAAAAAAAGCCCGCGGGTGCGGGCTTTATTTTCTGTGCGATGGCTGTGCAGCCATGCCGCACCGGGCCTTCAGGCGAATCAGGCCATCCGATATGCCTGAAGAATTCCTGGCGGCATCGGTTTGCCGCCTTTTTAAATGGCAAACTTCTCGCGGCTCTCGTTTTGAATCCACTTGGGCGCCTTGCCACGGCCCGTCCAGGTTTCGCCCGTGGCGGGATTGCGGTACTTGGGAGCCACCTTGGTGCCAGCGGTGGAGCTGCGCCCCGTGGCCTTGCCAGCGGCCTTGCCCGCGGGAAACACGTCCTGGGCGGTCAAGCCATATTCGGCCACCAGGGAACGAACCTGGGACACCGCGTCCGACAATTCACGCCGGCGGGCCTCGCTGATTTGTTGCTCAAGGGCTTCGCGCTGCTTCAACAGTTCTTTATAGCTGGTGGTCATGGTGTCAGGGTTCAGGGTGGAGGAAAGTGTGACGGATGAATTATATGAATAATCTGCCGCCTTTGCCATCCGCCCCTTCAAATTCATGGAATTTCCATATTACCTGCCATGCCCATAATGAATGGCACCCGGCGGCGGGGTATTGGTGCCGGGCCTTTCAGAGACTGGAGGCGGCCGGTGGCTCCGGCTGCGCCAATACCTTGTCGATGCGCTTGCCGTCGAGCTCGAGCACTTCAAATATCCATCCGGCGCAGCCGATTCTCTCGCCAATGGCAGGCAAATGTCCGGTTTCCGCCATCAAAAGGCCGGCCAAGGTGTTATAGCGCCCCCGCCCTTCACCGGGTAAATCCCGAATATCCAGCCGCGCCTTGAGCTCGGCCACCGGCACCAGGCCGTCGAGCAGCCAGGTGCCATCGCCCCGCGCGGTGGCCCATGCGTCCGTGGCCGCGCCCGGCTGCAATTCGCCGGTAATGGCTTCGAGTAAATCGCGCGGGGTCATGATGCCCTGCACCACGCCATATTCATCGACCACAAACACCATGCGCCCCGAGCGCGCGCGAAACTGCTCCAGCAGCTCCATGCCGCTCAGCGTTTCCGGAAGGAAAGCCGCGGGCTGCGCATGGCGCTCGAGCAGCCCCTGCGCCTGCGGGCCGAGTTCGAGAAGGCGCGCCACGCTCAGGAGCCCCACCACCTCATCCAGCGAGCCCCGGCACACCGGATACCAGGAATGCGCTCCCTGCTCCCCGCCGCTGCCGGCCATGCGCAACCCCTCGGCCACCGTCAGTCCGGCGTCCAGCCAGGCCACGTCGCTGCGGGGCACCATGAGCGAGGTGAGCGGCCGGTCATCGAGCCGGAACACGTTGCGCACCATCTGGTGCTCATGGTGCTCGATCACCCCGGCATCGCGGCCCTCTTCCAGGCTGGCCACGATCTCCTCCTCGGTGACGGCGCGCCCCGCCGCGTTGTCCACGCGCATCAGCGCCAGCACGCCCTGCGTCGAGAGCGAGAGCAGCCGCACGAATGGCTTGGCCACCTTCGCCACCCAGGCCATGGGGCGCGCGACCACCCGGGACACGGTTTCCGGATAAAGCTGGCCGATGCGCTTGGGCACCAGCTCGCCAAACACGATGGTGATGAAGGTGATGACCGTCACCACCAGCGCGGTGGCCGCGATGCCGGCGGGGCGGGCGGGCATTCCGGCCTCCTGCAGCCAGATACCCAGGCCGTCGCTGAAGGCCGCCTCGCCAATGATGCCGTTGAGCATGCCGATGGACGTGATGCCCACCTGGACGGACGAGAGGAACTGCGTGGGGTTGTCCAGCAGCGCCAGGGCCGCCTGCGCGCCCTTGTCACCGGCCTCGGCCATGGCGGCCAGGCGCGACTTGCGGCTGGACGCCAGGGCGAGTTCAGACATCGCGAACACGCCATTGAGCAAGGTCAGCAGCGCGATCAGCAGAAAATCCATGCTTCACCGGATAAGAAACACACCATGGCACTTTACTGTATCGGCGACATCCAGGGCTGCGACGCCGCACTGGGCCGCCTGCTGGACACCATCGGCTTTTCTGCCAGCCGCGACACCGTCTACCTGCTGGGCGACCTCGTCAACCGGGGGCCGGACTCCGCCGCGGTCCTGCGCCGCTGCATGGCCCAGGGCGACGCCCTGCGCTGCCTGCTGGGCAACCACGACCTGCACCTGCTGGCCGCCGCACACGGCGCGCGCAAGCCCTCGCGGCGCGACACGCTGGGCACGGTGCTGGACGCCCCCGACCGCGCGGCGCTGCTTGACTGGGTGCGCCAGCAGCCACTGGCCCGTGCCCACACGCATGCCGGGCAGGCGCTGCTGATGGTGCACGCGGGCGTGCTGCCCGTCTGGTCTGCCGCAGATACCCTGGGACACGCGGATGAAGTGCACGCGGTATTGCGCGGCCCCGATCTGCCCGGTTTTTTGCACGCGATGTACGGCAACACCCCCGACCAGTGGCGGGACGACCTGACAGGCGCTGACCGCCTGCGCGTGATCGTGAACGCGCTCACCCGGCTGCGCTTTTGCTCGGCCGACGGCGTGATGGATTTCGAAAGCACCGAAAGCGCGGATGCCGCACCGCCCGGCCTGATGCCCTGGTTCGACGTGCCGGGCCGGCGCACCGCGGGCACGCTGGTGGCCTTCGGCCACTGGTCCACGCTGGGCTGGCTCCACCGCAACGATCTGCTGGGGCTGGACACGGGCTGCGTGTGGGGCGGCTGCCTGAGCGCCGTGCGCTTTGGCGCGACGCTGGCGGAGCGCGAACTGCTGCAGGTGCACTGCGAGCAGGCCCAGGCCCCGGGCTGAATGCACCCTCAGGACGGCACGGGCTCCAGCAGGGCCGACATGGCCGCCGACTGCCAGACCCCGCCGTCCTGCCCGGCGATCAGCACGGCCAGCCCCGGCATGCGCTGCGCCAGTGCCCTGCCCGCCTGCGGGCCCCGCACCATCAGCGCGGCGCCCAGGCCGTTGACGGCCGCCACATCCCGCGCCACCAGGCTCACGCCATGCACGCCCGATGACGGGCGGCCGGTGCGCGGATTGAGCACATGGTGCTGGCGCCGGCCTTCGTGGAAGAAGAAACGTTCATAGTCGCCCGACGAGGCCACCACACCGGTGCCCGCCACGGCCACCACGCCCAGCAGATGCTCCGGGGAACGCGGGTCGCGCAGCCCCACGCGCCAGGGCCGGCCCTGCCACAACCCCTGGGTCAGCACATCGCCGCCGCCGTTGATCATGGCGTTCTCGACCCCCTCGGAGCGCAGCATGTTCATGCCGGCTTCCAGGATCGGGAGCTTGGCGATGCCGCCCAGGTCCAGCGCCATGCCCTGACGGGCCAGGAAGGCCGTGCCTGCGGCCCCATCCAGCACCAGGCCGCGCGCATCCACCAGCGGCAGCTGCCGCGCGATCTCGCTGGCGCCGGGCACCACCTTGTCGCCGGGACCAAAGTTCCAGGATTTGAAAGCCCCCACGGTCACATCAAAGGCCCCACGGCTCATCGCCGACACGCGCTGCGCGCCCTGCAGCACCGCCATGACTTCGGGTGGCACCGCCACGGGCATGATGCCCGCCGCGAGGTTGATGCGGCTGACCACGCTGCGGGGCTGGTAGCGGCTCATGAGCGCCTCCAGCCTCTGCATCTCCGCATAGGCCCGGTCCATGGCCTGGCGCAGCAGCGCGCGGTCAACGCCCTCCACCGCCATGTCCACCTGCGTGCCCATCAGGGGCCGCGAGCTGCGTTCAGACAACCCCCGTCCACCTGCGGCCGCTCCCGCACTCCAGACCGCGCCGCCCAGCAAGGGCAGCGCCATCACCAGGCGGCGGCGCGACAGGCCGTGGGGGCGCACAGATGCTTGCTGCATGGCGCCTCCGGTCAGAGCGACTTGTCGGCCATGAAGTCCACGGCGGCCTTGACCTCGGCATCGGTCAGGTTGGCGGAGCCCCCCTTGGCGGGCATCATGCCCTTGGCCCCGGTAAAGCCCTCGATCGCATGCTTGTACAGCGTGTCCTTGCCCTGGGCGATGCGCGGGCCCCAGTCGGCCTTGTCGCCCGGCTTGGGGGCACCGGCCACGCCAGCGGCATGGCACATGGCGCAGGTCTTGCCAAACACGCTCTTGCCCAGTTCGTTCTCTGCGGCGGCCGGGGCGGCAGGGGCCGCCGCGGGCGCGGGGGCCGGTGCCGCCGTGGCAGCGGGGGCCGCGGCCGGGGCGGGCTCCGGCTTCTTGTCGCCACAGCCGGCCAGCAGTGCAGCCAGGATCGCCACGGCGACCATCACGGTTTTCTTTTGCATCGCATACATCCTGTTCTTCGTCATTGAAACAACCAGTCCAAAGAGCCCGTGGCCCCGCGCGAAACGCGTCCACGGTGCAACCTGAAAGCAGCCCTGCGGGCCATGCCCGCGCCCTCTTCAGGCTGGCGTATTGACTGTAGGTGCAAGAGGCAGTTTTGGGCAGGTGCGGGCCCCGCCGAAGCATGATCCAGATCAAATTGATTCATATTATGTGAATCTATTATCCAGGCCATGCAAGATCACCACGCCCTCCGATCACTGCGCCTGTGGGTGCTGGCGTGGTTCGTCATGGCGCTCGGTGCCGCGGTGGCCTCGCCCATGCTGCAGCCACAGGCCGTCGAACTCATCTGCGCGGGCAGTGGCGGCGCCCAGCTTTTCCTGCGGACCGCCGACGGGCTGGTCTCCACCGACTCCGCCGGCATGCAATGCCCGCTGTGCCTGGCCGCCGACGCGCCGCCCGTGGCACCCGCCGCCGCACAGGCCTTCACGGCCCCGCCCGATGGCACGCCCCGCGCGCCCCTGCGCCGCTGCATGGCCGCCAGCGCACGGACCCACCCGCCCGCCCGGGCGCCCCCCTTTTTCAACTGAGCCATCCCAAAAGAGGAAAAACCATGAACGAGAGAAAAGACAGTCCGCAACCCGCCGCCGGCATGGGCCGACGCAGCTTCATCAACACGGCGGCCCTGGTCGGATTGACCGCCGGCGTCGCCGCCTGCACCGAAAAGCCCAATGCGGCCACCCCCGCGGCACCCGCTCCGGCCGCGTCCGCGGCAGGCCATGCCGGCACCGGCGCGAACCCGCACCTGAAGCCGGGCGAGCTGGACACTTACTACGGCCTGTGGAGCGGTGGCCACACCGGCGACATGCGCGTGCTGGGCCTGCCCTCGGGCCGCGAGATCACACGCATCCCCTGCTTCGTGCCCGACGCGCTCGTGGGCTGGGGCGTGACCAACGAGAGCAAGAAGATCATGGGCACCAAGCCCGATGGCAGCCTCAAGTACACGGTGGCCGACACCCACCACACGCACGCCTCGTACAAGGACGGCAACTACGACGGCCGCTACGCCTGGATCAACGACAAGATCAACAGCCGCATCGCGCGCATCCGCCTTGACTATTTCATCTGCGACAAGATCACCGAGCTGCCCAACGTGCAGGGCTTCCACGGCATCTTCCCGGACAAGGCCGACCCGGTGGACCCGGCCATCAACTACACCACGCGCGTGTTCTGCGGCGGTGAATTCGCCATTCCCATGCCCAACACCGGCACGGAAGATTCGAGCAAGTACCGCTCCATGTTCAGCTGCGTCGATGCAGAAACGATGGAAGTGCGCTGGCAAGTGCTGATCGACGGCAACTGCGACCTGGTCGCCACGTCGTACGACGGCAAGCTCGCGGCCACCAACCAGTACAACGTGGAGATGGGCGCGAAGTACGAGGACATGATGGCCGCCGAACGCGACGCCTGCCTGTTCTTCAACGTGGGCCGCATCGAGGCCGCCGTGAAGGCTGGCAAGTTCAAGACCATCGGCACCAGCAAGGTGCCCGTGGTGGACGGCACCCACGAGGCGAACAAGGACCCCAAGACGGCGCTTACCGCGTACGTGTCGGTGCCCAAGAACCCGCACGGCGTGAACGCCAGCCCCGATGGCAAGTACTTCATCTGCGCGGGCAAGCTCTCGCCCACCGGCACCGTGATCGAGCTGGCCAAGGTGCTCGACTACTTCGACGGCAAGCTCGAAAAGCTGGACTCCGCCATCGTGGCCGAGGTGGAGCTGGGCCTGGGTCCGCTGCACACCGCCTTCGACGGCCGTGGCAATGCCTACACCACGCTCTTCCTGGACAGCCAGGTCGTGAAGTGGAACGTGGAGGCCGCCATCAAGTTCCACGCGGGCGACAAGACCGCCAAGTACGTGGTGGACCGCCTCGATGTGCAATACCAGCCGGGCCACTTGAACGCCTCGCAGTCCGAGACCAAGGCCGCCGACGGCAAGTTCCTGGCCGTGGGCTGCAAGTTCTCCAAGGACCGCTTCCTGCCCGTGGGCCCGCTGCACCCCGAGAACGAGCAGCTCATCGACATCTCGGGCGAGAAGATGGTGCTGATGGCCGACCACCCCGTGCGCGGCGAGCCGCACGACTTCATCATCTTCAAGCGCGACCTGGTGCGCCCCAAGCAGGTCTACACGCTCGACGAGTTCCCGCTGGCCGTCAAGGACCCCAAGGAGTCCGGCGTGTTCCGCAACGGCAAGAAGGTCACCGTGAAGATGACTTCGCAAGCCCCGGCCTTCAGCCTGCGCGAGTTCAAGCTCAAGAAGGGTGACGAGGTCACGCTGATCCTGACCAACCTGGACAAGATCGAAGACCTGACGCACGGCTTCGCGATCCCGAACTACAACGTGAACTTCATCGTGAACCCGCTGGAGACCGCGTCCGTGTCCTTCGTGGCCGACAAGCCCGGTGTGTTCTGGTGCTACTGCACGCACTTCTGCCATGCACTCCACCTGGAGATGCGCACGCGGATGATTGTGGAAGCATAGCCAGGCGGCATCCCCCTGAGGCGCTGCGCGCCTTCCCCCTTCTCTCTGCGCGCTTCGCGCTCCGGGAAGGGGGACGATGCACTCGCTGCGGGGCGGCCCTTGCTCTGCATCCCTGGTCTGGGGGCGCGCCAGTTGCGTCGATGGCGCCCCATTTTTATGTCAAATGTTGCTCTATCGCTTTATCAATAAGCGCTAGCAGCTATCAAAAAGATAGTCCCATGATTTCCCTTCGTCGGCAGTTCGCCACGCTTCTTCTGGTCTTGTTGGCAGCACTTTGGCTGGCGCCGCGCGCGCATGCTGCGGCAGGCGCCTACGAGGCCGAGCTGCCTGCGGAACTCGCTACCGCGCGCGACATGTGCGCGCTGGTGCCGTGCAAGGACGTGTTTCCCGGCGCCAGTCATTTTTCTGAACGCAAGGGCCAGCCGCCCTATGTGGAGGCCTACGACAACAACAGTGCCCAGAAAAAGCTGCTGGGCTATGTGATGCTGTCCACCGACATCACGGACACCCCCGCCTACTCGGGCAAGCCCGTGGTCACGCTGATCGGCATGGACAAGGAGGGCCGCTTCGTGGGCGTGAAGGTGCTCAAGCATTCCGAGCCCATCCTGCTGCTGGGCATCCCTGAATCTGCGCTGCTCAAGTTCAACGCCCAGTACCTGGGCAAGTCGGTGGCCGACAAGATCGAGGTGGGCCAGTCGCGCCCCGATGAAAACGTGCTGGGCCTCGACGCCATCTCCGGCGCCACCGTCACCGTGATCGCGCAGAACCAGGTCATGATGGCCTCGGGCTCGGCCGTGGCGCGGCAGGTGGGCATCCTCGCGCCCACGGTGCGCGAGCCGGCCCGCTATGCGGAAACCGGCAAACGCCTGAGCTGGGCCGAGCTGGTGCAGCAAGGCACCGTACAGCGCCTGCGGGTGGCGCCCGAACAAGTGGGCCTGGACAAGGGCCCCGAGCCCTTCATCGAGCTGTGGTTTGGCGACCTGAACCACCCCGACATTGGCAAGAGCCTGCTGGGCGAGAACGGCTGGAACAACCTGCGCCTGCAGCTCAAGGAGGGCGAACACGCCTTCTTCATCATCCGCACCGGCGGCAAGGAATCGTTCAAGGGCTCGGGCTTCGTGCGCGGCGGCATCTACGACCGCGTGCAGGTGCGCCAGGGGGCGGATTCGTTCACATTCCGCGACCTGGACGCGCTCAACCTGTACGGCATCGAGGCCGCAGGCGCGCCCAGCTACAACGAGTCGGTCATTTTCATCATCCGCTCACCCGCGTTCTCGGCCGCCTACCCGTGGAAGCTGAGCTTTCTGGGCAACCGCGTGGACCGCGCCACGGGCGCGCGCAGCTTCACCAGCTTCGACACGCCCTACTGGCTGCCCGCCGCCATGCTGCAAGACGGGCGCCCCACCCTCGACGAGCCCGACGCCCCCTGGGTGCGCGTGTGGAAGTCGCGCGCGGTCGAGATCGCGCTGTTCGCCGTGCTGCTGGTCGCCGTGACCGTGGTGTATGCCCTGCGCGAGAAGCTCACGCGCCTGTCCACCCACAAGAACAAGTGGCCCGTCAACGCCTTCAAGTACAGCTTCTGGGCCCTCAGCATTGGCTGGATCGGCTTTGGCGCCATGGCGCAGCCCTCCATCACGCAGGTGCTGACCTGGTTCCATTCGCTGCTGTTCCAGTGGACCTGGTCGCTGTTCCTGTCCGACCCGTTCATCTTCCTGTTCTGGATCTTCATCATCGTCACGGTGTTCCTGTTCGGGCGCGGGTTGTTCTGCGGTTGGATGTGCCCGTTTGGCTCGCTGCAGGAGGGCATCTACAAGATCGCGCGCGCGGTGGGCCTCAAGCGCTTTCAGACCCAGCTGCCGCCAAAGTGGCACGACCGGCTCAAGTGGATCAAGTACGCGGTGTTCTTCGGGTTGCTAGTGGTTTCGATGTTCTCGATGGGACTGGCCGAAAAGCTGGCCGAGGTGGAGCCGTTCAAGACCACCTTCCTCGTCGGTGTGCTGAACCGCGCCTGGCCCTACAGCCTGTTTGTGGCGGCCATCCTGGGCGTTTCGATCTTCATCGAGCGGCCCTACTGCAAATACATCTGCCCACTGGGCGCCTCGCTGGCCATGCCCAGCACGTTCCGCTGGTTTGGCCTCAAGCGCAAGCAGGACTGCAACCGCTGCAAGGCCTGCGCCGTGGGCTGCGGTGCACAGGCCATCGACACCGATGGCCGCATCGACCACCGCGAATGCCTGCACTGCCTGGACTGCATGATTCTCTACACCGATACCAAGGGCTGCCCGCCCCTGGCCAAGGAACGCAAGCGCCGCGAGAAAGATGGTCTGGAAATCACGCCCATCGGCAAGAACGGCTATTTCATCCCGATCCACCCAGCCACGGTGCAGGACCAGATCTCGGCCAAGGCCGCCCAGGGGCCCGACCCACGCATGCCTACAACGCCTGCACACCCCGCCCACAAGGCTGGAAGCCAAGGCCTGCGCTGGATCTGGCTGGAGCTGGTGGACCACCTGTGGCCCTGGAGCCGCGAAGGCTGGGCCTCGCGGCGCGCGCTGCAGATCGCGGGCTTCTCGCTCGCCGTGGCCGCCAGCGTGGCCTGGGTGATGACAGCCCTGGGCACGTTGTCTTCGGGCGCCATCATCGGCTGGTGGTTTGGCTGGAGCGTGTACGAGGTGCTGATCCGCCTGTCGGGCAAGCGCTATGTGAAGGACGGCCCGTGGTGGCGCGACCAGTACCGCCGGGCGGGCGTGATGGACATGTTGAGCTACGTGGGCTTCAAGAACCTGCTGATCGGCGCGGCGCTTTTCCTGGCCATCAAGGCCGTGGTGGGATTGGCGTGATGAAGCCCCCCCTTGCTGCCACCGCATTCGCCGCATGCGTGGCGCTGGCTGCGTGCCTGCTGGCCCTGCCCGCCCACGCCGCCACCGTGTTGGTGCGCCCCGGCCAGGACCTGCAGGCCGCCATCACGGCCGCGGCGCCGGGCGACACGGTGGAGGTGCAGCGGGGCTTCTACCGCGTGAACCTGCGCATCGACAAGGCCGTGACCCTGCGCGGCATCGACCGCCCCACGCTCACCGGCGGCCAGACGGGGGACACCATCCGCGTCACCGCGCCCGACGTGGTGATCGAAGGCCTGATCGTGCGCGACTCGGGCACCAGCCTCAAGGACCAGAACGCGGGCATCTACATCTACCCCGGTGCACACCGCGCCGTGGTGCGCCACAACGACCTCACCTACAACCTGTTCGGCCTGTGGATCGAGAAGGCCAATGACGTGCAGGTGCTGCACAACACCATCACCGGCCTGCGCGATGTGAACTCGTCGCAGCGCGGCAACGGCGTACAGCTGTACAACACCACGGGCGCACGCATCGAGGGCAATCACATCAGCTTCGTGCGCGACGCGCTGTATGTGGACGTGTCGCACCACGCGGTGTTTCGCGGAAACCGGCTGCACCACAGCCGCTACGGCACGCACTACATGAACTCCTACTACAACCTGTGGGAGGACAACGATACCTACCTCAACCGTGGCGGCCTGGCGCTGATGGAGGTACGCGACCAGGTGGTGCGCAACAACCGCGCGTGGGGCAACAGCGACCACGGCATCATGCTGCGCACCCTGCAGGACTCGGTGATCGAGAACAACGTGGTGGCCGAAAACGCCCGGGGCTTCTTCATCTACGACGTGGAGTACATCACCCTGCGCGGCAACCTGGTGACCCGCAACACGGTGGGCGTGCACCTGTCGGCCGGCTCCAAAAACAACAAGGTCGAAGGCAACGACTTCATCGGCAACCGCGAGCAGGTGCGCTATGTGGGCGCCCGCGACGAGCGCTGGGGCACCGAGGGCGGCAACCACTGGAGCAACTACCTCGGCTGGGACCGCGACGGCAACGGCGTGGGCGACGTGCCTTACGAGGCCAACGACATGGTGGACCGCCTGACCTGGCGCCACCCCGCCATCAAGCTGCTGCTGGCCAGCCCTGCCGTGCAGGCGCTGCGCCTGGTGGGCCAGCAGTTTCCGGTGCTGCGCGTGCCCACCGTGGTGGACCCAAAACCCCGCATGCAACCGAACCAACCTCAACGGAATTTTCAGCGTGACACGCAACCCTCCCCCCATTGACCTGAGCGAGCCCCCCGCCATCGAGGTGCGGGGCGCGCACAAGCACTACGGCGCACTGCACGCCGTGGACGGCATCGACCTGCGCATCGCGCGCGGCGAGATCTTTGGCCTCATCGGCCACAACGGCGCGGGCAAGAGCACGCTGTTCAAGATGATCCTGGGCCTCACGCCCGCCACCTCGGGCGAGATCCGGGTGGGCGGCGCCACGGTGCAGGGCCGCGACTTTCGCGCCGCCCGCCGCCACCTGGGCTACCTGCCCGAGAACGTGGTGCTCTACGACAACCTGAACGGGCTGGAGACGCTGCGTTTCTTCGCCCGCCTCAAGGGTGCGCCCCTCGCGCAATGCCCCGCGCTGCTGGAACGCGTGGGCCTGGCCCATGCGGGCAACCGCGCCGTGCGCGAATACTCCAAGGGCATGCGCCAGCGCCTGGGGTTTGCACAGGCCCTGCTGGGCGAGCCCCGGGTGCTGCTGCTCGACGAGCCCACCAACGGCCTGGACCCGCAGGCCATCCGCGACTTCTACGCCACGCTGCGCGGGCTGCAGGCGGGTGGCGTGACCATCGTCATCACCTCGCACATCCTGGCCGAACTGCAGGAGCGCGTGGACCGCCTGGCCATCCTGGCCTCCGGCAAGCTGCAGGCCCTGGGCAGCGTGCAGGCGCTGCGCGAGCAGGCGCACATGCCGCTGACCATCCACCTCACGCTGGCCGCGGCCGACCGGCCTGCCGCGCTGGGACTGCTCGCTGCCGTGCCCGGCGTCACCGGGACGGAAACGCCGGAAGGCCTGCACGTGGACTGCCCGCGCGGCAGCAAGATGGCCGTGCTGGGTGCGCTGGCCCCGCTGGGCTCCGCGCTGCAGGACCTGCAGATCCAGGAGCCCTCGCTGGAGGATGTGTACTTCGACCTGCGCAAGGGCTAGCCATGGAATTCCAACAAATCTTCACCATCGCGGGCAAGGAGTTCCGCGACCGCATGCGCAACCGCTGGGTGCTGGCCGTGGCACTGGTGTTCACCGTGTTCTCGCTGGCCATCGCCTACTTTGGCGGCGCGCAGCAGGGCACGGTGGGCTTTCGTTCCATCGAATTCACCATCGCCAGCCTTGTCAGCCTGGTCATCTACCTCATCCCGCTGATCGCGCTGCTGCTGGGCTTCGACGCCATCGTGGGCGAGCGCGAGCGCGGCTCGCTCGACCTGCTGCTGTCATTGCCCATCACGCGGCTGGAGCTGCTGCTGGGCAAGTACCTGGGGCTGGCGGCGGCGCTCACGCTCTCGACGCTGGCGGGGTTCGGTCTGGTGGCGGTGCTGCTGGTGCGGCAGTTCAGCGGGGCTGCGCTGTTCCACTACGGCGGCTTCATGCTCAGCTCGGTGCTGCTGGGGCTGGCGTTCCTGAGCATGGCGGTGCTGCTCTCGGTGCTCACGCACGAGCGCACACGCGCCTCGGGCCTGGCGATTGCCGCCTGGTTCTTTTTTGTGCTGGTGTTCGACCTGCTGCTGCTGGGCGCCCTGGTGGCCACGGGCGGCAGCGTCGGCGGCGAGGCCATGGCCTATTTGCTGCTGCTGAACCCGGCCGACGTTTTCCGCATCCTCAACGTGTTCTCGCTCGACGACGTGCGCACCCTGTACGGCCTGACCAGCATCGTGCCCCCTGCCTTGGCCAAGCCATGGCTGATGGGCGCGGTGATGGCGGGCTGGATCGTGGTGCCCCTGGGCCTGGCGAGCTGGAGATTCAAGCCATGACGAAAAAATCCCACAACCAATACCAATGCGCCTGCGCCACACGGCGCCAACTGCTGGGCTGGGCGGCCCTCGCATCGCTGGGCACGCTCACCGGCCTCACGGGCCTGACCGGCTGCAGCCCGGCGGACAACAGCGCGCAGTCCCTGCAGCCCGTGGAGATCGACCGCACCACCAGTTGCGAACTCGACGGCATGCTGCTCGCCGACTACCCTGGCCCCAAGGCGCAGGTGCGTTTCGCGGGGCAGGACAGGCCATCCTTCTTCTGCGACACGGTGGAGCTTTTCAGCACCCTGCTGGCCGGCGAGCAGGTGCGCGCCGTGCAGGCCGTGTATGTGCAGGACATGGGCCAGGCCGACTGGAATGCCCCGCAGGGCCACTGGATCGACGGCAAGACCGCCCTCTACGTGGTGGGCGGCAAGCGCCACGGCTCCATGGGCCCCACCATCGGCAGCTTCGCGCAAGAGGCCGACGCGAAGAAGTTCGCCGCCGAATACGGCGGCAAGGTGCTGCGCTTTGCCGAGATCACGCCCGCCATGGTGGACCTGAGCGGCGGGGCACTGCACGACACGCGGATGTAGGCGATGCAGCCCCCCACGCCCCCACGGCCGGCCCCCTCGGCCCAAGCCCCGTCCCGCGCGCCCACGCGGCGCATGGCGCTGGCGGCGGTGCTGCTGGGCGCCGCCAGCCTGGGGGCCTGGCAATGGCCCCCGAGGTGGCGCCGCGCCCCGGCGGCAGCCGCCGATGCCGCGATGGTGGGCGACGATGTGTGCGTGGTGGCCCCGACGACGCCGTACGACCCCGCGCTGGGCCAGCCGCCACAGGCCGCCCGCGAAGTGCCCCCCGAGGCACGCTGCCCCGTGTGCGGCATGTTCCCGGCCCGCGCCCGCGACTGGGCGGCGCAGGTCATTTTTGCGGACGGGGACGCCCAGTTCCTGGATTCGCCCCTGAGCCTGATGATGTACCTGGGCAACGTGGGCCACTATGCGCGTGGGCGCACGGCGCAGGCCATCGTGGCCCGCTACGTCACCGATGCGGACACCGGCGCGTGGCTGGATGCCCGGCAGGCGCTGTATGTCCATGGATCTTCCGCGCGAGGGCCCATGCGCGCGGGCAACCTGCCGGCCTTTGCCGACGCTGCCGCGGCGCAGCACTTTGCGCAGCGGCGTGGTGGGCGGGTCTTGGGGTTCAGCGCCATCGACGCGGCGCTGCTGCGGTCATTGGCCCCGGGCAGGCGGCAGGACCACGCCGTCCATGCAGGCCCACCGCAGCCGTAGCCACGATCTCAATGCACTATCAAAAATAGAGCATCCAGCGCTTGCTCATCAAGCGCCAGCGGCCAATTTCACCCAATTATTGTGCCGACGTCTCGGTCTGCGGCTGAACTGCCTTGAACAGCGCGGCCACCTTGCGCTTGGGCTTGATGTTGGCCGACACGCTGCTGCGCGGCGCCGACTTGGCGGCTTCCCAGGCAGGGGCCGCATCGGCGGCGGTGCTGGCCTCGTACGGTTTCTCGAAGAAGGGATCGCGCGAAGCGACCGCAGGACGGAAGCCCCGGTGCTGCTCGCGTGTCTCGCGGGATTCGCGGCCGCCACGGTGCTCGCGCTCACGCTCGCGGCGGGGGCCCGCCGAGATCGCATCGCGCCCGTCGCCCGTCTCGCCCGCTTCGCGCCAGGCGCGGCGGCCGTCGTTGATGCGGCCACGCGGCTGGTCTTCCTCGTATTCGATGGCTTCGAGTTCGATCTTTTTCTTGATCAGCTTCTCGATATCGGCCACCAGGCGGGCATCGCTGCCCGACACCAGCGTGACCGCCAGGCCCGAGGCGCCCGCACGGCCCGTGCGGCCAATGCGGTGCACGTAGTCTTCGGCGTTGAACGGCACGTCGAAGTTGAACACCGCCGGCACGTCCTTGATGTCGAGGCCGCGGGCGGCCACGTCGGTGCACACCAGCAGGTCCACTTCACCCTTCTTGAACGCTTCCAGGGCCTTCAGGCGCTCGTCCTGGCTCTTGTCGCCGTGCAGCGCGGCCGTCTTGAGGCCTTCGCGCTCCAGGCTGCGCGCCAGGCGGGCACAGCCGAGCTTGCTGTTCACGAAGATGAAGGCCTGCTTCAAGCCCCGGGTCTTGAGGACCTGGTGGATGGCACGGCGCTTGTCGTCGTCGTTGGCGCTGTAGAAGCGCTGCTCCACCGTGGAGGCCGTCTCGTTCGGGCGGGCCACCTCGATGGTGACGGGGTTCTGCAGGTAGCTGCCGGCCAGGCGCTTGATCTCGGGCGAGAACGTGGCGCTGAACAAGAGCGTGGTGCGCTGCTTGGGCAGGTAGGACAGGATGCGCTGCAGGTCGGGCAGGAAGCCGATGTCCAGCATGCGGTCGGCCTCATCGAGCACCACGTACTCGACCTGGTTGAGCACCGCGTTCTTGGCCTCGATGTGGTCGAGCAGTCGGCCCGGCGTGGCCACCAGCACTTCGACGCCCTTCTTGAGCTCGATGGTCTGCGGCTTCATGTCCATGCCGCCGAACACCACGGTGCTGCGCAGCTTGGTGTACTTGGCGTACAGCGCGATCTGCTGGGCGACCTGGTCGGCCAGCTCCCGCGTGGGCAGCAGCACCAGCGCACGCACGGGGTGGCGGGCGGGAGAGGTGGAACTGCTCTCGTGCTTGAGCAGGCGTTGCAGCAGGGGCAGCGAGAACGCCGCCGTCTTGCCGGTGCCGGTCTGGGCCGCGCCCATCACGTCCTGGCCGGTGAGCACCACCGGAATGGCCTGCGCCTGGATGGGCGTCATGGACTCGTAGCCCATTTCGGCCACGGCGCGCGCCAGCGGCTCGGCCAGCGATAGATTGGAAAAGGAACTTGTCATTTAGCCCTCTATTGTCGCACCGGTGGCCCAAAATGCCATTTTTAGCGTTTTGGCGGCACGTCGGCAGCCGTAGTGCAGGGCATGCACGGCGGCCATTCACTATGTTTTTGATAGCTGCCAGCGCATAGGGGACAAGCGCTGCATGCCATCTGGACGGAAAACTACTCCAGCACCGCCCGCAGCTGGCGGGTGGTGGCCGCCAGGCGCCTCGCCCCGATCTGGGCGAGGTTATTCATCACCGTGAGCGCCGCCTCCGGGTACTGGCGGGCCCACGCGTCGAAATGCGCGCGGGACAGGCGCACCAGGTGTGCGCTGCCCCGCTCGGCCCCGGCGCTGGCGCTGCGGGCCGCCCCATTGAGGAACGCCATCTCGCCAAATGCCATGCCCGGACCGACGGTGGCCAGGCGCAGCCCCTTTTCCGGGGGCCACTGCGTGACCAGGGTGATATGGCCCGACTGCACCACGAGCAGGTCGTGGTCGGTGTCGCCCGCATTGAAGACCACGCCGCGTGCCGGCACCGTCTCGCGCTCGAGCAAGGCCAGCAGGGCATCGCTCGCCGCGCGCGGCACGCCTTCCCCGATCTCGCCCAGCAGGTCCCGGGCGGGATGGGCCGGGCGCTGCTCGATGGGCCGCTGCGACAGGATGCCGGCCTCCGCCCATTCCAGGGCCCGGTCCACATCGGAAAAGGAGCGCACATGGTCCCTGGCCTGTTCGGCGGCCAGGGGGTCCAGCGCCGCCACGGCCGCCGCGATGCCCTGGTGGCCCAGGTCGCGCACCAGGGCGCGCAGCTGCGCGAGCGCGGTGCTGTCCCACGCGGGCACGCGCCCCGCATCGAGAATCACCCACCGGTGGCGCGGCTGCAGCAGCAAACGCACCTGCTCGGCCAGGTGGGCGGCCACGCCAAACGACATCACTCCCTGCAGCTCAAAGACGGCGATCTGGTTCATGCGCGGAACGAGCCAGGTGTCGGACCCGGCCCGGCGCAGGCGGCGCGAGCGCAGTTCGCCATCGAGCCGCACATGCCGCAGCACCTTGGCGGCCGAGTCGTGCAGCAGCACGAACGTGGCCACGACCAGGCCCGCCACCAGCGCGCCCACGCCGCCCATGACGGCGAACACCAGCGCCACCAGCCAGCTCTGCGCCCAGGTCACGCGCGAGCTGCGCGCATAGCGCAGCGACCACATGAGGCCAGGCACCTGCAGCAGCCCCGCCAGCACCAGGCCGCCCGCCAGGCAGGCCATGGGCACCCAGTGCAGCCACCATGCGCCCGTGGCGGCCACGCCCAGCATGATCGCCGCATGCCACCGCGGCGCGTCGCGCGAGGCCCCGGCCTGCGCCAGCACGATGCGCGAACGCGATGCGCTGGTCGATGCGGGGATCATTCCGGCCAGGCCGCACAGCGCTCCGAGCAGGCTCTCGCGGCGCAGGGCCAGGTTGGCATTGCCGCGCAGCCCGTGCTCCAGTTCCAGCTCCTGGTTGAACACCAGGATCTCCAGGCTGTTGACCAGGGCCATCAGCAAGGCCAGCACGACCAGCGCCGAGCCCTCCTGCTGGGCCAGCGCCATCCAGGGGATGCCCGTCCAGTCGGGCCACAGCGGCCCGGCGAAGCTGCTGGGCTGCACGGCGGGTGCGAACACGGCCCCCAGGCCGCCGCCCCACAGCCCGGCCAGCGCCACCCCCAGCGTGACCAGGACCACCGCGGACAGCAGGCCCGGCGAACGGGGCCAGCGGTGGCGCAGCGCCCAGGCGATGGCCACCACGGCCGCGGCCGCCAGCGCATGCCAGCCGGTGCGCGCGTCCCACAGCGCGTCGGGCCCCGCGCCAAACCCATTGCGCACCTGGCCCACCACCATGGACAAGCCCACCCCCGCGGCGAAGCCGTGGGTCACCGAGATCGGCAGGAACCGCGCCACGGAAGCGAGCCGCAATACACCCAGCAGCCACTGGAACACGAAGGCCAGCCCCACCGTCGCCCCGCTCACGGCCAGCACCTGGCGCGCGCTCAGGCCCAGCGCGGGGGCCGCGCCGTGGGCGGTGGCCAGCACCGCCGCGAACAGCAGCGCGACCACGGTGGTGGGCGCATACACCACGCCGGCGCGCGGCGCGGCCAGCGTGAGCAGCAGCCCCGGCAGCGCGGCGGACCACAGCGCCAGTGCCGCCAGCGGGTAGTCGCCCGCCAGCGGTGCGAACGCCAGCAGGCCCAGCCCCACCGCATGGGGCACCGTGACCGCCGCGGCCGACCATGCCGCCGCGACCCCCGAGGAGGGCGGCTGCGGCAGGGGCCCGGCCACCCCGCTGCTGGCGCCGCCGGAGGGACCGTGGGTCGAAGCCGTCGAAGACAAGGCGGTGGCGGACATGGCAACCGTGTTTTTTCTCAGGGCTTGCGGGCCGCCGGACACCGGGTGCAACCCGCCGCGGCGGCCAGCGCGCTACAGGCTGCGGGCCGAGAAGGTGTCGCAGGCCTTGACGCTGCCGTTTTGGAGCCCGTTGTTGAACCAGCGCTGGCGCTGGGCGCTGGTGCCATGGGTAAAGCTCTCGGGGACCACCGCGCCGCCGCTCGAGCGCTGCAGCGCATCGTCGCCAATCTTGGCGGCCGCGTTCATGGCCTCCTCCACATCGCCCTGCTCCAGGATCTGGCGCGCGTTCTGCGCATGGTGGGCCCACACGCCCGCGAAGCAGTCGGCCTGCAGTTCCAGGCGCACCGACAGCGCGTTGTATTCCGTCTTGCTCACGCGCCCGCGCATCTGGTCCACCTTGCCGCTGATGCCCAGCTGGTTCTGCACATGGTGGCCCACCTCATGCGCGATCACGTAGGCCTGCGCGAAATCGCCCGGGGCGCCCAGGCGGCTCTTGAGGGTCTCGTAGAAACCGAGATCGATGTAGACCTTCTGGTCGGCCGGGCAGTAGAACGGCCCCATGGCCGCCTGGCCCGTGCCGCAGGCCGTGGGCGTGGCTCCGCGAAACAGCACCAGGCGCGGTTCCTGGTAGCTGCCGCCACCCTGGCGGAACACGGCCTTCCACACGTCCTCGGTATCCGCCAGCACGGTCGAGACAAAACGGGCCATGGTGTCATCCGCCGGCGGGCGCTGGGCGGGCCCCTGCGACTGCACCTGCGCCGGGGGGCCGCCACCGCTGAGCAGCCCCAGGATGGTCAGCGGGTTGATGCCCAGCACCCAGCCGCCCACGAGGGCGATGACGATGGTGCCGATGCCGATGCTGCGTCCGCCAAAAACCGGCGATCCGCCGCCGCCTTCGCCGCGGCGGTCCTCCACGTTGTCCGATTCGCGATTGCCTTCCCATTTCATACCGTATCTCCAGCGCCCTCGCCCTGCGGAAGGCATTGCCGCCATATTACGCGCCCGGCAGGAACTCCAAGGGCAGATTACGATGGCCTGCCTGTCCGCGCCCCGCGGGCATGCTCCACCATCGACCTGGCCACAACCCGTCCGCACTCCCTCCATGCTCCACGACGCATCGCACTACGCCCCCCTCGCGGGCGGGGTCATCCTGCTCACCGGGTTCGACCCTTTCGGGGGCGACGCCCTGAACCCCAGCTGGCTCATCGCCGAGGCCCTGCACGGGCAGCACATCGCCGGCAATCGCGTGGTGGCCGCGCAACTGCCGACCGTGTTCGGGGAATCGCTGCAGCAGCTGCGGGCCTTGGCCGAGGCCCACCGGCCCGCGCTGATCGTCTGCCTGGGCCAGGCGGGCGGGCGCGGCGCGCTCTCGCTGGAACGGGTGGGCATCAACATCAACGATGCCCGCATTCCCGACAACGCCGGCCGCCAGCCCGTCGACACGCCCGTGGTGCCCGGCGGCCCCGCCGCCTACTTCGCGAGCCTGCCCGTCAAGGCCATGCTGCGCGCCGTGCAACGCGCGGGGGTGCCCTGCGAGGTGTCGCAGACGGCGGGCACCTTTGTCTGCAACCATGTGCTGTACGGGCTGATGCACATGCTGCAGGCGCAGGACGCGGACCTTCCGGGCACCCGCGGCGGCTTCGTGCACGTGCCCTGGCTGCCAGGCCAGGGCACGCCCCACCTGGCGCTGCGGGAGATGGTGCGCGGCATCCATGCCGCCCTGTGGGCCGCCATGCTGGTCCGCCACGACATCGCGCTGGGCGCCGGCGCCACGCACTGACTGAATGCCGGTCTCCGCACCACGGGCTTGCCCGCTTCCCCGGCACCATGGCCCTGTATAAAGTCTCGCGATGCCTTCCCACCTTCTTTCCGGATCCCCCCGCGCGCTGGACGCCGCGGCCACCGCGGCATGCCTTCCCTGGGATGCGCTCGCCGACGAGATCGCGGCCCTGCTGCGGGACGGTTCGGTGGCGGTTCCTGCGCGCACGGTGGTGGCGCTGGCCGGGGGCGCCAACCTGTTCGTCATGCCCGCGGCCGACAGCCGCGTGGCCATGGCCAAGCTCATCACACTGACACCAGGCAACGCGGGAACCCACCGCCCCGCGATCCAGGGGGATGTGGTGGTGTTTGATGTCGCGACCGGCGAGCGCCGCCTGGTCCTCGACGGCCCCACGATCACCGCGCGGCGCACCGCGGCGGTGTCGCTGCTGGGCGCACGGCACCTCGCGCGCGCGCCCGAGGGGCCACTGCTCATCGTGGGTGCCGGCGTGCAGGGCCTGGCCCACCTGGAGGCGTTTGTTCTGGGCATGGCGGTGCGCGAGGTGTGGGTGGCCTCGCGCAGCGCGGCCAGCGCCGAGGCGCTGGTCCGGCGCGCCCATGCGCTGGGCGCCCGGGCGCGCGTGGTGGCGAACGCGGACGACGCGGTGCCGCACTGCCCGCTGATCGCCACCTGCACGCCCGCGCACGCCGTCGTGCTGGCCGCGCCGCCACGACCCGATGCCTTCGTGGCGGCGGTGGGCGCCTACACCCCCGCGATGGCCGAGCTGGCGCCGGCCCTGTGCCGCCACGTGGCGCTGCGGGGACACATCGTGCTGGACAGCGACGATGCGCGCCACGAGGCCGGCGATCTGCTGCAGGCAGGAATGGATGTGAGCGTGCTGCCTACCTTGCGGGACGTGCTGCACGGCCGGCCCATCCCCCCGGAAGGCCCCGTGCTGTTCAAGAGCTGCGGCTGGGCAGGCTGGGACCTGGCGGCGGCACGCCTCGCGGTGCACCCGCCGGTGTCGACAGGGCACGCCCCGCGGGCCACGCCATGACCCCCCTCCGCTTCTCGGACCACAGCCTGCGCGCCCAGATCGCGCTGGTGTTCGGCGCGCTGGTGGTGGGCCTGGCGGTGCTGCTGTCCCTTGCCTTCGGAGAGCTGCTCAAGCGGCGCATCGAGCGCGATGCCGGCACCGCCCTGCAGGTGATCGCCGAGAACGCCGGCAAGCTGCTGGCCAACGGCTTGCTGGAACGCAGCCGGGAAGCCGAGGTGCTGGCCGCCGCCGAAGTGGTCTGGGTCAAGGGGCTGGACACCCCCGAAGGCCACCACATGCTGGCCCGCAGCCAGGCCACCCAGCCCCACAGCGTGTGGATCGGCGTGGCCGACGCCCAGGGGGTGGTGCGCACAGCCACGGGCGGCCTGCTCGTGGGCCAGAGCGTGGCTCAGCGGCCCTGGTTCCAGGAAGGTCTGCAGAAACTGCACGTGGGGGACGTGCACGCTGCCAAGCTGCTGGAAAAGCTGCTGCCCCCCAACCCCTCGGGCGAACCCTACCGGCTCGTCGACTTCGCGGCCCCCATCCGCATCGGCCCCACCACCGTGGGCGTGGTGGGCATCCATGGCAGCTGGGAATGGACCCGCGAGGTCATGGTCAGCCTCACGCCCGCGCACACCGAAGACAGCGCGGTGGAACTCTTTGTCTTTGACCGCGAGGGCCAGCTCATCTATGCCCCCGGCGGCCAGACCCAGGCCCTGCGGGAGGCCGGGCAGCACCTGCCGGCCGGGGCCGCGGCGCCCGGAGACCGGGCCGCCAGCCCGGCGGCCGTGGTGCCGTGGAGGGACGGCCGCAGCTACCTCACGGCGATGGTCCCGCTGCGGGCGCGCAGCAGCGCCAGCGACCTCGGATGGCGGGTCGTCGCCCGTGAGCCCGTGGAGCTGGCCTTCGCCGAGGCGAGCCGCACCGTGCGCATGGCCCTGGCCATCGGGCTGGCTGCCGCGCTTCTGGCCTCGGTGCTGGCCTGGCTGGCGGCACGCCGGCTGAGCGACGATCTGTACGCGCTGGCCGATGCCGCCAGCGCCGTGGAAGCCGAAAAGGCCGGGGCCCGCATTCCGCAGGCGCACAGCAGCCGCGAGGTGCGCCAGCTGTCAAGTGCCCTCGGGCGCATGACGCACCGGCTTCTGGCATCCCGCGAGGCCATGGAAGAGAAGGTGCGCGTGCGCACGCTGGAGCTGGAGGCGGCCAACCGCGCGCTGGACCTGCAGGCCCGCACCGATGCGCTGACCGGCCTGCTCAACCGCCGGGGCTTCGAAACGCAGATGGCGTTTGCGCTGGCGCTGGCCCGGCGCAGCGGCCGCCCCTTGAGCCTGATCACGATCGACGTGGACCATTTCAAGCGCGTGAACGACACCTACGGCCACGAGGCGGGCGACGAAGTCCTGCGCCGGCTGGCACGCACGCTGGAGGTGCGGCTGCGCAACTCGGACGTGGTGGCGCGGTTGGGCGGGGAAGAGTTCGTGGCGCTGCTGCCCGATACCGACCTGGCGGGCGCCCAGGCCATTGCCCAGTCCCTGGTCGCGGCCATGGCCGCGCAGCAGGACCCGGTGGTCGGGCTCATCACCGTGAGCGCCGGCGTGGCCAGCATGCGCAGCCTGCAGGACAACGGCACGGACCTCCTGCGCCGGGGCGACGCCGCGCTCTACGAAGCCAAGGGACAGGGACGCAACCGGGTCTGCGTGGAGGCCTGAGAAACGGAGGGTGAGTGGATGGGTGGATGGTGCCGCGCTGGCGCTTGGCCCGGTGCCACCTAGGCCCCGTCGATGTCCGCCACGACGGCGCAGCCTTGCGGGGCCGTCGCGTCGAAATAGGCCTGGAGCCGCTCGGCCAATGCATTCAGGCCGCCGTCGTTCGCGGCGCGCGCCATGGCAAGCTGTTCCAGCGCGTAGGGCCGGTGTCCCAGCATCATCGCGGTGTTCACGCAATGGCCCGCCGCCGCCATCTTGAGGACGAAGGCATTGAGCGATTCGCACGGCCAATAATGCGCCTGCGGCCCGCCGTGCGGCTGCGAGGGCGCGAACCCGAGGTCGCCCGCGCCACAGGCGGCGTGCAGGGAAAGGCCCGTACCCCGGGCCTTGGCGGGTGTGAACGGCGCAGCAAAGGTCAGCATGGGAGGACTCCTTCTTGCCCACCGCGACATCGGGGTGGCATGACACGATGCTAAGAACCTTACCTGCGCTTGCACTTCAGCCAACGGGCTGACGCGCTGTAGGACGCGGCCCCTGGCGGCCCGCCGGCCGCGCAGGCGGCCGATGTCAGGCCTTGGGCTCACACACGGCGTCCTTGTCGCTCTCGAAGAACAGCAACTGCGCGCAGCCCTCGCCCGCGTAGATGCGCGCGGGCAGCGGCGTGGTGTTAAAAAACTCCAGCGTCACGTAACCTTCCCTTGGAAACAAGTTGCATTGGGAATTGCTCAGGGCTGGGTGAATTCCAGCGAATTCACTAGGCTTCGGTTGCCATCGTCACCCACCAGGTACAAGCTCGTACCCTGCAATTCAAAATGCGCCGCAATGCACGACGGAGTTCTGGTAGTGGTCGCGGCACACTTGATCGCTCTTGAGCTTCCAGCTTTTGCCGACGTAGTGACCTCCTTTAGGACCGGAATCGAGCTTGCCGCCCGGCTTAAAGTACTTGCGGAACAGCCGCACCTGCCGGCTGCGCTACGCGGCCAATGGCTGCTCGGTCGTGCCGTACTTGACCACCGCGGACCAGCCGCCGTCCTGGCCCAGGATATGCCTCGCCGTGATGACTCCTGTCTCCGCAAGCCGGGACAGGGTGCCATGGCCGATTGTTTCTGCCATGCCTCGCCTCGGTGTTTCAATGAATCCGCCGTGCGGACAACAGTTGGCAGTTAACGCAAACAACAGTTGTTTGCAATGAAACTTGCCTTACCGCCCGAGGCGATGTGGCTACTCCTTGGCCATGTCCAAGTCCACCTGACCACGCTTGCCCTTGGCCGTGGTGGGCGAAGTCAACGTCATCTGGACGGTACCGTCGCGGCCACCTGGGAGCGCCTCGGAGAATTTGAGTGTGACGAGGGCCTCCGCCTCGCTCTTGAGCTCCAGCGCCACCGGGACCTCCCGGCCTGCGCAGGGGTCGTCCCTGTTGCTGGTGAACGTTCGCCACGTGTTGCCCCCCTTGCCGAGTTGCAGCTTGGCTTCTTACGACCTCTTGGCGCCCTGCCAAGTGACCTTCCAGGTCCCGTGGAAAGACTCTGGCGACTGGGCGAGGGCGATGGACGCGAACAGCGCGCCCAGGGTAGCAATACAGGCTTGTTTCATGAATGGGACTCTATTTCCTATGGATTCAGTTTGGCCCTGGCGCTTTGTGGACAAGCGCCAGAAGCTCTCATTTTCATAGCAAGTAGAAAAATCAACAGTGCGCTGGCAACCTTTCTCACCTAAACCCTGCGGCGCCACGCCAGCAAGCCCAGCAGGGCCGCCAGCAGCACCAACCCCCACTCGCCCAGCGTGGGAATCGCCGCAGCCCCGCCGGGGCCAGGCGCCGCCAGCACCGCAACACCGCCCGGATCGACGATGCGCCCATTGGGCGCGCCGCCCTCATCGTCGCCCGCGCCGCCGTCCACCAGCGTGAGCACCGCCTTGTTCGCGGCCAGCGCGGCACCCGCGAACGGCCCCCACGCGCCGCCCTGGCGCTTCCAGTATTGCGCGCCCTGCGCCAGTGTGCCGGGGTAAGTGATGTCCACGGTGACGGGCGAGGTATCGCAGCCGTTCAGCACGAAATCCAGCACGCCGTGCGGAAAGCTCGGGCCCGCAGGCGCACCCGCGCTGGCGGCGGAAAGCAGCCGCACGCTCTCGAACGCACAGGTGGCTCCACCGCCCGAGACCGCCACCGCGACGGGGCCCGAGCCCGTGGACGACGGGGCCGAGAAAGCCTTGCTGTCGGCCAGCGGCGTGGCGGGGTTGGAGGGCAAGGGGGAGGTGGCGCTGCCCGCGCCGTTGGTGGCCTGCACGGTGAAGGTCTGGGTCTGCCCGTTGGGCAGGCCGGTGAACGTGCAGGTGGTGGCCGTGGGCGGTATGGGCGTGCAGGTTTGCCCGCCTGGCTGGGCGATGACCACGTAGCTGGTGATGCCGCCGCCGGTGTCGGCGGGCACCGTCCACGTCAC
The DNA here is from genome assembly GCF_058798375.1 of Acidovorax sp. GW823-FHT01C06. Classification (NCBI taxonomy): domain Bacteria; kingdom Pseudomonadati; phylum Pseudomonadota; class Betaproteobacteria; order Burkholderiales; family Comamonadaceae; genus Acidovorax; species Acidovorax sp. GW823-FHT01C06. The sequence continues at coordinate 31,665 of NZ_JBXAKN010000012.1, forward strand.
CGTGACCTGACCGCTGCCGGTGGGCGTGGCCAGGATATGGGTGGGCACGCCGGGGAAGCTAGCGTTGATCACCACGCTCTGAATCTGCTGCGCGGCGGCGCTCCAGAGGGCATCGCCCGCCTGGTTGGCCGCGATGGTGCAAGTGCCCGCACTCACCATGGCTACCGTACTGCCCGACACGGTGCACACGCCCGGCGCCTGGCTGGTGTAGACGATGGCCGCGCTCGACAGGCCCGTGGCCAGCGGGCTGATGACAAAGGTGCCACCCGATGCAAACGGGCGGGACGCCTGCGTGGGGAAAGTGATGGTGTTCACGCCCAGGCCAATGGCAACGCTGCTGGTGGCTTGCAGCGCGGCGGCCCAGGCGGCACTGCCCGGCTGGTCGGCCGTGAGAACGCAGGCGCCCACGCCGGTCATCGTCACCGTGGTGCCCGACACCATGCAGACAGCCGCGTTCTGGCTGCCGTAGGTCAGCGGCTGACCCGACGTGACGCTGGCCATGGGGGCAATGGCGAAACTACCGCTGGGGGTGTAGCTGCGGTTGGCCACCGTCTGGGGCAGGAAGGTGATGGTTTGCGTGCCCTGGGGTGTGATGGTGTTGCTTGCCGTGGAAGAAGTGGCCGTGACCCCCTCGGCATTGGCCGCCGTCACGGTAAAGCTGTAGGACGTGCCATTGGTCAGCCCCGCCACCACGCAACTGACATCCCCCGGCCCTGCGGTGCAGCCGCTGCCACCACCTGCCACGGTGTAACCTGCCAGCGCACTGCTGCCACTGGACGCGCTGGGCGTCCAGCTCACCGTGGCTTGCCCGCTGCCTGGCGCGCCCAGCGCGGCCTGCACGCTGGTGGGCATGGCGGGGGCAACAACCTGGCGGTTGACGGTCACGGTATAGGTGCGGGTGGATACTTCGTCGCCCGACGTCACCGCCACGCTCAGGTTGTTGCCACCGGGGTTCAGCGCAATGGGCGCCGATGCGCTGCCGCTGACTGTGGGCACGCCATTGACCGTAATGGCTGCGTCATTCATCCACGCCGTGGGCACGAGCGTGGCGTTGGCGGCCCCCTGCACGGTGGCGGTGTAGTTCAGCGTGGCACTGTTGAATGCGGGGGACAAGGCCACGGGGCTGCTACCCACGACCAGCGCGAGATCAAGCAGGCGCGATTCACTGGAGAGTGCCCCGTTGGCGCTTTTGAACACGCCGCTGCCAAGGGTTCCGGCATAGATCGTTGTAGGTGTCGCGGGGTCGACGGCCAGGGAATACAGGGCGATATTGGCCAAGCCAGTCTTTGTGGCCGACCAGTGAGCACCGCCATCATCGCTCTTGAAAACGCCGTCACTGGCGCCGGCATACAGTGTCGAGGGCGTGGTGGGGTCGATGGCTAAAGCGTAGGGCGTCTCGGGCAACCCCGCCTGGGCACTTACCCAACTGGCGCCCCCATCGGTGCTTTTCAGTAGCCCGACGTAGCGGATAGCTGCGTACACAGTCGCAGAACTGTCGATCACCAAGACAGGGATTTCCCCACCTGCCCTGCTTACCGTCCAACTCGCCCCTGCATCGGTGCTTTTGTAAATTCCGCCCGTATTGAGACCCGCATAGAGCGTGGACGGCGAAGTGGGATCAATCGCCAGTGAAAACACGTACTCGGCCGGCAGCCCGGTACTGACCGGCAGCCAGGCGGCGCCCCCGTTGGTACTCTTGAACACGCCGATGTTGGTAGCCGCATACAGCACGGCCGGCGCCGCCGGGTTGATGGCCAACGCGAGAACCGTGTAGGTCGTCATTCCACTGTTGGATGGCGCCCAGGACGCTCCGCCGTTCACGCTTTTAAAAATGCCCCCGCTCCAAGTCCCTGCATAAAGTGTCGTGGGTGTACCCGGATCCATGGCCAATGCGCGGATGTCGGTAACCGTAAGACCCGCGTTGACCGCAGACCAGTGCATCCCGGCATCGTTGCTCTTGAAGACTCCGCCCGCCTCGACGCCCGCATAGACGGTAGAAGGCGAGACCGGATCAATCATCAGCGCGCGCACCGTACTGCTCGTAAGGCCGGTATTCGTCATCGCCCAGTTGGCCCCCCTATCCACGCTGCGGAATACGCCTCCAGAAGCGCCCATGTACACATTCGAAGCATGGATGGCCACCGACCTCACTCCAAGGCTCGGCCAATCCCCGGGCCCATGCTCAGCCCAAGTCAGCCCTGCATCCAGGCTTCTATACAAACGGCCATCGGTGCCGGCATAGACCGTCGAAGAGGCTGCAGGGTCGATGGCGATGGATATCGGCTGTTGGAACAATCCACTGCCCGCCGCAGACCAGTTGGCCCCGCCATCCATGCTCTTCATCATCAAGGGCCCCATGCTGCCCCCCGCATAGAGTGTGGCAGGGTTGGCGGGATCGATCGCCAGGGCACGCACGCCGCCAGTCGCCAAGCCTGTGGCGGACCAACTGGCGCCAGCGTCAACACTTTTGAAAACGCCCCCACCCGACGTGCCCACGTACAGTGTTGAAGGCGTAACGGGGTCAATCGCCAATGCAGCCGAATAGGTGCTCGTCAGCCCGAGGCTGGCAGCCGCCCAGTTCGCGCCGCCATCAACGCTCTTGAACACGCCGCTGTAGGTGCCTGCATACAAAGTAGTGGGCAAAGCGGGGTCGATTGCCAATGACAGCACGTAGGCTCCTGCAAAGCCGGGGCTGGCAATCGCCCAGTTCATGCCCCCATCCGTACTCTTGAAAACCCCGCCGCCACTGGTGCCGGCATACACCGTGGTCGAAGCCGTGGGATCGACGGCAACGGCAGCCACGAACCTGCGCGTCAACCCGTTGCTGGCTGGCGCCCAGTTCGCACCGGCATCGGTGCTTTTGAACACTCCGCCACCTTCAGTGCCGACATAAAGGGTCGTGGGCAGATTGGGGGCCACGGCCAATTGATTAATCCAGCCGCCCTCCGGCCCCAAGGTCTGCTCCCAGGCATTCGCCGCCCAGGCGGTAGACATACATCCCCAGGCGAGGACAAAGCTCAGCGCCAGCGCCAGCGCCAGCGCGAGTAGCCAGCGTAGTCGCCCAACAATGAGTTCACAGGGTTCTTTGTCTCCAGCGCTTTCTGGACAGGCGGTAGCAGCTCTTATTTTCATAGTGATTTTTTGAATAAACGCAGGCGCCCCAAATATCCCTGCTGCCGCAGCCGCGCGCCATCCTGCATTTGTAGGATGGCGCGGGCACGGCCCGGTCGGTAGGCTGAACGTGTGGTGGACGAGGGGAGTGGCGCAGGCCCGCCTCCGCCGCGACGACTGCACATTCATCGAAGAAAGGCCCACTGACATGACGATCCCAAAAACCACCTTGTGGCGCTGCTCGGCGCTTGCCAGCGCCGTTTTCGCACTGTCCGCCTGCGGCGGAAGTGGCGGGGGCGATGCCGACCCACCCGCCGAGCCTCCGGCTGCGGCTCCCACCACGCAGGAGCTGGTGGCGGCCTACGTGAAGGCCACCGAGGCGGTGCTGGCCCAGCAGATGCCCGCCAGCGGCGCCGAGCGCTTTGCGCTGGTGGATGCGTGCTACCTGGGCAACGGCAGCACAAAGGACATGCTGGTGTCCAACTGGAGCGCCGCGCAGGCGCAAAACACCGCCTATCTGGTGGGGCGCAAGATGGCCAACGTGCAGGTACTTGCAGAGCGCAAGACCACCAACGCCGACGGCTCGGCGCGGCACGAGGTGGACATCGGCTACGACGAGCAATACGCGGACGGCACCGCCGGCACCGGGTTGACCGAAACGCTGGTGGCCGGCAGCACCAGCGGCACCTGCGCCGCGCCGCAGACGGGCGATGCCCTCCGCGCGCTGGGCAACCGGCGCGTGGCGGCGGTGGGGCTGCTGTCGCGCAACCGGCTGGATGTACGCCGCCAACTCGCCAACGGAGAGCCGACCGTACAGCGGCCCAATGCGCTGCGACGCGAGGTGTTGTTCAGCATTACCGACCCGGCCAAGGTGGCGACCTATGCGGTGGTCTCCTGGACATCTGGCCAGGGCGGCAGCACGGCCCGCTCGCTCAAGTTCCTGTCGCCACGCATTGCACGCGATGCACCGGAAATGCAGGGCTTGCCCGGGAACGCCAGCTACGGTGACGGCGACCGCTTCCGCCAATGCGCCGCGAGTGACAACGGCACCGACGCCGCCACCGCCGACTGCACCACACTGGGGGTAACGTCGGACACGTGGGGATGGACCTTCGTGCTGAACAGCAACAACCCCAGCACCGCAGACCTAGCCATTGCGGATGCCGGCTTTGCAGCACAGGGCCTGGACACGGCAGGCGCCGAGTTCACCTTCGCCCTCTACGCCGACGACGGCTGGAAGACGGTGAACGGTCAACAAGGCAAGACGCCGGTAGCCATCTACAAGACGAAGCTCAAGAACGCCTCTTACCCGTTTGCGCAACTGCCGTTGTCGTCGTACCCCATGTTCACCAGCATTGCGCCCGAAGAGGCCAATATCGCGGCGGCTTTCAAGGCAACCGGCGGCACGGCCACGGCCGAACTGCAAGCGGCCAAGCAGCCCGCTGGCGGGTCACCCTTGGCGGCCCCCACCCTGTATTCCTTCCGCCAAGGCCCCAAGGACGCGTCGGCCACCGGCCCCGCCACCGTGCGCACGCCCATCATGGCCGGGACGGTCGCGAACGGTAAAACGGCCACCATCCCCTTTGGCGGCAAGCCTGAAGGCGCATCGGCCAGCACGTATGGCGAATTCGGCCTGACCTACGCCGACCGCAATGGCCGGGAGATGTTCTATAGCCTGAGCTACCGCTGAAACGCCACGACGCCGCGCCCGACACCAATCACAAGGACAAGAGGATTCGCAATGAAGACCATTCAGAGATTACTGCTGATCGCCGTCGCAATGGCCATGGGCACCAGCGCCATCGCCCAAACCGCCGACTTCCCCGAAGGCGCCGAACAGTTGACGCAAGAAGCCTTGCGCGAGGCCCTGGCTGGCAAGGTGTTCTCCATGACCCCAGTGAAAGGACCCGACTGGCGCTGGCAGTTCGACAACAACGGCTATTTCTTCTTCAACGCGGGCAGCTACACCAATTCCGGAAAGTGGAGCACCAAGGACAGCACCGTGTGCCAGGACACGGGCAAGACCACCGGCTGCAACCCGATGCGGCAAAAAGACGGCGTGCTGTACCTCAAGCGGGACAACGGTGAACTGCTGACCTTCAAGCCACAGTGATCCAGCCACCTCGCTCATTCATTCATTCACTCATTCGTTCATCCTTCATCGCCATGCGTCACGTTCAACACACCCTCCCCACCTGCCTCGCAGTCGCCACGCTGTGGGGCGCGGCCGGCATCGCCACCATCGCGCACGCTCAGACGCCCGCACCCTTCGTGGGCATCTGGACGGTGGCGTGGCAAGGCGTGCGAACACCCCAGCAGGCGCGGCTTGTCATCACCGAGTCCGGGGGCACCTACAAAAGCAATGCAACCTCGAGGGACGACCCCTGCGTGGGCAAGCAAGTACCCATCGTGCTCGAAGACGTCGATGGCGAGGAGGCCACAGTGCTCCTGAAGTTTTCAGAAGCGCTTCACGGCTGCACCGACAGAAAGCTCAAGATCAAGAAGGTCGACGACAAGAACATGATGGGCTCGTTCGGCAAAACGGCGGCGACCATCACGCGCGACTAACACGTCGCCAAGATGCTAGATTTTTAATAGCACTTTTCGCTGACTGCGAAAGCGCTGCAGGTCATTTTCCCTTTGACCACCGCCCTACCCGACCCGCAGAGCCTGCAGCAATTGCACCAGCTCCACCTGCCTGCGGCACCCTGTCTTGCCCAACAGATTGGCCAAGTGAGTGCGAGCGGTGTTCCAGGTGCAGCCCTGGATGGCGGCGAAGTCCTTGACGGTCTTGCCCGATGCCAGCAGCAGGGCCAGCCGGGCTTCGGTGGGCGACAGGCCCAGCATGTCACCCACCAGCGCGTGGTCCATGCCGGCCATGGCGCCCCCGGGTATGGCCGCCACGACCAGTGCCATGGGCACTTGGCGCAGTGCGGCCCAGGCGTGGTGGGCCTGCAGCGGCAACACGGTGACGGCCAGCCGCTGCGGCCCCTCTTCCGGCAGGGCCAGGACGGCGGCCCGGCCCGGGCTGGCGCAGGCGGCGGCAACCAGTTGGCGCAGTTGCGCATGCGCCGCGCCGTCGGCGCAGCCCATGCCCCCCTGCCGGGTGCGCAATGCTCCGGGTGCCGCCAGTAGCCGCTCCATGGCGGCATTGGCGTGGTGGATGCGGCATTGCGCATCCACCACGGCGATGCCCTGGCGCAGGCTGTCCAGCGCTGCCATGCCCAGGGTGGCGTTGCGCGCCAGGCTGAGCATGCGCGCGCGCAGGCGGGCTGCGCGGGCGATGTCGGGCACCAGCCGCTCGATGAAGCGCTTGTCGTGCGCCGAATAGGGCTTGGCGTCCCGGGGGCGCATGAAACTGATGAGGTCTGACGCACTGCCCTCCTTGCGCACGGCGATGCCCGCCGTGTGCCGGAGGCCCAGGGGGATAAGCCAGTCCGCGTACACGGGGTTGTGCAGCGCTTCGCGCTGGCTGAAGTGCTCGTGGTCCAACATGATCCCACCCGGCGCGAGACCCAGCGTCGCTGCCAGGCGCAGGTCGCAGCCCGCGTGCTGTGTTTCGTATTCGGCCATGTGCCCGGCATGCAGGCCAAAGCTCTCCAGGTTGCCCACGCTCTCGGGCGTGGGCGCACCGCTGGCGTCCAGCGTGAAGCAATGGAACACGCCTGCCTGCAGCCGGGCACGCATGGCATCCATGCCCGCGTGCCACGCATGGGGCTGCAACACACCCTCGTAGAAAAGGCCGGCGATGGCTTCAGGTTCCTGATGGCGCATGTGCTTTTCAACCCATGCGCAGCGACTGCAGCAGGCCCACCAACTCCGCCTGGCGGCGGCAACCCGTGCGGCGCAGAAGCTGCGCCAGATGCGCGCGGGCGGTGTTCCAGGTGCAGCCCTGGATGACGGCGAAGTCCTTGACGGTCTTGCCCGATGCCAGCAGCAGCGCCAGACGCGCTTCCGTGGGCGACAGACCCAGCATGTCGGCCAGCAGGCCAGGGGTCAGGCCGCCAGGGGCGTCCGGGTCTACCAGGACCACCAAGGCCATGGGCACCTGGCGAAGCGCTGCTGCATGATCAGCCTTAAGCGGTAGCACCGTGACCACAAGGCGAGACAAGCCGCCTTCAGGCCGGATGGCCCCTGCAGCGGTGGGTCCTGCACTGGCGCACGCAGCGGCCACAAGAGCCTGCCACCGGGCCTGGGACGCGCCATCACGGCAGTGCACCCGCCCGTACCGGACGCCTATCGAACCGTCCCGAGCAAGCAGCCTGGCGGCGGCGGCATTGCCATGCTGCACGCGACATTGCGCATCCACCACCGCGATGCCGTGCGGCAAGGCATCCAACGCCGCCAGGCCCAGGGCCGCCTGGCGGGCCAGCGGCCTGGCCTGCGCGCGCAGGCGGGTGGCGCGCAGCAGGTCGGGCATGAGCTGTTGCGCGAGGCGGCGGTCGGCATCGCCGAACGGGCGCTGGTCCCGATGGCGCATGAAACCCACGTATTCCTGCACGGTTCCTTCCACGCGCTGCATCAGCACCATGGTGTGCTTCATGCCCAGCGAGGCCAACCATTCCGCGTAGATGGCGCTGCGCGACATTTCGCGAGCGCTGAAGTGTTCATGGTCGAGCATGGCCTGCCCTTGGCACAGCCCCATGACCACGGGTAACCGCTCATCCGTCATGGCGTAGTGCTGTTCATAGGTGGCGACCGCTTCTGCGTCGTCAATGCCACCGCTGGCAACGCTGTCCACGACCGTGCCCAGTTGGTGGTCCAGCGCAAGCTGGTGGAACTTGAAACCGCCGACGGCATGGTTGAAGGCGTCCATGGCGCCATGCCAGTCTTCGGGCGACAGCACGCCGTCATACAGCAGGCCGGCAATGGTTTTGATCCGCCTCTGCATAGGGTCAACCCAGCCGCAATGACTGCAGCAGCCCGACCAGTTCCGTCTGCCGGCGGCAGCCCGTCCTGCGCAGGAGTTGCGCCAGGTGCGCGCGGGCGGTGTTCCAAGTGCAGCCCTGCAGGGCTGCGAAGTCCTTGACGGTCTTGCCCGATGCCAGCAGCAACGCCAGGCGCGCCTCGGCGGGCGACAGGCCCAGCACTTCGCCGATCAGGTCCGGGTTCAGGCCGCCAGGCGCCGCAGGGTTGGTGATCACCACCAGGGCCAGCGGCATTTGCCAATGCGCGGCCGCTGCGTGGCTGGCCTGGAGCGGCAGAACCGTGACCACCAGCCGCCCATGCTCCCCCGCAAGGCTTTGCACGCCAGCAGCAGCCGGCCCTTGGCATCCGCAAGCCTGCACAATGTGCTGCAGCAGTTGCGCATGGTCCGGAGCGTCGCTGCAATGCAGCCGTCCACGGCGCACCCGCAGCGCATCGGTGCTGGCCAGCAGGCGGTGGGCTGAAGGGTTGCCGTACTGTATGCGGCATTGCGCATCGACCACGGCGAGGGCTTGCGGCAGCGTGTCGAGCGCCGCCAGCCCCAATGCGGCCTGCCGAGCCATGTGGCTCGCGCGGGCGCGCAGTGCGGCGGCGCGGCGCAGGTCGGGCATCAGTTGGTGGACCAGCGCCTTGTCATTCGCTCCATAGGGCGCATGGTCCGCCGGGCGTATGAATCCCAGGAAATCGCGCGCGCCGCCTTCGTCGCGCACCAGCGCCCCCAGCGTATGTTGAAAGCCGTGGGGGCGCAGAAAGTCGGTGTACACGATGTTGCGCGACCTCTCGCGCGTGCTGATGTGCTCGTGGTCCAGCATGATTTGCCCCACGGGCATTTGCGCCAGGGCGGCCATGCGCAGATCGTGGCCGATGTAATGATCTTGGTACTCGCGCAGTTTCTCGGCGTGCAGGCCCGCCTTGCCTTGGTTGTCCACGCCGTTGAACACCTGGGAACTGGCGGTGTCCAACGTGAAGTAGTCGAACAGCCCGGCGCCTAGCGACCCGCGCAGGGCATCGAGACCGTCATACCAGCCTTGCGGAGACAGCACGCCGTCGTACAGAAATCCAGCGATGCGGCGGATGGATTCTTCCCTCATGCAGGAATTCTAGTAACAGTTGTGTCCATCACGCCATCCATGGTTGCCCCTCCTCCCAGGCCATGGATCTGCTCCTGCAGCACAGCATGCTGGCACCCGCATTGCATCGCCAAGGAGCTCTGCAGTTTGACGTCCGCGCAGCGCTTAGAAACCGTAATAGGGTAATACGCGCTGTAGGACGCGGCCCCTGGCGGCCCGCCGGCCGCGCAGGCGGCCGATGTCAGGCCTTGGGCAGGGTCACGCCCACCTGGCCCTGGTACTTGCCCCCGCGGTCGCGGTAGCTCACCTCGCACACGTCGTCCTTGTCGCTCTCGAAGAACAGCACCTGCGCGCAGCCCTCGCCCGCGTAGATGCGCGCGGGCAGCGGCGTGGTGTTGGAGAACTCCAGCGTCACGTAGCCTTCCCACTCGGGCTCGAACGGGGTCACGTTGACGATGATGCCGCAGCGCGCATAGGTGCTCTTGCCCAGGCAGATGGTGAGCACGTTGCGCGGGATGCGGAAGTACTCCATCGTTCGGGCCAGCGCGAAGCTGTTGGGCGGGATGATGCAGCTGTCGCCATGGAAGTCCACGAAGCTCTTCTCGTCGAAGTTCTTCGGGTCCACCACGGTGCTGTGGATGTTGGTGAACACCTTGAATTCGGGCGCGCAGCGGATGTCGTAGCCATAGCTGCTGGTTCCGTAGCTGATGATCTTGCGGCCCTCGGCCTCGCGCACCTGGCCTGGCTCGAAAGGCTCAATCATGCCGTGCTCGGCCGCCATGCGGCGGATCCATTTGTCGCTCTTGATGCTCATAGCAGAACTCCCTGCGCTGTGGCCCGCACAGTGGTGGACTGTCGGGCGCTATTAAATACGTAGCTGGTAGCGCATGAATATCAAGCGCTAGAGCCGTATTTTGCTTGAGAAATCACTGTTTCCTGCACCACCCGGTCGTCGCCGAGCACGATCAGCGCAAACAAAAGCTCATCCAGGTTGCGCGCCTGGCGGGTCTTGCGCGCCAAAAGGGGGGTGGCCTCAGGGTTCAGCACCAAAAAATCGGCCTCGCAGCCCGGCTGCAGATTGCCCACCACGCCCGCCAGGCCCAGCGCCTTCGCGGCTCCCGCCGTGTGCTGCCACCACAGCTGCCGGGGCGACAAACTCAGGCCCTGCTTGCTCTGCCCTTCGCGGCCCACATAGTAGGCCGCCAGCATGGTGTGGAACGGGCTGAAGCTGGTGCCCCCGCCCACATCGCTGGCCAGGCCGTAGCCAAAGCCCACGCGGTCCGCGCCCGCGTAGTCGAAGAAGCCGCTGCCCAGAAAGAGGTTGCTGGTGGGGCTGACGGCCGCCACGGTGCCGGTGTCGCGCATCAGCGCCCGGTCGTCGTCGTCGAAGTGGATGCAATGGGCGTACACCGCGCGCTCGCGCATCAGGCCAAAGCCGTCATACACCGCCAGGTAGCTGCGCGCATCCGGAAACAGCTCGCGCGCCCAGCGGATCTCGTCGCGGTTCTCGGCCACATGCGACTGGATCCATACATCCGGGTAGCGCGCGGCCAGCTCGCCCGAGCCGCGCAGCTGTTCATGCGTGCTGGTGGGCGCAAACCGCGGCGTGATCGCGTAGCCCAGGCGGTCCACGCCGTGCCAGCGCTGGATCAGGGCCTCGGTGTCGAGCAGGCTCTGCTCTGTCTCGTCGCGCACGCCGTCGGGCGAGTGGCGGTCCTGCAGCACCTTGCCGGTGATCAGGCGCATCTGCCGGCGCTGCGCCTCCCCAAACAGCGCATCCACGGATGCGGGGTGCGAGGTGGCGAACGCCAGCGCCGTGGTCACGCCGTTGCGCAGCAGCTCGTGGACGAAGAAGCCCGCCACCTCGGCGCCGTAGGCCGGATCGACAAAACGCGACTCGTGCGGAAAGGTGTAATTCTCCAGCCAGGGCAGCAGGCCCTCGGCGGGGGAACCAATCACATCGGTCTGCGGAAAGTGAATGTGCATGTCCACGAAGCCCGGCGCCAGAATGCGCCCCGGTAGGTGGACGACAGGCTCGCCGGCGTACCGGTGCGACAAGGCCTGCCACCCGCCCGCCGCCAGCACCCGCTGGCGGCCGCCGGCGTCGGGGCCCACGGCCAGCAGGCCGTCTTCATCGTAGAGGGCCGTGCCGTCATCGGCAAAGCGCAGGAGGGCGGATCGGTAGACAGGCATGGCGCAAGCTTATCCGCCCGCCGCGAGGAGCACATAAGCTCTGCCAGATACACACTATGACGGCACGCGAACTGCGCCTGCGGCGAATGCCCGGAGCCGACCGCGCCAGCCCTCCTGCGGGCTCAGTGCCCGTGCGCCGCCCCGCTCACCAGCGTGACGATGACCATGCCCGCGACGAGCCAGGCGATTTGCAGCACCGTCTCCCGTGCCGTGAGGCGCTTTTGCAGTTGCGGGATCAGGTCGGCCAGCGCCACATACACAAAGCTGCTGGACGCCACGGCCAAGAAGTAGGGCAGCAGGTCCTGCAGCTGCCCCACCAGGAAGTAGCCCACCACGCCGCCCAGCGCCGTCACGGCGCCCGCCAGGGACACCTTGACCAGCGCCATGCGGCGGTTGGGGCTGGTCTGGCGCAGCACCACCAGGTCGCCCATGTGGTGGGGCACCTCGTGCGCCAGCACCGACACGGCAGCGATCACGCCCAGCCGGATGTCGGCCAGGAAGGCGGAGGCGATCAGGATGCCGTCGCCAAAACAATGCACGCTATCGCCCGTCAGCACGGCCCAGCCGCCGGATCGCGGGGCATGGTGGTGGTGATGGTGGTCGTGGTGCGCATGGTCGTGCCTGCCGCCGTGGTCAGGGCCGTGGCCGTGTTCAGCGCCGAGCGGATGTGCCGGCGCCTGCGCCACATGGCTGTGCTCGTGCCCGTGGTGCCAGAGTTCCGCCTTGTCCAGCAGGAAGAAGAACACCACGCCCACGAGCAGCGTGGCGAACAGGTCGTGCGCGCCCGCCTGGCTCTCGAATGCCTCGGGCAGCAGGTGCATGAAGGCCGTGGCCAGCAAGGCGCCCGCCGCCAGGCTGAGCAGGTGCTGGGGGCCGACGCTGTCCGGGCGCCCGCCCAGGCCCAGCCGCATCAGCAGCGCGGCCAGCCACACGCTGCCAATGCCCGCGGCCAGTGTGGCCAGGATGATTGCTACCAAAGTCATAGCTTCTTGCGCTTTATAGATATGCCCTGGAGCCTATTTTCGTTCAAATACCGCATCCCGGATGCGAGATTAAAAAAGCCGCCCCGGGTGGGGGCGGCTGCGGTGGCCAGGGACTTCCCCTGCCGGGCCCGCGTGGGCCCACGCTGCCTCAGGCCACGCCGTGTGTCTTGAACCAGGCCAGGGCCCGCTTCCAGCCGTCCTCGGCCGCTTCCTTGCGGTAGCTCGGGCGGTAGTCGGCATGAAAGGCATGGGGCGCGTCCGGGTACACCACGAATTCCGACGCCTTGGCCTGCGGCGAACCGCTGGCCAGCGCGGCTTTCATCTTATCAATCGTGTCAAGGGCGATGCCCGTGTCCTTCTCGCCGTACAGGCCCAGCACCGGCGCCTTGAGGATGGGCGCGATGTCCACCGGGTGCTTGGGCGTGAGTTCGCCCGGCTGCCCCACGAGGCGGCCATACCAGGCCACGCCCGCCTTCACGGGGCCATGCGCGGCGTACAGCCAGGTGATGCGGCCGCCCCAGCAAAAACCCGTGATGCCCACGCGCGCGGCGTCGCCGCCATTGGCGGTGGCCCATTGCACCGCGCCGTCCAGGTCGGCCATCACCTGCGCATCGGGCACCTTGGACACCACTTCGGCCATGAGCTTGGCCACTTCGGTGTACTGGGACGGGTCGCCCTGGCGCGCATACAGCTGCGGCGCGATGGCCAAGTACCCGGCCTTGGCGAAGCGGCGGCAGGTGTCGGCGATGTATTCGTGCACGCCAAAGATTTCCTGGATCACCAGCACCACGGGCAGGCCGGTCTTGCCGGCGGGCGCGGCGCGGTAGGCGGGCACCTTGAAGCCGTTCACGGTAAAGCTCACCTCGCCCGCCGTGAGCCCGTCCGCCGGCGTGGCGATGGCCGTCTGCGCCATGATGGGCGCGGCCGCGGCCGCATAACCCAGCCCCAGGGCAGCCTGCAGCGCGGTGCGCCGCGTGGCGCCGGCGTCGGTGCTGCGGCCGGGCAGCAGGGCCCGGGCGTCGGAATGGAGGTCGTCATTGAACATCGGGTTTCTCCAGGAAAAGAAGGATGGGCAAGGGATGGGAACCGCAGTCTAGGGGGTTTGCCGCATCCCCGCTTCCCTGGGTACCGAAAAACAGGGACCGCTGCTAGACTTTCCGCAGACCGGCACCGCACCCAGCCGCTGGCCCCCTGGTTGTGCGCCACCACGGCGCTTCCTGGGGCGGTCGATCCCTTCACCAGAGAGACCCGTGACCGCCACCTTGGGAAACCCTGCACGATGAGCCCGCCCCCACCCCGCGAAGACCCGCTGGCGCTGCCGGTGGCGGGGCTCTGCGGCGTGGGCGGGCTGGCGCTGCTGGGCTGGGCCCTGGCGGGCCAGGATGCCGGCAACGGCACCGCGCGCGCCATGCTGGCCGCCGCGGGCGTGGCGCTGGCGGCGCTGGCCCTGCTGCACGGTCGGCTGACGCTGCGGGCCCGGCGCCTGCGCCGCGACGCCGCCGCATTGCGCCAGGCGGCCGGGCGCGCCAGCATGCAGCTGTCCGCCACCCTCGACATCCTGCCCGACGGGCTCGCGATCTACGACGCCGAAGACCGGCTCGTGCTGTGCAACGCGCAGTACCGCCAGGTGGCCGCGGACTCCGTGATGCCGCTGGAGTACGGCACCCGCTTCGAGGACGTGCTGCGCCGTGCCGCGCAATCGGGCAGGATCACCGCCGCCCTGCCCGACACCGAGGCCTGGCTGCGCGAGCGCATGGCGCGCCACCGCTCTCCGGCGGGCCCCGAGGTGCAGGAGATGCAGGGCGACCGCTGGCTGCGGATCACGGAACGTGGCCTGGACGGCGGGGGCGTGGTGGTGCTGCGCACCGACATCACCGAGGCCGTGCACAGCGAGCGCGCGCTCAAGCGGGCCCTGCACGACGCCGAGCGCGCCGAGCGCAGCCTGCGCGAGGCGGTCGACGCCATGCCGGCGGGACTCGAAATCTACGACGAGACCGACCGCCTGGTGCTGTGCAACAGCCACATGGAGCGCCTGCGGCCCCACCTGCGCTCGGAGACCTCGCTGGGCAAGACGTATGAGGAACTGCTGCGCGAAGGCCTTCGCCAGGGCATCCCCGAAGCGGCGCAGGGCCAGGAAGAGCTGTGGCTGGCGCACGAGATGGCGCTGCGGGGCCACCGCCCAGGCCCCGAGGTGCGCCATGAAGGGGGCGGCGCGTGGATCCACATGCACGAAAGCCGCACGCCGTCGGGCATGACGGTGTGCGTGCGCCTGGACATCACCGACCTCATCGAACAGCGGCAGGTGGCCGAGGCGGCCCGCCAGGAAAGCCAGCACACCCGCCAGCTGCTCGAGCGCGCCGTGGAGGCGCTGCCCGTGAGCATCGAGATCTTCGACGAGCAGGACCGGCTGGTGCTCTACAACCAGCAGTTGTCGCGCATGTACCCGCACATGAACTACGCGGAGCACCTGGGCAGGAGCTTTGCCGACATCCTGCGGCATTCGGTGGACCGGGGACTGATTCCGTCCGCCCACGGCCGCGAGGAGGCCTGGATCGCCGAGCGCCTGTCCGAGCATGGCAGCCGCACCTCCACCCTGGTGCAGCGGCTGGCCGACGGGCGCTGGATCAACATCTACGAGACCCGCACGCCCGAGAACTACGTGGTGGCGGTGCGCCTGGACATCACCGACCTGATCGAGCAGCGCCAGGCGCTGGAGGCCGCGCAGGAGGCCGCGCACAAGGCCCGCGAGCTGCTGCAGGACGCCGTGGAATCGTTGCCCGAGGGCTTTGCCCTCTTCGATGCCGACGACAGGCTCGTGGTGTGCAACGCCCAGTACCGCAAGCTGTACCCCATTTCCGCGCCCATGATCGTGCCCGGCAGCACCTTCGAGCAGATCGCGCGCTACGGTGTCGAGCGTGGCCAATACCTCGACGCGGTGGGCAACGAGGAAGACTGGATCGCGCAGCGCGTGGCCGACCACCGCGCCGCCAGCCAGGCCGTTCTGCAGCGCCTGCCCCACGGCCGGTGGCTGCAGGCCGACGAGCGGCGCACCCCGCAGGGCGGCATCGCCGGCGTGCGCACCGACGTGACGCTGCTCGTGCGCAAGGAGCAGGAACTGGCGGCCGCCAACGAGAAGCTGGCCCTGCTGTCCACCACCGATGGCGTGACGGGCATCGGCAACCGGCGCCGCTTCGACGAGCGGCTGGCCACCGAATGGCTGCGCTGCGGCCGCCACCAGGCGCCGCTGGCGGTGGTGCTGATCGACATCGACCACTTCAAGCTCTACAACGACCACTACGGCCACATCGCCGGCGACGCCTGCCTGCGCCACGTGGCGCAACTGCTGCAGGCCACCATCCGCCGCGCGGACGAGGTGGCCGCCCGCTACGGCGGTGAAGAGTTCGTGCTGCTGCTGCCCGACACCCTGCTGCCCGATGCCGTGACCGTGGCCCAGCGCTGCATGGACGGACTACGCGAGGCCGCCCTGCCCCACCCGCGCTCGCCCACGGCCCCCATGCTCACCCTGAGCATCGGCGTGGCCAGCCTGGTGCCCCGCCCCGATACCGGATCGGACACCCTGGTGCAGGCGGCCGATGCCGCGCTGTACCGCGCCAAGCATGGCGGACGCAACCGGTTCGAGGTGTTCTCCCCGCCGCCCTCCACGCTCACCGCGGCATGAAGTCCGGCGGGTACGTGAGCGAATCCACCAGCAGCAGGTGAGGCATCCGCATGCCCGGTTTCACCCACCCTGGGTGCAATGGGCGCGGTGAAGCATTTGTCGTACACGCGGTGTGCGTGCTGAACCAGGCCATCCCCGGGATTCAGGCCGGGTGGGCCGCAGGCCGGGCGGGTGGCAGGGTCGCGTCGCGGTACGCATGCCGAGCCAATGCGCTGGCCAGCACCAGCGAGGGGTTCACCAGCGCCACCCCGTCCAGGCGCGGGCTTTCGCTCAGCGCCAGCGGGATCTCGGTGCAGCCCATGATGAGCGTGGACACGCCGTGGCGCAGCTGCAGCGCCCGCGAGACGGACTCGAACCGGTCCCGCGCCAGGGCATAGTCGCCGGCCTTCACGCCGCCGTAGATGCCCTGCATCAGCGCGTCCTGCTCCGCGAGCGTGGGCACGAAGCACTCGATGCGGCTGTACGCCAGCTCGCGCTGGTACAGGCCCGCGTCGTAGGCGCCCCGGGTGGCCAGCAGGCCCACGCCCTGCACCCCGGCGGCGGCCAGGCCGCCCACCACCTCCTGCATGCCGTGCAGCACCACCATCTGCGGGAAACGCTGCTGCAGCAGGCCATGCCAGGCATGGGCCGTGTTGCAGGCAATGGCCACCACGCGGGCCCCCAGCGCCGCAAGCCGCCCCGTGGCCTGCAGCATGGGCTCGGCCGGCTGGTGCGCGCCCGCACGGGTGTCGCTCAGCGCCGCCGTGCGGTCCGGGATCGGCACCTGCGCCAGCCAATGCTCGGGATAGGCCTGGTCGTGCACGGGAATGCCCAGCGCGCCCATGCGCTCGGTACAGGCTTGCACGAACAGGCGCACGAAATCAGCCCCCGCAGCGGGGCCCATGCCCCCGAGGATTCCCACCACCTGCGGCAGCGGGCCGTGGCTTGCGGACACTGGCATGTGCTCTGCGGCTCGCGCTTCAAAGGGCCGGCTTGTCGCTCTGCGCCACCAGGTTCTCGCGCAGCTCGGTGCTCATGGGCAGGTTGAGGTTCTGGTTGCGTGGCGGCACGGGCGAGCTGAACCACTTGGTGTAGAGCTTCTCGAATTCGCCGGACTTCATCATCGTGCCGATCACGCCGTTGACGAGCGCCTGGAACTGCGGGTCGTCCTTGCGCAGCATGCAGGCGTAGGGCTCGACCTGCAGCGAGTCGCCCACCACCGCCCAGTCGGCCGGATTGCGCACATTGCCCATCAGGCCGAAGAGCAGGATGTCGTCCATGGCGAACGCCTCGGCGCGGCTGCTGTCCACCAGCAGCACGGCATCGTCGTGGTCCTTGCCCAGCACGATGTCCAGATCAAGGTTGTTGTCCCGGCTGTACTTGCGCAGCACCTGCGCATTGGTGGTGCCGGAGGTGCTCGCCACCTTCTTCTTGGCCAGGTCGGCGTAGTTCTTCACGCCCGACGACTTCTTGGTCAGCAGGCGCGTGCCGGTGTAGAAGTAGTTGATGGCGAACTGCACGTCCTTGCCGCGCGTGCTGTTGTTGGTGGTGGAGCCGCATTCCAGGTCGATGGTGCCGTTCTGCAGCAGCGGGATGCGGTTCTGCGAGGTGACCGCCTGCAGCTCCACCTTGAGCGCAGGGTTGTTCACGCGCTTCTTCACCGCGTCGACCACCGCGTTGGTGATGTCCACCGCGAAGCCCACCGGCGCGCCCGGGCCGGCCAGGTAGCTGAAGGGCACCGACGACTCGCGGTAGGCCACGGTGATCTTGCCCGACTCGGCAACCTTCTTGAGGGTGTCGGCACTGGCCACGGTGCTGGCCAGCAGTCCGGTGGCCACGATGGCGGCGGTGGTGAGGGCAGAGAGCTTCATGGAAATCCCTTTGTGCAAAAGCAGATGGATGGAGGAGGAGCAAGCAAGCAAGCGAACGAACGAACGAACATGAATCATGGAATGAATGCGAAAAATCCGGACGCAGGGGCACTGTAGGAATTTGCGCCGCCCTTGAACAATTCATTTGCACGGGTAGGCCATGACCAAAAGTTATGCCGCCAGACTGGTGCACGCCATCGCACCATCCGCGTGCCTCTTTCCACGAGGCCCTCGCAACTTCCGCACCCGCGCGCCCCCTTCCCGTGCGCGCATCCACATAACTTCCCGGCATGGCTGCCCCGCGCATTGGCATTGTTCAGGCGCCGGCCCGCGCCCTACATTGCGCTTCCATCCACCAAAAAGCCCACAAGATGCAGGTATGTGTCCTCGGCGCAGGCATCGTCGGCCTGGCCACCGCGTATGAACTCCACCAGCGCGGCATGCAGGTGACCGTGGTCGACCAGGCCCAGCCCGGCGCCGGTGCCAGCGGCGGCAACGGTGCGCAGCTGAGCTACAGCTACGTGCAGCCGCTCGCGGACGCGGGCATCTGGGCCCAGCTGCCCCGGCTGCTGCTGTCGCCCCAGTCCCCGCTCAAGCTGCGCCCGCAGTGGGACCCCCACCAGTGGCGCTGGGGCGTGGCGTTCCTGCGCGCCTGCAACCGGCGCACGTCGGAGCAGAGCACCCGGCAACTGCTCGATCTGGCCGCGCTGAGCCGCCGCCGGTTCGAGGCCATGCTGCGGGCCGAGCAGCTCGACTGCGACTTTTCGACCACCGGCAAGCTGGTGCTGTACGACACGCCCGCGGGCCTCGCGGGCGCGCGCCGGCAGATGGAACTGCAGCGCCCCTGGGGCCGCCCGCAGGAGGCCGTGTCCGCCGCGCAGTGCGTGGAGCTGGAACCCGCCCTCGCCCATTACGAGCGCCACATCGCGGGCGCCATCCACACGCCCAGCGAATGCGCGGCCGATTGCCTCAAGGTCTGCCAGGGCCTGCAGGACCTGCTTGCTGCGCGCGGCGTGCGCTTCGTGCTCGGCGCCCGGGTGGAGGACTTCGTGCGCGAGGGGCAGCACATCCAGGCCGTCCACACCAGCCAGGGGGCCATCGAGGCGCGGCAGTTCGTGCTGGCCTTGGGCAGTGCCAGCCACGCCGTGGCGCGGACACTGGGCGTTCGCCTCCCGGTCTACCCGCTCAAGGGCTACAGCATCACGCTCGATGCCACGGGCGACGCGGGTGCCGCGCCACGCGTCAACGTGACCGATGCGGCGCGCAAGGTGGTGTTCGCGCGCATCGGCCAGCGCCTGCGCGTGGCGGGCATGGCGGAACTGGTGGGGCACGATGCGCAGATTCCTCCCGCGCGCATCCGCAGCCTGTGCCAGGCCACGAGCGCGGTCTTTCCACGCTGCAGCGACTTTGGCGAGCTGCGCCCCTGGACGGGCATGCGCCCGGCCACGCCCACCGGCGTGCCCGTGGTGGGCCGCCATGTCCGTGCGCCCGCCAACCTGCTGCTGAACACGGGGCACGGCGCCCTGGGTTTCACCCTCGCGTTCGGCACCGCGGCCCAGGTGGCGCAGCTGCTCGCGCCGGCCTGAGCGTACGGCGCTGCCCGTGCCCGCCGCGGCGGGCTGCGGGAGCGCGCCGCCAGCTCAATCGGCCACGGGCAGGCCCACGGATTCCATGGTCTCGGCCACCGCCTGGCGCATGCAACGCGTCATGGCGCTGGCCAGCAGCGAGCTGGGCCGGTTCACGGTGCGCAGCGACTTGATGGGCACGGCGATATGGGGCGCGAGCGCCAGCACGTCGACCTTGCCGCGGTCCGCCGATGCGGCGGTGCACGCATCCACCACCGCCACCGCATGCCCGTGGTGCGCCAGCGCCAGCGCCGCGTGGTAGGTCTGCACGGTGATCGCCGTCTTCAGGCCCACGCCCGCTTCGCGGCACGCATGGTTGACCACGGTGCCGATGGGGTCGCGCACGTCCAGGCGCACCACGGGCGTCTCCACCAGATCGGCCAGGTGCACGGTGCCCGAGCGCACCAGCGCCGCATCGAGCATGCCCTTGGGCGCCACGCAGAGCATGCGCCCATCGGCCAGGTGCTCCTGCGTGAGCGAGGGGTGCGCCACGGCGCTGAACACGAAGCCCACGTCGGCTTCCTGCAGCACCAGGGCCGAGACGATCTGGGGCGAATGCAGCGCATCGATGGTGATCACCACATCCGGGTGCGCCTGGCGAAAGAACCGCAGCGCGCGCGGCAGCACTTCGTAGCTCAGCGCCAGCACGCTCAGGATGTGCAGCTCGCCTTCGCGCCGGTCGCTCTTCAAGCTGTTGGCCAGGCGCTGCACGTCGTCGAGCTGGGTGAACAGGCGCTCGATGTGGGGGTAGAGGGTCTGCGCCTCGGTGGTGGGCACCAGCCGGCCCTTGAGGCGGTGGAACAGCGGAAAACCGAGCTGCAGCTCCGCGTGGGCGAGGATGCGGCTCACGGCGGGTTGGGTGACGTTGATGAGGCGGGCCGCCGCGCTCACACTGCCGGTGAGCATGACGGCGTTGAAAACTTCTATGTGGCGAAGGCGCATGGTGCAACGATGCAAGGAACGCGCCGGGCACGCAATCCTTGAATCTCCCATTGCGGAAACGGGCTGCGGCAGCCCGGTCGGGCGGCTAGCTGGCGGCCGTAACGGTTCTCTCAGCTACAGCTACAACGACATCGACGGCCGCGCCGCCATGGCCGCGCGCCAGCGCAGCAGGTGCGGGTGCTGCTCGCCCGGCTTGTGCTTGACCACGCGCGCAAAATCCACCGCCACCACGGCCGTGATGTCGGCCACGCTGAAGCGGTCGGTGGCCATGAAGTCGCGCCCCGCCAGGCGCTCGTTGAGCAGCTGAAAGAACTGCCCCACCCGCACCAGCCCACGCTCGGCCAGGGCCGGGATCTGCGGATAGTCCACCGCGCCCGGCAGCGCCCGGTTGGCCATGGCGGGCGCGCTGTTGCGCAGCGCCTCGGCAATGGCCTGCAGGCCCTCGAACTCCATGCGCCAGTTCCAGCTGGCGATCTCGGCCTTCTCTGCAGGCGTCTCGCCCAGCAGTGCAGGCTGCGGGTAGCGCGCTTCGAGATACGCGGTGATCGCCGCGTTGTCGGTCAGCAGCAAACCCTCTTCGGTGCGCAACGCGGGCACTGTGCACTGCGGGTTGATCTGACGGTAGGCCTCGCCCAGTTGCTCGCCATTGCGCAGGTCCACCTGCACGGTGTCGTGGGCCACGCCCTTTTCTGCCAGCAGGATGCGCGCGCGGCGCGGGCTGGGCGCGGTGGCGCAGTCGTACAAAGTGATCATGGTGACGCCTTGCAAGAAAACTCAGCGTGCGGGTGAAGAAGCTGCTGCTGCCGCCGCCTCGATCTTGTCCTGCGTCTTGGTGTCAAAGTCGCTGGCGTCATGCCGCTCGCGCAACTGGCTGGCCGGGTCGCCATTGACGCGGTTGACCTTGCGCCCGCGCTGCACCGCCGGGCGCTTGGCAACTTGCTCGGCCCAGCGCACCACATGCGTGTACTCGTGCACCTGCAAGAACTCGCCTGCGTTGTAGGCCTGCCCTTTCACCAGCAGGCCATACCAGGGCCAGATTGCAATGTCGGCCACTGTGTATTCATCGCCCGCCACGTACTCCGTCACGGCCAGGCGCTGGTTCAGCACATCCAGCTGGCGCTTGGCCTCCATCGCATAGCGGTCAATCGCATATTCGATCTTGACCGGCGCATAGGCATAGAAATGCCCAAATCCGCCGCCCACAAACGGCGCACTGCCCATCTGCCAGAACAGCCACGACAGGCACTCGGCCCGCGCCGCGCCCTCTTTGGGCAAGAAGGCGCTGCCGAACTTCTCGGCCAGGTACATCAGGATGGCGCCGGACTCAAACACGCGCACTGGGTGGGCCGGATCCGTGCGGTCCAGCAGTGCAGGGATCTTGGAGTTGGGGTTCACGGAAACAAACCCGCTACCGAACTGCTCCCCCTCGTTGATGCGAATCAGCCACGCGTCGTACTCCGCGCCGCTGTGGCCCAGCGCGAGCAGCTCTTCCAGCATGACAGTCACCTTCACGCCATTGGGCGTGCCCAGCGAATACAGCTGCAGCGGATGCCTCCCCACGGGCAATTCCTTGTCGTGCGTGGCACCGGCGATGGGCCGGTTGATGCTGGCGAACTGGCCGCCGTTTTCCTTGTTCCATTGCCAGATGGCGGGTGGGGTGTAAGGGGTGGGATCGGGCATGCAGGGGCTCCAGGCAAATGTGGGAGAGGCGGCCATGCGGCCACGGGTTGCCTCACGAGTTTAGCGGCGACCCTGCGCGCCTGCATGGCTACCACCCATGCCCTTTCCGGCGTCCGCTTCCAGACTCTTTCATGGAGCAGGGCAATGCCGGGGGCACCGCAGAGCGGGGTCGACCAGGCAGCCTCGGCGGCCCGCACCGGAGGACCGCGACGCGGCTCAGAACGTATGCGCGATGCCGCTGCTGATCCCGGTGGCTCGGCTCTTGGGGGCCGCGCCCTGGTAGCCCGCGCGCCAGCGGGTACGGTCCAGCTCGGCGTAGAGCTTGGTGCGGCGTGAGAATTTATATTCTGCAAACAGCATGGTCCGGCTGTACCCGTCCTCCCTGGCCCCGGTGCGCTCGCGCTCCACGCGGTACCACGCCGCTGTGAGGTCGATCGTGTTCGTCGCCGACCAGGTGGCGCCGGCCGAATGGGTGCGCTGCCCGGTGCGGGCCGATGCTGACGTCTGCGCATGGTTGCGCGCGGTGTTGACCGCCAGGCGCACGCTGCCGGACTGGTAGGCAGCGCCCAGCGTGGCGGCACGCAGCGGCAGGTCTGCCGCCGTGGTGAACCGCTGGAACGCCCCCGAGATGACCCAGCCCCCGGCCGTGTACGCCAGGCCGGCACCGGCCGAGTGCTGGGCGGCGGTGGACCCGGCGTTTTCACCCACGCTGTACATCGCCCGGGCCGTGACCGGACCGAAGAAACCGGTGTATTTGAAGGAGTTGTCCAGCCGGTACGACCCGCTGGAAGACCCGGTGGCACCGTACTCCACCCCGAGGCCGTGGTTGCTCAAGGCCGCAGTGACGATGTTGGGATTGAAGGCCGCAAAGCGCATACCCACGGCATCCACCGGGCTGACGGCATCGGCCAACAGATTGGTCTGACGCCCAAGGGTGACCTGCCCCCACGAACCACCGACGCCAACGATGGCGGCTCGATCAAAGAACTTGGTGACGTTGGCCGTGCTGCCCGTGTCCACGTTCAGGCCCGTCTCCAGGTTGAAGAGCGCGTACATGCCATCGCCCAGGTCCTCGCGGCTGCGGAACCCGATGCGGCTGGTGTTGTCGACCCCGCTGGCCAGGCCGGTGGCCGACGCGGCGGCCGGTGCGTTGGCGGAGGTCATGCCCGAGGTGTGCCGCACGCTGGCGTCGACGATGCCATACACGGTGGGGCCACCCTGCTGGGCAAATGCGAAGGCCGGCACACTCAGTGCGGCGACGAGGACAGGAATCAAGCGGGTCATAGGACTCTTTTGTCGTTGTAGTGATGTGCGCGCAGCCGCCAGCCGCACCGTGCAAAGCCGGTGCCTGTCGTGTCTGAGGTGCGCGCAGGAAGGGGCATGCGCCCCGGGCGCAGGGGGCGTGCCTGGGCGGTGCCGGGAGTCGCCGCGTCAGCGAGCGGTGGCGGGCTCCATGCCGGTACTGCGGATGATGGGTGCTGCAGCCGACGCCGAAAGGAAGCGGATCAGATGGCGGGCCGCTTCCGGATTGGCCGACCCAGCCGCCACACCGGCCGAGAAAAACACGCGCTGCTGCACTTCGTCCGGCAACGGGCCGACAAACTCCAACTCCTTGAACGGTAACAGCTCACTCACCTGCTGAAAGCCGATCTCGGCATCGCCGCGCAGCACCACCGCGCCCACGCGTTCGCTGAATATCTTGGTGGCCTTGTCCTTGATCTGCTCCGCGACACCCAGACGCGGGAACAATTCGGTCGACAGATAGACGCCGCTCGCGCTGGCCGAGTAGGCGATGGATTTGGCATCGAGCAGCGTCTTCTTGAGCGCATCGACCGTGCTGATGTCGGGCTTGGGCGTGCCCTTGCGCACGCTCATGCCGATCATCGAACGCGCGAGATCCACGCGGCTGCCCTGCTGCACCTTGCCCTGGGCAATGAGTGCCTCCAGGCCCGAATCGGCCAGGATGACGATATCGAACTGCTCGTTGCGGGCAAAACGGCTCGGGATCGAATCGGGCGCGTTGCCCATGGATGCACCCCGCTCCGTGACCACCTTGTGGCCGGTGGCCTGCTCGTACAGCGGGATCAACTGGTCGTACGCAGCCGAGAAGCCGCCCGATGTGACCACGCGGATCTCTGCGGCCTGGACGCTGGCCGGCACGGCGCCCGCCATGCCCAGGCCCACCGCCAGCGCGGTGCCCAGCATGGCGTTCAGGAATCGTCGGCGCGGCGCCCGCGGAGGCCGGGTAGTCGTCGAATAGACGGATTGCATGTCTTGTCTCCTGATGTCTTGTTGGAATGCGGGGCGCTGCGCCTCAGTCCGCAGTGATCTTTCGCTCGCGCACGATGCGGCCCCACTTGCCGTGCTCTGCCGCGATGAACTTGCCCAGTTCTTCCCGCGTGCCGGGCGCAGCCGTCTGGCCGTGCTTGAGGAGGTTTTCGCGCACCTCGGGGGTGTTGAGCACCTTCACCAGCTCGACATTCCAGCGGTCGAGCAACGGCTTGGGCGTTTTGGCCGAAGCCACGAACGCATACCAGTTGGTGGCATTGAAGCCCGGGAACGTCTCGGCCACCGTGGGCACATTGGGCAGGTAGGCGGGGCGGGTCAGCCCGGTGGTGGCCAGCGGCACCAGCTTGCCCGATTCGATGTGGGGCAGCGCCGTGGGAGGCGCTGCATAGAACGACGTGACCCGCTCGCCCAGCACGTCCTGCAGCGCCGGGGCGCCGCCCTTGTAGGGCACATGCACGGTATCGATCTTGGCCACATCGTTAAGCAGCTCGCCCGCCAGGTGGGAGGCAGACCCAGGGCCGGTCGAGGCAAAGTCGAGCTTGCCAGGCTCACGCTTGGCCTTGGCCACAAATTCGCCCAGGGTTTTGATGCCGGTGCTGGCCGGCACCACCAGCACATTGGGGAAGCTCACGCCCATGGTGATGGGCGACAGATCCTTGAGCGGGTCGTAGCGCACGGCCATGAAATGGGGCGCGATGGTGAGCGGCCCGATCGACCCAAACAGCAGCACCGAACCATCCGATGGACCAGTGGCGACCTGCGTGTGCGCCAGATTACCGCCCGCGCCTGGCTTGTTGTCCACCACCACGCTCTGGCCAATGTTTTCGCCCAGCTTCTTGGCAATCAGCCGCGCAGCGATATCCGCCGAACCGCCGGCGGCAAAGCCCACGACCAGGGTGACCGGCTTTTTGGGAGGGAAGTCTTGAGCCTGGGCTGTGGTGTGGGCCAGCGCAAGGCTGACCGCCAGGGTGGCCGCCGCGATCAGTGAACGTCGTTGCATGTCGGTGATTTCCAGAAGCGGCCGAAGCACGGTCGGCCTTGCTAGGAGCGCAAGTCTAGGCAGGGCACAATGGTCTGTGAATTGCAATTTAAGGAGCGACTGTTGCATGGCACGCATCAAATTCGATATGGGTGAACTGCAGGCATTCGTGGCCACCGCGGAGAAGGCGAGCTTCCGGCTTGCCGCCGAAGCGCTATGCCTGTCGGCACCCGCCTTGAGCCGGCGCGTGGAGCGGCTGGAGCTGGCCCTGGGCGTGCGACTGCTGGAGCGCACCACCCGCAGCGTGGAACTGACCGCCATCGGCCAGGAGTTTCTGCACGAGGCTCGCACCGCGCTGGCCGGGCTGGATGCGGCCGTGCAGCGTGTGAGCGACCAAGTACACCTGCGCCGGGGGCGGGTCACGATTGCATGCATCCCGTCGGTGGCCAGCCATCTCCTGCCCCGTGTGCTGCGCGGCTTTGCAGTCGCGCAACCTGAAGTGCAGGTGCATGTCATGGACGAAAGCGCAAGCCAGGTCCTGGACGCCGTGCTCAGCGGCGCGGCCGATTTCGGGCTCAGCTTCACGGGAAGTCAGGAGTCTGCCGTTCGCTTTGAAGCCCTGACCAAAGAGCGCTACATGCTGGCCATGCCGCGCAGCCACCGCTGGGCCAAGCGCAAGGAAGTGCCCTGGGCCGAACTGGCCGGGATGCGGCTGGTGTCGGTATCGCGCGACAGCGCCAACCGCCTGCTGCTGGACCAGGCCACGGCCGACCTGCCCGAGCAACCGGTGGCTTGGTACGAATGCAATCACGTGGCGGGCGCGCTGGCCCTGGTGGAAGGTGGCCTGGGGCTGGCCGTTCTGCCCCAGCTGGCACTGCCGCCTGCTCACGCCGAGGTCTGCGGCGTGCCCCTCAGCGCGCCCGACTTGTGGCGCACCCTGGGTCTGCTGCAGCGGCGCGACCGTGTGCTGTCACCTGCGGCTGACGCGTTGAGGGCACGGGTGAAGCAGTTGCACGGCGCGGGTTGAGGAAGAACCGGCAGCCGCAATGCGTACTCTGGTGTGGCTTACCCACGGGCAATTCACCGTCACACGGCGCACCAGCGATGCGGGCTTGATGCTGGCTGTACCTTCCGAACCTGGAGAAGCTTGTCTTTGGAGTACCACTTCACTTCGAAGGTCGGCTGTTCGTGTTCTCACCCAGGGCGTAAACGGGTCTTGCGAGCAGCTAACTAGCCGCTCGTCTCTCCAGCGAGACGGCGACGCAGGCAACGACATAAAATTTGATAGCTGCCAGCGATTGCTGGATGAGCGCCGGGGCAAAAATACCGAAATTTCTGCCTCCCCGCGTCGGTTCTCTCCTGGGCCTCAGTGGGCCTTGTCCCAATTCGCCCCCACCCCCACCTCGGCCAGCAGCGGCACCTTCAGCGCAGCCACCTCCGCCATCAGGCGCGGGATGTGGCTCTTGAGCCAGTCCACCTCGCCCTCGGGCAGCTCGAACACCAGTTCGTCGTGCACCTGCATGATCATCTGGATGCTGGGCTTGTGCGCGTCCAGTTCCTTCTGTACGGCCACCATGGCCAGCTTGATCAAATCCGCCGCAGTGCCCTGCATGGGCGCGTTGATGGCCGCGCGCTCGGCGCCTGCGCGGCGGGGGCCGTTGGGGGAGTTGATCTCGGGCAGGTACAGGCGACGGCCAAACACGGTTTCGACATAGCCCATGGACTTGGCGGCGGCCTTGGTGTCGTCCATGTACTGCTTCACGCCGGGGTAGCGCTGGAAGTATTTGTCGATGTAGGCGGCTGCGGCCTTGGTTTCTATCCCTAAGTTCTTGGCCAGGCCGAAGCTGCTCATGCCGTAGATCAGGCCGAAGTTGATGACCTTGGCGTAGCGGCGCTGTTCGCTGCTGACCTGCTCCACCTCGACGCCAAACACCTCGGCCGCCGTGGCGCGGTGCACGTCCAGGCCCGCGTGGAAGGCGTGCAGCAGCGAGTGGTCGCCGCTGAGGTGCGCCATGATGCGCAGCTCGATCTGCGAGTAGTCGGCGCTGGCGATCACGCGGCCTGCGGGCGCCACGAAGGCCTCGCGCACGCGGCGGCCTTCGGGAGTGCGGATGGGGATGTTCTGCAGGTTGGGGTCGTTGCTCGACAGGCGGCCCGTCACCGCCACGGCCTGCGCGTAGTGGGTGTGCACGCGGCCCGTTCGCGGCAGCGCCAGCTGGGCCAGCTTGTCGGTGTAGGTGCCTTTGAGCTTGCTCAAGGATCGGTGCTCCAGCAGCTTGGCGGGCAGGGGGTAGTCCTCGGCCAGTTTTTCCAGCACCTCTTCGTCGGTGCTGCGCGCGCCGGTGGCGGTTTTCTTGACCACGGGCATGCCCAGCTTGTCGAAGAAGATTTCGCCCAGTTGCTTGGGGCTGCTGAGGTTGAAGGGCTGGCCTGCGATCTCGTAGGCCTCGGTTTCGAGCTGCAGGATGCGCTGGCCCAGCTCGTGGCTCTGCGTGGCCAGGGTGGGCGCATCGATCAGCACGCCGTTGCGCTCGATGCGGTACAGCGCCTCGCTGCTCTGCATCTCCAGCTCGTAGATGAAGCGCAGCTTGTCGTCCGCCTGCAGCAGCGGCCACAGCGCGTTGTGCACGTCCAGGGTCTGGTCCGAGTCTTCACACGAGTAGGCGGCAGCCTTGTCCACGGGCACCTGGGCAAACGGGATCTGGTGCGCGCCCTTGCCGCACAGGTCTTCATACGTGATGCCCTTGCGGCCGGTGTGGCGCTCGGCCAGGCTGGTCAGGTTGTGGGGCTTGTGCACTTCGAGCACGTAGCTTTGCAGCATGGTGTCGTGTGCGTAGCCCTGCACCTCGATGCCGTGGTTGGCGAACACATGGCGGTCGTACTTGATGTGCTGGCCCAGCTTGTGGTGCCTGGCGTTCTCCAGCCAGGGCTTGAGGCGGGCCAGCACCTCGTCCATCGGCAGCTGCGCGGGTGCGTCGGGGCCTTCATGCCGCAGCGGTATGTAGGCGGCCTCGCCGGGCTGCACACTGAAGGAAATGCCCACGATCTGCGCACGCATCTCGTCGAGCGAATCGGTTTCAGTGTCGATCGCCGCCAGCGGGGCCTTGTGCAGGCGTTCCAGCCACTGGTCAAAGTCGGCCCAGTTGAGGATGGTGTCGTACACCACGGTGCGGTGCTGGGCTTCTTCGGCCACGGTGCTGGCCGAGTGGTCGGCAAACAGATCACCACTTTGACCGGGCATGGCAACGGTGGGAGCTGTGGTGGCGGGGGCCGCTGCGCCCTTGATCGCGCTGGCCAGGCCCTTGAAGCCATACTTTTCGTAAAACGGCAGCAAGCCGGTGTTGTCTGGCGCGTCCAGCGTGATGTCGTCAAACGCAGGCAGACCGGGGATGTAGTCGGCCAGCGCGCAATCGGTCTTCATGGTGACAAGCTGACGGCTCAATGCCAGCTGACCGCTGGCAATCGCCTCGCGCAGATTGTTGCCCGCCGCGCCCTTGATGGCGTCGGCGTTGGCAATCAAGCTGTCGAGCGAGCCATATTCTTCAAGCCACTTGGCGGCGGTCTTGGGCCCTACCTTGGCAACGCCGGGCACGTTGTCCACGGTGTCGCCCACCAGCGCCTGGTAGTCCACCATCAGCGCAGGCGGCACGCCAAACTCTGCCGTCACGCCCGCCACATCGCGGCGCTTTCCGCTCATGGTGTCGATGATGGTGATGTGCTCGTTGACCAGTTGGCTCAAATCTTTGTCGCCGCTCGACACGATGACCTCAATGCCCTGTGCGGCCGCCACGTTGGCCAAGGTAGCGATCACGTCGT
Organism: Acidovorax sp. GW823-FHT01C06; assembly: GCF_058798375.1. Lineage (NCBI taxonomy): Bacteria > Pseudomonadati > Pseudomonadota > Betaproteobacteria > Burkholderiales > Comamonadaceae > Acidovorax > Acidovorax sp. GW823-FHT01C06. Next base: position 60,808 of record NZ_JBXAKN010000012.1, read on the forward strand.
CGGCCTCCACGCCAGGCACGGCCACCACCTTCCAGCCCAGCAGGTCCACCACCTCGTGGATGGGCTCGATCTGGCTGCGCAGGTCGTCTGGCATGGGCGAGCGCGTGGCCTTGTATTCGGTGTAAAGGGCATCGCGGAAGGTGGGGCCCGAGGCGTCGAACACGCACACGGCATAGTCGGCCGTCACCTCCTTGCGCAGGGCCTGCATCATGTTGATCATGCCCCGGATGGCGCCCGTGGCGGCACTGGTCGGGTCGCCCGGCACGGCCCGCAGGTCGGGCATGGCGTGGAAGGCGCGGTAGAGGTAGCTGGAACCGTCCACCAGCACCAGGGTCTTTTTGTTGCTCATGCGGCAATTGTGCACGGCCGAGCCCCGCCCAGCCCGCGCCCTACAATCGCCCCATGCGCGCTCTTCACCTCCTTTTGCTGCTGGGCATTGCCTCCGGCACCGCCCTGGCCCAGAGTTCAAGCCCAAATGCCCCCCAGGGCACGGCAGACACGCGCGAGGCGCTCTCAAACCAGGAGCAACCTGCAGGCCGTTCCAACCAGCGCACCGAGCGCATCCATGTCGAAGACGCGGGCAACCGCGTGGATGAGCTGCGCGTGGGCGGCCAGACCCAGATCATTTCCGTGCAGCCCAAGACCGGCAACCTGCCCGGCTATGAAGTGCAGTCGCCCGACGGCGCCCGCAGCCGCGCGGGCAGCAACAGCGGCGCGGAGACCACCACCGCCCCGCGCGTCTGGAACGTGCTGAAGTTCTGAGGCCCCTGCGGCGCCGGGCAGCGCCACCGCGCTGCCCCCCATGAAGCCGCTGCACGCCCTGCCCTTTTGCTGTCAGTTTTTCATTTCTTTGTAACCCCCCTGAGCGATGGCCGTCTTTACCGAAGTCTCCAACACCGAGGCGCGCGAGCTGCTGCGCCGTTTGCAACTGGGTGAGCTGGTGGAGCTGCGCGGCATCGAGGGTGGCATCGAGAACACCAACTACTTTCTCACCAGCGACCAGGGCGAGTTCGTGCTGACGCTGTTCGAGCGCCTCACCGCCGCGCAGCTGCCGTTCTACCTGTACCTGATGAAGCACCTGGCGCACGGTGGCGTGCCCGTGCCCGATCCGCGCGCCGACCAGGACGGCGACATCCTGCACACCGTGTGTGGCAAGCCCGCCGCCGTGGTGAACAAGCTGCGCGGCAAGAGCCAGCTGGCGCCGCAGGCCGCGCATTGCGCCGCCGTGGGCACGATGCTCGCCCGCATGCACCTGGCGGGCCGCGACTTCGACCGCCATCAGCCCAACCTGCGCGGCCTGCCCTGGTGGAACGAAACGGTGCCGGTGGTGTTGCCGCACGTCGGCGCAACCCAGGCCGCCCTGCTGCGCGCCGAACTGGCCTACCAGAACCATGTGGCCGCCGGCGCCGCCTACGCGGCCCTGCCGCGCGGCCCCGTGCACGCCGACCTGTTCCGCGACAACGTGATGTTCGAGGGCGAAGAGCTCACCGGCTTCTTCGACTTCTACTTCGCGGGCGTGGACACCTGGCTGTTCGACCTGGCCGTGTGCCTGAACGACTGGTGCATCGACCTCGCCACGGGCCAGCACGATGCCGGGCGCGCCACCCGCATGCTCGACGCCTACCAGGCCGTGCGCCCGCTCACGGCGGCCGAGCGCGAACTGCTGCCCGCCATGCTGCGCGCGGGCGCCCTGCGGTTCTGGATCTCGCGCCTGTGGGACTTCCACCTGCCGCGCGAAGCCTCGATGCTGACGCCCCACGACCCCACGCACTTCGAGCGGGTGCTGCGCGCCCGCATTGCGCAGCCCGTGCACGCCTGAGATGAAGCCCCTGGAGCCGCCCGTGGGGCCCGCCCCCACCACGGGGATGTCGCGCTCGCGGCGGCGCGGCCCGTGCGGCATGTTCCGCGCCGGCACCGACCCCGCCGCAGGGGCCACGGCGGACGCGGAGCGCCCTGGATCACCGGAGCACGAAGACGCGAAGCGCCTTTCTTGACCGGCCCGGCGGAAAATCCGCGTTCAGGCCCTCGCGGCAGGGGGGATCCCTTGCACCGCGGCCGGAATGGGCCGCTGGGGTAAATTCCAAGCTATGCATTGCACTGCCAGCGGAAGCATCTCGGCTGCCAGCAGTGCCCGGGCGCAGGCCCCACCCTCTTTTCTCCTCCTAAGCATCCATGAAACTCCACATCGTCCCCGCCCGCACCGGCATGGCCTGGGTCAAGCTCGGCATCCGGACGTTCTGGCGGCAACCCATGGCGCTGGCGGCGCTGTTCTTCATGACCATGGCGTCCATGTCGCTGGCCACGCTGATTCCGCTGGTGGGCCCGGCCATCGCGCTGGTGCTGCTGCCCTCGGCCACGCTGGCCATGATGGTGGCCTCGGCGGAAGCCACGCAGGGGCGGTTTCCCACCCCCGCCGTGCTGCTGGTGGCGTTTCGCACCGGCCAGCAGCGGCTGCGCGACATGCTGGTGCTCGGCGCCCTCTATGCGGCGGGCTTCCTGGCGGTGATGGGCCTGTCGGCGCTGCTGGACGGCGGCCAGTTCGCGCGGGTGTACCTGGGCGGCGCCGCCCTGACCAAGGAAGTGGCGGAAGACCCCGCCTTCCAGGGCGCCATGTGGCTGTCCATGATGCTGTACCTGCCGCTGTCGCTGCTGTTCTGGCATGCCCCGGGGCTCGTGCACTGGCACGGCGTGCCGCCGGTCAAGGCGCTGTTCTTCAGCATCGTGGCCTGCGTGCGCAACTTTGGCGCGTTCCTGGTCTACGGGCTGGGCTGGCTGGGCGTGTTCCTGCTGGGGGGCGTGGTGGTCACGCTGGCGTCCGCGCTGCTGGCGGCGGCGGGGCTGGCCGGATCGACCGCGGGCGGCATCATGGTGGGGGCCGCGATGGTGATGGCGGCCATGTTCTTCACGTCGGTGATTTTCACCTTCCGCGACTGCTTCGAGCCCCCGTCCCATCCCGCCTCCGAGGCACCACCCCATGACGACGCACTGCCCCCACCCGCACCAGCTCCTGGGCCGCACTGAGGACGAGCTGGCCTGGTACCAGCGGCGCGGCCTGCTGCAGGCCGCAGCGCTGTGGATGGCCACGGGCGGCTGGGTGGCCGCGCACGCCCAGTCGCGCAGCAACATCGTGGAGCTGCGCGGCCAGGTGCTGCGCAACGGCGAGGCGCTGACCCCGCAGCACAGCATCGCCGCGGGAGACCGCCTTGAAACCGGGCCCGGCGCCACCGTGGTCTTTGCGGTGGGCGACGGCGCCTTCCTGGTGCGCCAGAACTCGCGCGTGGCGCTGGAGGGCGAGACGCCCACCGCCGTCAGGGTACTGCGCCTGGTCAGCGGCGCCGTGGCCAGCGTGTGGGGCCGGGGCGCGGAGCGCCAGGTGATCCTGCCCACCGCCACCGCCGGCATCCGGGGCACGGGGGTGTACGCCGAGGTCTTCGCCGATCAGGACAACCGGGGCTACTTCTGCAATTGCTACGGCACGGTGGACCTGGCGGCGGGCACCGAAAGCCTGGTCAGCGAGGCGTCATACCACCAGTCGTTCTGGGTCGAGAGCGCGCCGCGCAATGGCCGCCTGCTCACCCCGGCCGGCGCCATCAACCACACCGACGAGGAACTGGAGTTCCTGGCCAGCCTCATCCACCAGCGCACGGCCTGGCAGATCGCCGGGCGCAAGGGCACCAAGGACGGCAGCGGGCAGATGGGCTACACCGCGACGCCCGGCGCGGGCGGCACACCCGCCGCCACGCCGGCACGCCCCTCGCCCCCCGCCCCGCCGCCGCCCCCGGGTTCGGACTACTGAGCCCCTGCCCCCAAAACAAAAAGGCCGGCCCCCCTGGGCCGGCCTGCAAGCAACCAATCCATCAAGGAAGGTGAGAGGCCCATTCCCTCTCACCCCGCCCCGTCAGGTGCCCACGTTGCCGCCGTCGTTCTTCGTGATCACGATGGTGGCCGAGCGAGGGCGCTTGCCCGCGCCGTAGCCGGCGTTGGCGGGCCACTGGCTCTGGAACTTGGCGGGGTCGCCCAGGTTGGCCATGCCGGTGGACTCGCCCGGGTGCTGGATGTTCACGAAGATCGTCTTGCCGTCGGGCGTTTCGGCCAGGCCCGTGATCTCGCAGCCCTTGGGGCCGACCAGGAAGCGCTTGAGCGTGTCGGCCGTGGCGGCCTTGCCCACGGGCGAGACGATGTCGAACTTGCTGCCATCCGCCTTGGTGTAGGTCAGCGTCTTCTTGCCGCCGTCGCCCACCTGGCCGGGCACCGCCGCCAGCATCATGCAGTTGCTCGCATCGGTGTAGGCGCCGTCATCGGTCTGGATCCAGCAGATGCCCGTGGCCTTGCTGAAGGCCAGGCCGTCGGGGCTGGAGAAGTCCTGGTCGTCCGTCAGGGCCGAGATGTTGATCAGCGTCTTGTCGGCACTGGCTTCCGCGCCGAACAGGTACACGTCCCAGGTGAAGGCCGACACGGACGCACCTTCCTTCAGGCGCACCATGTGGCCGTTGGGGTTGCCTTCCTGCTTGGTCGTGCCCTTCATGTCGGTGTAGGCGCGGGGGTTGGCCGCGTCGGGCAGGTACTGGCCGCTGCCAGGGTTGGCGCTGCGGGCGCTGTTGTTGGTCAGTGTGAAGTACACCTCGCCGTTGGCGGGGTTCACGGCGTTCCACTCGGGGCGGTCCATCTTCGTGGCACCCACGGCGTCGGCGGCCAGGCGGGTGTTGATGACGATGTCGGCCGCGTCGGCGAACTTGTAGGTGGCATAGCCGCTGATGGCGGTGTTGGTGAGCGACAGCTCCACCCAGCCGCCGGTGCCGTCGGCGTTGAACTTGGCGGCGTACAGCTTGCCGCTGTCCAGGTACTTGTCGCCGATGGCCAGGCGGTCGCTGGCGTTGGCGTCGGCCGGGTTCCACGTGGCGGTGGACACGAACTTGTAGATGTACTCGCCGCGCGAGTCGTCGCCCATGTAGATGGACAGCGGCTGGCCGGCCACCACCTTGCCGAAGGCCGCGCTCTCGTGCGCGAAGCGGCCCAGGCCGGTGCGCTTCTTGGCCATGCGGGTCTTGTCGTAGGCGTCGATCTCGACGATGTAGCCCATGCCGTTCATCTCGTTGCGGTAGTCGTCCGTGCCGTCCACCGACGTGCCGGTCTTGCTGTTGTTCCAGCGCTGGTACTTGTCGTCGGTGCCGCCGCTTTCCCAGCCGTGGCGCGATGCGGCGCCCTGGTTGCGGCCATAGCGCTTGAGGGCCGTCACGCTCTTGTCGTTGCCGCGCGCGGCATCGTCGGCGGCGCCACGCGTGAAGTAGCCGAACCAGTTTTCCTCACCGGTCAGGAAGGTGCCCCAGGGCGTCTTGCCCGTGCCGCAATTGTTCAGCGTGCCGCGCGTGGTGGTGCCGGTGGGCGAGAACTTGGTGAACAGCTGCGCGCTGCCGCGGGCCGGGCCCGAGATCTCGATGGGGCTGAGCGACGTGAGGCGGAAATTCAGCGCGGAGTTCTGCGCGTAGGCCCACTTGCCACCGGACTTGGCCACTTCGATCACGGCGATGCCGTGGATGGCCGTTTCCTTGTCGATTTCCGCCGCGGGGCGGGGCAAGGTGGTGGTGCCGCCATTGGCGTGCAGGAAGTACGAAGACAGCTTCTCGTCGGTGGTGGCTTCGTGGTTGATGGCCAGCAGGCCGCGCTCGGTGGCGTTGTCGCTGCGCTTGCCGTCGGCGCCCAGGCCGAACCATTCCATGCCGTCATGGTGGTCGCCGGCGCGCTTGTCGAAGTCGCCGTCGGTGCCGTCGTTCTTGTACGCGGACACGCCCGCCGCAATGGGGTCGCCCAGCGCGAAGATCACGCTGGCGGTGTAGCCCGCGGGCACGGCCACCACGTCGGCCAGGCTCTTGGACACGGCGCCGAAGCCCAGCAGCTTGGGGCCGGCGGGGGGAGGCGTCACCACGGGGTCGTCGCTGCCGCCACAGGCACTCACGCCGAACCCGGCCAGCACGGTGGTGCCGACGGAGCCCACGCCGCCGCGCAGCAGGCCACGGCGCGACAGGCGGGCGCCCAGCACCGCGTCGAACGTGGGGTTGGCGGAGGTGTTGGCGTTTTCGTTGTTGAAGTCGATGGCCTGCTCGGGCGTATCCACGCGGTGGGTCATGGGGGTTCCTCGGGTTGTTGGTTACAAAACCCCTGGAGCGTAGAAACCGCGGGTGACATCCCCGTGAAGGTTTTGCGTCGGTTTGATGACAGGCGTTCCCGGCCAGGACCCAGGGAATTCGGCAAATACGAATCACTACCATTTGTATAATCCCTTCTCACTCCCGCCCACCCAGCCAGTCGTCTGTGCCCACGCTCGCGCGCAGGCCCCTTCCAGCCAGTGCGGCCCCGCCATCCACACCCATCCTTCGCGGTGCCGCCACCGGCCCATGGCCCGTGCGGCAGCCCGCGTGATTCCCTGGAGACCACTGCATGACATTCCCCTCCCTGAAGACGTCCCTGCTGGGGGCTGCGTTTTTCGCGGGTAGCTTCGCCTGCGCCTACAGCACCGGCGCTGCCGCCCAGACGGCACCGGCGGCGGCCCCGCAGGCCCAGGCGAAACAGGCAGTGACGGCCCAGGCCGTGGCGGCGCACTACGCGCAGCTGGTGCATGCCAACTACAGCGACACCCTGGCCAGCGCGCAGGCATTGCGCGAGGCCGTGCAGGCCTTCACCGCCAAGCCCTCGGCCGAGACCCTGGCAGACGCCCGCAAGAAGTGGCTGGCCGCGCGCGAGTTCTACGGCCAGACCGAGGCCTTCCGCTTCTACGGCGGGCCCATCGACAACGACAACGGACCTGAGGGCCGCATCAACGCCTGGCCCATGGACGAATCGTTCGTCGACAGCGTCCAGGGCAAGCCCAATGCGGGCCTGGTGAACAACCGCAAGTTCGTCATCAGCAAGAAGAACCTGTCTGCGCAGAACGAGCGCGGCGGCGAGGAGAACATCGCCACCGGCTGGCATGCCATCGAGTTCTTCCTGTGGGGCCAGGACCTGTCCGAGACCGGCCCGGGCGACCGCAGCTTCGAAGACTTCGTGGACGGCAAGGCCCCCAACGCCGACCGCCGCCGCCAGTACCTGACCGTGGTGACCGACCTGCTCATCGACGACCTCAACTCGCTGGTGAAGGCCTGGGCGCCCGACGCCAGGAACAACTACCGCGCCCGCTTCGCGCGCGGCGGCCAGGAGTCCGTGCGCAAGATGCTGGTGGGCCTGGGCTCGCTCTCGCGCGGCGAGCTGGCCGGCGAACGCCTGGAAGTGGCCCTGAACAGCCAGGACCAGGAAGACGAGCACTCGTGCTTCTCGGACAACACCCACCGCGACGCGGTGACCAACGCCAAGGGCATCCAGAACGTGTGGCTGGGCGAGTACCAGCGCGCCGACGGCAGCGTGGTCAAGGGCGCATCGCTGCGCGACCTGGTGGCCGCCAAGGACGCGGCGCTGGCCGACAAGACCACGAAGCAGATCGCGGCCTCGGTGGCTGCCGCCGAAGGCATCCAGGCACCGTTCGACCGCGAGATCATCGGCGGCAAGGACGCACCGGGCCGCCAGCGCATCCAGAAGACCATCGACAGCCTCACGCAGCAAAGCAAGGACCTCGTCGCCGCGGCCAACGCGATCGGCATCACCAAGCTGACCCTGGTCCAGCCCTGAGCATGAAGCCTGCGCAAGCCATTGCCCGCCGGCGCACCGTGCGCCTGGCGGCAGCCAGCACCGCCATCGTCGCACTCGCAAGCTTCGGCGGCTTGGGCCTGCAGTCGTTGACGGCGGCGCCCCAGCCCGACCCGCTGGGCGAAAAAACCGGCGGCGAGACCACGGTGTTCGCCACCGGGCGCAACGCCTTCTCGTTCCCGGCCGCCAACCTGACCGATGAGGAGCGCACGCGCTTCGTCATCGGCAACTCGTTCTTCCGCCGCAACTGGGTGGAGGCGCCCGCCTCCACCAAGGCGCGCGACGGCCTCGGCCCGCACTTCATCGCGCGCTCGTGCGGCGGCTGCCACGTGCAGGACGGCCGGGGCGAGCCGCCAGCGATCTTCAACCGCCTGGGCGAAACGAAGGACCCCACGGTGGCCCTGCTGATCCGCCTGTCCATACCCGGCACCGACGTGCACGGCGGGCCGGTGCACGACCCGGTGTACGGCGACCAGTTCAACAACGCGGCCATCCAGGGCGTCAAGCCCGAAGGCCGCGTGACCCTGCGCTACGACACCATCAAGGGCAAGTTTGCCGACGGCACGCCCTACACGCTGCAAAAGCCCATCTACGGCTTTGCCGACCTGGGCTACGGCCCCCTGCACAAGGACGTGATGACGAGCCCGCGCATCGCGCCACAGATCATCGGCGTGGGCCTGCTCGAAGCCATCGCCGAGGCCGACATCCTGGCCAACGCCGCCGATCAGGCCGCCGCCCCCGGCCCCATCAAGGGCGTGCCCAACAAGGTGTGGGACGGGCCCGCCGGCCGCATGATGGTCGGGCGCTTCGGCTGGAAGGCCAACGTGGCCACCATCGCGCACCAGACGGGCGGCGCCTTCCTGGGCGACATGGGCATCACCTCGCGCCACTTCGCGCAAGAGGCCTGCACGCCCACGCAGAAGGACTGCCTGGCCGCCCCGAGCGGCAAGAGCGGTGGCGACCAAGGCCAGCCCGGCGTGGAGATCGACGACAAGACCCTGGCCGACGTGATCTTCTACCAGGCCACGCTCGCCCCGCCCGCGCGCCGCAACATCAACGATGCACAGGTGCTGCGCGGCCAGGCGCTGTTTGCGCAGGCCCAGTGCGCCACCTGCCACCGGCCGAGCTACGTCACCAAGGAGGGGCCCTTCCCCCAGCTGACGAGCAAGGCACTGAACGGCCAGCGCATTGCGCCCTACACCGACCTGCTGCTGCACGACATGGGCGAGCGCCTGGCCGACGGCCGGCCCGACTTTGGCGCCAACGGCCGCCAGTGGAAGACCCCGGCGCTGTGGGGCACGGGCCTGATCAAGGACGTGAACGGCCACACCCGCCTGCTGCACGACGGCCGTGCGCGCGGCGTGCTCGAAGCCGTGCTGTGGCATGGCGGCGAGGCCGAGGAGGCCAAGAACCAGGTGCTCAGGATGAAGAAAGCCGACCGGGATGCGCTCGTGAAATTCGTGGAGTCGTTATGAGAATTTACCCCCACACTTCCCACTCCGTGTGGTCGCTGCCCCCTGAGGGGGCCGCGTTTTCATCTTGGGGCGGCCCGGCAATGAAAACATCCCTCCTTGCAGCCGCCCTGCTGCTGGCCACCCTGCCCCCTCTCACAGCGCAGGCACAGTCTGCGGCGCCCACTGCACCCGCCATCCCAGCCTGGCAGCGCAACGCCGTGCCGTTCTACGACACGGTGCACGCCCTGCAAGGGATCTACGGCCACTGGGCCCTGCCACGCGCACAGGACTTCGACCGCGATGCCCGCGCCCTGGTGCCCGCCGTGGCGGCGCTGTGCCAGGCGCCGGCGGCAGACGGCAAGGCCGCGCTCGACTCCGCACGCACTGCCTGGCAGGCCACGGCCCGCGCGTGGGAGCAGCTCGCCGCCGTGCCCGTCGGCCCCGTCATCGCACGCCGCAGCCAGCGCGCCATCGACTTCACGCCCACGCGCCCCGCGCTGATCGACAAAGCCATCGCTGCCCAGCCTCAGGGCGCCAAGGCCTTCGAGCGCATCGGCACGCCCGCCAAGGGCCTGCCCGCGCTGGAATGGCTGCTGTGGACGCGCCCTGCCCAGCCCGGCAGCCCCGCCTGCGGCTACGCGCACGAAGTGGCGCAGGATGTGGCGCGGGAATCGGCCGCACTGGCCAAGGCCTATGCCGATGCGGCGGCCACCGACTGGGGCGCCGAGGACGAGCAGGAGGCGTCCACCCAGGCCATCGGCGAATTCGTGAACCAGTGGGTGGGTGGCATCGAGCGCCTGCGCTGGGCACAGATGGACAAGCCGCTGCGCGCCGCTGGATCGGGATCCGGCGCCCGCACGCCCGACTACCCCCGCACCGCCAGCGGCACCACGCTGGCGGCCTGGGCGGCCACCTGGAGCGGCCTGCGCAGCCTGACCACCCTGCCCGCCAATGCCGACATCCCCGCCGCCGGCGAGGCGCTGGTGCCGCTCGAGATGTACCTGCGCGGCAAGGGCCTGAACCCGCTGGCCGACAAGCTGCGCCAGGCCACCGGCAAGGTCGATGCGTCGATGGCCCAGGTGCAGAAGTCCGGCCTGCAGAACAAGGCGGCCATCCAGCAGGCTGCCAGGGACCTGGCGGCGCTGAAATTCCTGGCCGAGTCCGAAGTGGCGCCCGCGCTGCAGGTGAGCATTGGATTCTCTGATGCAGACGGCGACTGATCTTCTGCACCGCCGGCACGCGCTGACCCTGCTGGGGGGCCTCGGTGCCTGCGTGATTGCGCCAGGAGCTGTCTTCGCCAAAACCGGTGACCGCGTGCACCTGGCTGCCGCATGGGAACACCAGGGCAGCTTCCACATCGGCGTGCTATCCACGCAGGAGGGTGCCGGGCAGGCGCTGCAGGTCCACGCGTCGCTGGAAGTGCCCACGCGCGCCCACGGCCTGTGCGTGCTGCCTGACGGCTCCGTGCTGGCCACCGCCCGCCGGCCCGGCGACTGGCTGGTGCGCTGGCAGCCGGACAAAGACAGCGAGCCCCAGTGGCTCTGGCAAGACGGCGAGCGCTCCTTCAACGGCCACGTGCTCGCCAGCGCCGATGGCCAGCGGCTGTACACCACCGAGACCGTCGCCGAGACCGGCGCGAGCTTGATCGTGGCGCGCGACGCCCACACGCTCGTGAAAACCGCCGAATGGCCTACCCACGGCATCGACGCGCATGAATTGCTCTGGGACACGCAGGGCGGCAAGAGCAAGGGCCAAGGCAGCGCCGCCCCCACGCTGATCGTCGCCAACGGCGGCGTGCCCACCGCGCCAGAAACAGGCCGCGTCAAGCGCGACCTGGGCACCATGGACTCATCGCTCGTGCGGCTCGACGCCCGCACGGGCCGGCTGCTGGGCCAATGGCGCCTGCAGGACCCCCGCCTGAGCCTGCGCCACCTGGCATGGAGCCCCGATGGAACCACGCTGGGCATCGCGCTGCAGGCCGAGCACGACGACGCAGCCGCCAAGGACGCCGCCCCGGTGCTGGCCCTGTTCGACGGCACGGCGCTGCGCGTGGTGGCTGCACCCCAGGCCATCGCCCAGGGCATCCACGGCTACGGCGGCAGCATGGCCGCCACGCCCGCCGGCTGGGCCGTGAGCTGCCCCCGCGCCCACGGCATTGCCACGTTTTCATTGCAGGGCGAGTGGCAGGGCCTGGTGCCCCTGCCCGAGGCCTGCCCCCTGGCGGTGCAAGGCGGCGCGCTGTGGGCAGGCGGCCTGGGCGCCAGCCTGCAGGGCGCGCAGGCCGCCGCGCCCCTGCGCCACCCGCATGGCCGGGGCTTGCAGGATGTGCGGCTGGACAACCACTGGGTGCTGGCGCAGAAAATTGGAGTGAAAAGTGCCCCCAGCGCTTGATGGACAAGCGCAACCAGCTATACAAAACATAGCAACCAACCCGCAAGCCTGCTACTGCTGCTGGCGCGCGTAGCGGCCGGGCGCCAGCCCGACATGGCGGCTGAACGCCGTGCTGAACGTGCTGGCCGAGCTGTAGCCCACGCGTTCCGCGACCTCATGAAGCCCCACGCCGCCACCGCTGCGCAGCAGGTTCTTGGCCAGCGCCATGCGCCAGGCGAGCAGGTATTCCATGGGCGGCACCCCCACGGCGCGCAGGAAGCGCTCGAAAAAAGTGGACCGTGACAACGCCGCCTCCCGGGCCAGCGCGTCCACCGTCCATGACCGCTCCGGGGCGCTGTGCATCAGGCGCAGGCCCACCGCCACGCGGGCGTCCGCCAGCCCACGCAGCAGCCCGGGGGGCGCACCATCGCGGTTGCTCGATCGCAGGGCCTCGATCAGCAGCACCTCCACCAGGCGGTCCAGCACCAGTTCACGGCCCGGCAGCGCGGCCAGGCACTCTTGCCGCACCAGTTGCACCAGGGTCGGCAGCCGCTCCACGCCGCGCACGTGCAGCATGTCCGGCAGCAGCGACACCAGCAACGCGGCGTCGGGGGAGTCGAACTCGAAGTAGCCGCCCAGCATGCGCATGTCCGGCGGGCCGTCGGGCGTGCCATGACGCAGCCCATGCTCGCCGTCTGGCGCGGGCATGCGGTGGGGGTCCATGAACACCGGCGCCGCCGGTTGCTCCATGCCCGACAAGGTGAACCCCGGTGTCGCCGGCAGAAGCACGAAGTCGCCCGCTTCCAGCGCCACGGGCTCTTGCCCCGCGAGGGCGAGCACGCACTGTCCCTCCAGCATGGTGCAAAAGCTCGGGCTGCCGAACTCGCCATAGCGCACGGCCCAGGGCCCCGCGCCGCTGATCAGCTTGGAGAACACGGCGCGCGGCCGCAGCAGAGCGATGACCTGCGCGAGGGGATCGACCACGGTCGGACTCCTGCAAAAGAAAATCAGACTTTAGATTGTAGTTAATCCGGCTCCGGCCCGATATCGTTGCACCACGTTCCATCGCAACCCATCCACGGAGTTTCACCATGAAGACCATCCTGATCACCGGCTGCTCGTCCGGCTACGGCCTTGCCACCGCCCGCCACTTCCACGCCCAGGGCTGGAACGTGATCGCCAGCATGCGCACCCCGCGCACCGACCTGCTGCAGCCATCGGACCGCCTGCGCATCCTGCCGCTGGACGTGACCCGGTCCGACAGCATCGCCCAGGCGCTGCAGGCCGCAGGCCCCATCGACGTGCTGGTGAACAACGCGGGCCTGGGCCTGTTCGGCGCCTTCGAGGCCACGCCCATGGCCACGGTGCGCGACATCTTCGACACCAACACCTTCGGCACCATGGCGGTGACCCAGGCCGTGCTGCCGCAGATGCGCGACCGGCGCGCGGGCCTGGTGGTCAACGTCACGTCCAGCGCCACCCTGGCACCCATGCCGCTCGTGGCCGCCTACACCGCCAGCAAGACCGCCATCGAGGGGTTCACCGCCTCGCTGGCCTTCGAGCTGGAGGCCTTTGGCGTCCGCGTGAAACTCGTGGAGCCCGGCTATGCGCCCACCACGCAGTTCACCGCCAATGGCGCCGAGCGCATGCAGGGGCTGATCCCGCCCGCCTATGCGCCCTGCGCCCAGTCCGTCTTCGCCGCCCTGGGCCAGCCCGCGGCCGTGACGACCGAGCAGGATGTGGCCGAGGCCGTGTGGGCGGCGGTGAACGATGCGTCAGCGCGGCTGCGCTATGCGGCGGGCGCGGATGCGGTGGCGCTGGCGGGCGCCCATGGCGCAGGCACCTTGGCGCATTGATGCGCTCTGTGGACTCGCAAGCGCGAACCCTCCGGGACGCGCAAGGTCACCGCCCGGTGAACATGAAATACGCCAGCACGCACACCGCCAGCGCCACGATGAGCCTGGCAATCCAGGGGGTGACCAGCCACGCGCCCAGGGCCAAGGCCACACGGCCCCACACATGCGGCGACTGCAGCGCGTTTTGGGGTTCCGCGGGCGAAGCGCCCTGGGCCTGCAGGGGGTAGCCGCAGGACGGGCAGGCGGGCGCCTTCGACGAGACTTCACGCCCGCATTCCGGGCAACGCACAAGGGCCATGGTCTACCTGCCTTCCCGGGACGGCACGCCGATGAGGATCTGGACGCGCCGGTTGAGCTGCCGGCCCTGCGGGTCGTCCCGGCCGTCCGGCGTGGTGTTGGGCGCCACGGGCTGGCGCTTGCCCTGGCCCTGCACAGCGGCCTGCCGGCCCGTCTGGCGGTGCAGTGCACGCGCCACGGCCTCGGCGCGGCGCAGCGACAGGCTGTCGTTGTAGGCGTCGGTGCCTTTGCCATCGGTGTGGCCCACCACCGTGAGCGGCGCCGCCGCATAGCTCTTGATGAGTTCCGCCGCCTTGTCCAGCGAGGACGCCGCGTCCGCGCGCAGGTCGGATTTGTCGAAATCGAACAGCACGTCCGCCGGCAGGTCGATGGAGATGGCCTGCTCGGGCGTGGGCCGGGCCTTGAGCTCCGCCAGCAGGGCGCGCGTCTGCTCCAGCCGCTCCCTGGGCACCTCGGCCTCGCGCAGGATCGTTTGCGGCCCTGCGCTGCGCTGCAGCGTGGTGTCCTGCCGCCGTCCCACCAGCCCGCCCGCGGGCTCCTGCGCGCGCAGCGTGGTCGATGGCGCGCCCGATGCGGGCACCAGCCGCGTGGGCACGGCGCCCAGCGCCCGGCCGCTGCGCACGACCTCCAGCGCATGTGCCGGCCCGCAAGCCGCCAGCGCTACCAGCAGGGCGCAGGCCGGCGCGACGGCGTGCGCCCCGGCGGCCGCCAAGCCCGGATGCCGCATCAGCCGCCCTGCAGCGGCAGGTCGACGACCAGCCCCGGCGCCACGATGTTGTCGCCCTGGTTGCCATCGTTGAACACGAGCTTGAGCTTGCGCGCCGACGGCGCCACGGCGCCCATGAACACGAGCTGGCCGTCCAGCGTCTCGCCCTCGCGGATGGTGATGTCACGGTTGTTGTCGGGCCGCTTGATGTGCAGGCGGGCACCGCTCTCATCCTGCAGGTAGGTGTCGGCCAGGGCCAGCATGGTGGTGTCGGTGATGCGGTTGGCGAACGAGATGCTCACGTCGAGCACCGTCGCGTCCGCGCCGATCTCGACCGCCTTGACGCGCACCGTGACGCCCGCGGCGGCCACGCCCTGGATGGACATGGGGACCTTCTTGGGCGTGGCGGCGGCTGGCGCGGCCGCCGGTGCCGGTGCTGGCGCTGCCTGGGTTGCAGGTGCAGTGGGTGCGGGGCCCGCGGCGGGCACGGGCGCGGTCGCCGCAGCCACCTGCGGCTCGGGCGCGCGCTCCTTGCACGCTGCCAGCACAACGGCGGCAGCGGCCACGGCCAGGGCCGCCCCCCTGCGCGATGGCGTCCACACGGGAGTCGTTGAATTCATGGTGTCTGGTGCTCCTGGTTCATCAATCACTGTCCATGGTGGTTGCCGTGGCGCGGTTTGCGAGGTGGCCTGCGGAACGGCGGGTCGGGCGCCACGCATCAGCGAATGCGGATGCTGTTGGTCTGGCCCGCCGCCCCCCCTGCCTTCGGGGGCTGCGGGCAATCGCCGGTGCGCACGTCATTCGCATTGCGGCCCTGCACGATGACCGTGCGGCCCTCCAGGCGCGCGCCCGATACGTCCACGCTGTTGACGGAGGCCGAGCCATCCGCGGCGCAACGTGTGCCGGACGCGGTATTGCCCGAGACCTCGATGCGGTTGCCCGCGCCCGCGCCGCTGGCAGCGCTGGTGGCAGGCTGCACTGGCGCGGCAGGCCGTGGCACGGGGTTCGCGCGGCCCTGGCGAGGCGGGTCCAGCGGCCCGGCGCGCTCGGGCCCGATGGGCCCCACGGGCCCCACCGGGCCTGCGGCCCGGACCGTGGCACACGCCAGCAGCAACAGCAGCGCGAACAATGATGTGCCGTTCATGGTGGGAAAACCTCGCATCAGGGCGGTGCCTTTCCGGGCGTTCCAGGCAAGCTGCCGCCAGGCACCGCAGCCGGAGCCGGCGCACCCGAGGCCGGGCGGGGCACGGCCGACATGCCCGGCAGGACGGAACCCGGCCGAACGGCCCCCGCCGCCGCGGGCCGCGGGTCACCGCCTTTGTCGGAGCCCTCCCCCGCGGCCTGGCGCTGGATGCGCGCCTCCAGTTCCGATGCGAAGCGCTCGGCCAGGGCCACTTCTTCCACGGCCATTTCCGCGCCCAGTTCGTTGATCACCGACACCACATTGCGGTGGGTGCCGGTGTCGGGCTGGCTCATGCGCTCCAGCAGGCGTGCATAGCCCAGGGCCCGCACGTTGTCCTTGGGGACGCCCTGGCCCTTGCGGTTCATCTCCGTCAGGCGCTGCATCGCGCGCGGATCGCCGCGCACGGCGGCCAGCAGGTACCAGCGGTAGGCCTGGCCCATGTCGCCCAGGCCGGACCGGGGGTTCTGGTACGCATCGCCCACGAACGAAAGCAGCTGCGGGTTCTGCGTGTTCAGGGCTTCGCGCTTCAGGCGCTCGAGCTCGTTGCGGTAGATCGGCCCCTGGCAGCCCAGCTCGGCCACGCCGCGCTCCAGCGCCTCGTTGCACGCTTCGAGGAAACGCGCACCCGCCGTGGCCCCGGGGGCCGCCGCCTGCTGTGCCGGCGTGGGCGCGGGTGCAGGCGCCGGCGGAGCGGCCGGCGGCAGCTGCGCGAAGGCGGGCGCATGCAGGGCAGCCCCCACCACCCAGGGCGCGCAGCGGTAGAACATGCGGGCGCCACGCATCATGTGCCAGCCTTCGTGCCCGCCGGGGCGCCGCCGGGCGCTGGCGCCGCACCGGCCAACGCGGGTGCCTGCGCCGTGTCCCAGGCCATGGGCACACCAAAGAACAGGGGCTCAAAACCCTGCCAGGTCATCACGTCCACGGCGCCCAGGGAGGGGTACCGCTGCGCATACACCTTCTCCAGCGCCTGCCGGGTCTCGTCGTCGTATTTCTGCGTCACCTGCAGCGGCTCGCCGTACTTGCGCAGCGTCACCTGGATCAGCCCCAGCTTGAGCTCGGGCGTCAGCCCGTTGTAGGCCGCGCGCATGTTCTCCACCACCACGGGGTCCGGCGTGCCGTTGGGAATGCAGCGCCAGTACGGCGTGTTGGTGGCCTTGCCGATCAGCTCCAGCACACTCAGGTCCACCAGCGTGCGGATGGCCGAATGGCGCCCCTGCAGGTACTTGCCTTCCAGCTTGAAGCCGAAGGCATCGCCGTAAAAGCCCAGGCTGGCGTTGTCCTCGGAGCTGAAGTTGAGCACCTTGACCACGTTGGAGGCCTGCACCTGGGGCACCATCTGCTGCGTGGAGAAACTCACGAGGTTCAGGTCCAGCGCCAGTGCCGAATAAATGGCCGTGCGCTTGATGTCGCCTCCCAGCGTGGTCTTGCCGTTGCCCTTGCCGAACTCGATGCCCGCCGAATTCACGCGCCCCGCGCCCGCGATGGCACGGTCGAACTCCGTGAGCGCCCCCGTGATCAGGAAGTCCGGCATGGTCACGCCAAACTTGGCGCCCAGCTGGGCCTGCGACACCAGGTAGTCCGGGTGGTAGGGCACATAGACCACGCGCGCACCGATGCGGTTGACGGCCGTGCGCACCATCTCGGTGATGTCGCCGGGAATCTCCGCCCCCACGAGCGGGCTGGAGAGGTTGGTGGCATCCAGGATGCTGCGCGTCTGCATGTAGATGACGGGATCGCCTTCCTTGTAGACATCGAGCATGCGCCCGAAGCGGCCGAGCGCCAGCGCGTAGGGGCTCAGGTTGGTGACCGGCAGCAGCTTGTCGGCCTCGCGCTCCTGCAGCAGCGTATTGGCGTCCTTGAGGGCGTTTTCCGTGGATGCACAGCCAGCGAGCGTGGCCACTGCCAGCGCCAGCGCTCCCCATCGCAATGTTCTTTTCGTCATGGTTCTTTGTTGTGGTGGTGGTATCAAAAGCCCCGCTCTCCCGGGGCTGCAAGGCAGAAGGCCCGCGGCCGTCAGCGGCCGGAATTGAGGACGGTGATGTTTTCCACGCCCTTGCCTTCCACGTACAGCGTCACGTTGCCGTTCACGTTGCCCTGGATCACGGGGCTGGCGATGCGCAGCGTGCCGTCGGGCGCGCGCTGCACATCGGAATACGTGGAACGGATCACGATGTTCTTTTGCCCGTCGGGCAGCTTCAGCGTGCCGTCGGGCTGCACCAGCGCGCTCTGGTCCACCAGCGTGTTCTGCGAGATGGCGCGGTTCACGCGGGCCTTGGCACTCACCGACGGATAGACCCCGTCGTTGAGCCGCACACCGCTTTGCGCCATGTCCTTGTAGGCACCCAGCTGTTCGCCGTAGTTCACCAGCTGGGCCTGCGCGCCGGCGCCCATCAGCGCCAGTGCCCCTGCCCCGCACCAAAGGCCCAGGGCGCGAAGCGTGCGCCGATGGGAGTTTTCGTCCAGATTTTTCATTGCGACTCCTTCATCCACTGAAAACCAAAAACGCGCCGCTGCGCACCCGCCAGGCAGCGCCGCCCTACATGCTGAGCAGGTTCACGGCCGGCAGCACCGTGACGGACTGGTTCACCACGCCCGTTGAGGGGATGGCGTACGTGTAGCCGGGATTGGCGGCAAACGGGGTGTTGCCCGCCACGCCGACCACGCCGGTGATGGCCCCGCCCACATTGCGCACGCTGCCAGAGGTCATGCCCGCCGCGGCCGCCGACATGTTTCCGACGATGGTCACCGCGCCCGTGATCACCCCCTGGTTGACCACCGAGTTGGACACGCCGCCCACGGCCGCATGGCCCTGGTTGCCGGCGATCACGACCGTGCCCGCCATCACGCCGTGGTTCACCAGCGAGTTGACCGTGCCGCCCAGCGTGGCGCTGCCCCGGTTGCCCGCGATCAGCACCCGGCCCGAGAGCTGGCCCCGGTTGTCCACGCTGTTGACGGTGCCGCCGCCCGTGGCATTGCCCTGGTTGCCGGTCACCACGACCTGCGCGCCCGCCATGCTGCCGCTGTTGTTCACACCGTTGACAAGGCCGCCGCCGCTGGCCCGGCCCGTGTTGCCCGCGATCAGGATCTGGCTGCCCTTGATGGAGCCCGATCCCGTGACGCTGTTGACCTTGCTGCTGGCACCCTGCGCACTGGCCTGGTTGCCCAGGATGGTGATGCTCGACGCCGTGATGCTCCCCCCGCCGCGCACGCTGTTGGCCAGCCCGCCGCTGGCCGACCCCGCGTTGCCGATGATGGTGATCTGGCTGCCCGAGATGCGGCCATCGCCCACCACGCTGTTGATCGCCCCGCCATCCCGCGCCGAGCCCTGGTTGCCCAGGATGGTGATGCTGCCGCCCTGCAGCGTGCCCGCGATGTCCACGCTGTTGGCCACCCCCTGCTCGCCCGAGCCCTGGTTGGCGGTCACGGTGACCGACGAGCCGGCCACGCGCCCACGGCCCTGCGTGCGCACGCTGTTGGCCAGCCCGTCCCGGCCGGCGGCGCGGGCGCTGCCCTGGTTGGCCACCACCTGCACCGCGCTGCCCTGCAGCGTCCCGTCGGCCTGCACGCTGTTGGCCAGCGCCGTGCTGCCCTGCTCGGCCTGGGTGGACACCGCCGTGTTGGCGGCCACCAGCGCCTGGACCCCGTCCACACGGCCACCGGAGCCCTGCGAAAAACTGTTGGCCGCCGCCAGGCCCTCGGTGGCGAACACACGCCCCGCCGTGTTGCCCATCAGCTGCAGGCTGGCCGCGCGCATGTCCCCCAGCACCTGGATGGCGTTGGCATTGGCCTGCCCCACGCCCCTGCCAAACGCGGCAAAGCCGCCCACCGTGCCCTCGCGCCCTTCGCTGCGCACGTCGGCCGCCGTGTTGCCCGCGAGCGTCAGCGCGCTGGCCTCCACGCGGCCCTGGGCGTTGACCGACAGCGCATTGGCGTTGATGCGGCCACCGTCAGCGTTCAGCTGCCGGGCCGTATTGCCCACCACCTGCAGGGTGCTGCGGGCCAGCGCCGTGGCGCCCGAGCCATCCATGTACAGCCCGTTGGCCGCCAGCACGCCATTGGACTTGGTGCCCACGCCCAGTGCCTGCGCGCCACTGCCGGCGGCGCGGATGTCCTCGCCCGTGTTGCCCGCGATGACCACCGGGCTGCCCTGCACCCGCGCGCCACGGTAGGCCGCCAGCGCATTGACCAGGGCGGTGCCTCCGGGCGCGTGCACGCCGCGCGCGGAGTTCCCGGCGATCAGCCAGGGCGAGGATGCATCCACCAGCGCATCGTCGTGCAGCACCAGGGCATTGGCGGCGGCCCGCGCACGGCTCTCGCGCCCGGCCAGCCCCCCCGCGCCGGAGACCGAATCCGCCGCGGTGCTCATGTCGCTGGCCGTGTTGCCGCTCAGCACACCCGCCGCCGACAGGCGCGAGGGCGCGCCCGCGCCGTTTTCCAATGCAATGCTGTTGGCCAGCAGCGCGCCTCCGCGTGCCGTCAGCCGCGATGCGGTGTTGCCCGCCAGCGTCAGCGTCTGCGCATCAAGCTGCGACCCCGTGACCGCCAGCGTGTTCGCCAGCGCGGCCGACTGCTGGCTGGCCGAAAACAGAAGCCCCCCGCCCGCCTGCGCCGCATAGCCGGTGGACCGCACCCCGTCGGCGCTGTTGCCCGCCAGGGTCAGGGCGGTGTCCTGCACGCGGCCCTCGCTCACCATCAGCGTGTTGGCCGCGGCCAACCCGCCCGAGCCCGTGATGGACTGGCCGTGGTTCCCGCTGACGGTGACGGCGGCGCGCTCCAGCGTGGACTGGTGGTCCGCCACCACGGTGTTGGCCAGTGCGCGGCCGTTGCGCTCCAGGGCGCCGACGAGGCCACCCCCAATGGTGCCCGAGCCTGCGGCCGTGCGCACCTGGTCGGCCACGTTGCCCGCCAGCAGCACGGTGCCAGCCCGCACGGTCGCGTTGTCCAGCCACAGGCTGTTGGCCGCCGCCCCGCCCCCGGTCGCGACCACATCGCGCGCCTGGTTGCCACTGAGGCGGTGCACGGGCCCCTCGGCCAGTTCGCCCCGGGTCACGGAGATGGTGTTGGCCAGGGCCGAGGCGGACACCCGCACGTCGGCCAGCGCCCCGCCGAGAATGGATCCTTCACCGCCCCAGGCCTGCACGTTGCGTGCGGTATTGCCCGAAACGCCCGCCTGGTAGCCCGCCGAACCGGCGAGCTTGTGGTCGGAAAAGCTGATGCTGTTGGCCAGGGCGCTGCCGCCCGTCGCGATGACCTGGGCCGCTTCATTGCCCGCCAGGACCAGTTGCGCGCCCTTGAGCTCGCTCGACGCCAGGGTGACCGCGTTGGCCGCCGCCACCCCCGTCAGATCCACCTGGGCAATGGTGCCGCGCCCCACGCCGGCGCTGCCGCCGCCTGCGCGCACGTCCTGCGCGCGGTTGCCGGTGTGCAGGATGCGGGTGTCCTCCAGGGTGGACCGGGCCGCGGTGAGCGCATTGGCGAGCGCCGATCCGCCGATGGAGGTGACGCCACGGGCCTCGTTGCCGACCAGCGCCACCTCGGAATTGCGCACGTCGGTCGCATCCAGCAGCACGCTGTTGGCCGTGGCGCGGCCGGGCATCTGCAGCGAACCGGTGCCCAGCAGCACCTCGGACTTGGCGCCGAAGGCCGCGACGTCGGCCGCGCGGTTGCCCTGCACGATCAGGCGGCTCGCCGTGAGCTGCTTCGTACCCGTGGCGCTGGCCGCCAGCACCATGTTGGCGGTGGCGGCACCGCCCAGGGCATGCACGAAGCCCGTTACCTGGTTGCCCAGCACCTGCACCTGGGACTGGCGCACATCCATCGCTGCCAGGCCGATGCCGTTGGCCTGCGCGGTGCCCGCCAGGTCCACGCGCATGCCGACATTGGCCAGGGCGGAGCCCTTGCCGCCGGTGGAGATCACCGGTCCCGTGGAGCGGTTGCCGAGCACCTGGATCTGGCTGCCCGCGTCCACCTGCGTGCCGGCACTGTTTTTGTGCCAGCCCACCCCGGCGAGCATGGACTCCTGCGCCTGACCGCGCAGCGGCGCCAGGGCCACGGAAAGACCGAGCAGCCAGAGCGCCGCGGCTTCATGGCGTTGCGTCTTGCGCGTTGTGTGCACTCACAGCCCCTTTTCTGGATGGACAGGATGGTCGGACGGCTTGCGGTCCGGCCGGCGGCTGCCGGACGGACCCGCGGCACGCCGGTCAGTTGATGTTGACGCTGTTCACGTTGGCCGTGCCGCCGATGGCCTTGATGTCGGTGGCTTCGTTGCCGCTCACGGTGATGTCCGAGTTGCGGATCTTGGAGCCGGTGATGTTGACGCTGTTGACGTTGGCCACGCCTTCCATCGAGATCTCGGCCACCTTGATGCCGGCCTTGCCGCCGCCAGCGATGACGTTGGTGGCCTTGTTGTTGGTGACGGTGATGCGGCTGTTGGTCACTTCGGAGCCGGCGGAGCCCTTGCCCGAGATCAGGCCAGGAATCGCGACGTTGCCGCTCTGGGCGAAAGCTGCGCTGCAGGTAAATGCGAGTGCTGCGACGGTGGTAATGGCAAGTTTGCGCATATCAATAATCCTTCGAAGGGTTGAAATTAATTGACGAAGCAGCCGCTTGCGGCCTGCGAACGAATTCTTGAGGCGCGCACCCGTCCACACCGTAAAGAAATGTAGGCCCGGCCCGGGCTGGCATTTTCCGAGTTATCCACAGGTCGTACCTCCCAGGATCCGCGCTATGAGCCGCCCGGGGTTTTGGCATGTAGGACAAGCACTTACTCCGCCAGCGGGTGCATTCCCACATTTGAACGATGCCGCCGTACTTCCATAATCCACTGTAAAAACAAACAAGTCTTTACACTTCAAATCATCATGAAACCCGCAATAACATTCAGAAATCCATACTTTCAAGAAAATGAATGGAATCTCCTGTTTTATTGTCACAAATATGAAATCAATTATCTTTCGTGGCTTTTTGTATATGGGGGCCGTGGGCGCCCTGGCGGCCTGCTCGCCCGCGGCCATCACCTATCCCAGCGATGCGCAGATTTCGGCGGCCCTGGAGACGCAGTTCGCCAGCGACCGCCACAGCGCCGCTGCGCGCGACCTGATCCGCACGCTCGGGGGCGAGAAGGGCAAGCTGCGCTATCAGATCCACCAGGTGATCTACCGCCAGGGCTCGTATGAGGCCCGCTACGACGCAGTGCTGGTGATGGGGCAGCCGGGGACCCAAAGCCTCCTGGGGCTGTACGGCAGCATGATCCCCGAGGCCGAGCGCGCCAAGCTGCCGCAGGCCAGCCTGGAGGCCTATGAAGGCTGGCTCAGGCAGCAGGCCGAAACCCTCCGGAAAACCTCGGCACAGCAGGCGGGTGCGCTGGAGGCGACCCTGGAACTGCTGGGCAAGTGCTACCGGGACCAGCAGGCCGGGGCCGAGGTCACGGTGATGCAGGGCCTGGGGGCGCTGATCTCGCCCGAGCGCAGCGGGCTATACGCTGAAAAGCTGGCGCTGCCGGACACCACGGCGCGCTGCCTCCCCGCCTAGCCGGCCGTGCGTTCGCGCAGCGCGGCCAGGATGTGCCTGGCCGCTTCGCCCGGGCTGCGGTACGCGGTGTCTACCACCAGCTGGTTGTTGTCCGCCGCCCAGGGCACGTAGTCGTGCCGGCACACGGCATCCCAGAGGGGCGGCACGAGACCGGGTACGTCGCTCACCCGCTGCTCGACCCGCCGGCGGTGCTCGGCGGGATCGCCGCAGACCACCTCCACGGCCAGCATCGGCGCCTGCGCGTCCAGGGCCACGCGGTGCCAGGACGCGCGCGTCTCGGCCCAGGGGTTCACGCAGTCCGCCAGAACGGACAGTCCTTGCGAAAGATGGGTGCGCGCCAGGGCATACGCCACCACATAGCCCGCGGCCCCCACGCCACTGCCTCCCAGCGCGCCGCAATCCCGCAGCGCCTGCTCGATGGTGTCGATGCGCAGGTACACCGCCGGCCACTGCCCCAGCAGCGCGCGGGCGATCGTGCTCTTGCCCACGCCCGGCAGCCCGCCGAGCACCACCAGCGCCGGAGCGGCGGGCGATGATTTCAATCAGTCCACCACCGTGAGCTTGGCCACCGACAGCGCCAGCCACTTGGTGCCATGGCGCGGAAAATTGACCTGCGCGCGCGCGTCGTCGCCCGTGCCTTCGATGGCCAGCACCTTGCCTTCGCCGAACTTGGTGTGGAACACCGCGATGCCCACCCGCAAGCCGTGGGCGGGCGCGGTCTTCTGCACGGGCACCGGCGGGCTGGCGAAGGTCTCGGACTTGAAGCCAAATGGGCCTCTAGCGCTTGACCCATAAGCGCCAGAAGCTCCTGAATTAGGAGCAAAGGAGCCAAACCCCTGCTGCTTGGGCGTGATCCACTTGAGCGCGCCCTCGGGCAGTTCGTCAAAGAAGCGGCTCTTGATGTTGTAGCGTGTCTGGCCGTGCAGCATGCGCGTCTGCGAATGGCTCAGGTACAGGCGCTTCCTCGCACGGGTGATGGCCACGTACATCAGGCGGCGCTCTTCCTCCAGTCCGTCGCGCTCGCTGGCGGAGTTTTCGTGCGGGAACAGGCCCTCTTCCATGCCGCCGATGAACACGCCATCGAACTCCAGGCCCTTGCTGGCGTGCACGGTCATCAGCTGTACCGCGTCCTGCCCGGCCTGGGCCTGGTTGTCGCCCGCTTCCAGCGCGGCGTGCGTGAGGAAGGCGGCCAGGGGCGAGAGGGTTTCGCCCGTGTCCGCGTCCACGATGCCCGGCACGGGCTTGAGCGGTTCGTCGACGACCGGGGCATCGGGATCCAGCCCCTGGCTGACCGTGCTCTGCGTGAGCGGCGTGCCATGCTCGTCCAGCGGCAGGGCCACGGCATCGCGGCCAAACCCCTCCTGCGTGACGAAGCTCTCGGCCGCGTTGACCAGTTCTTCCAGGTTCTCGATGCGGTCGGCGCCTTCCTTCTCGGTGCGGTAGTGCTCCACCAGCCCCGAGGATTCGAGCACCTGCTCGATGATGCCGCGCAGGTTCAGGCCCTGCGTCTGCTCGCGCAGCACGTCCACCATGGCGACAAAGGCGCCGAGGTTGGCGCCCGCCTTGCCGGGCACGGCGCTCACGCCGTCGTGCAGCGAGCAGCCGGCGGCGCGCGCTGCGTCCTGCAGCACCTCGATGCTGCGCGCCCCGATGCCGCGCGGCGGAAAGTTGACCACGCGCAGGAAGCTCGTGTCGTCGTGCGGGTTCTCCAAGAGGCGCAGGTAGGCCAGCGCGTGCTTGATTTCGGCGCGCTCGAAGAAGCGCAGGCCGCCGTACACGCGGTAGGGCACGCTGGCGTTGAACAGCGCCGATTCGATCACCCGGCTTTGCGCATTGCTGCGGTAGAGCACGGCGATCTCCTTGCGCTCGAAGCCGTCGCTGCGCACCAGCTGCTTGATCTCGTCGACCATCCACTGCGCCTCGGCCAGGTCGGTGCTGGCCTCGTACACGCGCACGGGCTCGCCGGGCCCCTGCGTGGTGCGCAGGTTCTTGCCCAGGCGCCGGCTGTTGTGGCTGATGAGCGTATTGGCCGAGTCGAGGATGTTGCTGTAGCTGCGGTAGTTCTGCTCCAGCTTGATCTGCTGCTGCACATCGAACTCGCGCACGAAGTCGGCCATGTTGCCCACGCGCGCACCGCGAAAGGCGTAGATGCTCTGGTCGTCGTCGCCCACGGCGATCACGCTGCCGCGCGCCTCGAAGCGCCCGCCAGTGTCGTTGCCCGCCAGCTGCTTGAGCCAGGCGTACTGCAGCTTGTTGGTGTCCTGGAATTCGTCCACCAGGATGTGCGCGAAGCGGCGCTGGTAGTGCTCGCGGATCGGGTCGTTGTCGCGCAGCAGCTCGTAGCTGCGCAGCATCAGCTCGCCAAAGTCCACCACGCCTTCGCGCTGGCATTGTTCTTCGTACAGTTGGTAAATCTCGACCTTCTTGCGGGCGTCGCTGTCGTGCGTGGGCACGTCGCCGGGGCGCATGCCCTCTTCCTTGCAGCCGGCGATGAAGTACGACAGCTGCTTGGGCGGAAAGCGCTCGTCGTCCACGTTGTGCTGCTTGCACAGGCGCTTGATGGCCGAAAGCTGGTCCTGCGTGTCCAGGATCTGGAACGACTGCGGCAGGCCGGCCGCCTTGTGGTGCGCCCGCAGCAGCCGGTTGCACAGGCCGTGGAAGGTGCCGATCCACATGCCGCGCACGTTCACCGGCAGCATGGCCGACAGGCGCGCCACCATTTCCTTGGCGGCCTTGTTGGTGAAGGTGACGGCCAGGATGCCGCCGGGCGTGGCGTAGCCGTTTTGCAGCAGCCAGGCGATGCGCGTGGTGAGCACCCGCGTCTTGCCCGAGCCAGCGCCCGCCAGGATGAGCGCATGCCCCGCCGGCAGGGTGACGGCGGCGAGCTGCTCGGGGTTCAGATGGGCCAGGAGGGGCGACGCAGCCGAGGGCGCATCAAGGGAGGTGGGCGCCAGCACATCTGGCCCCCCCGGGAACGGGTCTTGTGGGAACATCCAGCCATTGTAGAAAGCGCCCCGCCGCCCTCCCATTCTTTTATGAAAAACACTGCCCGCACCCTGGCCAGCCTCGTGGCCCTTGTACTCGCCCATGCACCCGCGGCCACCTGGGCCCAGGCCAGCTGCAGCAGCGACGGCACCCCACGGCCCACCGCCCTCTTCGAGCGCTTCCTCAGCGCGGACTGCGAGGCCTGCTGGACGGACCGCGCGCCCCCCGCGCCGACCGCCGGCGCCGGCACGGCGGTGCTGGACTGGATCGTGCCCGGCGCGGCGGGCGAGGATGCACCGCTGGCCGCCGCTGCCGCCCGCGACGCCCTGGTCCGGCTGGAGGCGCTGGGCCGCAAGTCGCCCCGGGCCACCGACGTGCACACCGCTGCGGTACAGGCAGCCCGGCCTGCCGGACTGCGGGTAGCCCACGGCATGCCGTTCAACGACTACCTGGGCACGGCGATCGCGTTCACCCCGGGCCGGACCGCCGCGCCTGGCCCCCTGGAGTTCTACCTGCTGCTCGTGGAGGCCGTGCCAGCGGGAACCGATGGCACGGCCGTGCCCCGGAATATCGTCAGGAACATGCTCCACGGCGCATGGGGCAAGCCCGGCCAGCGGCCGGTGTCGGGATTGGGGCCATCGAAATGGATGGAAACACGGTCCATGCGCATCCCCGAAGGGGCGCAGGCCGAGCGGCTGCGCATGGTGGGCTGGGTGCAGGATGCCCGGGGGACGGTCATCGCCGCGGCGCAATCCACCTGCCGGTGATACCGGTAATACCACCATCGTTATAGGGTGGAACGGACAGGCGGGTAGAATCAATCACCGGGCCCAAGTTTCTTGGCGTCCGGTTTTTTTGTGCCCGCGCACCGCGGGGTTCGGAGCGGCCTGAACGGCCCCGCCCACAAAGCCGGTCCCAAGCCAAGCGCCCACCGCCGCTGAAATTGTTTGGCTGCGTCCCTTTATGGAGCTTGGAATCTCATGGAAATCTTCGACTACGACAACGTTCTCTTGCTGCCGCGCAAGTGCCGGGTGGACAGCCGCTCGGAATGCGACGCCAGCGTGGAACTGGGCGGACGCTCGTTCCGGCTGCCCGTGGTGCCCTCCAACATGAAGACGGTGGTGGATGAAAAGATCTGCACCTGGATGGCACAGAACGGCTACTTCTATGTCATGCACCGCTTCGATCTGGACAATGTCCAGTTCGTCAAGGACATGCACGCCCAGGGCTGCTACGCCTCGATCTCGCTGGGCGTGAAGCAGCCCGACTACGACACCGTGGACCAGCTGGTG
This sequence comes from Acidovorax sp. GW823-FHT01C06, assembly GCF_058798375.1. NCBI lineage: Bacteria > Pseudomonadati > Pseudomonadota > Betaproteobacteria > Burkholderiales > Comamonadaceae > Acidovorax > Acidovorax sp. GW823-FHT01C06. Next base: position 88,155 of record NZ_JBXAKN010000012.1, read on the forward strand.
GCACTGGGGCTCACCCCCGAATACATCACCATCGACATCGCGCACGGCCATGCCGACAGCGTGCGGAACATGATCGGCTACCTCAAGCAGCACCTGCCCAAGGCCTTCGTGATCGCCGGCAACGTGGCCACGCCCGAAGCGGTGATCGACCTGGAAAACTGGGGGGCCGATGCCACCAAGGTCGGCGTGGGCCCGGGCAAGGTGTGCATCACCAAGCTCAAGACGGGTTTTGGCACGGGCGGCTGGCAGCTCTCGGCGCTCAAGTGGTGCGCGCGCGTGGCCACCAAGCCCATCATCGCCGACGGGGGCATCCGCAGCCACGGAGACATCGCCAAGAGCATCCGCTTTGGCGCCAGCATGGTGATGATCGGCTCGCTGTTTGCGGGGCATGAGGAATCGCCGGGCCAGACCGTCGAGGTCGACGGCGCGCTGTACAAGGAATACTACGGTTCCGCGAGCGACTTCAACAAGGGCGAGTACAAGCACGTCGAAGGCAAGCGCATCCTGGAGCCCGTCAAGGGAAAGCTGGCCGGCACCCTGATCGAAATGGAGCAGGACGTGCAAAGCTCCATCAGCTACGCGGGCGGCAAGAAGCTGATGGACATCCGCAAGGTGAACTACGTGATCCTGGGCGGCGACAACGCAGGCGAGCACCTGCTGATGTAGCACGGGCGGCCGGCACGGCAGCGCCGGCCCCTTGCGCCGCCACGGCACATGCAGATGGCGCAGCCCAGGCCAGCGGGCGCCACCCCTGCGCGAAGCCCGAGGGGCGGGAAACACGGGCAGCGCCGCAGGGGATTGCCCCCACTTCAGGCGCGCAGCAGGTTTTGCGCCATGTGGTGCAGGTCATGCCCCGGCCTGGCCAGGCAATCCACGATGCTGAAATGGTGCAGGCCCGGCAGTGCCTGGCTGCGGGGGACGAAATGGCTGCCCCAGGCGTCCTGCATGAGCTGGTTCTGCCGCAGGAACTCCGTACTTTCATCAGCCCCCACCACGCAGTAGAGCGTGCCCGCTGGCGGCTCCAGAAGCCGCGCGGGGCTGCACTGAAGGACCTGCTGCTCCGTCAGGTTCAGCACCGACTGGTACATGGGGGTGTGCATGATGGGCTCCAGATCGTGGATCCCGGAAATCGACAGCGCATTGCGCACCAGCCCATCGGGCAGCCCCTGGCCGACCAGGGGCCACACGCTGGTAAGCAGCATGGCGGCCAGTTGCCCTCCCGCCGAGTGCCCGGCCACCGTGATGCGCCGGGGGTCCCCGCCGTGGCTGGCGATGTGGCGCCACACCCATTCCAGTGCCTTCTCCATCTGCCGCACGATATGGGGAATGGTGACCGGCGCCTCCGGCGTGCCTGGGCACAGCGCGTAGTTCACCACCACCACACAGAAACCGGCCTGCGTGAAGGACGGGGCAATGAACGAATGATCGGACTTGTCCAGCGAGCGCCAATACCCGCCGTGCACGAACACCAGCACGGGAACACCGTCATCCGAGGCACGTGCGGACGAGAAAATATCCAGCGCCTCTCCCGTCCCGGTACCGTACGCCACGTCCAGCACGCACGGGTGGCTCGCCCGCACCCGGGCGGAATCGTCGGCCCAGCGCTGCAGATAGGCCATGTGGTCGGGCACCAGCGCGCGGTTGTTGTACATGCGCTCGAGCCAGGCGGGGTCGTGCAGGGGCAGGCTCATGGATGAAGTCTCCTGTGGCGGTGCGGCATCATCATTCCAATCCAACCATGCTGCAAGCTCCTTGACAGGGTGACGCACCAAAAAAGCACATGATGCACAGAGAGACAACCTTCCTGGGTGAATGACGCCATGACCACCACACCGCTTCGCATTGCAGTCCTCGGCATCGGAATGATGGGCCTGCCCATCGCGCGGCGCCTGAAGGACGCTGGACATCAGGTGCACGCATGGAACCGCACCCGCGCCAAGGCGGAGCCCCTGGCTGCATCCGGCATCACCGTGCATTCCCTGGCCGCCGATGCCGTCCAGAACGCCGACGTGGTGGTCAGCCTGCTTGAAAACGGCCCCGTGGTCGGCCAGGTGCTTTTCGAGGCCGGCGCGGCCAAGGCCATGCGCAAGGGCGCGCTGTTCATCGACATGGCCTCCATCCAGCCCCGCGAGGCCCGGGACCACGCCGCTCGCCTGGGAGAAATGGGGCTGTCCCACCTGGATGCGCCGGTGTCTGGCGGAACCGTGGGTGCGGAAAACGGCACGCTCGCCATCCTGGTCGGCGGTCGCCCCGAGGATTTTGCGCGGGCCCAGCCTCTCTTCGCCGCCTGCGGCCGCGCCACCCACGTCGGACCGCATGGCGCTGGCCAGCTCACCAAGCTGGCCAACCAGATGATCGTGGGCATCACCATTGGCGCGGTGGCGGAGGCTCTGCTGTTCGCCGCCAAGGGCGGGGCCGACATGGCCAAGGTGCGCGAGGCCATCCAGGGAGGCTTCGCCGACAGCCGCATCCTGCAACTGCACGGCCAGCGCATGGTGGAGCGCGACTTTGCCCCGCGCGGCCGCATGGCGGTGCAGCTCAAGGACATGCGCAACGCCCTGGCCACCGCCGGCGAGATCGGCTTCGATGCCCCCATCACGGCCCTCTTCGAGACCCTCTATGCCGAAGGCGTCGAGCATGGCCTGGGTGAACTGGACCACAGCGGCCTTTTTGTGGAACTCGCAAGCCGCAATGCGATGCAATAATTTTTTGCGGCGCTTGCCAACTCGCAGAAAATTGGTGCATAATTCGAGGCTCTGCAGCAATGCAGACAGATTAACAAGTTTGGGTTCTTAGCTCAGTTGGTAGAGCAGCGGACTCTTAATCCGTAGGTCGAGTGTTCGAGTCACTCAGGACCCACCAAACTAAAAAAAGCCGCTATAGCTATCAAGTTGTAGCGGCTTTTTTCATTCATTCCCAACACGGGAGCCGGGTAGATCGACGGCTTCCATCATCCCCTGATGGAAGCCCTCTGCCCGCCCCTGCGCCGTCAGGCCCCTGTCGGTGCAATCGCACCGGGCCCGGAGCAATCCATGCAGTTCCGGCCTGCGCCCTGCGGCTGGGCATGGGCGCGAGGCACGCGGGGGCACCGGTCGCAGCGCCACCCAGAAGCCCATCCTCATCTGAAGGAGCATGGTCCGTTCTCAAGCGAAGTCGCAAGAAAAAGCCAGGGCTCCCCACAACCCAAACGCAGCTCAGAAGGCCTTGGAGAATGCCATCCCATTGGGAAGCAACGTCGGCAAGGCGGCGCAATGGACTCCTGAGGCCTGCCCAACGGGCGTTTGCGCAGCTCCCGTAACCATTGCATTGGCCGTTCCGGCCCCAAAACGAACGGTGACATCCACTGTGCACGCGTTAAATAGCATCTGACCTGAGAGCTTCATGGTGTCTCCTGCCACCGTTCCTCCCAGCAGATCCCAGGTGTTCAGTTGGCTGGGCTCCACGTTGCCCACCAGGCTCGTCATGCGGATGCCACTGGCGGGGATGATCCCGTACACGGTGGCAAGCACACGGTCACCATTGGTGTGCACTGAAAGATATGAGCCCGATTGGCCAAGATTGACATAGACACCGTCATAGGACCCTGCTGCCATGGACGTCCCGCATACGAGCAATGCAAGGGCTGCAATCATCTTCTTCATTCGATAACTCTCTCGGTTGACGACAAAACTATTTTTGCCATTCCACATTTTCACCCCCGCGAGCCATCGGAATCGGTTGGAAGCAGCATCAAAGCGTCCAGTGGCCGCCACCCATGCGATGCCAGCGTCGCTCGCCAGCCTTTCCATCTTCGGTTCACAGGTGGGATGTGGGCATCCGCCTACAAACGCTGCCACCAATCAGGTGCAAGCTTTGTGATGACTGCGAAAGAGTTGCCCGTCGCGCCGCTGCGGGGCCACAGCCCGCCCGAAACCCTCATGAGCATCACCATCACCATCGCGCACACCCTTTCGCAGTACGACTATGCACGTGTTGAAACTCTTGCGCAGCAATTGCCTCATCGGGATGGCAACTTCAAGGGCCGGGTGATCGCCGTGCAGCGAGGGAATGCGACATCAGTTGCTGACAACGACGGGATGAGGGCGGCGCTTTTGGAGTTGATGGTGGACGGCGTGCTGCATTCCGAGGGCCGACCACGTTGACCGCAGGGATCTGGGGAAAGCCGCTAGGCAGCTAGCGGGACTTGTTGCCCGACCTTCGTGCGCAGTCGCCACATCCTCAGCGGTCACCCGCGCCCATCCTTTGTAAGCTTGGCCATCAGCCCCCACAGTTGCCTGCATTTTGGAGGCGGATTGAACCGCCTCAAACAATGCCGCCAGAACCCGCCCGGGATTTCCTTGGCTAGTATAGGCAACCCTTGCGCCCGCCACGCTGTCCAGGCCCGTGGCAGCCCGTGCTTCCCCCGGGTGCCTCCAATGCGCTGCATTGACAGGACGGCGGAAAGAAGAAGGCGCTCCACCACAGTATGCGAAACGAAAACTCTCCCGACATGACTGCTGCATTGCTCTTACGGCGGACGGCCCTGCTCACGGGGCTGGGTTTCCTCGCACCCACGGCGTTCCTGGGCGCCAACGGACAGGCACGTCCCTCCGCGGACCTGGCCAGCGGCGGCCAGTGGCCCGCATGGGACCGCTTCAAGGCGCAATTCGTCAGCGACGAAGGCCGTGTGATCTCCGACGATGGCGAAGGCGGGCGTACCTACTCCGAAGGCCAGGCATACGGGATTTTCTTTGCCCTGGTGGCCAATGACCGCAAGGGGTTCGATGTCCTCCTGCGCTGGACTGAAAACAACCTGAGCGGCGGCGACCTCGGCGCCCGCTTGCCCGCGTGGCTATGGGGCCGCCGGCCTGACGGTACCTGGGGCATCCTCGACAGCAACGCCGCATCGGACGCGGACCTCTGGATTGCCTATGCCTTGGGTGAGGCGGCCCGCTTGTGGCAAGTGCCGCGCTACCACGCACTGGGAGCCCGGCTGGCCGCACGCATCATTGCAGAAGAAACAGCCGACCTGCCAGGCCTGGGCCTGTGCCTGCTGCCCGCGCCACGCGGCTTTGTGGAAGCCGACGACCGATGGAAACTCAACCCCAGCTACCTGCCTTTGCAGGCAATGCAACGGCTCGGCGCGCTGTACCCGCAGACCGCCTGGAAGCAGTTGGTACCAAGCTCCGAGAAGGTCATCGTGGGCGCATCCCCCCAAGGCTATGCCCCGGACTGGGCCATTTACGACGCGCGGCAGGGCTTTCTCATCGACGAAAAGGGCAAGGAAAAAGGCCAGGGCACCTACAACGCGATCCGCGTTTACCTGTGGGCCGGCATGCTGCACCCGGCCGCCAGCGGCCGCAAGGCGCTGCTGTCGGCACTGGCCCCCATGGCCCGCTACGTGCGGGAACAGGGGCACCCCCCCGAATCCATCGATGTACGGAGTGGACAAGCCTCCGGGGCAGGCCCGTCGGGCTTCTCTGCCGCGATGCTGCCCTTCCTGCAGGCGCAAGGAGACAGCGCCGCGCTGCAAGCGCAACGCAACCGCCTGGCAGCAAGCCCCGTGCGCACCACGGCCTACTATGAGCAGACCCTCTCACTCTTCGGGCTGGGGTGGATGGAGGGCTGGTACCGGTTTTCGCCCGGGGGCCAGCTCCTGCCCAGGCGGCCCAGGCCCTGACGATCCCGCGGCAGCTCCACCGCCCGCCATCCCACGACGCCCCTTCCACCGCCCTTCGAAATTCATCCATGAACCCTAACGCCCACACGCTCTGGCGCGCTCCCCAATGGGCCCTGGCCGTCCTCCTCGCCGTGCTGGGCATGCTGGGGCCTTTCTCCATCGACACCTACATCCCCGCGTTCACCGGCATTGCGCAGGCGCTGGGCGCCACCCCCGTGGAGATGCAGCAGACCCTGTCGGCCTATCTCTTCGGTTTTGCGTTCATGAACCTCTTCCATGGCGCACTGGCGGACAGCTTTGGCCGGCGCCCCGTGGTGCTGTGCGGCATCGCGATGTTCACGCTGGCCTCCGCGGGCTGCGCGCTGTCGCAAAGCATCGGCCAGCTCATTGCATTCAGGGCGCTGCAAGGGCTATCGACGGGCGCCGGCATCGTGGTGTCGCGCGCGGTCATCCGCGACATGTTTCCCCCGGCACGCGCGCAGCAGGTGATGAGCCAGGTGACGATCTACTTTGGCGTGGCCCCGGCCATCGCCCCCATCGTGGGCGGCTGGCTGTTCGTGCACACGGGCTGGCACAGCATCTTCTGGTTCCTGACGCTGGTCGGCGTGGTCCTGTGGATCGCCAACTTCCGCCTGCTGCCCGAAACCCTGCAGCCCGAGCTGCGCCAGCCCTTCAACGTGCCCCACCTGATGCGCGGCTACTGGCAGCTGGGGTCCAGCCCACGCTTCGTGCTGCTGGCGCTGGCCAGCGGCGTGCCCTTCAACGGCATGTTCCTGTATGTGCTGGCGGCGCCGGCCTTCCTGGGCGAGCACCTGGCGCTGGCGCCCACGCAGTTCTTCTGGTTCTTCGTCCTCACCATCTCCGGCATCATGGGCGGCGCCTGGCTCAGCGGCCGTCTGGCCGGCAAGATCGCGCCGAAGCGGCAGATACGCCATGGCTTCGTGATCATGTTCACCGTGGCCATCCTCAACCTGGGGGCCAATCTGCTGTTCCCGGTGCATGCGGCGTGGGCACTCGCGCCGATCGCGGTCTTCGCGTTTGGCTGGGCCCTGATGGTGCCCGTGGTCACCTTGCTGGTGCTGGACCTTCACCCCGAGCGCCGCGGCATGGCCTCGTCCATGCAGGCGTTTGTAGGCTCCACCGCCAATGGCCTGGTGGCAGGGGTCGTGGTGCCGCTGGTGATGCATTCCACCGTCTTGCTGGCACTGGCCTCGCTGTTGATGATGTGCGTGGGCATGGCCGCATGGATCTATCTGCACCATCGCTGGCCCGATATTGGACGGACCGCCACGCCAGGCTGACCCGCCCGTTTGTGGAACCCCACGCATGCTGCAACAATGGGGCGAAATTTCATTCTCGACAGAACCCGTGTGCTCGCGCAGCGGACGAGGAGGCTCAGGCACTGGAGGACGACCATGCAGCTGCTGAAACTGGTTGAATCCAAGGTACGGGTGGGCGTGCCGCTGCCTTGGAATGTGCGCAACCAGGATTGCACCCTGCTGCTCGCCCGTGGGCACGTGATCCGCAACGACAGCCAGCTGGAAGCACTGCTCGAGCGCGGCATGTTTGTCGATATCGAAGAATTCAAGGCGGTGCAGGCGCTGGCGGCCCCTGCGGCAAAACCACCGGAAAGCATCTATACCCGCTGGGCGCTGGCCATTGACGCACTGGAATCGGCGCTGCCGCACCTGGGTGAAACCTCCGACAGCCTGGATGCGATCCAAGCGCTGGCGGACGAGATACTGGAGCTTGCCGACGCGGACCCCGACATCGGCCTGTTCATGGCCGTGCGGCAGGACCATGCAAAGCATCTGCGCTACGGATACAGCCATGCGGTCTACACAGCGCTGCTGGGCATATTGATGGCGCGGCAGCTCGGCTGGGCCGCCGTGCGCATCCGGCAGATCGCACTGGCGGCGCTGACGATGAACGCCAGCATCGCCGAGCTGCAGGGCCAGATGGCCGCGCAGGACTATCCGGCCCTGGACCGGCAACGCACCCAGATCCGCGCACACCCTGCCCTGAGTGCCGCGCTGCTGGAGAAAGCCGGCGTTACCGACGCGGAGTGGATCGCCGCAGTGATGCAACACCACGAGCAGCCGGATGGCAGCGGCTATCCACACGGCATCTCATCGGTGAGCGACGCTGCGCAGGTATTGCGCATGGCGGACCTGTTCATGGCACGCATCAGCCCCCGGCAGCTGCGCCAGCCGCTCTCCATCCAGGACGCCGCCCGGCTGATGTTCAGGGATGACAAGGGGGGCCCCTTCTCCACGGCGACCATCAAGGTGCTGGGCATCTACCCACCTGGCGACTTCGTGAAACTCGCGTCCGGAGAAATGGGGGTCGTGATGCGGCGGGGGGCCGAAGCACGCACCCCGCTTGTGGCCGCCGTGACGGACTCCCAAGGCAAGAGCGTGACCAGCACCCTGCAGCGCGACACGTCACAGACCGCCTACGCCATCACGGGCCCGGCCACGGATCGCAGCCTGCTGGCCAGAGTGCCTCCCGAGCGGCTGTACGGCTACGCGGTGCACACGGGCTGAATCCAGCCAGGGGCGGGCGTTTGCGCGGTGCGGCTAGCTGGCGTGCCGCCTGTCCAGGCCATTGTCCTGGTAGTAGCGGTTCTTTTCGGCATACATGGCCTGGTCGGCGCGGTTGATCGTCGCCTCCATCTGATCGCCGGATCGACACGACGCGACCCCCATGGCCAGGCTGATCGGCTGTCCCGGATAGAACTGGTTGTTCAGATCCAGCATCGAGAGGATGCGGTCCTGCAACGCAAAGGCACTGCGCTCATCCATGCCCGGCAGCAACACGGTGAACTCGTCGCCGCCAATGCGCGCGGCGCATGCCGGCGGATCCACCGCCTTGGCCAGCACTTCACCCACCCTTCGCAGCATCGAATCGCCCGCGGCATGGCCTTGCTCATCGTTCACGGCCTTGAGCCCGTTCAGATCGATCGCAATGATGGACAAGGGCCAGGGCCCCTTGCGCGTGACCCGGTTGAGCTCCTCGGCATAGAAGGCCCGGTTGCGAAGCTGGGTCAGCACGTCATGTTTGCCCAGGTATTCCAGGTAGGCCTCGGCCTTCTTGCGCGCGGTGATGTCCACCAGCGAGAGCAGCACCAGCCCCCAGTCCGCCAAATGGTCCGCCAGCACCGAGAACTGCATGTGGATGTGCACCGCGTCGCCCGACAGGGCGTAGTTGACGACTTCGCGCTGCTGAAAGGTCTTGCCCTCCCACAGATCCAGCAACTGGTCGGCGAAAGACTCGTGCATTTCCCCCCGGAACACCCGGCCGATGTTGTTGAGCAGCATCTCCTTGCTGGATGCTCCGAACATGCGCAAGGTCTGCTGGTTGACATCCACCACCCGGATCTCCTGCATGCAGCGCGTGACGAACTCGGGATGCACCGTGATGAAGGTCTTGAAGTCGTCGATGCCTTGCGCGCGCACGCCATCAAGCAGGTTCTTCACGGCGCTGAAATCCTCCACCCACAGGGAGACGGGCGAATGCTCGAACAGATCCCGGGCATATTGTTCGCTGCGCCGCAGCTGGCGCGCGCCCCGCATCTGGGCCGTGATGTCTTCCAGCGAGAGCAGGACGCGGCTCCAGTCGTCCTCATACCCTGGCAGGATGCGCGCGCGGATCTGCACATCGAGCCGCCGGCCGTCGAGCGCGTAGTTCACGGTCTGGTTCGAAAACTCCAGCTGCCCCGACCAAAGCGCCGCCAACTCATGGGAGACCGCATCGTGCATGTCATCCCTGAAGACCTTGTCCAGATTCGCCTCGAGCACCTGCTGGCTCGGGGCAGCGAACAGCTCCAGCGTGCGGCGGTTCACCTTCAGAACCTGGAGCGCGGCACTGCATTGCCGCACCCGTGCCGGGTCTTGCGCGAGGTGGGCACGGATATCCGTGACTCCGGTGGCGCGCCAGCCGTCCAGAATCTGCTTGAGTGCGCTGTAGTCCTCCAGCCAGAGGGACACAGGGGCCAGCTCGAACATGTGCTCAAAGTCCGCACCCGACGATAACGAAGACGACACTGCAGATTCCTCCCGGAAGGATTATTGTCGAGCCTCTCTCTATATTCTCGCGCCCGGCAGGCGGCGGCAACAAAAAAAGGCTGGCACCTTGCGGTGCCAGCCTTTCAGGGCTCGCGTCGAAACGACGGGGCGGCCGAATCAGCGCGCGGGGCGCGCAGGGCGCTTGCGCGCATCATGGGCCACGAAGGGCTTGCCGCCGCCACCGCCTGCGGGCTTGGCGAAGCCGGGCTTGCGGGGTGCGAACTCGCCACGGGGCGCGCCAGCGTCGCCTCGGGGGGCAAAACCACCCCGGCCTGCATCACCGAAACCGGGCTTGCGGCCATAGCCGTCACCGTCGCGGCGGGGAGCGAAGCCCCGGTCATCACGGGCACCAAAACCACCACCCTCGCCGCCACGGGCAGGGGCTGCTCGCTGGCTATCGCGGCCGGCGAATCCGCCGCCAAAGCCACCACCAAATCCGCCGCGGTCGTTGTTGCCGCGTGCGGGGCCGCCGAACTTGCGGTCACGGCTGTCGCGGTCGTAACCGCCACCGGGGCGGCCACGGCCACCAAAGTCACCACCGCGCGGTGCCTGGGGAGCACGTTGCGAAGGCTCCATGCCGGGAATCACATCGGCCTTGAACTGCTGGCGGCTGTACGACTCAATGTCGTAGATCTTGCGGCGGTCGCGGAACTCGGCAAACGTGATGGCCAGGCCATCGCGGCCCGCACGGCCGGTGCGGCCGATGCGGTGGGTGTAGTCCTCGGCCTTCATGGGCAGGCCGAAGTTGAACACGTGGGTGATCGTGGGCACGTCGATGCCGCGCGCAGCCACATCGGTGGCCACCAGGATCTGCACCTGGCCGGCACGCAACGCCATCAAGCGGCGGTTGCGCAGGCCCTGGCTCAGCGCGCCGTGCAGCGCCACGGCCGAGAATCCTTCCTGCTGCAGGTCGTTGGCCAAACCATCGCACTCCACCTGGGTGCTGGCGAAAACGATGGCCTGATTGATCGTGGTGTCGCGCAGCCAGTGGTCCAGCAGCTTGCGCTTGTGCTGGGCGTTGTCGGCCCAGTACAGCATCTGCTTGATGTTGGCGTGCTTCTCTTGCGGAGAATCGATGGTCACCTTCTGCACCGACGAACCGCCGTCGTGCATCACGCGCATCGCCAGTTGCTGGATGCGCGGCGCGAACGTGGCGCTGAACATCATGGTCTGCTTGCGCTGGGCGGTCAGCTGGTTCAGTTCGGCCAGGTCGTCCGAGAAGCCCAGGTCCAGCATGCGGTCGGCTTCGTCGACGACCAGGAACTGCACCTTGTCGAGCTTGATCTGCATCGAGCGCTGCAGGTCCAGCAGGCGGCCGGGGGTGGCGACCACGAGGTCGGCGTTCTGCAGCTTGGCGATCTGCAACTGGTAGGGCATGCCGCCCACCACGTTGGCCACGCGCAGACCACGGCAGTGCTTGACCAAGTCGATGGCGTCGTGCGCCACCTGCTGGGCCAGTTCACGCGTGGGGCACAGGATCAGGGCGCCCGGGGTGGCGGCCTTGAAGTTGCGCGAGCTGGTGGGGTCCTTGCGCTTGGCACGCTTGGGAGCGGGTTCGCCACGCGCAGCGGCTTCGGCCACGGCGCGCTCGAAAGCGGCGCGTTCCTCGGCTTCGGCGGCGGCTTGCTGGTTGATCAGCGTGTGCAGCACGGGCAGCAGGAAGGCGGCGGTCTTGCCGGAGCCGGTCTGGCTCGAGACCATCAGGTCGATGAACTTGGTGGAGTCGTTGCCACCGCCCATGGCCAGGGGAATGGCCTTGAGCTGCACGCTGGTGGGCTGGGTGTAGCCCAGGTCAGCCACGGCTTGCACCAGTTCGGGCGCCAGGCCCAGTTCGACGAAGCCATTGGGTTCGGCGGTGACGGCGGCATCGCCTTCAGCGGCGGCCACCACGGCGTCCAGGGGGGAAGGCTGCACGGAAAGGTCGGCAGCAAAGGAAGTTTCTGCAGGCGCGAATTCGCCCTGCACCAAAGAGGTGTCGGTCATGATTTTTCTCTCACGAAGACGATCGCAGGCGCAGCCTGCGAGTGGCTTCGTCAATGGTTAAAAAACATCAACCATCAAACGAAACCTGCATTGCTCTGGGCGGATGCTGGTGGGCGTTGTTCGCTAGTCCTGCACTGCACGAAGCAGTCGGCTGGCAAGCCCGGTGTGTGAGGGGAGATGCACAATCTGCGAGGAACCGTTTCCTGCGCAGCCGCTGATTATGGCATGAATAGGGGTTTCCCCGCAAGCCCCTTCACCTTGCAGCACGCTTCATGCCTCAGCGCGACCACGGTCTCGAAGGGATCGCAAGCCGGTCTCGCACAGGTGCAGCCCGGCCCGGCCGCGCGCAACGGGTCACACCGACAGCAGATGCCTGCGGTAGTGCGCCAACTCGTCGATGGACTCATGCACGTCGGCCAGGGCCGTGTGCTTCTGGGCCTTCTTGAAGCTCGTGTAGGCCTCGGGTTTCCAGCGCTTGGCCAGCTCCTTGAGGGTGCTCACGTCCACATTGCGGTAGTGAAAGAACCGCTCCAGCTTGGGCATGTAGCGCACCAGAAAGCGCCGGTCCTGCCCGATGCTGTTGCCGCACATGGGTGCCGTGCCCTTGGGAACATACTGGCTCAGAAAGGCAATGATCTGCTGCTCGGCCTGCGCTTCGGTCACGGTGGAGGCCTTGACCTTGTCGATCAGGCCGCTGCGGCCATGGGTGCCCTTGTTCCAGGCATCCATCTTGTTGAGGAGTTCGTCAGGCTGGTGGATCGCAAACACCGGGCCTTCGATGCGCGGCTCCAGGCTGGGGCCGGTCACGATGACGGCGATTTCGAGCAGACGGTCGGTATCGGGCTCCAGGCCGGTCATTTCGCAGTCGAGCCAGACGAGGTTCTGGTCGGACTTGGCAAGCGCCTGGGGGGTGGGATGGTTGGCTTCTGGCATGGCGCGCATTGTCGCCGATGGCCCGCAGCCCTTGCACCACAGTCCCAGGGGCTTCCCCATTAAACTCCCCCCACCACCATGCCCACCTCCTCCGACGCCCTCTCTCCTTCCTCGGTGCTGACGTTCGCCTTCGCGGCGGCACTCCTGCTGGGCCTAGCCCTCAAGCTCTGGCTGGCCACGCGCCAGATGCGGCACGTGGCCCGCCACCGTGGCGCGGTGCCGGCGCCGTTTGCCGAGCGCGTTGCGCTGGCAGCCCACCAGAAGGCCGCCGACTACACCATCGCCAAGGGGCGCCTGGGCCTGCTGGAGATGGCGCTGGGCGCCGCCGTGCTGCTGGGGTGGACGCTGCTGGGCGGCCTGGACGCCCTGAATCAGCTCCTGCTGGACGCACTCGGAGGCGGCATGTGGCAGCAGTTGGCGCTGCTGGCGGCGTTTGCGGCGATCAGCGGGCTGATCGACCTGCCCCTGTCGCTGTACCAGACCTTCGTGGTGGAGGAGCGCTTCGGTTTCAACAAGATGACCTGGCGCCTGTGGCTTGCGGATGCCGCCAAGGGCTTGCTGGTCGGTGCGGCCATCGGCCTTCCGATCGCCGCGCTGATCCTGTGGATCATGGGCGCTGCCGGCCCGCTGTGGTGGCTGTGGGCCTGGTGCTTCTGGATGGGGTTCAACCTGCTGCTGATGGTGGTCTACCCCACCTTCATCGCACCGCTGTTCAACAAATTCCAGCCACTCGAGGACGAATCCCTCAAGACCCGCGTGACGGCCCTCATGCAGCGCTGCGGCTTCTCGGCCAAGGGGCTGTTCGTGATGGACGGCAGCCGCCGCAGCGCCCATGCCAACGCCTACTTCACGGGCTTTGGCGCCGCCAAGCGCGTGGTGTTCTACGACACGCTGCTGCGCCAGCTATCGCCGGGCGAGGTGGAGGCGGTACTGGCCCATGAGCTCGGGCACTTCCGGCATCGCCACATCATCCAGCGCATCGTGGCCATGTTCGCGCTGAGCCTGGCCGGATTCGCGTTGCTCGGCTGGCTCTCCACCCAGGTTTGGTTCTACACAGGCCTGGGAGTGCGCCCCAACATCTCCTTCGACCCGGCAATGGCCGCCGCGCCGAACGATGCGCTGGCGTTGCTGCTGTTCATGCTGGTGGTGCCGGTGTTCACCTTATTCATCTCGCCCGTGTTCTCCCGGCAATCGCGCCGCCACGAGTTCCAGGCCGATGCCTATGCCGTTGCCCAGGCCAGTGGCGCCGACCTCTCTTCGGCCCTGCTCAAGCTCTACGAAGACAATGCCTCCACGCTCACCCCCGACCCGGTGTACGTGAAGTTCTACTACTCGCACCCACCCGCCACCGAGCGGCTGGCGCGCATGCACGCCCCCGCCCACCCATGACGACTATGCTGAAGAAAAAAGACTGGTCCACGCAGACCCGCCGTGCGCTGACAGCTACTGAAGTTGTAGCAAATCTGGCCAAACTCGAAGGCTGGAGCCTGACCGGAGATGGCGCCGACGTAGCCATCGAGAAGACCTACCGGTTCGCGAACTACTACGAAACCATCTCGTTCGTGAATGCACTGGCCTTCATCGCCAACGCGCAGGACCACCACCCCGACCTGTCGGTGCACTACAACCGCTGCGTGGTGCGGCTGAACACGCACGACGTGCACGGCATCTCGTCCACCGATTTCGAATGCGCGACCCAGTTCGATGCCCTGGTGGCGTGACCCCATGACGCCGCGCACCACCACCAACACAACATCCCATGGCTGAACGCAGCGCGCTCATGGAAGGCACCGTGGTGGCCAGCCATGGCCGCCACTGCATGGTGGAGACGCCCGACGGCGAACGCCGCATCTGCCATCCGCGCGGCAAGAAGAGCCAGGCCGTGGTGGGTGACCATGTGCTGTGGCAGGCCCCCCCGCCTGGCCAGGGCGAAGAGGGCACCATCGAAAAGGTCCAGGAGCGGCGCAACCTCTTTTACCGCCAGGACGAGATCCGCACCAAATCGTTTGCGGCCAACCTCGACCAGGTGCTGATCCTCATCGCGGCGGAACCCGTGTTCTCGGAAAGCCAGCTCTCCCGCGCGCTGATCGCCGCCGAGGCCGAAGGCATCACGCCCCTCATCGCGCTCAACAAGAGCGACCTGGTGGAACCCTTCGCCCGGGCCTGGGAGCGCCTGCTCCCCTACCGCCACATGGGCTCTGGCAAGCACTACGGCGTGCTGCCGCTGTCCCTGGCGCTATCGAGCGATGTGGACCGCGCGCTGCTGATGGAGCACCTGCAGGGCAAGACCACGCTGGTGCTGGGGCCCTCGGGCTCGGGCAAGAGCACCCTCATCAACCTGCTGGTGCCGGGCGCCTCGGTGCTGACCGGCGAAATTTCGCAGGCCCTCAACTCAGGCAAGCACACCACCACCAGCACCCACTGGTACTGGATGGACAAGGCCCGCACCACGGCCCTCATCGATTCGCCGGGTTTCCAGGAATTCGGGCTGCACCACATCGCCCCGATGCAGCTGGCCGCCTGCATGCCCGACATCGCCCAACACGCGACCCACTGCAAGTTCTACAACTGCACCCACCTGCACGAGCCGGGCTGCGGCGTGCTGGACGCAGTGAAACTGGGCCCTTCCGCAGGCGGGATCAGCCCTACACGCTACAAAATATATAGCGATTTATTCGAAGAGCTGAGCCATACGCGGTATTGACCGGTGCTGATCAGTATCGATGTATGCGCAGCGCCGACGGCCGGGTCGGAGCCGGAGATACGAGGGCATCGACGCGAACCGCCCTCCGCATGGCATGTACCACGCCAGCGCACCCGTGGAACTGGCTTTGCATGGCCATCGGGTGCGCCCCCTCCGGGGGAAGGCGCCGAAGGCTACTAGGGGGATTTCCAGCTACCCCAGCAAACGCGCCAGCGTGAGCAGCGCCAGCAGCAGCATCCACACCACCACCGAGCGCCACACCAGCCCCACCACGCTGCGCAGGTGGCCCACCTCGGGCTCCCGGCCCGGCGTGGAATCGCTGTCGCCCATGTCGGCGTCGATCTCCAGGCCCTGCGGCGCATGCAGCTCGGTGCGCGCCTTCAGCGCCTCGCCCCCCAGGCGCACATTGATCGCGCCCGCGGTCGCCGCCAGCACCACGCCGTCGTTGTCATTGGGAAAACGCTGCGCATGGAATCGCCAGCCCTCGATGGCTTCCTCAAAGCTGCCCACCACGGCAAAGCTCAGCGCGGTGAGCCGGGCCGGAAGCCAGTCGATGGCCGTCCACGCCTGGGCAGAAGCCTGCTGCAGCGAGGCACTGGCGGGCTGGGCGCCCGTGCGCTGCTTGTAGTGCCAGTAGCGCGATACGAATTCGGCCAGCCGGTACAGCACGGCACCCGTGGGCCCCAGGCCCAGCGCGGCCAGCACCGAGAACCAGGCCAGCACCCCGAACACATGCCGGTGGGCCGCCAGCACCGAGTACTCGATCACGTGGCGCACGATCTCGCTGCGTGGAAGCGCACCCACGTCCACCTGCTGCCAGTGGGCCAGGCGCTCCCGGGCGCCATCTTCATCGCCCTCTTCCAGCGCATCGCGGATGCCGGTGAAATGGTGGCTGAACTGCCGAAAGCCCAGGGTGATGTAGAGCACCGCCACGCTCCAGAGCACCGCGAAGGGCCAGCCCAGGCCCCACAGCAACAGCCAGTGGATGGCCAGCGTGAGGAGCGCGGGCACGACGACTGCGAGGCCCCAGGCCACCCAGCCATGGTGCGGCTTGCCCGCATCGAAATTGCGGCTGACGGACAAGGCCCACGCACGCAGACCTGCATGGATGGGATTGCTGCGTGCCAGCGGGCGGGCCTGCTCGATCAGCAAAGCGAACAGGATGGCGAAGAAACTCATGGGGGGCAATGATACTGGCGCCAAGCCGCAGGAGCGCGTGTTTGCGCCGAACCTCAGCGATACATCCACCATGAACAGCGCGACACACCCGCAGCCCGCGGAACTGGCGCGGCCCAGGCCCGCCCTCCCGCGCAAGGTCCGCCCCGCCGCGCCGGGGACAGCCCCGGCCGGGGAGGCCTCACTCGGCCATCATGAAGCGGTAGAAGTTGCGCAGCATGCCCGCCGTGGCACCCCAGATGTAGTGGTTCTTGCCACCATCCTGGTACGGCATCGAGAACCACTCGCGGTGCACGCCATCGCGGTCGAACACATGGCGCCGGTGGTTGGCGGGGTTCAGCAGGAAATCCAGCGGCACCTCGAAGAGGTCCGCCACCTCGTAGGGATTGGGCTGCAGGACACAGTCGGGCCGCACCAGCGCCACCACGGGGGTGATGATGAAGGACGACCCCGTGACATAGGTCGGCAGGGTTCCGAGCACTTCCACGAACTCGCGGCCGAGCCCCACCTCTTCCTGCGCTTCGCGCAAGGCCGTGTCGGCGGGGGAGGCATCGCCAGCGTCTGCCCGCCCTCCTGGAAAGGCCACCTGCCCCGAATGTGTGGACAGATGGGCCGTGCGCTCGGTCAGCAGCACCATGGGCTCTTCGCGCAGCACGATGGCGAGCAGGACCGACGCGTGGGCCGGCTCGCGGTTCATGAACTTCTTCTCCAGCAGCACCTCGGGCTCCCAGCGGAGCGGGTGCGCGAAGCGCGCGCGCAGCGCCTGCGGCGTCTGCGCAGCCGCCGGCACCGCGGGCAGGTGCGCATCCACCCCCACCACCGGCACGAGGCGGGGGTCGAAGTCGGGCAGGCTCGACAGCGGCGCAATGACCGACGAAACGGCAGGGATGGAAGATGGGTTCACGAAAGGGGGTTCAACGGACCAGAAAACAAAAAGCCGCTACAGGCAGATGCTGTAGCGGCCTTGTCAGGACGAGCCCGCGCCTTATGCGGCGGTGGCTGCAACCTTGACGCGCGAAGGCAGCTTTTCCTTGATACGTGCCGACTTGCCGCTGCGGTCACGCAGGTAGTACAGCTTGGCACGGCGCACGTCGCCACGGCGCTTGACTTCGATGCTGGCGATCAGCGGGCTGTAGGTCTGGAACGTACGTTCCACGCCCTCGCCGCTGGAGATCTTGCGCACGGTGAAGCCGCTGTTCAGGCCGCGATTGCGCTTGGCGATCACCACGCCTTCGTAGGCCTGCACGCGCTTGCGGGTACCTTCCACCACGTTCACGCTCACGATGACGGTGTCACCAGGGGCGAATTCGGGGATGGTCTTGTTCAAGCGGGCGATTTCTTCCGCTTCCAGGGTCTGGATCAGGTTCATGTGAGTTTCCTAGCGATCTTGTCCGCGCCAAAAATGGCTGCGTCGGGATTGACGTCTCAGTGTTTCGCGGGAGAACTCCCTGTCAAAACGGCCGGCCAGAGGATCGAAAAGCCTTTGATTATAGCAATTCAGGCGAGCTTGGCCAATACCGCCTCGTCAGCGGGCGCCAGCCGCCCTGCCTTTCGCGCGGCGTCGATGAGGTCGGGCCGGTGCCGGGCCGTGATGGCCAGGCGCTGGTCGCGCCGCCAGCGCTCGATGTGCGCGTGGTGGCCGGACATCAGCGCGGCCGGCACCTGCTGCCCTGCCCATTCCTCGGGGCGCGTGTAGTGGGGGCAGTCCAGCAGGCCATCGAGCGCCGGATTGAAGCTGTCGAGCTGGTGGCTGCCCTCGTCATTGAGTACGCCGGGCTGCAGGCGCGCCACGGCGTCCAGCAAGGCCATGGCTGCGATTTCGCCTCCTGACAGCACGAAGTCGCCCAGGCTCATCTGCACATCGACATGGGCGTCGATGAATCGCTGGTCGATGCCCTCGTAGCGCCCGCACAGCAGGATGGCCCCCGCGCTGGCCGACCAGCGCTCCACGGCCGCATGGTTGAGCGACTCGCCAATGGGCGAAAAAAGGACCAGCGGCGCCTGGCTGCCCTGGAGCTCGCCGCGCTCGGCCCGGATGGCCGAGAGGCACCGCGCGAGGGGCTCCGCCATCATCACCATGCCCGGGCCGCCGCCAAAGGGGCGGTCGTCCACACGGCGGTAGTTGCCGTCGGCATGGTCCCGCGGGTTCCACAGGCGCACATCAACCTGGCCGCTGGCGTAGGCGCGCCGGGTCACGCCGCTGGCCAGGAAGGGCGCGAACAGCTCGGGGAACAGGGTGATGAGGTCAAAGCGCATGGTGCGCGGCGCGGTCCGTCAAGGCCGATCAGTAATCAGGCTGCCAGTCCACCGTGATGCGCTTTTCCGGCAGGTCCACCTTGTCGACGAAGGCCGAGACAAAGGGAATCATGCGCTCCAGCGCCTTGCCGTCCTGCTCGTAGGCCAGCACCAGCACCGTCTGCGGACCGGTGGACATGAGCTCCCGCACCTCGCCGAGCGCCACGCCTTCGCGGTTGACGACCACAAGGCCGATCAGGTCGACCCAGTAGTACTCGTCGTCCGTGGTGGACGGAAAGCTCGATCGCGGCACGAAGATGCGCGCGCCGCGCAAGGCCTCCGCAGCATTGCGGTCGTCAATGCCCTGCGCCCAGGCCACCACGGTGTCGGAATGGTCCTTGGCCTGCCGGATGGGCAGCAGCACGGTCCCGGTGAACGTCCTGGCCCCGCGCTCGGACGGCTGCAGGTACCAGCGCTTGGAGGAAAACAGTGCCTCGGGGCTGCTGCTGTGGGGCAGCACCTTGAACCAGCCCTTGACCCCCCAGGCGTCGGCGATGCGGCCCACTTCGATGGCATCGGGGGGCAGCTCGGCGGGTTCGAGGGTCAGGGTGGCGGCCATGGTGGTGATTCCAGAATAGGAAAAGGGCGGGTTCCGCGCGGCAAGCCGACGGAACCCGCCCTTTTCAGGGAGCTTTAAGCAGCCTTCTTGGCGGCTTGCTTGATCAGGCGGTCCACGGTAGGCGAGGACTGGGCGCCCACGCTCTTCCAGTACGTCAGACGGTCTTGCACGATGCGCAGGCCTTCTTCGGATTCCTTGGCGGTGGGGTTGTAGAAGCCGATGCGCTCGATGAAGCGGCCGTCACGGCGCACGCGCTTGTCAGCAACGACGATATTGAAGAAAGGACGGCCCTTGGAGCCGCCGCGGGAGAGTCGAATGACGACCATGATTTATCCTTCGGGTGGTGAACTCCGGCAACATTTGCCTTGAGCCACAGTGTTCGCAACCATATTCGCAACGCTTGAGACACGCGACATGGCCACCCGGCCAGCGACACGCTGCAAAGCCCACGATTATATCCACTTCCCCGCAAATGCCTACCATCCGCCCCAGCCGCGACGAAGATATCGCGGCCATCACCGCCATTTATGCCCACCACGTCCTGACCGGAACAGGCACTTTCGAGATCGATCCGCCCACCGAAACCGACATGGCGGGCCGCCGGGCCGACGTGCTGGCGCGCAATCTGCCGTACATCGTGGCCGAAAAGGACGGGCGGGTGACGGGCTTTGCCTACGCCAACTGGTTCAAGCCACGCCCGGCCTACCGCTTTTCGGCCGAGGACTCGATCTACGTGGCCGACGACGCCCGCGGCGTGGGCGTGGGCCGCAAGCTGCTTGCCGAGCTGGCCGTCCAGGCCGAGGCGGCCGGGGTGCGCAAGTTGCTGGCGGTGATTGGCGATTCGGCCAACCTGGGCTCGATCGGCGTGCACCGGTCGCTGGGGTTCACCGACGTGGGCGTCATGCGCTCGGTGGGCTGGAAATTCGGCGCCTGGCGCGACATCGTGCTCATGGAAAAGACCCTGGGCGCGGGCGATACCAGTTCGCCTGAATAATCGGGGCATGGAACATACCCCCCACGCTCTCCCGCTTCGTGTGACCACGGCCCCCGAGGCAGCCGCATTTTTTCCCGGGACGGCCCGGCGATGAAGAACAAGACCCTGGCCGCCTGGCTGGCCTTCCTCGGCGGCCCCCTGGGCCTGCACCGCTTTTATCTTCACGGCCTGGGCGACCTGCTCGGCTGGCTGCTGCCGATTCCCACGGCGCTGGGCATCTACGGCATCCAGCGCGTGCAGCAGCTCGGCCAGGACGATCACTACAGCTGGATGCTGATTCCCCTGCTGGGCTTCACGATCGCCGGCTGCGCATTGCAGGCCATCCTGTTCGCGCTGAAAACACCCGAGGCGTGGAACGCGCGCTACAACCCAGCCGCCGCACCCGACGCCCCGGCCGGCAGGACGCAATGGATCACCATCGGCGCCATCGTGGTCTCGCTGATGGTCGGCACCGCCGTGCTGATGGCCAGCCTCGCGTTCAGCTTTCAACGGTATTTCGAGTACCAGATCGAGGAAGCCCGCAAGATCTCGCAGTGACCCCGCTGGCACCAGGACAAACGCCCCATTGAATTTGCATTCAATTGGGGCGTTAGCGCTTATCTGGATTTCCTTGTTAGCTACATATCTAATAGCAAATCAAGGATTCCAGGCTCAGAACATCTGCAGGCTGATCCAGTACGCCACGGCCGCGACGAACGCGCTGGCCGGGATGGTCAGTATCCAGGCCCAGACAATGTTGCCCGCCACGCCCCAGCGCACAGCGCTGGCGCGCTGGGTGGAGCCCACGCCGACAATCGCACCCGTGATGGTGTGCGTGGTCGAGACCGGGATGCCCAGCGTGGTCGCAAGAAACAGCGTCATCGCCCCACCCGTCTCCGCGCAGAAGCCGCCCACGGGCTTGAGCTTGGTGATCTTCTGGCCCATGGTCTTGACGATGCGCCAGCCGCCGAACATGGTGCCCAGGCCGATGGCCACATAGCAGCTCACGATGGCCCAGGTCGGTGGTGATGCGTCGGACGCCGAAGAATACCCCGTCGCAATCAGCAGCAGCCAGATGATGCCGATGGTCTTTTGCGCATCGTTGCCGCCGTGGCCCAGGCTGTAAGCGCCCGCAGACACCAGCTGCAGCCGGCGGAACCATTTGTCCACCTTGCTCGGCCGCGTTCGCCGGAAGATCCAGGCCACCGCCACCATCATGATCGAGCCCAGGGTGAAGCCCAGCAGCGGCGAGACGAAGATGAACGCCACGGTCTTGAGGATGCCGGCGGAGATCAGCGCACTGGCGCCCGCCTTGGCGATCACCGCGCCCACGATGCCGCCGATGAGCGCATGCGAGGAACTGCTGGGAATGCCGTAGTACCAGGTGATCACGTTCCAGGTGATGGCGCCCACCAGGGCGCCAAACACCACGTGCGTATCCACCACACCGGGCTGCACGATGCCCTTGCCCACCGTGGCGGCCACGCTCAGGTGAAAGACGAAGATCGCCACGAAGTTGAAGAATGCTGCGAACAGCACCGCCTGCGCGGGCTTGAGCACGCCGGTGGAGACCACCGTGGCAATGGAGTTGGCGGCGTCGTGGAACCCGTTCATGAAGTCGAACAGGATCGCCAGCGCCACGAGCAGGACCACAACCCAGAGGGCCGTTTGTACGGTTTCCATGCTGGTCAGCCCGCGGGGATCAGGAGTTCTCGAGGACGATGCCCTCGATGCAGTTGGCCACGTCCTCGCACTTGTCGGTGATCGTCTCGAGCAGCTCGTAGATCGCCTTGAGCTTGATCACCTCGCGCACATCGGGCTCCTCGCGAAAGAGCTTGCTCATGGCGCTGCGCATCACGCGGTCGGCGTCGGACTCGAGCTTGTCGATCTCCTCGCAGGTCTTGAGCGCGGCCTCGGCCACGGCCGGGTCGGCGATCTTGTCGAGCAGCTTGACGGCGTCGCGCAGGCGTTCACAGCACTTGAGGCTCAGGTCCGTGAGGCGCGTGATCTCCTCGGTCATGTGGCGCACGTCGTAGAGCGCCATGGTTTCGGCGGAATCCTGGATCAGGTCGGCCACATCGTCCATGGTGTTGATGAGCGTGTGGATCTGCTCACGGTCGATGGGGGTGATGAAGGTCTTGTGGATGGCCTTGTTCACCTCGTGCGTCACGCGGTCGGCGGCACGCTCGGCGTTGTCCACGTCCTGGTTGTACTTGTCGCGCAGGTGCGGGTCGTTGTAATTGGCCACCAGTTGCGAAAAAGCGCGGGCCGCTTCCACGATGCGGTCCGCATGCTGGTTGAACATTTCAAAAAAATTGCCTTCGCGTGGCAACAGCTTGGCAAACAGCATGGGGGCTCCTGGAGGGGGATCGGATTTCTGAAAAGAGGGACGGCGTCATGACAGAAACATGACTGTTCCGTGACCCGGGGAGTTTAACCGTCCGCCCCGCCGGGGCGCGGGCGGGCTCAGGCGCTTCGGAAGATGAAGTACACCGCACCCACCAGGCACAGGCCCGCCCACAGGTAGTCCCACTTCAGCGGCTGGCCCATGTAGAACACCGCGAACGGCACGAACACGGCCAGCGTGATCACCTCCTGCATGATCTTGAGCTGGCCCACATTGAACTGCGTGAAGCCGATGCGGTTGGCCGGCACCTGCAGCAGGTACTCGAACAGGGCGATGCCCCAGCTCACCAGCGCGGCGGTGTACCAGGGCGACGTGGCCAGGTTCTTGAGGTGCCCGTACCAGGCAAAGGTCATGAAGACATTGCTGGCGATCAGGAGCAGGACGGTCTGGAGCGAGATCGGCAGGGATTGCAGGGCGTTCATGGCGGTGCAGCGTGGACGGCAGAAAGACGGCAAGGGGCCAGATTATGGACAAAACAAGCCCATGGCGCCTGACGCATCACCCCTTTTTGCTACGAAATAGATAGCATATCAAGCACAGATGCCTTCCTGCCGCAGGCGGTTCGTGCCGCCATGAAAAAAGGCACTGCGGCTGGGCAGTGCCTTTTTTCCGGTGGCGCCCACGGCGCCCAATGCGCGGCAGGCGGGTTATTCGCCCAGGTAGGCCGCCCGCACCTTGGGGTCGCTCAGCAGTTCCTGGCCGGGGCCCGTCATCGTGATGAGGCCCGACTCCATCACGTAGCCGCGGTCGGCAATGGCCAGCGCGCGGCTCGCGTTCTGCTCCACCAGCAGGATGGTCACGCCCAGGGCGTACACGTCGCGCACCACCTCGAAGATCTTGTCCACCATGATGGGCGACAGGCCCATGGAGGGCTCGTCCAGCAGCAGCACCTTGGGCTGGCTCATCAGCGCGCGGCCCATGGCCAGCATCTGCTGCTCGCCGCCCGACATGGTGCCGGCCAGTTGGTCCTTGCGCTCGCGCAGGCGCGGGAAGATGGTGAACATCTTCTCGATGTCGGCCAGGATGCCCGCCTTGTCCCTGCGCGTGTAGGCGCCCATCTGCAGGTTCTCGGTGATGGTCATGCGCGCGAACACGCCACGGCCTTCGGGCACCATCACCAGACCCTTCTTCACCAGGTCCCAGGCGCCCTTGCCCTTGATGCTTTCACCCAGGTACAGGATGTCGCCATCGTTCATGCCCAGGGTGCCGGTGATGGCTTTCATGGTGGTGGTCTTGCCGGCGCCGTTGGAGCCGATCAGCGAGACCAGCTCGCCTTCGCGCACTTCGAAGTCCACGCCCTTGACGGCCTGGATACCGCCGTAGGCCACTTTCAGGCCCTTGACCTGCAGCAGTACCTTGTTGGATTTTTCGGCCATTCTCAATGTCCTCCGGTGCCCAGATAGGCCTCAATCACTTTTTCGTTCTTCTGCACTTCGGCGGGGTTGCCTTCGGCGATCTGCTTGCCGTAGTCAAGCACCGTCACGCGGTCGCACAGGCCCATCACCAGCTTCACGTCGTGCTCGATGAGCAGGATGGTGCGGTTGTCGTTGCGGATGCGGTCGATCAGCTCGCGCAGCAGCACCTTCTCGGTGGCGTTCATGCCGGCGGCGGGCTCGTCCAGGGCGATCAGCTGCGGGTCGGTGGCCAGGGCGCGGGCGATTTCCAGGCGGCGCTGGTCACCATAGCTCAGGGTGCGCGCCTTGTAGTCGGCGAACTTGCCGATGCCCACGTAGTCAAGCAGCTCCTGCGCGCGCTTGGCGATGGCGGCTTCTTCTTCCTTGAAGCCCTTGGTGCGCAGCACGGCGCCGAGCAACCCGGACTTGGTCCGGATGTGGCGGCCGACCATCACGTTCTCCAGCGCCGTCATCTCGGCGAACAGGCGAATGTTCTGGAAGGTGCGGGCGATGCCTGCCTTGGCCACTTCGTGCACGGCGGTGGGCTCGTAGGCCTTGCCGGCCAGCTCGAACGTGCCGCTGTCGGGGGTGTACAGGCCCGTGATCACATTGAAGAACGTGGTCTTGCCCGCTCCGTTGGGGCCGATCAGGCCATAGACCTGGCCGCGCTGGATGGTGATCCCGACGTCGGACAGGGCCTGCAGGCCGCCAAAGCGCTTGGAAATGCCGGCGACCTTCAGCACCACTTCATTGGATTTCTCTGTCATTGCTAACTTTCGGTGGTGTTCTGCTTCAGGTCTTCTGCGTCAGGCTCTTGCCGTGCTCAGGCGAGGGCCACAGGCCGCGGGGGCGAATCAGCATGATGACGATCATGGCCAGCGCGATCAGCAGCTGGCGCAGGATGGCGGAGTCCAGGCGGCCGTCCGTCATGGCCTGCAGCGGACCGGCGACGTAGCGCAGCACCTCGGGCAGGGCCGACAGCAGCACGGCCCCCAGAATCACGCCAGGGATGTGGCCGATGCCGCCCAGAACCACCATGGCGACGATCATGACCGACTCCATCAGGCTGAACGACTCGGGCGACACGAAGCCCTGGAACGCACCGAACATCGCACCCGACACGCCGCCAAACGAAGCGCCCATGCCGAAGGCCAGCAGCTTCATGTTGCGGGTGTTGATGCCCATGGCCTTGGCGGCGATCTCATCCTCGCGGATGGCCATCCAGGCGCGGCCGATGCGCGAATCCTGCAGGCGGTAGCAGATCACGATGGAGATCACCACCAGGATCAGGAACAGGTAGTAGTACAGCGTGACCGAGTTGATGTCGAAGCCGAACAGCTCCAGCCGCTTGCCCAGGTCCAGGCCAAAGACCTTGACCGAGTCGATCTGGCCCAGGCCCTTGGGGCCGTTGGTCAGGTTGACGGGGTGGTCCAGGTTGTTCAGGAAGATCCGGATGATTTCGCCGAAGCCCAGCGTGACGATGGCCAGGTAGTCGCCCCGCAGCTTGAGCGTGGGGGCTCCCAACAGCGCCCCGAAGAACGCCGCGAGCAATGCCGCCAACGGTATAACCAGCCACAGCGAGGTGTGCAGGCCGGTGGGGAACATGGCGGCAAAGGCCGCAAAGTTGTCCGCAAGGTGCGGCGAAGCCATCAAGGCAAACAGGTAGGCGCCCACGGCGTAGAACGCCACGTAGCCCAGGTCCAGCAAGCCGGCGTATCCCACCACGATGTTCAGGCCCAGGGCCAGCAGCACATACAGCAGGGCCAGGTCGGCGATGCGCACCCAGGCGTTGCCGAAGGATTGCAGGATCAGCGGCAGCACCAGCAGCGCGACGGCGCCGATGATCCAGTTGGTTTTGGTGTTCTTCATGGTCCTAGGCTCCTCAGGCGCGATCCGCCACACGCTCACCCAGCAGGCCCGAGGGGCGCAGCGTCAGGATGATGATGAGCACGATGAACGCAAAGATGTCGGTGTAGTGGCTGCCCAGCAGGCCGCCCGTGAGCGTGCCGATGTAGCCCGAGCCGATGGCTTCGATGAGGCCCAGCAGGATGCCGCCGACCACCGCGCCGGCCAGGTTGCCGATGCCGCCGAACACGGCTGCCGTGAAGGCCTTGAGCCCGGGCAGGAAGCCCATGGTGTGCTGCGCCGTGCCGTAGTTGGAGGCATACATGATGCCGGCCACGGCCGCCAGGATGGCGCCGATGATGAAGGTGGCGGAGATCACCATGTCGGGCTTGACGCCCATGAGCGAGGCCACGCGGGGGTTCTCGGCCGTGGCGCGCATGGCGCGGCCCAGGTTGGTGTGGTTCACCAGGTACACGAGGGAAGCGAGGGCCACGGCCGTCACGCCGAGGATCAGGATCTGCGTGGGGGTGATGAAGGCGCCGCCGACCTGGAACGGCGTGCTGGGCAGCATCGTGGGATAGGGCTTGTAGTTGGGCTTCCAGATGATCATCGCCAGCGTCTGCAGCAGGATCGACATGCCGATGGCGGTGATCAGGGGTGCCAGGCGCGGACTGTTGCGCAGGGGCCGGTAGGCCACCTTCTCGATCACGAAATTGAGCGTCGCGGCGACCACGCAGGCAATGAGGGTCGCCAGCAGCAGGATCAGCCAGCCAGGCGCGCCCGGCATCGCGGCCTGCATCATTCCTATACAGCTCCAACTGGTCAGAGCCCCGATCATCAGCACCTCGCCGTGGGCGAAATTGATCAGCTGAATAATGCCGTACACCATGGTGTAGCCCAAGGCTATCAAGGCGTACATGCTGCCGAGTACCAGACCGTTGATGATCTGTTGCAGCAAAATGTCCATAAGAGAAGTCCTTCGTTTGTAACGTACCCACCGCTTTGGCACCGGAATCGGTACAGCCTTGTGGGCCCGACTGCCATCTAGCAAAAAACCCGCCAGAAGTGCAGCTGTGCGGGTTTGTGGACGGGATTGTAGCGAGTAGTCACAAGCGGCCCCCGCCAAGCCGGGCGGGGTTTTCCCTCGGGTTGGGGCCACATCAGCGGGCAACGCAATCCATAAGCGCACATGATGCAAGCAGGAAAATTGATGTGCGAACTTATTACCCAATTCATGCCAAATCGGCATGAAGGGGGCGCGCCCCCGCCCCTGCCGGCCGATCAGGTGCCGCCGCCCTGCCCGTCCCCGGAATCGGCCGACGCATTGCGGTCCCGCAGTTCACGCAACTTCTGTGCGATCTTGATTTCGAGCCCGCGCTCCACCGGCGCGTAGAAACCGGGCTCCGGCATGCCTTCGGGCAGGTAGTTCTCGCCCGCCGCGAAGCCGCCCTCCTCGTCGTGCGCGTAGCGGTAGCCCTTGCCGTAGTCCAGCTGCTTCATGAGCTGGGTTGGTGCATTGCGCAGGTGCATGGGCACGGGGCGGGTCCCGTCCTTCTTCACCCAGGCGCGGGCCGCGTTGTAGGCCTTGTAGACCGCGTTCGACTTGGGTGCGACGGCCAGGTACACCACGCATTCGGCCAGGGCCAGTTCGCCCTCGGGACTGCCCAGGCGCTCGTACACCTCGGTCGCATCCAGCGCCAGGCGCAGCGCGCGCGGGTCGGCCAGGCCGATGTCCTCGCTGGCCATGCGCACCAGGCGGCGGGCCATGTAGCGCGGATCGGCACCGCCGTCGAGCATGCGCACCAGCCAGTACAGCGCGGCGTCGGGGTCGGAGCCCCGCACCGACTTGTGCAGCGCGCTGATGGTGTCGTAGAACTGCTCGCCGCCCTTGTCGTAGCGGCGCATGCGCTCGCCCAGCACCTTGAGCAGCCAGGCATCGGTGATCTCGGGCAGCTTCTCCTGGGCCGCCGCCATCGCCAGGGTTTCGAGCGTGTTGAGCAGGCGGCGGGCATCGCCGTCGGCGTAGGCCACCAGGCGCTCGATTGCTACATCTTCAATAGCTGGAAGCGCTTGCTCCGCCTGGGCCAGGGCCACAATCTGCTTCAAATCCTGCTCGGACAGCGGCTGCAGCACATAGACGGCGGCGCGCGACAGCAGCGCGGAGTTCACCTCGAACGAGGGGTTTTCGGTGGTCGCGCCGATGAAGGTGAACAGCCCGCTCTCCACATGCGGCAGGAAGGCATCCTGCTGGCTCTTGTTGAAGCGGTGCACCTCGTCGACGAAGACGATGGTGCGCTGCTGCATCAGCCCGTCGCGCGCTGCCTCGGCGCGTTCCACGGCCTCGCGGATGTCCTTGACCCCGCCCAGCACGGCGCTGATGCTGATGAACTGCGCATCGAACGCATCGGCCATCAGGCGCGCGATGGTGGTCTTGCCCACGCCGGGCGGCCCCCAGAGGATGCAGCTGTGCGGGCGGCCCGACTCGAACGCGAGCCGCAGCGGCATGCCCGGGCCCAGCACATGCTGCTGGCCGATCACCTCGCCCAGCGTGCGGGGCCGCAGGCGCTCGGCCAGGGGGCGGTGGAGCGCCTGCGAGGTTTCTGGGGGGGCGTTACGGGCGGCCATCTCAGTCCCCCGCGGCGCGGGCGCCAGAACGGGCGGCCGGGGCGCGCGGCCCGATGGCGAGGGCATGCAGAGAGGGCAGTTGGCGCGACAGGGCGCCAGGCACGCAAGGATCGGCTGGCTGCGCGGCCCGGGTGCGCAGGCGGAAAACGGTCTTCATGCCGCCATTCCAACACAACCGGTCGCCGCGCTCCGGCAAGGGCACCGTCGGGAACCAGGCCGCTGGCAGCACTCCTTCTTTCTTCGCCGCGCGCGCAAGGGGAGACACGCCCACCACCTGGCGCGCCCAGGTGACTGTGCCGGGCAACACCCGCGGCCTGAAATGGATTACCGTGGTGCCCTCGCACCGCACCCGCGGCCCTTGCCTGCCACCACCCCATGGAGTTTTCATGTCCCTTGCCGCCAATATCGTCGTCGGTCTGATCGGCCTCCTGCACGTGTACATCCTGGTGCTGGAGATGTTCCTCTGGGAAAAGCCCGCCGGACGGCGCGCCTTTGGCCAATCCCGCGAGCAGGCCGCCGCGACCAAGGTGCTGGCGGCGAACCAGGGGCTCTACAACGGATTCCTGGCGGCAGGCCTGTTCTGGGGGCTGACGCTGGGAGACGCCGGCCTGGGCGTGAAGGTGTTCTTCCTGCTGTGCGTGCTGGTCGCCGGCCTGTATGGGGCGGCCACGGCCAGCCGCAAGATCCTGTTCATCCAGTCCGTGCCGGCCGCCATCGGCCTTGCCTTGCTGTTGCTGGGGTGAGCCGCGCCCGGGCAGCCAGCGCCACCCTTGCGGTCCCTTGCGGCCGCTGGCGTGCTGCCAGAAAGCGCCAATAGCTATCTATTCAATAGCAGGCCGGCAATCCAGGCACCGGCAACCGGCCGCCGCAGAACGTTACTGCTTGACCACGTCCGCCCCGGCCGGGGGCTTGAACTGGAACGTGCCGGCGGGCAGCGCGGCATTGGCCTGCATGCCGGTGAAACGGATCAGCGAGCGCTGGCCGAAACTGTCCAGGATGTCCAGCGCCGCGAGCTGCTCGCCGGCAAAGCCCACGCGCACGCTCCTGAGCTGGCCGTCCTTGGCCTTGGGGCTGGCGAGCACCCACTGCAGGCCATCCTGGTCCGGCGCGGACTCCAGCGTGAATTCGGCCTTCAGCGCCGACAGATCGGGCGCCGAGGCCAGCAGCGCCGCCGGGGTGGTGCCCAGGGCCTGCGCCTGCGCGCGCTGGGTGACCTGGTTCAGGTCCACGTCGTAGAGCCACAGGGTCTGGCCGTCGGCCACGATGGTCTGCTCGAAAGGTTTCTTGTAGACGAACTTGAAGCGCCCGGGGCGCTGGAACTCGAAGCTGCCGCTGGAAGTCTTGGTGCGCGCTGTCTGCCCGTCCTTGGGCGGCGAGGTCACCGTCTGGCTGAAGTCCGCCCGGCCGGTCTGCGTGCCCTTCATGAAGGATTCAAGGCTTTTCAGGCCATCAGCGCTTGCCAGTGTCGCGCTGGCAGCTATCAAAATTGCAGTGGCGATCTTTTTCAACAAAAACTCCTGTAAGGGGCATGGGCCGGGCTTGGCGCCCCGCCCGGGTCACTCGCTGCGCGCCGGCACCAAAACCTCGCGCTGGCCGCTGGTGGTGAGGCCACTGACGAGGCCCGCCTTTTCCATGTCTTCCAGCAAACGCGCAGAGCGGTTGTAGCCAATGCGCAGCTTGCGCTGCACGTACGAGATGCTCGCCTTGCGGTCCTTGAGCACCACTTCGACGGCCTGGTCGTACATGGGGTCCTTCTCACCCCCGTCGCCGCCGCCCTCCCCTGACAGATCCCCCTCGCCATCCACAGTTCCGCCTTCGAGCACGCCATCTATGTAGTCCGGCTCCCCTTGTTCCTTGAGGTAGCTGACGACACGGTGTACTTCCTCGTCCGACACGAAGGCGCCATGCACCCGGATCGGCAGGCCGGTGCCGCTCGCCATGTAGAGCATGTCGCCCATGCCCAGCAGGGCTTCTGCGCCCATCTGGTCCAGGATGGTGCGGCTGTCGATCTTGGAGCCCACCGAGAACGCGATGCGGGTCGGGATATTGGCCTTGATCAGGCCGGTGATCACATCCACACTGGGCCGCTGCGTGGCCAAAATCAGATGGATGCCGGCCGCCCGCGCCTTCTGCGCCAGGCGGGCGATCAGCTCCTCGATCTTCTTGCCCACCACCATCATCAGGTCGGCCAGCTCGTCGATGATGACCACGATGTGCGGCAGGCGCTGCAGCGGCTCGGGCTCCTCGGGCGTCAGGCTGAAGGGGTTGTAGATGAACTCCTCGCGCGCCTTGGCTTCGTCGATCTTGACGTTGTAGCCCGCCAGGTTGCGCACGCCCAGCTTGGACATGAGCTTGTAGCGGCGCTCCATCTCGGCCACGCACCAGTTCAGGCCGTGCGCCGCCTGCTTCATGTCGGTCACCACGGGCGCCAGCAGGTGCGGAATGCCCTCGTAGACCGACATTTCCAGCATCTTGGGGTCGATCATCAACAGGCGCACGTCGCGCGCCTCGGCCTTGTACAGCAGCGAGAGGATCATCGCGTTGATCCCCACCGACTTGCCCGAGCCCGTGGTGCCGGCCACCAGCACGTGCGGCATCTTGGCGAGGTCTGCCACCACCGGATTGCCCACGATGTCCTTGCCCAGGCCCATGGTGAGCATGCTCTTGGCCTCGTGGTAGACCTGCGAGCCGAGGATCTCGGACAGGCGGATGGACTGGCGCTTGGCGTTGGGCAGCTCCAGCGCCATGTAGTTCTTGCCCGGGATGGTCTCCACCACGCGGATGGACACCAGGCTGAGCGAACGCGCCAGGTCCTTGGCCAGGCCCACGATCTGCGAGCCTTTCACGCCCGTGGCGGGCTCGATCTCGTAGCGCGTGATCACGGGGCCGGGCATGGCGGCTACCACGCGCACTTCCACGCCGAAATCCTTGAGCTTCTTCTCGATGAGGCGGCTGGTCATCTCCAGCGTCTCGGGCGCCACGGTCTCCTGGCGCTGCAGCGGGCCGTCGAGCAGGTCCACCAGCGGCAGCTTGCTGTCGGGCATCTCGGTGAACAGGGGCTTCTGGCGCTCCTTCACCACGCGGGTGCTCTGCGGCACCTCCACCAGCACGGGTTCGATGATCTGGATGGGCTCGGGATGGTGCACCTCGCTCTCGGTGCGCTCCTCCAGCACCACCACCTCGCGCTCGCGCGCGGCCTTGCGGCCCACGGCCACGTCCTTGGCCACCTCGCGCTGGGCCAGGCGCGACTGCACCAGCGCGTCGATGCGGCCGCCCACGAACTCCGCGACGTGGCCCCACGAGAAGCGGAACACCAGCGCCGCGCCCAGCACCGCCAGCACGATGGCCAGCAGGCCCGAGCCCGTGAAGCCCAGCCACTTCACGCTGGCGGGCCCCATGATGTAGCCCAGCACGCCACCGGCATGCCCGGGCAGGAAGGATTCAAACCGGTACAGGCGCGACCATTCCAGCGCGGTGCTGGAGCACATCAGCACCACCAGGCCGGCCCAGAAAAGTGCCCGCCGCCGCATCGGGCCCGCGGCCCCCGCAACGGACTCTCCGCCACGCATCCAGCGCGCCAGCGACGAAAGCCAGGCGCGCACGCCGGCCGCCACGCACCACCACACCGAAAACCCCAGCGCGAAGTAGCTGCCATCGGCCAGCCACGCGCCGAACCGGCCCGCCCAGTTGGCGACCATGCGCCCGCCCCGGGCGCCCGAGGTGGACCAGGCGGCATCCTGCGCCGAATAGCTGAACAGGGCCAGAAGCCAGAAAACCAGGGCCAGCAGCCCCACCATGAGGCCGATTTCATGGCCAAAACGGGCAGCGCCCGTGCGGGGCGGCGACTTGGCCGCCGCCGATGCATTCAGGGTATTGAGGGAATAGGTCATATGCGTGCCGGGCGAGCTTACCCCAACGAGCGGCTTCCCATGAGAGGTACGGCGCCATCCATTCCTGCGGAGATCCCCGTGTCAAACGCCAAAAGATGTCGCACGTGTGAATCAAATGTAAATCATTTAATCGGAACTCAAGGTTACACCCATTACAAAAGAAAATCACCAATTTGGGACTATATTTTATGTCCAAACATCCTCGAACAATCGAACGATGGCGATCAATTTCTTACCTCGGCCCATTTCCGCACCATCCTCCGTGGAAATTCAAGCGCTACACCATTTCTACCAGCAAGGCGCGTTTGAAAAAGCATATATCCAGGCCACTACCCTGACTCGCAGGTTTCCCAGACACGCATTGGCATGGGCCGTCTTGGGCAATATTCACCGCGCGAATGGCGAAAACAAGAAAGCAGCGACCTGCCTCAGAAAGGTTGTTGAACTGCGGCCGAGCGAACCGACTGGACACTTCAACCTGGCCAATACACTGCGGGACCTCGGCCGGCCTGCGGAAGCGGCAGCTCATTACCATCAGGCCTTAACAATCAATCCAGCCATGCCCCATGGGTTTTTCCACCTGGGGAATATGCAACACGAAATGGGGCAGCTTTTCAAGGCCGAGCGAAGCTATCGCAAAGCTTTGGAATATGCACCCCATCATATTGAAACTCTTAGCAATCTTGCACATGTATTGCAGGATGAAGGCCGGCTCAGCGAGGCGAAAAACCATTACGACCGCGCTCTGGAAATAGATCAAAATAATCCAGTACTGCATTACAACTATGCCGATTTACTCTTGGAATTGGGGCAGCTTGACGATGCAGAAAGTGCGGCACGCAAGGCCATCGAGATCGCACCCACCATGGCGACGGCATATGCCAAACTGGCCAATATTCTAGAAGCCCGTGGCGCGCTGCATGAGGCAGTACGCGCCTACACCAGAGCGCTTCGCATAGAGCCTGAAAACACTGATATCCACAGTAGTCTACTTTTCGTGCTGAACTACCTTCCGTCATGGAAGCCTTGCAGATCTCTTGAACATGCGCGGCGCTTTGAAAAAATCAGTTCACGCAAGGTGCAGGATTTCAAACATGAATGGAGAGGCTCCACCTCTCCTTCTCGGCTGCGAGTGGGACTTGTATCGGGGGATCTTAGAGATCATCCAGTAGGGCATTTTATTGAAGGCGTCGTCAAAGATCTGGATCCGTCCCGCATTGAACTTGTCGCACTGAATACCCAGCATTTCGAGGATGAATTGGCCCGCCGTATTCGCCCGAATTTTGAACAGTGGCACTGCATTGCCAATATGGCGGACACAACCGCTGCAGCCATGATTCGGGATCTAGGGCTGCATGTGGCAGTGGATTTGTCCGGGCACAGTGCTGGAAATCGCCTACCGTTATTTGCCCACCGTTTGGCGCCGGTCCAGGCCACGTGGCTAGGGTATTTCGCCACGACTGGACTACACGAAATGGACTACTTGATCGCCGATCCATTGACCCTTCCCAATGAACTGGAATCGCATTTCACGGAATCTATTTGGCGCTTGCCGGAAACCCGACTGTGCTTTACTCCACCCCAAGCGAACACCGCGGTCAATGAACTGCCAGCGTTTTCGAACGGCTTTGTGACTCTTGGCTGTACGAGCAACTTGCTTAAAGTGAATGAGATGGTTATCGCTTTGTGGAGCCGCATTCTCAAACGCGTTCCGCACAGCCGTCTTCTGATCCAGGCAAAGCAGCTGGGTTCTGCCGAGGCGGCCAATGCACTGATCAAGCGGTTTCTACGGCACGGAATACCTCCAGATCGGCTAGTGCTCGAACCTCCCGCGAAACGCAGCCTCTACCTCAATACTTACCACCACATAGATTTTTGCCTTGATACCTTCCCCTACCCAGGAGGAACAACGACGGCAGAGAGCCTTTGGATGGGCGTACCCGTTCTCACCTTGAAAGGTGCCCATTTCCTCGGAAGGCAGGGAGCAGGCTTGATGACCAATGTCGGCTTGCAGGACTGGGTGGCCACGGACGAGGCAGACTATGAGGCCCGTGCCGCGTCTTTCGCAGAAAATCTTGAAGTTCTTGCCGCCCTGCGTGCCAATTTGCGTCCTTGCGCACTGGCCTCGCCCATTTTTGATTCCTCGCGTTTTGCGCTGAATCTTGAAAACGCCTTTTGGGGAATGTGGGAGCAAAAAAGGAAAGCGCTGGGTTGAGGGTGACTCAACCCAGGGCGTTCAGCCGGTCCTTGAGCAGGGTGGCGCCGCTGGGCAGGACCTCGACGAAGCCACGCTCTTCCAGGTCCTTCATCACGCGGCTGACCATCTCGCGCGAGGCGCCCACCATCTTGGCCAGGTCCTGGCGCGAGATCTTGTCCTTGATCACGAGCTGGCCCTGGGCATCCGGCAGCGCGAAGTCCAGCAGCGCATGGGCCACCCGGCCGTACACGTCCAGCAGCGCCAGCGACTCGATCTTGCGGTCGGCATGGCGCAGGCGCTTGACCAGGCCGCGCATCACGACCAGCGACATCGAGGCGTTCTCGGTCAGGCAGCGGGCGAACTCGGCGCGGCCGAGCATGAGCACGTCGGTCTGCACCTCGGCACGCACCGTGGCTGAATGGGGTTCGTTGTCGATGATGCTCATCTCGCCCAGGTAGTCGCCCTGCGAGAGCGTGGCCAGGATCACCTCGCGCCCCCGGCTGTCGGAGGTCATCACCCGGGCGCGTCCCGTGAGCAGGATGAACAGCGCATTGGACTTCTGCCCCTGCTCCACCAGCGCCTCGCCCCGCTTGAAGCGGCGCTTGATCACCGCGCCACTGATCACCTCGGCCTGCGTCACCGTCAGCAGCGAGAACAGCGGAACCCGGCGCAGCAGGTCCAGGTTGGACAACATCGTCGACATGAAAACTTCTCCTCTCAGGTGCGCGACCCAACCGGAGTCGCAACGGGTCATCAATGGGTTCTTACAATCGCCGTGATTGAAAAAGGGGCCGCTTGCACCCACGGCCGCCGGTTGATACTCGGCGGCTCAGCCCCAGCTTTCCCAACAGCGCCCCATGTAGCGGGCGCAAAACACAGGCTTTTACCATGTCCACCACCCAACACGCGAAAGTTCTGATCCTTGGCTCTGGCCCTGCGGGCTACACCGCTGCGGTTTATGCCGCCCGCGCCAACCTGAACCCGGTGCTCATCACCGGCATGGCCCAGGGCGGCCAGCTGATGACCACGACCGAGGTGGACAACTGGCCCGCCGACGTGCACGGCGTGCAAGGCCCCGAGCTGATGCAGCGCTTCCTGGAGCACGCCGAGCGCTTCAAGACCCAGGTGATCTTCGACCATATCAACAAGGTCGATTTCAGCCAGCGTCCCTTCACGCTCACCGGCGACAGCGGCACCTACACCTGCGACGCGCTGATCCTGGCCACGGGCGCCTCCGCCAAGTACCTGGGCCTGCCTTCGGAAGAGGCCTTCATGGGCAAGGGCGTGTCCGGCTGCGCGACCTGCGACGGTTTCTTCTACCGCGAGCAGGACGTCTGCGTGGTCGGCGGCGGCAATACGGCGGTGGAAGAAGCACTGTACCTGTCGAACATCGCCCGCAAGGTCACCCTGGTGCACCGCCGGGACAAGTTCAAGGCCGAGCCCATCCTGGTGGACAAGCTCCACGAGAAGGTCGCTGCCGGCAAGATCGAGCTCAAGCTGTTCCACACGCTCGACGAGGTGCTGGGCGACAACACGGGCGTGACCGGCATCCGCATCAAGAGCACCAAGGACGGCAGCACGCAAGACATCCAGCTGCAAGGCTGCTTCATCGCCATCGGGCATGCGCCCAACACCGAGATCTTCCAGGGCCAGCTGGAGATGGAAAACGGCTACATCATCACCCAGGGCGGGCTCAAGGGTTTTGCCACCCAGACCAGCGTGCCGGGCGTCTTCGCCGCGGGCGACGTGCAGGACCACGTGTACCGCCAGGCCATCACCAGCGCCGGCACGGGCTGCATGGCCGCGCTGGACGCCCAGCGCTTCCTGGAACAGGAGAGTTGATCAAAAACTGGGCATCAGGCTATAATCTGCGGCTTTGCTGAATTCGGCCCGTTTTTGCGGTCCTTTCGAAACAGGCAAATCGGGTTACCGCCACCCTTTATTCTGGCGAGGTGAGGCCGCAAGCCATCCCGGGGAAACAACCCCAGGGCCCAGCGAACGGCCGTTAAAAGTATCGGAGTGTCCTCATGGCACGCGTCTGCGACGTAACGGGCAAGAAGCCCATGGTCGGAAACAATGTTTCCCACGCCAACAACAAAACCAAGCGCCGGTTCCTGCCGAACCTGCAATACCGCCGTTTCTGGGTCGAGACCGAAAACCGCTGGGTTCGCCTGCGTGTTTCGAGCGCTGCCCTGCGTTTGATCGACAAGAACGGTATCGACTCGGTGCTCGCAGACCTGCGCGCACGTGGTCAGGCTTAAGGAGAAGCACCATGGCAAGCAAAGGCGGACGCGACAAGATCAAGCTGGAATCCACTGCGGGTACCGGCCACTTCTACACCACGACCAAGAACAAGAAGACCATGCCCGAGAAAATGCTGATCATGAAATTTGATCCAAAAGCTCGCAAGCATGTGGAATACAAGGAAATGAAGCTGAAGTAATCGTTCAGCCTCGTTTTCTCCCCAAAGAACCGTCCGGACCCCGGGCGGTTTTTTTATGCCTGTTTCCCCCTGCGCCTGCCCAGACCCGTGCGCAGGGCAGCGCTGGCGGCCCCCTAGGCAACCTTGCGCGAGGCGTGCGCCCGCACGGCCAGTTGGTCCGCCATCAAGGCACCCAGCGTGCGGTAGCCCTCCTCCACCTGCGCGGTGAAGGGCATGCCGCAGCTCAGGCGCAGGAAATGTTCATAGCGCCCCGTGTTGGTGAACATGGGCCCGGGGGCGATGCGGATGCCGTTTTGCAGCGCCTGGTCGTACAGCAGCGTGGACGAAATGCCGGCCGGCAGCTCCAGCCACAGGCTCAAACCTCCCGGAGGCAGGCTCAGCCGCGTGCCGGTCGGAAAGTAGCGGGCCACGGCCCGCGCGGACTGCTCCCTCTGCAGGCGCAGCTGCACACGCATGCGGCGCATGTGGCGTTCATAGGCCGGGGAATCCACGCTGCGCGCGGCCAGCAGCTGCGACCACGTCTGCATGTTGCGCGTGCGGGCGAACTTGAGCATCTGCACCCGGGCCTGCCAACGCCCCGCGCTCATCCATCCCTGGCGCAGGCCGGGGGCGAAGCTCTTGCTGAGCGAGGCGCAATAGATCACCTGCCCCGCATCGCCCGGCCGGTCCCAGGCCTTGGCGGGGCGCAGCACATGCGGCGACTCCACGAATTCGCGGTAGATATCGTCCTCGATGAGGGCCAGGCCATGCTCCACGCACAGCGCCACCAGGCGCTCCTTGTGCGCGTCGGGCATCACGCTGCCCTGCGGCATCTGCAGATGAGGAACCACCACCACGCCCTTGAGCCGCGGCTCGTTGCGCGCGGCCAGTTCCAGCGCCTCCAGCGATATGCCGGTGTGGGGGCTGCAGGGGATCTCCAGCGCGCGCAGCCCGCGCACCTCGATGGCCTGCAGGATGCCGAAGAAGGTGGGCGATTCGACCGCAATCACGTCGCCCGGCCCGGCCACCGCATCCAGCGCCAGATTCACCGCCTCGGAGTTTCCGTGGGTGGCGCCGATGTCCGCCGGGGCCACGCACACGCCAAAGGTGAGCGCATGCCGCGCCATGGCCTGCTGGAACTCGGGATGCGTCGTGGGTGCCGAAGGGCCATACACCAGGATGTCCGGCTGCTCCCGCAGCAGGCCATGGGCAAGCCGGTTGAGCGCCTTCGCATCGAACAGGCTGGGCGCCGGCATCGCGCTGCCCAGGTCCAGCGGCAGGGGGCCTGCACGGCGGGCCTTGTCCAGAAAAACCGAAATGCGCTCATTGATACCCGCAAAGGCTTGGGGGTCGCTGGCCAGCGGTTCATGCACCTCGGGTTCGCGCGCCTCCGGGAGCGCCACGCCGCCCAGTTCGCGCACGAAGTAGCCCACGCGCTCGCGCGCCTCCACGCACCCCTGGGATTCGAGGTGGCGTAGCACCTGCAGCGCCGTGGTCAGGCTCACCTGATGGCGCTGGCACAGTTCGCGCACGGACGGCATGCGCATGCCGGACTTGAGGCTGCCCGCGGCGATCGCCTGCTCGTACAAGCCCGCCAGTTGGCGGTAGAGGGGAGGTTCCCGGGTGTCGGAGGAGCGTGGCATGGCTGGAGAACGAAGGGTGCCGCTGCGCCATGGGATGGGCGCCGCAGCGGGTCTGTGGATGGTGCCTGAACGCCATCCACGGGTACAGATACAGGAAAGGGCAGAAGCAACCATAACAGCATGCCCGCTATCGCCGCTGTTCTACCTCCTCACGGGGGAGCGTGTACCTGTTGCGGCGGGGCGGCATTTCCTACGCTCAAGCCCTCGCTACAGCCTTTTGTCCCCGGAGGACCCGCACCATGAAACCGCGCCCCCAGCTCACCGCCATCCCCACCCCTTTCCTCACCCTGCATATCGCGCCCGGCCAGAGCCTTTGGGCCTGCCTCGCACCCGGCAGCCGGGTGCACGCGACCCGGGGGGACGTGGCCATCCGCCTTGCGCCCCGCTCTCTCGGGCACGCGCTGCACTCGCCACCATTGGCGCGGTTGAAGGCGGGCGACCACCTGCCGTGGGTGGTGGAGCACCGCCAGGCCACCTGGGTGCAGCTTGGCAGCGCCACGCAGGGCCCGGCGGAAGTCAGGATCGTGGAAGGCACACCCGTGCCCGGACTGGGCCAGAAAGCCTGGAGACGCCTGCGCAGGGCTTTCTCGGCGGGCGAGAAGGCCCGCAAGGAGGGGACACTTGGCGGCGCCTTGCACGCCGCACGGTGAAGCGGCAAGGCGGCAGAAAAGAAAAAGGCCTTGCCGGACGGCAAGGCCTTTTTCCTTCGTATCCGGGCGCCGCGGCAGG
Organism: Acidovorax sp. GW823-FHT01C06; assembly: GCF_058798375.1. NCBI lineage: Bacteria > Pseudomonadati > Pseudomonadota > Betaproteobacteria > Burkholderiales > Comamonadaceae > Acidovorax > Acidovorax sp. GW823-FHT01C06. Next base: position 127,656 of record NZ_JBXAKN010000012.1, read on the forward strand.
CGGCCGGCCGCCTCTAGGCCTGGGCCGCACGCAACCGCAGCGAGAACTCGCGCAGCGCCGCAATGCCGCTTTCCTCGGCGCGGCGGCACCATGCCTGCAGATCGGCCGTCAACTGCTCGCGGGAGTGCGAGGTATTGAGCCACAGCTGGCGCAATTCTTCCCGCATGGTCACCATCTTGTCGAGGGCCGGGTGCGCGGCGCGCGCCTGGGCCAGTTGTGGCAGGGCCACGGCAGGCACCTTCTCCGCATCGCGGTGAAGCCAGCGCTTGGCGGCCTTGAGCACCGACGCATCGGCCTGGCGCGCCTGCAATGCGGCAATCTCCTCCTTGCAGGCCTGGCGCACACCGCGCGCATAACCGGCCATCACCTCGTAGCGGTTGGCGATGAGGGCTTCCAGCGTCTTTTCGTCCGCGACGGGCTTCACATCGCCCAGCTGCAGCTTGGGTGGAACCTTCTTGACGGTGGCCCAGCCGATCCTCTTCATCAGACTGATGTAGACCCAGCCGATATCGAACTCATAGGGCTTGACCGAGAACTTGGCCGAGGTGGGGTAGGTATGGTGGTTGTTGTGCAGTTCCTCGCCGCCAATGATGATCCCCCAGGGCGACAGGTTGGTGCTGGCATCCTGCGCCTCGAAGTTGCGGTAGCCCCAGTAGTGGCCCACGCCATTGACCACGCCCGCCGCCCAGAAGGGAATCCAGAGCATCTGAACCGCCCACACGGCAGCGCCCAGGGCACCGAACAGGGCGAGGTTCAGGATCAGCATGAGGCCCACGCCCTGCCAGCCGTAGCGGGTATAGACGTTGCGCTCCATCCAGTCATCCGGCGTGCCGTGGCCGAACTTCTTCATGGTCTCCATGTTCTTCGACTCGGCGCGGTACAGCTCGGCACCACGCCACATCACGGTATCGAGGCCCCGTGTCTGGGGACTGTGCGGGTCGTCCACCGTTTCGCACTTGGCGTGGTGCTTGCGGTGGATCGCCACCCATTCCTTGGTGACCATGCCCGTGCCGATCCACAGCCAGAAGCGGAAGAAGTGCGAGGGGATGGCATGCAAATCCAACGCGCGGTGCGCCTGGGCGCGGTGCAGGAAAATCGTGACCGCCGCGATGGTGATGTGGGTCGTCGCCAGGGTGTACAGGATGATCTGCCACCAGGCCAGGTTCCACAAACCATGGCCGAGCCAGTCAATGGCGGCGTTCAGCACAGCCCAATCGGGTAACAGCATATTCGGGAAGCCTTACTACAGAGAACCCGCTCGCCAGCGGAGCGGGTACCTGATTTTAGAGGGAGTACCCCGTGCAGAGTTCAGGGGTATCCACAGTATTTACGCGTATTTAGAAACTTTAGAGCGGTAACTCAGCTCTTTTTGGACCAGATGGCGGCGAAAAAGCCGTCCGTCTGGTGCCGGTGGGGCCACAGGCGCAGAAAACCACTGCCTGTCTCGCCGCCGCTGCACAGGCCCTTGGCGCCCTCGACCTTGAGCTGCTCCAGCAGTTCGCCGGCGTCTAGCAGTTCGAAATCAGGGTGCGTGGCGCTGAACGCGTCCGCGATGGCCTCGTTTTCCTGCGGCAGGATGCTGCAGGTGGCATACACGAGGCGGCCGCCGGGCTTGAGCAGGCGCGCCGCGCTGTCCAGGATGGCGGTCTGCTTGGCCACCAGCTCCTCGACGGCCTTGGGCGACTGGCGCCATTTGAGGTCGGGATTGCGGCGCAAGGTGCCCAGGCCCGAGCAGGGCGCATCCACCAGCACGCGGTCGATCTTGCCCGCCAGCCGTTTGACCCGGTCATCGCGCTCATGGGCGATGGCGGCGGGGTGCACGTTCGACAGGCCGCTGCGGGCCAGGCGCGGCTTCAGCGCATCCAGGCGGTGCGCCGACACGTCGAACGCATAGAGTCGCCCCGTGCTGCGCATGCCCGCGCCGATGGCCAGCGTCTTGCCGCCCGCCCCGGCACAGAAATCCACCACCATCTCGCCGCGCTTGGCGTCAAGCAGCAGGGCCAGCAGCTGCGAGCCCTCGTCCTGCACCTCGATGGCGCCGCGCGTGAACGCATCGAGCTTGGTCAGCGCGGGCTTGTCGTCAATGCGCAGGCCCCAGGGCGAATACGGCGTGGGGCTGGCCTTGATGCCGGCCTTGGCGAGCTCCTTTTGCACATCGGCGCGCTTGTCCTTGAGCGCGTTGACGCGCAAATCCAGCGGTGCGCTCTGGGCCAGGCTTTCCACCAGCGGCCAGAAGCCTTCGCCCAGCTGGTCCTTCAAGGGCTTGACGAGCCATTCGGGCAGGTTGTGGCGGTGGCGCTCCATCAGGTCATCGACCGTGACGGCGTCGCACTGGTCGAGCCAGTTCTTCTCCTGGTCGGTCAGTGCGCTCTTGAGGAAATCGCGCGGGCCGTAGAAACCCAGGATGGCCAGGCGGCGTTCCTTGGGGCCCGAGCCGGAGGGCGCCATGTGGTCGAACAGCAGCTTCTTGCGCAGCACGGTGTAGACCGTTTCGGCCAGCGTGGCCCGCTCGCGGGGCCCCAGGCCCCGGTTGTCGCGGAAGAACCGTGACACCACCGCGTCGGCGGGGTGTTCAAACGTGAGGGTGAGCCTGACCAGTTCGGCGCAGGCGTCGAGAAGAACTTTGGGATGCATCCCCGTATTGTCCACCCCCTGAGCTGCTTCCCGTCACCCCCCGGAGGGGTACGCCGTGTGCAACTCACCGTGCAGACGAGAAAGGGACGAGCAAAAAGTTGGCCATCAACGGGCATAGATCGGATCGAACGCATGGCGCTCGATTTCCTTGAGCGAAGGAGATTCGCCCGCCCACAGCGCCAGCGCGGGGCCCGGAAGGCTCAGATTGCGCTCCAGGGCGCGGCACAGGTGGTAGCGGCTTTCGTCGTCCATGCCTGGCAGCTCCAGGAACACCAGGTACGCACGACGCTGCGGATGCTCGCGCAGGTTTTTGCGCACCAGCCAGCAACGGGCGAGGGGCGCACAACGGGCCAGCTCCGATTGCAGCTCGGCCAGCTCGAAGGAGCTCAGGTCGTGCCGCACGATCTGGCTGAAGAACGAGGTGCCCGACAGCTCTTCCCAGGCCCGCTCCTCCGACTCCTGGGCGCGCTCCAGCCGTTTGCGCCACTGCTTGAAGGCGGCGGCATCGTGGTCCAGACCCAGGCGGGGTGTCTCCAGCTCGGCCAGGGCGGTGCGTGCCGCCCAGTAGCGGTCGCTGCTGCCCGCCTCCCACACCCGGTGCAGCAGCTGGAGCTTGCTCTCGCGGTCATCGTCGGGCAGGCAAGGCACCAGCCCGCGCAGGGCGGCGGGGTATTCGGGACTGCGTTCCAGCGCCAGCTCGTAGAGGGCACGCACATCGGCACGGGGGTCCAGATGGCGCTGGAGGCGCGCCAGCTCCACCAGGTCGGCGGCGCTGCTCTGGGCGGTCGATGCACCCAGGGCCTCGGCACGTGCGCGCACGCGCCCCAGCCACGCATGGTGCTGCTTCCACTCCGTGGCGTTGTCGCGGCACCACTGCTTGTCGAAGTGGGCCACCCAGCGCCTGGCCTCCGTGCCCAGCAGGGCCAGCGCGTTGCCGCGCGACCAGTCCGGCAGCGTGGGCGTTGCGTCCAGCGCCTCGATGCGGTCGCGCAGGCCAGGGTGGGTGTCGTCCACGCTGCTCAGGCGCTTGAGCGCCTGGCGCAGCGCGTCGTTGGCGAACGCCGGGTCGGGGGCTTTCGCCAGGCAGCGGCGCATGGCGCGATAGGGGCCCACGGGAAGCGGGTTGCCCGCGGCCTCGCACCAGTGGTTTCCCCAGAATTCCGCCTGCAGCCACGCGCCACGGATCTCGATTTCAGCCAGCGCGGCGGCCGCCACCTCTCGGCCCAGCAGCTTGCCCGCGATGCGATCGGCCTCGTACTCGTCCTGGCGCGCCAGCGCGAAGGTCTTGGCGGAAAAGCGCGGAAAGTACCACCGCATGAAGGCCTGCGTGGCGGCGGCCACCGGGCCTTCGTCGTCCGCCAGGCTGTGGTTCAGGCGCATCCAGGACAGCCGCGTGCGGTAGATCCACGCCGCAAACCGGCCATGGTCGCCGCGCAGATGCCCGTATTCATGCGCCAGCACGGCCAGGAAACGCGGCCGATCCAGTGCCATGAGCAGGGGCAGCCCGATGCTCAGATGGTTGACCGCGCCCCCCAGCAGGCCAAAGCGGGGCAGCTGCTGGATGCTCGCGTTGAACTCGTCGTTCAGCGTGACCTTGTGGATGGGCGGGCCCTTGATCTTGCGGCGGATGCGGTCGAGCGCCTCGAACAGTTCGGGCGCTTCCAGCACCGTGATCTCCACGCCGGCGGGTGCGTCAAAGCGCACCCACAGGGCCCGCAGGCTCACCCACAGCAGGCCGCCAGCCCCCAGCAGCAGCCACACCATGGCAAAACGAAAGCGACCGTGCAGGAGCTGCGGCACCACCCACGCCAGGATGCCCACGGCCAGGGCCAGGCAGCCGAGCACCCACGCATAGCCCAGCGCCGCGAACGCGGCCACGCTGCGGCGGTACGCTCGGCTGTTGTCGGCACTGGCATGCTCGCTCATGCGCACCATGTGCACAAAATCTGCCTGATCCACTGGCGTCCCCCCACTCTTGGTTGATTTTCAGCCGCCATCCTAACCATGAACGACAACGACCTCCCCGCGCTCATCCGCACCCCGCCGGGCCTGTACCGCCACTACAAGGGCATGCTCTACGAGGTGATCGACACCGTGCGCCACAGCGAGACCCTGGAGCCCATGACGCTGTACCGCGCACTCTATGGCCAGCGGGGGCTGTGGGTACGCCCCGCCGCCATGTTCGAGGAGCAGGTGCTCATCGATGGCGTGGCGCGGCCCCGGTTCGAGAAATGCGGCGACGAGGCCGGTCCCGGCTGAACCCGGTCCGGCCACGCCACGGCACGGCACGCGCGAAGGCGGTATCGGCCAGCTGGAACGCGTTGCGCTGGCGCCACGGGTTTCTGGTCGCGCAGGGCGACATGCCCCCGAACGCAGGGCACCTACCCCGACGGCCCGCCGCGTCCTACAGCGCCCCGGCCAGATGCGGCCTACCGTGGGCTCTGGGCCCGCATGCCCTGGCACCCGGTGGGAGGCTGCCAGCTCCCTGCAGCATTCCTCCCACCCACATCGCCGGGCACGGAGGGCCCGGCTTGATCCCAGGAGGTTCCCATGGGCTATCTACTCCAAGGGCTGTTCGGAGAACGCTCACTCACCAAGGTCGCCGGCCTGTTTGCCCAGCAAAGCCAGGCCGAGACCTCCATGGCGCAGATGCTGCGCATCGGCGGCCTGCAGGCCGGACAGGTCCGGCTGCTGGGCCCGCAGGATGCGCGCGCATCGCGCCGCGACCTGTTCGCGCGCTCGCTCGAGCCGGAACCGCGCGGCATTGCCCGCACCTTCTTCCAGACCCACATCGTGGTGGGCGCCGCCGGAGCCGTGGCAGGCCTGGCGCTCTTTGCCTGGTTCTACAACGCAGGCCACCCCATGATCGTGAGCAGCCCCCTGCTGGCCTTCATCGCCCTGGTGGGTTTTGGCACCACGTTCGGCATGCTGGGCGGGGGGCTCCTGTCGATGCGGCCCGACCACGTCCTGCTCATCACCAAAGTGCGCTCGGCGTTGCGCCACAACCACTGGGCTGTGGTCGCCCACCCCACCAGCGCGGAGCAGGCGGCCAGGGTCAAGGAGGTGCTGCAGGGCCACTCGGCCGAGGTGGTCAGCACCCTCTAGCCCGCTCACCACGGCGCATCCCCGCGCAATGGCGGGTGCGCTACGGGGCCCGCACCAGCGCCCGCACGGCGCGGGGGTAGATCACGTGTTCCTGCGTGAGCACGCGGGCGGCCAGGGTGTCTGCCGTATCGCCCGGCAGGACTGGCACCACCGCCTGGTCCAGGATGGGCCCGACGTCCAGCTCCGCCGTCACCTGGTGCACCGTCACCCCCGCAAACCTGCAGCCCGCGTCGATGGCGCGCTGGTGCGTGTGCAGCCCCGTGAAAGCCGGCAGCAAAGAGGGGTGGATGTTGATCAGCCGCCCCGCATAGTGCGCCACGAAGCCGGGCGTGAGGATGCGCATGAACCCGGCCAGCACCACCAGCGCCGGGGCGTGGCGGTCGATGGTGGCGGCCAGTGCGGTGTCAAATGCCTCGCGGCTCGCGAACGCCCTGTGGTCCAGCGCCTCGGCGGCGATGCCCTGCTCGCGCGCGAAGGCCAGGCCGGCGGCCTCCGGCTTGTTGCTGACCACGGCGGCCACACGGGCGCCATGGCGCTGCTCCCAGTTCTCCTGCTGCGCGGTCCGCACGATGGCGGCCATGTTGGAGCCGCTGCCGGAGATCAAAATCACGATGTTCTTCATAAATTGCACTGCGACGCTCAACCCCGGATTATCCCTGCCATGCCATTCGACCCCGCAACCCGCCCCCTGACCCCGAACGAGGCCCGCGTGCTGGCCACGCTGATGGAAAAAGCCCGCACCGTGCCCGACAGCTACCCCATGTCGCTCAACGGCCTGCTCACGGGCTGCAACCAGAAGACCAGCCGCGACCCGGTGATGCACCTGAGCGACGCCGACGCCCAGGAGGCCTTGGACTCGCTCAAGCTCCTCACGCTGGCCTTCGAGACCACCGGCAACCGCACCACGCGCTGGGAGCACAACTTCCAGCGCGGCGTGGGCGTGCCCGAGCAGTCGGCCGTGCTGCTGGGCCTGTTGATGCTGCGCGGGCCGCAGACGGCGGGCGAGCTGCGCATCAACGCCGAGCGCTGGTACCGGTTCGCCGACATCTCCTCGGTGGAGGCCTTCCTGGACGAGCTGCAGGAGCGCAGCGCTGAAAAAGGCGGCCCGCTGGTGGTGCTGCTGCCCCGCGCGCCCGGCGCGCGCGAGCAGCGCTGGGCGCACCTGCTGTGCGGGCCGGTCGATACCCACAGCGCCGCCGTTCCCGCCCCGGGCAGCGGCGGTGGCGGCACGCCGGCCGCACTGCAGGCGCGGGTGGAGGCGCTGGAAGCCCAGGTGGCGGGCCTGCGCGCCACCGTGGAACGGCTGTGCGCCGAGCTGGGCATCGCCCCCGCGCCGGATGGAATGTCGCCACCCGGACAGGAATAAAACGAACGACCGTGCTACAAACAGGACTTCTCAGGAGACAAGCCGCATGGATCTCGCATTCACCCCCGAAGAACAGGCCTTCCGCGAAGAAGTTCGCGCATGGGTCCACGCCAACCTACCCCAGGAAATTTCCCACAAGGTCCACAACGCCTTGCGCCTGACCCGTGCAGACATGCAGGGCTGGGCCAAGATTCTGGGCAAGAAGGGCTGGCTCGGCTTCGGCTGGCCCAAGGAATTCGGCGGCCCTGGCTGGACCGCCGTGCAAAAGCACCTGTTCGAAGAAGAGTGCGCGCTCGCCGGCGCGCCGCGCATCATCCCCTTCGGCCCCGTGATGGTGGCCCCGGTGATCATGGCCTTCGGCAATGCCGAACAGCAAAAGCGCTTCTTGCCCGGCATCGCCAGCGGCGAAGTCTGGTGGAGCCAGGGCTACAGCGAACCGGGCTCGGGCTCGGACCTGGCCTCGGTCAAGACCCGCGCCGAGCGCGTGGGCGACAAGTACATCGTCAACGGCCAGAAGACCTGGACCACGCTCGGCCAGCACGGCGACTGGATGTTCAACCTGGTGCGCACCAGCACCGAGGGCAAGCCCCAGACGGGCATCTCCTTCCTGCTGCTGGACATGAAGTCCAAGGGCGTGACCGTGCGCCCCATCAAGCTGCTGGACGGCGAGTGCGAGGTCAACGAGGTGTTCTTCGACAACGTCGAAGTGCCCGCCGAGAACCTGATCGGCGAAGAGAACAAGGGCTGGACCTACGCCAAGCACCTGCTCTCCCACGAGCGCACCAACATCGCCGACGTGAACCGCAGCAAGCGCGAGCTGGAGCGCCTGAAGCGCATCGCCAAGACCGAGGGCATGTGGGACGACCAGCGCTTCCGCGACCAGATCGCCTTGCTGGAAGTGGACGTCGTGGCCCTCGAAATGCTGGTGCTGCGCGTGCTCTCGGCGGAAAAATCGGGCAAGAACTCGCTCGACATCGCCGGCCTGCTCAAGATCAAGGGCAGCGAGATCCAGCAGCGCTACGCCGAACTGATGATGCTGGCCGCCGGCCCGTTCAGCCTGCCCTTCATCGAAGAAGCGATGGAAGCGGGCTGGCAAGGCGACTTCCCTGGCGGCGTCAGCGCCAACGCGCCCCTGGCGTCCACCTACTTCAACCTGCGCAAGACCACCATCTACGGCGGCAGCAATGAAGTCCAACGCAACATCGTGGCTCAGACCGTCCTCGGCTGAACCCAAGTTCCAGGAGACAAGAACATGGATTTCGATTTTTCTGACGACCAGGAACAACTGCGCGATGCCGTGCGCAAGTGGGTGGACAAGGGCTACACCTTCGAGCGCCGCCGCGCCGCCGTGGCCGCTGGCGGTTTTGACCGCGCCGCCTGGGGCGAACTGGCCGAGCTGGGCCTGACCGCACTCACCGTGCCCGAAGCCCACGACGGCATGGGCCAGGGCGCCATCGACGCCATGGTGGTGGCCGAGGAACTGGGCCGCGGCATGGTGCTCGAGCCCATCGCGCAGGCCTTCATCGCCAGCAGCGTGCTGTCGCAATACGGCACTGCCGCCGTGCAAGCCGCCTGGCTGCCCCGCGTGGCCAGCGGCGAGGCGCTGGTGGTACTGGCCTACCAGGAGCGCAAGGCGCGCTACCGCCTGGACGTTTGTGAAGCAAAAGCCACTCAAGCGCAATCAGGACATGTGGTAACAGCTACAAAAAGCATAGTAGCCGCCGGCGACCAGGCCGATGCCTTCATCGTGCCGGCGCAGCTGGACGGCAAGATCGCCCTCTTCCTCGTGGAACGTTCGGCCGCTGGCGTGACCACGCGGGGCTACGTCACGCAGGACGGCAGCCGCGCGGCGGAAGTGCAGCTGGCCAACGCCCCCGCCACGCTCCTCACCACCGACGGCCTGGCCGCGCTGGAGCTGGCCGTGGACACCGGCATCGCCGCCACCTGCGCCGAGGCCGTGGGCGTGATGGACAAGACGGTGTCGCTGACCGTCGAATACATGAACCAGCGCAAGCAGTTCGGTGTGTTCATCGCCAGCTTCCAGGCGCTGCGCCACCGCGTGGCCGACATGAAGATGCAGCTGGAGCTGGCCCGTTCGATGAGCTACTACGCCAGCCTCAAGCTGGGCGCCCCCGCCGCCGAACGCCGCGCCGCCATGGCGCGCGCCAAGGTGCAGCTGGGCCAATCGATGCGCTTCGTGGGCCAGCAATCGGTGCAGCTGCACGGCGGCATCGGCGTGACCGACGAATACATCGGCAGCCACTACTTCAAGAAACTCACGCAGCTGGAAATGACCTTTGGCGACACGCTGCACCACCTGGGCGAGGTGTCGAGCCGCATGCAGGACACCGCAGGCGTGTTTGCCTGAAGAGGACTGTCACGCAACCGTGCAATGCTCGTGGGCCCACCGGTCCACGGGCATTTTTTCTTTCTGGAGCCCCCTCATGAACAACACGCACTTGCTGCCACGCCGCTCCCTTCTGGTGGCCGCCGCTGCCGCCGCCAGCCTGGCCCTGGCGGGCTGCGCCACCCGCAGCCCCAGCCTGGCGGAGGCGCCGCCCATCGTCTTCGTGCATGGCAACGGCGACACCGCCGCGCTGTGGCAGACCACCTTGTGGCGGTTCGAGTCGAACGGCTGGCCGCGCGAACGCCTGCACGCCATCGACGTGCCCTACCCCCTCTCGCGCGACGAGGACGGCAAGCCCCAGCCCGGCCGCACCTCGGCGGCGGAGCACATGGCCTACCTGAAGGCCGAGGTGGACAAGGTGCTCCAGGCCACCGGCGCCCGACAGGTCGTGCTGGTGGGCAACTCGCGCGGCGGCAATGCCATCCGCAACTACGTCTACAACGGCGGCGGCGACCAGACCGTGAGCCACGCCATCCTCGGCGGTACGCCCAACCACGGCGTGTGGGCGGTTCCAGGCTTTCGGGAAGGCAACGAGTTCTCGGGCACCGGCCCGTTCCTCAAGGCCCTGAATGCCGCCAAGAACGCCGCAGGGGACGAGGTGAGCGGCCCGGTGAAATGGCTGACCATCCGCTCGGACAACAACGACAAGTTCGCCCAGCCCGACGGCGTGTGGATCGGCGCCAAGGGCACGGCCACCAACGTCACGGCCGCAGGCCCCGAGCTCAAGGGCGCCACCAACGTGGTCATCCCGCGCATCGACCACCGCGAGACATCCTATTCACCCGCCGCGTTCGAGGCCACCTACCGCTTCATCACCGGCAAGGCCCCGGCACGCACCGAGATCGCCGCCGAGAAGGCCGTGGTGCTGAATGGCAAGGTCACCGGCCTGGGCGTGGATTCCACCGACCCCAGGACCGGCAATTTCAGCAACAACCTGCCCCTGCCGGGGGCGCAGCTGGAGGTGTACACGACCGCCCCCCCCACCGGCGCCCGCACCGGCAGCGCCTTGCTGCGCAAGGCCGTGGGCGCGGATGGCCAGTGGGGCCCGCTCGCCGTCCCCACCGGCTCGCCCATCGAGTTCGTGATCACCGCGCCCGGCTATGCCACCACCCACATCTACCGCAGCGGCTTCCCGCGCGGCAGCGACCTGATCCACCTGCGCCCTGAACGCATGGCCGACGCGGACAAGGGCGCGGACAGCATCATCACCCTGGCCCGCCCCCGCGGCTACCTGGACCCGGCGCGCGACAGGATGCTGCTGGACGGCGCCCCGCCCGCTGGCGTGCCCCCCGGAGCGGGCGTGGCATCCGCCAAGGTCAAGCCCGCTGGCGGCGTGCGCAGCATCGCGGCCGAATTCAACGGCGAACGGGTAACGGGCCAGACCTGGCCGGCGGCGCAAGGGCATGTGGTGATGCTGGAATTGAGCTACTGACAGGGTCGGCACGACGTTTTCGGGCGCGCCCCAAAGCGGCGCTGGGCGCTCCCCGGCCGACAGCTCACCAATGCCGCAAGCCACAAAACAAATCCACGATAATTCACAGTTCGCCTGCGGCAGCCACCGCAGCTCAGCCAAGATGCCTGGCGGCGTCCTGCTTTTGTCCACTCTTCCTCTGCCCATGAGCGCCACCGCAACCGATCCCAATCTCAAGCACCTGACCCGAGCCCGCGAGCAGATCGCCAAAGGCGATCTCAAGAATGCGGCACTGACGCTGAACAAGGCCAATGCCCAGTGGCCGCAGGACCCCCGTGTGTTCATGCTGGGAGGGCTGATGGCCGAAAAATCCGGCAACGTGAAAGGTGCTTTCGAAGGCCTTCGCAGGGCGGTGTCGTTGGCGCCCGACTGGGGGCCTGGCCTGCTGGAACTGGCGCTGCTCCTGGCCCGCCAGAATCAGTTCCAGGAGGCGGTGGAAACCGCCGAGAAAGTAGCAGCACTCGAACCAAGGAATCTGCAGGTGCTCGCGGGTGTCGTGGACATTGCCCACCGCGCCGGGCACACCGAGATGGCGGTGCGCCATCTGCGCAGGGGTCTCGAACTGGTGCCCGGCGATGTCGCCTTGAGGCGCCTGCTGGCCAGGGACCTGAGCGAGCAAGCCAACCACGACGAATCGCTGGAGCTGTGGACGGGTTTGTTGGAAGAAAACCCCACGGACACCCAAGCCCTGGTGGGGCGCGTACAGACGCACGTCGTTGCCGGTACGCCCGCCAAGGCCATCAAGGATGCAGAGACCCTGCTGGAGCTCGCTCCTGACGATGCGGTTTATCAGTACTACGCCCAACTGGCACGCGGTGAAACCCCGGCTCATCAACCGATAGAGCTGACGCGCCCATTGTTCGATGGCATGGCTGAGTTTTACGATGCCCATCTGGTGCACGGCCTGAAGTACCAACTGCCTCGGCAGATCGCCGATAAAATCCTCGCACGCCACCCCGACAAGAAAATCAATGTGCTTGACCTGGGTTGTGGCACAGGGCTGCTGGGGCTCTACCTGGGCCGCCTGGATGGGTACCTGATCGGGGTAGATCTTTCGCTCAAGATGATCGAACAGGCAGCGCGTCACAACGTGTACGACAGATTCCACAGCGTGAACCTGCACGATGCGCTGCGCGACACGCCGGACGGGCTCTACCAGGTCATCGCGGCACTGGACGTGTTCATCTATGCAGGCGATCTGACCACAGCCGTCATCAACGCGCAGCGGGTTCTCGCGGCCGGCGGCCAGTTGTTTTTTTCATGTGAAACCGCCAGCGAGGACGGGGCCGACCTGGTCCTGCAGCCCACGGGACGCTACGCGCACAAACGCAGCCATGTGCAAGCCGTGTGCAAGGCCGCAGGATTTGACAGCGTTGAAATCGAAGACACCGTGCTGCGCCACGAAAGCCAGCAACCCGTGCACGGTTTCGTGGTGACGGCCCACAAGCCTAGCTGACCGAAGGACGCTTGGTCAAAATGACCAAGCGCAAGCCCGGGTCTGACCAACTCCTTTGCACGCCCAGCCGGAGGGTGTTCTCAGGCCAGCAGGCGCGAGGACTTGGGCACGTGCGCCATCAGGAACTCCATCTGGTCGGCCAGGATCCGCCGGTTGCGCAGGATGAAGTCCTCCCACAGGCTGGGCACGTAGGGCGCGTACAGCAGTGGCATATGCGCCTGTTCGGGGGTGCGCGGCCCCTTGCGGTGGTTGCAGGGACGGCAGGCCGTGACCACGTTCATCCAGTGGTCCTGCCCGTTGCGCGCGAAGGGCACGATGTGCTCGCGCGTGAGGTTGTCTTCGTGAAAATGCCCGCCGCAGTAGGCGCACACATTGCGGTCGCGGATGAAGAGCTTGCTGTTGGTCAGGCCGGGCTTGAGGTCGAACGGGTTGATCGTGGGCACGCCCTTGGTGCCGATGATGCTGTTGACGGCAATCACCGACTGTTCACCCGTCACGGCGTTGTGCCCGCCGCGGAACCGGGCGATCTGGCCGCCGGATTCCCAGCGCACCTCACCGGCGGCGTAATGAATCACCGCCTGCTCGAGCGAAATCCACGATTGGGGCAGCCCTTGGGCCGACAGCTTCAAGACCTTCAAAACACGCCTCCTGGAACGGTAAGTACACAAGGATTCGGAACGCTGATGTCTCGCGGGCAGCCCCGTACCGGGCCGTCCGTGGGTCACAATATACTCCGTTTTCATGACAAATTGGCGTCTTGCGCTTGATGCACCTGCGCATGCTGCTATCAAAAAGATAACAAACCGATGAAGATCTTTCGCGGATTCCACCATCCTGGCATCGCCCGCTCGTGCGCGCTGACCATCGGCAATTTCGATGGCGTGCACCGGGGCCACCAGGCCATGCTCGCCCTGCTCAACAGCGAGGCCGCCCACCGGCAAGTGGACAGCTGCGTGCTGACCTTCGAGCCCCATCCGCGCGACTATTTCGCCGGGGCGCTGCACAAGCCCGAGCTGGCGCCCGCGCGCGTCGGCACGCTGCGCGACAAGCTCACGGAGCTGGCGCGCTGCGGCGTGCAGCAGACGGTGGTGCTGCCTTTCGACGCGGCGCTGGCCGCGCAGTCGCCCGAGGCCTTCATCGACGAGGTGCTGGTGCAGGGGCTGGGCGCCCGCTACGTGCTGGTGGGCGATGACTTCCGGTTCGGGCGCCAGCGCGCGGGCGACTACGCCATGCTGGACGCGGCCGGCCAGGCCCGGGGCTTTGACGTGGCGCGCATGAACAGCTACGAGGTGCACGGTTTGCGCGTCTCCAGCTCCGCCGTGCGGCAAGCGCTGGCCCAGGGCGACATGGACGCGGCCGCGCGCCTGCTGGGACGGCCCTACACCATCTCGGGCCATGTGGTGCATGGCCGCAAGCTCGGGCGCGAGCTGGGCGCCACGGCCGAGGGCGCGGGCGACGGCTTTCGCACGCTGAACCTGCGCTTTGCCCACTGGAAGCCCGCCGCCAGCGGCATCTTCGCCGTGCTGGTGCACGGCCTGGGGCGCGAGGGCGATGCTCCGCTGCAGGGCGTGGCCAACCTGGGCGTGCGCCCGTCGCTCGACCCCGACGACGTCAACGGCGGGCGGGTGCTGCTGGAGACACATTGCCTGCAATGGCCCGTCGAGCTGGGGGCCGAAGGGGCGTACGGTAAAATCGTGCGCGTGGAACTGCTGCACAAACTGCACGACGAGCTCAAGTACGACGGTCTGGCTGCCCTGACGGCGGGCATCGCCAAGGACTGTGCGGATGCGCGCGCCTACTTCGCGTCGGCCCAGGCACCCAATCACACCGAGACCCGGCGCCAGACCACGCGCGACCGAATTTGAGGGGGCTGCCTGCGCAGCGCCTGCCCGGCAGGCCCGACACCTCTTCACGCCTCCTCTTTTCCCGTTTTCTCCGGGCCTGCCCCGGAATGCCCCGTTTTAAGGCTCCCTCATGTCCGACAACGCCAGTACCACCGAATCCACCGCCACGGACTACCGCAGCACCCTGAACCTGCCCGACACCCCCTTCCCCATGCGCGGCGACCTGCCCAAGCGCGAGCCGGGCTGGGTGAAGGAATGGGAAGACAAGGGCCTGTACAAGCGCCTGCGCGACGCACGCTGCGGCGCGCCCAAGTTCATCCTGCACGACGGCCCGCCCTACGCCAACGGCCAGATCCACATGGGCCACGCGGTCAACAAGATTCTCAAGGACATGATCACCAAGGCGCGCCAGCTCGAGGGCTTCGACGCGCTGTACGTGCCCGGCTGGGACTGCCACGGCCTGCCGATCGAGAACGCCATCGAGAAGAAACACGGCCGCAACCTGAGCCGCGACGACATGCAGGCCAAGAGCCGCGCGTTTGCCACCGAGCAGATCGCGCAGCAGATGGTGGACTTCAAGCGCCTGGGCGTGCTGGGCGAATGGGACAACCCCTACAAGACCATGAATCCCGCCAACGAGGCGGGCGAAATCCGAGCGTTCAAGCGTGTGATGGAGCGTGGTTTTGTCTACCGCGGCTTGAAGCCCGTTTACTGGTGTTTTGACTGCGGTTCGTCGCTGGCCGAGTTCGAGATCGAATACCAGGACAAGGAGAGCACCACGCTCGACGTGGCCTTCAAGGCGCACGAGCCCGCCAGGCTGGCGTCCGCGTTTGGCCTGCCCGCGTTGACCAAAGACGCCTTCGTCGTCATCTGGACCACCACCGCCTGGACCATCCCCGCCAACCAGGCGCTCAACCTGAACCCAGAGATCAGCTACGCCCTGGTGGACACCGGCGAACGCATCCTGCTGGTGGCCGAGCCGCTGGTGGCCTCGTGCCTGGAGCGCTATGGCCTCACGGGCAGCGTGCTGGCCACCACCCTGGGCAAGAACCTGGGTGGGCTGGAGTTCGAGCACCCGCTGTACGATGTGAAAAGCGAGGACGGCAGCCAAGGCTACCAGCGCCTGTCCCCCGTGTACCTGGCCGACTACGCCACGGCCGACGACGGCACCGGTATCGTGCATTCCTCGCCTGCCTACGGGCTGGAGGATTTCAACTCCTGCGTGTCCCACGGCCTGGCGCTGGACGACATCCTGAACCCCGTGCAGGGCAACGGTACCTATGCGCCGGACTTCCCGCTGTTCGGCAGCCAGCACATCTGGAAGGCCGTGCCCGTCATCATCGAAGCACTGCGCGATGCCGGCCGCCTGATGGCCACCAAGGAGATCACGCACAGCTACCCCCACTGCTGGCGCCACAAGACGCCGGTGATCTACCGCGCGGCCGCGCAATGGTTCATCCGCATGGACGAAGGCGAAGGCGTCTTCACCCAGCCCGGCATGAAGCCTGCCAAGACGCTGCGCCAGATCGCGCTGGACGCCATCGAACACACCAGCTTCTACCCCGAGAACGGCAAGACCCGCCTGCACGACATGATCGCCGGGCGGCCCGACTGGTGCATCTCGCGCCAGCGCAGCTGGGGTGTGCCCATCCCGTTCTTCCTGCACAAGGATTCGGGCGAACTGCACCCGCGCACCATGGAAATCATGGACCAGGCGGCCGACATCGTGGAAAAGGGCGGCATCGAGGCCTGGAGCCGCGTGACGCCCGAGGAAATCCTGGGCGCCGAGGACGCGGCCCGCTACACCAAGAGCACCGACATCCTGGAGGTGTGGTTCGACTCGGGCTCCACGTTCAGCCATGTGCTGCGCGGCACGCACCCCGACGTGCACCACGACACGGGCCCCGAGGCCGACCTGTACCTGGAAGGCCACGACCAGCACCGCGGCTGGTTCCACAGCTCCCTGCTCTTGGCATCGGCGCTGGAAGGCCGCGCGCCCTACCGGGGCCTGCTGACCCACGGCTTCACCGTGGACAGCCAGGGCCGCAAGATGAGCAAGTCGCTGGGCAACGGCATCGATCCGCAGGAGATCAACAAGAAGCTGGGCGCCGAGATCATCCGCCTGTGGGTGGCCGCCAGCGACTACTCCGGCGACATCGCGGGGGACGAAAAGATCCTGGCCCGTGTGGTGGATGCCTACCGCCGCATCCGCAACACGCTGCGCTTCCTGCTGGCCAACGTGAGCGACTTCGACCCGGCCAAGGACGCCGTGCCGTTCGACCAGATGCTGGAGATCGACCGTTACGCCCTCACCCGCGCATCCGAGTTCCAGGCCGAGGTGCTGGCGCACTACAAGGTGTATGAGTTCCACCCCGTGGTCGCCAAGCTGCAGCTGTACTGCTCGGAAGACCTGGGCGGGTTCTACCTGGACGTGCTCAAGGACCGCCTGTACACCACCGCGCCCAAGAGCCTGGCGCGCCGCAGCGCGCAGACCGCGCTCTACCAGATCACGCATGCCATGCTGCGCTGGATGGCGCCGTTCCTGTCCTTCACGGCCGAAGAGGCCTGGAAGTTGTTCGGCCAGTCCGACTCCATCTTCGTGGAAACCTATGGCTCCATCGCCAGGGCCGACGAGGGCCTGCTGGCCAAGTGGGGGCGCCTGCGCGAGATCCGCGATGCGGTGAACAAGGAGATCGAGGCGCTGCGCGCCGCCGGCCAGGTGGGCTCTTCGCTGCAGGCCGTGGTCACCCTCACGGCCGCGCCCGAAGACCATGCGCTGCTGGCCAGCCTGGGCGACGACCTGAAGTTCATCTTCATCACCTCTGCTATTGAATTGGTAGCTGGTAGCGCACTGCAGATCAGCGTCAAGCCCAGTTCTGATGCCAAATGCGAGCGCTGCTGGCACTACCGCCCCGACGTGGGGCAGGATGCCGCGCACCCCACCATCTGCGGCCGCTGCACCAGCAACCTCTACGGGGACGGCGAAAGCCGGGCGCACGCGTGATGGCGCGCGGCGCGGCACTGGCGGGGCGCTCCGGCGCGGGCATGTGGCCCTGGCTGGCCTGGGCCGTGGTGCTTCTGGTGGCCGACCAGATCACCAAGACCTGGATCATCCAGAACTACCAGCTGGGCGATGCCACGTTCATCACCAGCTTCTTCAACATCGTGCGGGCGCACAACACCGGCGCGGCGTTCTCCTTCCTGCGCGACGCGGGCGGATGGCAGCGCTGGCTGTTCACCGGCATCGGCGTGGCGGCCACGATCTTCATCGTGTGGCAACTGCGCGCGCACCCCGGCCAGAGGCTGTTCAGCTTCGCGCTGTCCAGCATCCTGGGGGGCGCGGTGGGCAACGTGGTGGACCGGCTGATGCACGGCTACGTCGTGGACTTCCTGGATTTCCACTGGAATTTCCTCGCCGGGATCTTCCACGGCGGCCATTTCCCGGCCTTCAACCTGGCGGACACGGCCATCAGCGTGGGGGCCGCCTGCCTGATCCTGGACGAGCTGCTCAGAGCGCGGCGCGCGCGCTGAAGCAACACCCCCGCTCCCTGCATCCCAGGCCCGCCGCGCGCGGGCCTTTTGCCAGGCGAAAGGCGGGGAGCGGATTCACCGGCAGGGGCCTGCCCCACCTGTGTAGTGCCCGTGCGGCAGGCGCCACACGCCGTGCCCCGCCCGGCAAAACCCGGACTGCTATCCATGCTATGGAATCGGGAGTATGCTTATATGTCAGTTTTGTGACAAATGACGGAGGGGTGCCTTGCCCGCGCCCGCCCCGCCCCGGAAGCCGCGCCGCCCGGCACCGCAGACCCGTCTGCCCTGGCCTCCGGGCACAAAAGTGAACACGCCACCCTGGCCAGGGGCGCATGATGTGCCCTGCGTCCGCCGTGGGCCAGGCGCCGCGTTTGCGCACGTCACAAGAAGAAGAAACAACGGTTTTCCATGAAGCATCTCTTGAATCTCCTGGCAGCGGTGTCGCTGCTGATCTGGGGCACCCACCTGGTGCGCACCGGCATCCTGCGCGTATTCGGCGCCAACCTGCGCCAGCTGATCGCGCACAGCGTCAGCAACCGGTTCACGGCCGTGCTGTCGGGCATCGGGGTGACCGCCGTGGTGCAGTCGAGCACCGCCACGGCGCTGATCGTGTCGTCCTTCGTGGGCCAGGGCCTGGTGGGCCTGCCCGCCGCGCTGGCCGTGATGCTGGGCGCCGACGTGGGCACCAGCGTGATGGCCGTGGTGTTCTCCATGGACCTGTCCTGGCTCTCGCCGCTGTTCATCTTCGCGGGGGTGGTGCTGTTCATCTCGCGCAAGGACACGGCGGCCGGCCGCGTGGGCCGGGTGCTGATCGGCCTGGGCCTGATGCTGCTGGCGCTGCGCCTGATCACCGAGTCCACCACCGTGCTGACCCAGTCGCCCACCGTGCGCACGCTGCTCTCCGCGCTCACCAGCGACCTGCTGCTCGAGATTTTCACGGGCTCGGTGCTCGCCATCGTGGCCTATTCCAGCCTGGCCACGGTGCTGCTCACCGCGGCCCTGGCGGGCTCGGGCGGCATCCCGCCCGACGTGGCGCTGGGCCTGGTGCTGGGCGCCAACCTGGGCAGCGGCGTGCTGGCGGTGCTGACCACGCTCAAGGCCGACGTGCAGACGCGGCAGGTGCCGCTGGGCAACCTGATCTTCAAGATCATCGGCGTGGTCATCATGACGCCGCTCACGGGGCTGTGGCTGCAGCACGTGCGGCCCTACGTGCCGGAAATCGCGACGCTGGTGGTGCTGTTCCATCTGGCGTTCAACATGGTGGTGGGCATCATCTGCATCGGCCTGACCGGCACGGTGGCCCGCGCGGTGCAGCGCCTGCTGCCGCAGGAGAAGACCCAGGCCGCGGCGGGCACGCGCCCCCAGCACCTGGACCCTTCCGCCCTGGCCACGCCCTCGCTGGCCATCTCCTGCGCCGCGCGCGAGGCCCTGCACCAGGCCGACGTGGTCGAGTCCATGCTGCTGGGCCTGCACAAGGTGATCCGCACGGACGACCTCAAGCTCGCGCAAGACCTGCGCAAGCTCGACGACGAGGTGGACGGCCTGTACTCGGCCATCAAGTACTACATGACCAAGATCTCGCGCGAGGCGCTGGATGAGCGCGAGGGCCGCCGCTGGGCCGACATCATCAGCTTCACGATCAACATGGAACAGATCGGCGACATCATCGAGCGCGTGCTGATCGACATCGAGGACAAGAAGATCAAGAAGGGCCGCCAGTTCTCCGAGGCCGGCATGGAAGAGATCAACGAGCTGCACGCGCGCCTGATCGACAACCTGCGCCTGGCGATGAGCGTGTTCCTCAACGGCAGCGTGCGCGATGCGCAGAAGCTGCTGGAGGAGAAGGCCCGCTTCCGCGACCTGGAGCACGCGTATTCGGCCACCCACCTGGCGCGCCTGTCCGACAACACGGTGCAAAGCATCGAGACCAGCTCGCTGCACATCGACCTGATCAGCGAGCTCAAGCGCATCAACTCGCTGCTGTGCTCGGTGGCCTACCCGATCCTGGAGTCGGCGGGCGCGCTGGCGCCCAGCCGCCTGAGGGCCATGGTGGACCAGGCCTGAGGCGGCGGCTTGCGCCCACGGCGGCCCGCCGCCCTGGCACAGGGGGCAGCGCCCGCAAGGGCCGCCGCGTCAGGCGCCCAGGAAGCCCGCGATCACCAGCCCGGCTTCCAGGGTGAACGCCCCTTGCGCCACCTGTTCGCGCAGGCTGTCGAGGGAAAGCAGATCGAACCGCTCGACCTCCCCGTCCTGGTTGCAGGGCTCCAGGCCGTCGGGCACCTGGGCGCGGAACCAGTCGATGCGCTCCACCATGAAGCCCACGCCCCCGCCCTCGCGGCTGGGCCGGCTGAACAGCACGTGGCCGCCGTGCGCCACGCCCGCCAGGGCTTCGATGCGCAGCCCGGCCTCCTCCCAGGTCTCGCGCGCCAGCGCCTGCGGCAGGGTGTCGGCGGCCGCCACCATGCCGCCCATCAGCGTATCCCACAGGCCCGGGTTGTTGGGCTTGGTCAGCGCCCGCTTTTGCACCCACATGCGGCCGTCCGGGGCCAGCCCCACCAGGTGCACGGCCCGCGTGGCGATGCCCAGCACGCGCACGGCGCCGCGCTCCACGGTGGCCACCACGTCGCCCTGCGGATTGCACACGGCCAGTTGCTCATTGCGCCAGGGGCCGCACCGGCCGGCGCCCCGCAGCACCGCCGCCAGGGCGTTGAGCGCCTCGGTGGCCCCTCCCGGGGGCGATTGCAGGTGCCAGGCGGGTGCCCCCTGATGCTCTGTTTTTGATAGCTCGAAGCGCTTGTCGATGGCGCGCGAGGCACCAATCTGCTCCAAGAACCCTTCGGCCACCGAGCCCACCACCTGCCCCGCCGCCAGCAAGGCCTGGCGGGACTGGGCGGCGGGCTGCCGCGCGGCCTGCCGGGCGCCCGCCAGCCAGTGCCCGAACGGCGTGCTGCCGTGCGCCGCGCTCACAGCGTGAGGATGGTGGAGCCGGTGGTCTTGCGCGCCTCGAGGTCGCGGTGCGCCTGCTGCACCTGCGCGAGCGGGTAGCGCTGGTCGATGTGAATCACGACCTGCCCGCTGGCCACCACGCTGAACAGATCGTCCGCCATGGCCTGCGTGCTCTCGCGCGTGGCGATGTGGGTGAACAGTGTCTGGCGCGTGACGTACAGCGAGCCCTTGGCGCCCAGCGCGCCCGGAGCGAACGGCGGCACGGGGCCCGATGCATTCCCAAAGCTGGCCATGAGGCCAAAGGGGCGCAGGCAGTCGAGGGACTTGTCCCACGTGTCCTTGCCCACCGAGTCGTACACCACCTTCACGCCCTGGCCGGCGGTGATCTCTTTCACGCGGGCCGCGAAGTCCTCGGTGTTGTAGTTGATCGCATGGGCCGCGCCATTGGCCAGCGCGAGCTGGCACTTGGCGTCCGAGCCCGCCGTGGCGATGAGGGAGAGCCCGAGCGCCCTGGCCCACTGCGTGGCGATCAGCCCCACCCCGCCGGCGGCGGCGTGGAACAGCACGTGGTCGCCGGCCTGCAGGCCTTGCACGGGCAGCGTCTTCTTGAGCAGGTACTGCGCGGTCAGGCCCTTGAGCATCATGGCCGCGCCGGTTTCGAAGCTGATCGCGTCGGGCAGCCGGCACACGCACCTGGCGGGCATCACGCGCTGCTCGCAGTAGCTGCCGGGCGGCTGGCTCGCGTAGGCCGCGCGGTCGCCCACCTTCAGGTGCGTGACACCTTCGCCCACGGCCTCGACCACACCGGCGGCCTCCATGCCGATGCCCGCGGGCATGCCGAGCGGGTACAGGCCCGTGCGGTGGTACACGTCGATGAAATTCAGGCCGATGGCATGGTGGCGGATGCGGATCTCGCCGGGGCCGGGCTCGCCCACGGCGACGTCAACGATGTGGAGTTCTTCGGGACCACCGTGCTGGCGGATCTGGACGGCAAGGCTCATGGCTAACGCTCCTGTAACGGTGAGACAAACGGCGGCCATCCTGCCACGAATCCCGCGAGCCTGCCGCAGGCCGGGCTACTTGCCGGAGGGCACCGCCACGCCGTGAGGAGACGGCCCTGGGCGATGGCGGGTGGGCGTGTGGACGGGCTGCGCCGCCCTGGGGCCTTGTGGCCGCGCGCAGCGGGGTGGCACGCGCGCCGTTACAGTCCAGCCCCATGACACAAAAACTCACGCCCGGCACGGCGGCGTTGCTGGTGGTACCGCCGATGCTCTGGGCCGGCAATGCCGTGGTGGGGCGGCTGGTGCACGACCTGATCCCGCCCCTCACCCTCAATTTCATCCGCTGGGTGCTGGCCTTCGGCATCCTGCTGCCCCTCGCGCACGGTGTGCTGCGCAAGGACAGCCCGCTGTGGCCGCACTGGCGCCGCTACGCGCTGCTGGGGCTGCTGGGCATCGGGCTGTACAACGCGTTCCAGTACATGGCCCTGCAGACCTCCACGCCCATCAACGTGACCCTGGTGGGCTCCAGCATGCCGGTGTGGATGCTGGGCGTGGGCGCGCTGTTCTTCGGCGCGGGCGTCACGCGGCGGCAGCTGCTGGGGGCGCTGCTGTCGATCTGCGGCGTGCTGCTCGTGCTCAGCCGTGGCGAATGGGCGCAGCTGATGGCCTTCCGGCTCGTGCCGGGCGACCTGTTCATGCTCCTTGCCACGATTTCATGGGCGTTCTACAGCTGGCTGCTGTCGCGCACCACCGAGCCCACCCGCATCCGCGGCGACTGGGCAGCGTTCCTGATGGCGCAGATGGTGTTCGGGCTCGCATGGTCGGGCAGTTTCGCCGGGGCGGAATGGGCCTCGGGCCGCTCGCACGTCGCATGGGGCTGGCCGCTGGCGGCCGCGCTGGCATTCATCGCGGTGGGGCCCGCGGTGCTGGCCTACCGCTTCTGGGGCGTGGGCGTGCAGCGCGCCGGGCCCGCCGTGGCGGGCTTCTTCGTGAACCTGACACCCCTGTTCGCCGGCATCCTGTCGGCCGCGTTCCTGGGGGAGACGCCCCAGCTCTTTCATGGCATCGCGTTCGCGCTGATCGTGGGCGGGATCGTGGTGTCCTCTCGCCGATAGCGCCGCTGCGGCGGCTCTACTCCTGCACCCGCAAGGTGCCGGCAGAGGACCCAAAACCCGGTTCTTGCGCCGGGAAGTCCGCCACGGTGGCGTTGTAGTTCACGCCCACCATGTGGCCGTTCAGGTCCGTGAGGTACATGAGGTTGCGGACGTCGGTATCGGCGGCCGGCGCGGTGCTGTCCATGCGCACCCAGGCACGCCCGCCAATGGTGACCAGCGAGGCGTCGCGCATCACCAGGCCCGGGGTGAGCCTGGGCAAGGTTGTTTCCATGGCGGACATGAACGCGGGCAAGGCATCGGGCGTGAGCGGTTTTTGCGCCATGCGCGACCAGGTCACGGCCACGGTGCTGCTGCGCCGGGCGTTGCCCCAGGCGGCCAGCGGCCTGCGCCCGTGCCGGCCGAACTTGGTCTGCAGCTCCTCGTCGGTGAGCGCGGTGTAGCCCGCCGGCGCCTGCAGCCGCAGCGTCCCGCTGGGGGTCTGGACGGCGACGGGCTCGGCGGCGGCCAGGGTGCAGGCAGCGGCTGCGGCACATGCCAGGGTGGCCCATGCAGCCAGGCGCCCGCGCGCCGTGGCGCTGGCGGCGGGTCGGGTGTGCGGAGAAGGGTGCATATCGGACCTCGCCATCAGCACAATGGAAAGAGCGAACGGAAGGAACACCATGCGGCCGGCGACTGGCGGCTCAGTCCGCTGCGCCGCCGGCGGCCGGGGGCGAGGTGGCGGCCTGGGCGGCCTGGGTGGCCTCGGCGGCGTTCTGCAGCAGGACTTCCAGGTCGGCCACGGGCCCGGGCATCCCGAGCAGGTAGCCCTGGAAGAGCTGGCAGCCATAGTCCGCCAGCAAGGTCTTCTGCGCCGGGGTTTCCACGCCTTCGGCGATCACGTCGAGCTCCAGGTTGCGGGCCATGCCGATGATGGTCTGCACGATCACGTCGTCGGTGTGCCGCACCCCCAGGTTGTGCACGAAGGACTGGTCGATCTTGAGCTGGTCCAGAGGCAGGCGCGTGAGGTAGGCGAGCGACGAGTAGCCCGTGCCGAAATCGTCCACGGAGAAGCGCACGCCCTTGGTCTTGAGCAGGCCCATCTTGGCGACGGTGTCGTCCACGTTGTCCAGCACCAGCGACTCGGTGAGTTCCAGCTTGAGCAGGTGGGGCCGCGCGCCGGTTTCCCGCAGCACCTCGACGACGCGGGCCACGAAATCGCGCTGGCGGAACTGGCGGGCGCTCACGTTGACCGACAGCTGCACATGCCGGTAGCGGGCATCGTTCTGCCACGCCGCCAGCTGCTCGCAGGCGGTGCGCAGCACCCAGTGGCCCATCGGCACGATGAGTTCGCTTTCTTCCGCCACGCCAATGAAATCACCCGGGGCGATCAGCCCGCGGTCGGGATGGATCCAGCGGATGAGCGCCTCGGCGCCCACGATGCGGCCGTCCAGGTGGAACTGGGGCTGGTAGTGCAGCACGAACTGCCGTGCCGTCAGCGCCGCCTGCAGGTCCCCTTCCAGCTGGGCGCGCACGCTGATGGCGATCTGCATCTGCGGATCGAAGAAGCACAGCGCGTTGCGCCCCTGCGACTTGACCTGGTACATGGCGATGTCGGCCTGCTTGAGCAGATCGACCGAGGGCTGCAGCGCTCCTCCCATCAGCGTGGCGCCGATGCTGGGCGTGCTGTGGTGGGTGTGCCCCCCCAGCGAGTACGGCGCGTTGAGCGTGCGCAGGATTTTTTCGCCCACGCGCCGGGCATGGGCAGCCGCCTCCTCGCTGTGCTGCGACAGCTCGTGCAGCATGACGACGAACTCGTCCCCGCCCAGGCGCGCCACGGTGTCCTCCCGCCGCACACAGGTCTTGAGCCGCTCGGCGACCTGGCGCAGCAGCAGGTCGCCCACTTCGTGGCCCAGGGTGTCGTTCAGGGTCTTGAAGTGGTCGAGGTCCAGGAAGAGCAGCGCGCCGTACTGCCCGCTGCGCAGGCTGGCCGCGATGACCTGCTGCATGCGGTCCATGAGCAGCCGGCGGTTGGGCAGGTTGGTGAGCGGGTCGTAGAAGGCCAGGCTTTCGATCTCGGCACTGGCCCGGCGCAGGGCGGTCACATCGTGGTACGTGATGACCAGCCCCCCTTCGGGCGTGGGCCGTTCGGTGATCTGGATCGTGCGGCCATTGGGCAGCACCTGTTCATGGGGCTCCTGGTGCTGCTTTTGCTTGAGCAGGCGCAGCTCCACCCAGCGCATGCGCTCGTCCTCGCTGGCGCGCGGCAGGTGGTGGCGGGAGGTTTCCTCCATCACGCGCCGGAACGGCACCGTCGGCGCGATCACGCTGCGCAGCCACGGAAATATCTCCTCGAACCGGCTGTTCCACTGCACCACGCGGTACTCGCCGTCGAGCAGCAAGAAGCCGCTCACCATCGACTCCAGCGCCTGGTCCAGCGTGGCCTTGGACTGCGCGATCGCGATGCGCGCCTGGGAGATGCGGTCCAGGTAGCGCAGCGCCAGATTGCCGGCCGCTGCGATCATGGCGACGAACAGCAGCCCCGTGAGCGCGATGGCGTTGCGCTGCTCGCGCCAGCCCGCCAGCGCATCGCGCAGCGGGATGCTCGCGGAAATGCGCAGGTCCTGGTACAGGATGGGCCGGTAGACCACCAGCGCGGGCTCCCCGCTGAGGCGGGCCGGCGCTTTCCATTCCTGGCCCTTTTCCGCGAGTTCGTGGAGCGGCGGACTGAGCGTGGGCGTGATGGACTCCTCGCGGTTGGGCACGCTCAGCAGCAGCAGCCCTCCCGCGCGCTCCAGCGTGACCTGCAGGCCGCTGATGTCCACCCCCTGCACCAGCACCGAACTGAGCGCGCCGACGGGCACCTCCGCCACCGCGACCACGCGGGCGCTGTCGGCCATGCGCAGGTGGCGAGCGAAGTACAGCACGCGCTCGGACGTGGCGAAGCTCACCACCGGCGGGCTGATCATGAGGGTGGAGACGGGCTGCTCCAGCACCGTCGCCAGGAAACCGGGCGGCAACTGCACGGGCAGCGCGCTGCCGGCGGCGTCGGAGGACGCCATCGACTTGCCGTTGGCGTCCAGCAGGGCCACGTAGCGCACCATCAGGTTCTGCCGCGCCGAGCTGCGCAGCCGCTGGCTGGCCAGCTCGGGATCGATCCAGTCGCGCATGGCGCCGGACAGCCCGAGCAGTTCATCCATGCTGGCCAGCAGCACATCCACCGCCAGCAGGGACCGGTTGAGCGCCGCCTCGGCGCCCGCCACGAAGCGCGTGGCCTGGGCTTCGTTGTCGTCCAGCGCCACCTTGCGGGCGTTCCATGCCAGCGCGGCGGAGACCAGCACCACCGCCGCCATGAACACCGCCGCCCCGGCCCATACGAAGGCCTTGATCCGCAGCGGGGTGTTGGACTCACTCATTTCGCGGGGGCCGCCGCCAAGCCGCGGACGGGGCCGATCGTCTGGTTCCACACCTGGGCGCAACGCACCCCGCAGCGCTGCACCCAGCGCGGCAGCACGGTGGAGGCGAGGATCTCGTGCCGGTTGCGCTCGTCCTGCGACGACACCGGCACCACCACCATGCTGCCCTTGCGGCCCCCCACGCAGGCAGGGGCGCCACGGTTGCAGGCCATGCCATCGGAGGTCTCGCGCTCGGACTCTTCCCAGATGGCGGCCTCCAGCCTGGGCAGCTCGCGCCGCAGCAGCGCACGCAGGTCGGGCGGCAGCGCCTCCCAGGCGGCCTGGTTGGCGCCGAAGATGGCCAGCCCCCAGGTCACGGGCAGCGCATGCATGTGCGAGGTGATCGCGGGCAGGCCCAGGGTGTTGCCCGACATGGTGCCGGTGATCGCGCATTCCGTGTTGCCCGCGGTGAGGCTGGGCACGATCTGCGCGAAACCGGTGAGCACCGGCACGCCGCCCAGCGCCCCGACGAAATCGGCCTGCGTGGAGGAGGACACCCGGGTGCGGCGCCCCGCCAGGTCGGCCAGCGCGCGCAGCGGCTTCTTGCAGAACACCACCTGGGCGGGGTACACGTACACCGCCAGGGCCTCCACGCCATGCTGGTCGCGCAGGACCTTCTCCAGGTAGGGCCGGAATGCCGCCAGCGTGGACTTGAGCGTGGCGATGTCGGGATTGAGGCCGGCCAGGTCGGGCGCGGTGTACTCGGGGTACTGGGCCGTGAATGAGCTCATGAGCGTCGTGCCGAAAGGCACCACGCCCAGCTGCAGCAGGCGCAGCATCTCGGCGCCGGGCACGCCGGCCCGGTCAAAGGGCACGATCTCGGCGTCGAACCGTCCGCCGCTCATGCGCAGCAGCTCCTTCGTCCAGAACGGCTCCTCCTGGCGGGTGTACTGGTTGATGCCCGCCAGGCCGCCCACGATGCGCAACTTGTAGGGCGCTGCGGCGGCCGTCGCCGGGGGCGCGGCCGTCTGGCCCATGGCCTGGGGCAGGCCGCCCAGCGCCGCGCATGCCGCGCACAGCAGCACCGCGGCGCGGCGGCGAAGGCGAAACCTCAGAGCGGGCATGGGCTGCATGGGGGGTTCTGGTACTGCAGCCCGCACGCGGAGCGAGGCCATGAACGGAGCGCCTTCGCGCCCTGGGCGCGGCGAAACCCACAGCGGTATCGGCGGATACCGCATGGATTCGCAACGCTGCCCGGGAGGGGAGTGCGCAGTGTCATGTTCCGGTGCTTTCGGGTTGGAGGACTGGGGGCCCCATTCTTCACCAAGTTTTTCCACCCGGAGGAAAAGCTGTCGGCAAAATGCCACGAGGTACCACCGCAGAACCTGCCGCGCGCACAAGAACCCACCGCCCGCGGGTGGCCGGAAAGCACCCCGCGCCGCCCCCCCCCCCAGCACGCAGCCCGGGCGCGCCAGCAGCGTTTTCGACGCGCAGGCTCAGGCAGGCGCCTGCGCCGCCGCCCGGATCAGAAGGTCAGAAAGTGCCCGGGTAGGCGCCGCCGTCCGCCAGCACGTTCTGCCCCGTCATGTAGCCCGCCTGCTGGCTGCACAAGAACGCGCAGATGGCTCCGAACTCCTGGGCCGTGCCGTAGCGCCCGGCCGGAATCTGCGCCTGCTGGGCGCTGCGCACGTCGTCCACGCTCTTGCCAGCCTTGCTGGCGGCCGCGTTCACGGTGGCGGCGAGCCGGTCGGTGTCGAACTTGCCGGGCAGCAGGTTGTTGATGGTCACGCCGCGCGCGGCGATCTTGCTGCGCGAGACGCCGGCCACGAAGCCGGTGAGCCCGCTGCGCGCGCCGTTGGACAGGCCCAGGATGTCGATGGGCGCCTTCACGGCACTGGAAGTGATGTTGACGACGCGGCCAAAGCCCCGTGCGGCCATGCCGTCCACCGTGGCCTTGATCAGTTCGATGGGCGTGAGCATGTTGGCGTCCACGGCCTTGATCCATGCGTCCCGGTCCCACTCGCGGAAGTCGCCCGTGGGGGGGCCGCCGGCATTGGTCACCACGATGTCGAAGTCACGCCCTGGCCCGCCGGCCACGGAGAACACGGCCTCCCGTCCGGCGGCGGTGGTGATGTCGGCGGCCACGGCCAGCACCCGTGGCTTTGGCTGATTCTGCCCGCCAGCGCTAGAATTTTGTGCGGCTTCAGCTATCAATTGAGTAGCAGCCTGATCGAGGGCGTCCGCATTGCGGGCGTTGATGACCACATTGACGCCCTCGCGCACCAGGGCCAGTGCACAGCCATAGCCCAGGCCCTTGCTCGCGCCGCACACCAGCGCCCATTTGCCTGCGATACCCAAATCCATAACAATCTCCGGTTCTGACGGCTGCACCCTGCGGCCTTTGAAAACCATCATACCTGGAGAGTTGCAAGATGAACTGGCTGCACCGCGGAGCCCTTGCCGCCTGGCTGGCATTGGCCGCATTGGCGCCCCTGGGCGCGCAAGCGCAGGAGTCCGCCGTGGTCAAGCGCGCCACGCAACTGCGCGACACCCCCGCCGACACTGGCGCGAGCGTGGCGCCCCTGGAGGCCAACACCGTGGTCACCCGCAGCAACGAGCGCAAGGGCCCCTGGACCCGGGTGAGCACGCCGCAGGGCGCGACGGGCTGGGTGCACATGTTCGACCTGGGTCCGCAGTCGGGCTCGGCCGCACCTTCCAACAACGCGGCCACGAGCGGCCTGCGGGGCCTGGGCGGTCTGTTCGGCGGCAACAGCGGCCCCACGACCACGGCCACATCCACCGTGGGCATCCGCGGCCTGGGCGCCGAAGACATCGCCAACGCGCAGCCCAACCCGGCCGCCGTCGGCCAGGCGGAGGGCCTGCGGGTGAATGCGGACCAGGCACGCCAGTTCGCGACCACCGCCTCCCTGCAGCCACGCACCGTGCCGCCACTGGCGGCGCCCCAGCGTCCGTCGTCCAGCGGCAGCCCGGGAGCGACGGGCTCCTCGGCCAATCCTTCCGACCCCAACTTCAGCCCCAACTGAGGAAAGCCGCCATGCGACTGCCCTTTTCCCCTGCCTGCACGCGGCCGCTGGCCGCTGCGTGCGCCGCCCTGGCGCTCACCCTGGTGCCGGTCTGCGGCCATGCCCAGAACGTGATGAACCTGCTCAACTCGCTGGGTGGAGGCACCAGCAGCAGCGGTGGCGGCCTGCTGGGCGCCGTCACCGGCGGCGGCGGCAATGCCGCCCGGGGCGACGACCTCATCAGCCTGCTCACGCGCTCGGTGGAGAGCATCGACGAGCCGAAAGAGATTGAAATCGGCCGCCAGCTCGCCGCCGTGCTGCTGGGCAGCAAACCGCTGCACCCGGACATGGCCCTGCAGCGCTATGTGAACAACCTCGGGCGCTGGATCAGCCTGCAGTCCGAGCGCCCCCATCTTCCCTGGACCTTCGTCGTGCTGGACGATCCCGGGTACAACGCATTCGCCGCGCCGGGGGGCTACGTGTTCGTGACCAAGGGCCTGATCGACCGCTGCGCGGACGAGGCCGAACTGGCGGGCATCCTCGCCCACGAAATCACGCACGTCACCGCCAGGCACCACCTGCACGCCATGCGCAAGACCGCGCAGTCCGGCATGTTCACGCAGCTGGTGGCGTCGCAGATCAAGACCAACGCCGTGGGGAACCTGGTGGCCTCGCAGTTCCTCGCGCTGGGCCGCAACCTGTATGCGCGCGGCCTGGACCAGGCCGACGAGTACGACGCGGACCGCACCGGCGTGGCCCTGGCCACGCGCGCGGGCTTCGATCCGTATGGGCTGGTGGCGGTGCTGCAGCAGCTGCGCACGGCCGCGCCCGACAACCCCATGTTCACGCTGGCCCTGGCCACCCATCCGCCCGCCCAGGCACGGCTGGAGCAACTGGAGCTGGCCATGGGCAAGAACCTGGATGGCTTCATGGGCGTGGCGCCCGTCACGGTGGCGCAGCGCCTCAACCCCCAGCCTTCGGCGGCCTCTGGCCCCGCCGCCGCGGTGCCAGGCGCGGTGAATCCGGCGGCGGCGCCCGCCCGCAAGCCCGCGCCGCCCGCGCGGAAAAAGACCTCGTAGCGGAGCGGTGCCCGGGGCCCCCAAAAGGCGTGCCCGCGCGGCGGGACAACAAGAAAAAAGGGCAGCGCGCGCTGCCCTTTTTCATGCCCGACAGCGCCCCTCCCCCCGGCCGTATGGCGTGGCATTCGGAGCACCACGGCAAGGGCCTTCATCAGGCCTGCTGGCGGCGCGCGAGCTGCGTGAGCACGAAAATGCCGGCGATGACCAGCGCCGTGCCCGCGGCCACCCACACCGTGAAGGGTTCGCCCAGGATCCAGACACCCATGAGGATGGTGGACAGCGGCCCCACCATGCCGGTCTGCGCGGTCATGCCGGCGCCCACGCGCTCGATCGCCATCATCACCATGAGCACGGGCGCGGCCGTGCACAGCGTGGCGTTGAGCACCGACAGCCAGATCACCTCGGGCGCCACCACGGCCGCGCTGAAGGGCCGCAGCACCACGAACTGCAGCAGGCAGCACAGGCACGCCACCGTGGTGGCCAGCCCCACCAGCCGCAACGACCCCAGGCGCCGCACCAGCTCGCCGCTGTAGACCAGGTAGATGGCATAGCTCACCGCGCTCAGGAACACCAGCAGGGTGCCCCAGGCCGCATCGGCGCCCTGCAGGTTGGCCTCGTGGCCGAACACCAGCACCACGCCGCAGTAGCTGATCAGCATGCCCACGGCCTGGCCCCAGTGGATGCCGCGCCGGTACAGCACCCAGCCGAGCATCACCACCAGCGTGGGGTTCAGGTACAGGATGAGGCGCTCCAGGCTGGCGCTGATGTAGGCCAGCCCCGCGAAGTCCAGAAAGCTCGCCAGGTAGTAGCCCGTGAGCCCCAGGCCCAGCACGCCCAGCCAGTCCTTGCGCGACAGGGGCGGCTTGCCCCGGCTGGCCCACCAGGCCATCACGGCGAAGATGGGCAGCGCAAACAGCATGCGGTACATGATGAGCGTGACCGCGTCCACTCCGTAGCGGTACGCGAGCTTGACGATGATGGCCTTGCCGCTGAAGGCGATGGAACCCAGCAGGGCGAGCAACAGGCCGGTTGCTACATTTTTTCTAGCTGCTAGCGCTTGTACTGATTGGGCTGGAGGCACTTTTTTCTCAAATCTCATCAATAGCCGGCCACCTGGCCATCGCGGCGCGGATCGCTGGCGGCCAGGTAGCCCTGCACCTTGGGGTCGCCCATGCGCCAGATGAACTGGCCGGCACCGAAGTCCTGGTAGGAGTCCTGCAGCACCTCCATCTGGTGCCCCAGGCCGAGCAACCCCTGCACCGTGGCGGCGGGCATGGCGGCCTCGACGTTGATCGACAGCCCTTCGTTGAAGCGCCAGCGCGGCGCATCACAGGCCGCCTGCGGGTTCTGGCCATAGTCCAGCATGCGCACCAGGGTCTGCAGGTGGCCCTGGGGCTGCATGTTGGCCCCCATCACGCCGTAGCTCATCACGGGCTGGCCGTTCTGTGTCAGGAAGGCGGGGATGATGGTATGAAACGGCCGCTTGCCCGGCGCCACCAGATTGGCGGAATTGGGGCCATCGGGGTCGGTGCTGAACGCCTGGCCCCGGTTCTGCAGACTGATGCCGAACGTGGGCTCCACGCAACCCGAGCCAAAGCCCATGTAGTTGCTCTGGATGAAGCTCACCATCATGCCGTTCTCGTCGGCCGCGGTCAGGTAGATCGTGCCGCCCTTGGCCGGATTGCCCGCCCCGAAATCCTGCGCCTGCTTCATGTCGATCAGTTTGGCACGGGATGCCAGGTACGCGTCATCGAGCATTTGGGCGGGTGTCACCTCCATGGACGATGGCTCGGCCACGTAGCGGTACACATCGGCGAACGCGAGTTTCATCGCCTCGATCTGCAGGTGCTGGGACGCAGTGCCATCCACGGGCAGGCCCGCCAGATCGAACTGGTCGAGGATGCCCAGCGCGATGAGGGCGGCGATGCCCTGCCCGTTGGGCGGAATCTCGTGCAGCGTGTGGCCCCGGTAGTTGCGGGCCATGGGGGTGACCCATTCGGGCCGGTGCGCCGCCAGATCCGCCAGCGCCAGGCTGCCGCCCTGGGCCTGCGAGAAGGCCACCAGCGCCTGGGCGATTTCGCCCGTGTAGAACGCCTGCCCCCGCGTGGCGCCGATGGCGCGCAAGGCACGCGCAGCCGCCGCGAACTGGAACAGCTCACCCACCCGCGGCGCGCGCCCCCAGGGCATGAAGCTCCGCGCAAACCCTGGCTGCGACTGCAGCTCGGGCACGGCGGCGGCCCATTTCTGCTGCACCACCACCGGCACCAGGTAGCCACGCTCGGCGATCTCGGCGGCGGGCTCCATCAGGTCGGCAAAAGGCAGCTTGCCAAAGCGCTCGGACAGGGCCACCCAGGCGCTGACGGCGCCCGGCACGGTGACGGCATCCATGCCGCGCCGGGGCGGCGTCGCCTGCCCCCTGCCGTAGCGGCTGTGAAAGTACCCGGGCGTCCAGGCGGCGGGCGCGCGGCCCGAGGCGTTGAGCCCCTGCAAGGCCTGCCCGTCCCAGAGGATGCAGAACGCATCGCTGCCCAGGCCATTGCTCACGGGCTCGCAGATCGTCATGGCAGCGGCCGCCGCCACGGCCGCATCGACGGCATTGCCGCCCTGCTGCAGCATGCGCAAGCCCGCCTGGGCAGCCAGCGGGTGGGACGTGGAAACGACATTGCGCGCAAACACCGGCAGGCGGGTGCTGGCATAGGAAGAGGTGTAGCTGAACGGCATCGGGCCATTATCTGCCGCTGCCGGCGGCTGCGCCCCGCCCCCTGCGCGGCTTCAATGGCGCTTGCGGAACACCTTGTGGTGCAGCCTTCGCAGAGACCACCAGACGCCCACGGCCACCACCGGAATCGCAATGGCGGCCGTCGTCTCGGGGGAAAGCGGCCAGCCCAGCTTCTGCGCTCCCTTGGCCAGGTAGCTCACCAGGCCAACGATGTAGTACGTGATCGCCGCCACCGAGAGGCCTTCCACCGTGGACTGCATCTGGAGCTGCAGGTCCTGGCGGTGGTTCATGGTGGTCAGCAGCGCCTGGCTGCTTTGCTGCTGCTCGATCTCCACCCGGGTGCGCAGCAGGTTGCTCATGCGCGAGACGCGCTGCGACAGCGCATCCTGCCGGCGGGTCGCCCACTCGCAGGTGCTGCGCGCGGGCGTGAGGCGCCGGTCCATGAACTCGCGGATGGTCTGCATGCCCGCCAGGCGCGATTCGGCGATGTCCTCGATGCGGCGGTCCAGCAGCTCGAAGTAGGCGCTGCTGGCCGAGAAACGCGAGTGCGTGGCGGCGTACTGGCTTTCCACCTGCCCGGCCAGCCGGGTCAGGCGGTCCAGCAGCACGGGCTCGGCATCGCGGTTGGCGGTGCGGATGGCGTCGGCCAGCTCGGCCAGCTCACGCTCGGCGAACGCCAGCACGCTGGCCGCCTCGCGCGCCGCGGGCAGGCCCAGCAGGGCCGCCATGCGGTAGGTCTCGATTTCGAGCAGGCGCTGCACCAGCCGCCCCAGGCGGCGCTGCGTCATGCCCCCCGCAAGCAGCACCATGCGCGAGAAACCGTCGGCATGGATGGCGAAGTCGGTGTAGACCTCGCCATGCCCGTCGGCCACGGTGGAGGCCACCAGCGTGTCCTCGTGCAGCACGTGCTTGACCAGCGAGCCCGAGCCAAAGGTGTGCGTGGGCAGCACCCAGAGATTCAGGCTGCACAGGCATTGCCCGGGCAGGGCCGCCAGCCACTCGCGGGGCACGGCATCCACCGCGCTGGCGGGCTCCCGCTCGCCGAAGGCATCCGCCGTCGCGGGCACCATGAAAGTCCAGGAGACGAACTCGGTGTGCAGCTCCCACCGCATGCGGTAGGCGCCCAGGTCCATGCGCAGGTGGGTGGTGTGCGCATCGGGCAGGGCCATGTGGTGGTCGCGCAGGAGGGCGGCGGCATGGGCCCGGCTCGCTTCGCGCCCGGCCGCATCGGCCAGCATCACGATGTGCGCGATGGCCAGGGGGGCCGTCATGGCCTCGGGCGGGCGGGCGTGGATTTCGTTGTGCAGCATCGCCCGGTGGGGATGCTGCGGCAGATGGAATGGAGTGGACATGCGGACCTCTGCCCGCGATTGTCCACTGGCGCCGAGGGTGCGCAGGCCCCCAGGCTCTCCAAAAAACAACGGCACCCGAAGGTGCCGCTGTTCTGGAGTCGGATGGGAAAAGAGGTGCGATCAGTCTTCCACGAACGCTTCCTCGCGCTTGTTCTTCACCGAAGGCAGCAGCACGATGACGAGCAGCAGCGCAGCGGCAGCGAGCAGGCCGGCCGACAGCGGACGCGTGACGAACACGCTCCAGTCGCCACGCGACAGCAGCAGCGCACGGCGCAGGTTCTCTTCCATCATCGGGCCCAGGATGAACCCGAGCAGCAAGGGTGCCGGTTCCGTGCCCAGCTTGTGGAAGATGTAGCCCACCAGGCCGAAGATACCCACCATCCAGATGTCGAAGGTGTTGTTGTTGGTGGAGTACACGCCCACCGCGCAGAACAGCACGATGGAAGGGAACAGCCAGCGGTACGGCACGGTCAGCAGCTTGATCCAGATGCCGATCAGGGGCAGGTTCAGGATCACCAGCATCGCGTTGCCGATCCACATCGAAGCGATCAGGCCCCAGAACAGTTCGGGGTTGCTGGTCATCACCTGGGGACCAGGCTGGATGTTGTGGATGGTCATCGCGCCCACCATCAGCGCCATCACGGCGTTGGGAGGGATACCGAGCGTCAGCAGCGGGATGAAGGAGGTCTGCGAACCGGCGTTGTTGGCCGACTCGGGAGCCGCCACGCCACGGATGTTGCCTTGGCCGAAGGGGACTTCACCGGGCTTGAGCTTGGTCTTCTTCTCGACCGTGTAGGCCGCAAACGCCGCCAGCAGCGCACCGCCACCGGGCAGGATGCCCAGCGCCGCGCCCAGTGCCGTGCCGCGCAGCACGGCAGGAATCATGCGCTTGAAGTCTTCCTTGGTGGGGAACAGGCCTTCCACCTTGGCAGTGAACACTTCGCGCTCGTCATCGGGGCGCGAGAGGTTGGCAATGATTTCACCGTAGCCGAACACGCCCATGGCGATGGTCACGAAGCCGATGCCGTCGGTCAGTTCAGGGATGTCGAAGCTGAAGCGGGCCACGCCCGAGTTCACGTCGGTACCCACCAAGCCCATCAGCAGGCCCAGCACGATCATGGCCACGGCCTTGAGCAGCGAACCCGAAGCCAGCACCACGGCACCGATCAGGCCCAGCACCATCAGCGAGAAGTATTCGGCGGGGCCGAACTTGAAGGCCACTTCGGTCAGCGGGGGCGCGAAGGCCGCCAGGATCAGCGTGCCCACGCAGCCGGCGAAGAACGAGCCCAGCCCGGCCGCCGCGAGCGCCGGGCCCGCCCGGCCCTTGCGCGCCATCTGGTAGCCGTCGATCACGGTCACCACCGAGGACGATTCACCCGGCAGGTTCACCAGGATGGCGGTGGTGGAGCCGCCGTACTGGGCGCCGTAGTAGATGCCGGCCAGCATGATCAGCGCCGCCACCGGGGGCAGCGCATAGGTGGCGGGCAGCAGCATGGCGATGGTGGCCACGGGGCCGATGCCGGGCAGCACGCCGATCAGCGTGCCCAGCAGGCAGCCGATGAAACAGTAGATCAGGTTCTGGAACGTGAAAGCCACGCCAAAACCCATCGAGAGATTGTCAAATAATTCCATGGTCGGTGCTCCTGCTCAACCCGTGATGAAACTCGGCCACACAGGGAACTGCAGCTTGAGCGCCCAGACGAATGCCACGTAACTGCCGACAGCCAAGACCGTGGCCAGCACGAACACGGACTTCGCATGGAACTCCTGGCCAGCCAGGCTCGAAATGAAGGTCAGCGCATAGATGCCCACGATGAGGCCCATGGCCGGAATGCCCAGGCTCGGCAGGCCGCCCAGCAGGATGCCGAACGCGAAGTTGGCGGCCAGGATGAAGAACAGCGGCTTCCAGGCCCACTTTCCGATCTTGTCGCCATCCTGGGTTTCCACCGTGGTGGCCTTGAAGGTGATCGCGCTGCCGATGATGGCCAGCAGAATCCCCAGCAGCAGCGGGAAGTAGCCCGGGCCCATGCGGGCACCGTTGCCGACGTTGTACGTGGTTGCACCCCACGCGAACGCCACACCGACACCCATGAACATGAGGCCGGCAAAGAAGTCTTTTTGACTTTTGATTTTCACGAATTGTCTCCTTGGCGGAAATCTCGACTGCGCGATTGTGGGGGCAACCAGGGCGCGCGCGGATGTGGATTCCACCTACATCCGGTAACGACTGGCCGCCCAGGCCCCGCCCGCGCGGCGGACTTCACTCCAGGGGTGGCGTCGCGGTGATCACCTCGTCCAGCGTGGTCAGGCCTTCGGCCACCCGCAAGGCGCCCGCCAGGCGCAACGGCCGCATGCCG
Source organism: Acidovorax sp. GW823-FHT01C06 (assembly GCF_058798375.1). Taxonomy (NCBI): domain Bacteria; kingdom Pseudomonadati; phylum Pseudomonadota; class Betaproteobacteria; order Burkholderiales; family Comamonadaceae; genus Acidovorax; species Acidovorax sp. GW823-FHT01C06. The sequence continues at coordinate 164,433 of NZ_JBXAKN010000012.1, forward strand.
TCCTGCACGGCCTGGCGGCGCAGCATGTCGATGGAGGGTGCCTGGTTGATCTTTTCCTTGAGCGCCTCGCTCACCGTGAGCAGCTCATACAGGCCCATGCGGCCGCGAAAGCCGCTCATGCGGCAGTCCACGCAGCCCACGGGCTTGTACGGCTGGTAGCCGCCGCTGAGCTTCCAGGGCTTGACCACCGCCATCAGGGTCTCGCGGTCCGCCGCATCGTCCTTCTGCTTGCACTGCCTGCACAGGGTGCGCACCAGGCGCTGCGCCAGCACCCCGAGCAGGGTGGCGTTCAGGAGGTACGGCGGCACGCCCAGCTCCATCATCCGGGTGATGGCGGACGGGGCATCGTTGGTGTGCAGGGTCGAGAACACCAGGTGGCCCGTGAGCGCCGCCTGGATGGCCATCTCGGCCGTCTCCAGGTCGCGGATTTCACCCACCATGATGATGTCCGGGTCCTGGCGCATCAGGGCGCGCAGGCCTTCGGCGAAGTTGAAGTCGAGCTGCGGCTGCACCTGCGTCTGGTTGAAGCTGGGCTCGATCATTTCGATGGGGTCTTCCACCGTGCTGACGTTGACCTCCTCGGTCGCCACCCGCTTGAGCGTGGAATACAGCGTGGTGGTCTTGCCCGAGCCGGTGGGCCCGGTCACCAGGATGATGCCGTGCGGGCGCTTGACCAGCCCTTCCCAGCGGGCGGCGTCGTGCTGGGCAAAACCCAGGGCATCGAGGTCCTTGACGGCGTTGTCCGGGTCGAAGATCCGCATGACCATCTTCTCGCCGAACGCCGTGGGCAGGGTGGACAGCCGCATTTCCACCTCGTCGCCGCGCTGGTTGCGCGTCTTGATGCGGCCGTCCTGCGGGCGGCGCTTTTCCACCACGTCGATGCGCCCGAGCAGCTTGATGCGCGAGACCATGGCGTTGTGCACCCCCATGGGCATCTGGTAGACGGGGTGCAGCACGCCGTCGATGCGAAACCGGATCACCCCCTGGTCGCGCCGCGGCTCCAGGTGGATGTCGCTGGCGCGCTGGTCGAACGCGTACTGCCAGAGCCAGTCCACGACCTTGACCACGCCCTGGTCATTGGCGTCGAGCTGCTTGTTGCTCTTGCCCAGCTCGACCAGCTGCTCGAAGCTGCTGCCCCCGGAATTGCCCCCCGCCTTCTGGGCGGCGCGCACCGACTTGGCCAGCGCGAAGAACTCCGCCGTGAACCGATGGATGTCCAGAGGGCTGGCCACCACGCGGCGCACGGTCCGCCGCGACTGCCGCTCCACCTCCGCGACCCAGTCGTCAATGAAGGGCTCCGAGGTGGCCACCACCACTTCCTTGGGGGTCACCTGCACGGGCAGCACCTTGTGGCGTTCGGCATAGGTGGCGCTCATGGTGTCGGCCACGCGCCCCACGTCCACCTTGAGCGGATCGATGCGCAGGTAGGGCAGTCCTGCCCGCTTGGCCAGGTACTCGGACAGGGTCTCGATGTCCAGCGGCTTGCCATCGCTGGCGCGCTCCATGGCCACGTTGGCCAGGCGCACCAGCGCATGCTGCGAGCTTTCGGCCTGCGAGCAGCGCGCGATGGTGCGCTGCGCCTCTTCCGGGGAGATCACCTGGTCATCGCTGAGCCACTGCACCACCCGGCGCCAGTCCACCGGCCCCGCATAGGGCCGGACCGCCACGCCATCCGGAGAAACAAGGGATGTTTTCATCGAGAACCTTTCCAGAATGAAGCCATGGGCCGGCGGTGGTCAGGCCACCACCGGCTTGAAGGCCCGCAGCCACTTGGCGGTGGGCAGATCCCAGCGGGCCTGGATGGCCTCGGCCCGCGCGGCCAGTTCGGTGCGCTTGGGGCGGGTGGGCGTGCGCTGCGCGAGCACCACGGTGTTGCCCTCGCGCGTGGGCTTGAACGACCAGAGCGCCTCTTCGCCGAAAGCGGCCGCCATGCTCTGCAGGCTGCGGCCGTAGCTCGAGGCCCGGCCAAACAGGTTGACGGTCATGCTGCCGGTATCGGTCAGCAGCGCGCGGCAGTCCGCGTAGAAATCCGGGCTGTCGAGCACGGGCGCGGCCGCCTCGTGGTCATACAGGTCCACGGCCAGCGCATCCACCGTGCCCAGCCACATGGGGTTCCTGATCTCCTGCGCGGCATCGGCCAGCACCACGCGCAGCTTGGGCCCGTCGGGCGGCAGCTTGAACCACTGCCGGCACACCGCCAGCACCTGGGGGTTGAGCTCGATGGCCGTGGTGCAGATGCGCAGCTTCTTGTGGCAGAACTTGGTGATGGCGCCCGCCCCCAGCCCCAGCTGCATGGCATGCCCCTTGGACACCTGGGAGGGCTCGGCGAACAGCAGCCAGGCCATCATGCGCTGCACGTATTCCAGCTCCAGCTCGAAGGGCTCGGCCACGCGCATGGAGCCCTGGATCCAGGGCGTGTCCAGGTGCAGGTGCCGCACCTCGCCATCGTCGGAGACGCTGACTTCGGGCAGTTCGCGGGGGGTGGTGTTCTTTTTTCGGGTCATTCCAGGCAGTCAAAGCAGTCCGTGGGCGGCCATTAGCTCCGCCCAGGCGGCCAATTTACGTTCAAAGCTCCAGGAGGCGTTGGCCGGGCTGGTGGAGGGCAGGCGCACGGCATCGACCGGCGGCAGGCACATCGGCCCCAGGCTTCGCAGCACCGCCGGGGCATGCCGGTAGCTTTCGGCACCGTTGTGGGCCACGGCCGCCAGTCGGGGGCAGCGCCCGTGCAGGCGCGCAAAGTCGTTGACCTTCGCGTTGCGGATGCTGGTGTCCAGGCTGCCTTCCCGCTCGCAGCTTTCATAGACATCCCACAGCCCCAGCCCCCGAGCCAGCAGCCATTCGCAGCGCTGCGCGTAGGGATCGCCGCTCCCTGCGGGCGGCAGGGGGTGCCCTGGCCAGAGGGCCTGCAGGATCTTCCAGAAATGGTTCTGCGGATGGGCATAGTACTGGCGCGCCCGCAGCGAGGCCGCGCCCGGAAAGCTGCCCAGGATCAGCACCACCGTCCCTTCGCCAGCGATGGACGGCAGCCCCTGCCACCGGGTGGTGGCGGGCACGGGCATGGAACCAGGTGCATGGACGTCAGGCATGCGCCGATTCTGGACTGAAACCGCGCCAGCCCCTGTGCGCGTTCACAAAAAAAGATAGCTGCAAACCGTGCACCACACAGCCGAAACCTCCAAAATTACTCCTCATTTGGAGCTTCCAGCGGCACCAGCGCCGCGATCCGGGGCAGCGCCGCACGGGCATTCGCGGTGGTGGCCCGCGCGAGCATCCGCGCGGACTGGCCCCGCAGCTGCGCCAGCGCCTGGGCGATGCGCGGCAGCTCTGCCGGCGCGTTGCGGCCCTGGGGCCGGCCTTCGGCGCGCTGCGCCGCCGTGGTGTACAGCCAGTGGGGCGGGATGTCGGGCGCATCGGTCTCCAGCACCAGTGCATCCCCGGGCAGCTCGGCCGCCAGGCGGCGCAGCTGCAGCGCCCGGTCGTAGGTCATCGCGCCGCCGAAACCCAGCTTGAACCGCAGCCCGATGAAGGCCTGCGCCTGCTGCAGGCTGCCGTTGAAGGCATGGGCGATGCCGCCCTGCACGGGCAGCTCCCGCAAGCCCTTGAGCAGCCTGTCGGCGGAACGCCGCACATGCAGGATCACGGGCAGATCGAACCGGCGCGCCAGCTGGAGCTGCGCGCGGTAGAACCGCTCCTGCCGGACGGGGTCCAGGCCGCCCACGAAATAGTCCAGACCGATCTCGCCGATGGCGGCAAGGCGCGGGTCCGCGTGGTGCTGCTCCAGCTCCTGCGCCAGGAGATCCAGGTCCCCGTCGTCGGCGCGCCCCGTGCACAGGGGGTGGATGCCAAGCGCATAGCTGTCCCCATGCCGGTGCGCCAGTTCCCGCACGGTGCCCCAGTTGCCGCGCTCGACGGCCGGGATCACGCAATGCGCGACGCCGCGTGCACGCGCCTCCTGGCGGACCGCGTCGCGGTCGGGGTCGAACTCCGGGGCATCCAGGTGGCAGTGCGTATCGATCCAGGCGGTCATCCGGCCATGATGCCTGACGAAACCTTGGATGTGCATCCGGCCGCGATACGTGCTAACGTGAAAACCATGCGCTTTTCCCCGGCGCAGTAGAAAAGGTGACTAGGATGCCCCGGCCCGCCCTCTACAGCAGCTCCCGCCCTGCCCGCCGCCCCCCGGCGCAAGCGGCGGCCACGCTCCCCGCACCCACGGCCGATGCCGATGGAGCCGCCCCCCTTGCGCCTCCGTCTCCTGCGCCTGCCGCCACCACGGGCGGCACGATGCTGTCCCGGCGCCACGTGCGCGGCCTGTGGACCATGATCGCGCTGCTTGGCGCCCTGCTCATCGCCAGCCTGTGGCTGCACCAGGGCCCCGCCCCCCGCAGGATCACCCAGGAAGACATCGATGCCGCCGTGCTGCGCACGCTGGAGACCACCACCCCGCCCTCCGCCGCTGCGCGCGCGGCGGAAGCGATTTCGCCCTCGGTGGTGCGTGTCGTGGGCTACGGCCGCGGCAAGAATGGCAAGGAGGAAGTCGAGCGTGGCGTGGGCACCGGCGTGGTCATCGTCGACAAGGGCATCATCCTGACCAACCTGCACGTGGTGGCGGGCTCCGACCGCATCGCCATCACCTTCCATGACGGCCTGGAGACCACGGCCAGCATCACCGGCGCACAGCCCGAAAACGATCTGGCCGTGTTGCAGGCCCACAAGGTGCCCGACGACCTGTTCGCCGCCCCGCTGCGCTCCACCCAGGACCTGCGCCCCGGCGACCATGTGGTGGCCGTGGGGTTTCCCTTCGGCATCGGCCCCTCCGCCTCGGCCGGCGTGGTGTCGGGCCTCAAACGCGAATTCACCTCGCCCGAGGGCAAGCGCCAGCTCAGCAACCTGATCCAGTTCGACGCCGCCGCCAACCCGGGCAACTCCGGCGGGCCGCTGATCACGCTCGACGGCGAGGTCGTGGGCATCGTCACCGCCATCCTCAACCCCACCCCGGCGCGCACCTTCATCGGCATCGGCTTCGCGGTGCCCATCGAGAACGCGGCCTCGGCCGTGGGCATGCCGCCGTTCTAGCATGCAATACCCCCTGAGTCGCTTCGCGCCTTCCCCCTCTCCTTCGGGAGGGGAACGCACCCTGTGGCGTAGGCCGCGTACGGCTCGCAGCATCGTTGAACCCTGACAAGGAAGGAAAGCCATGGAAGCCACAACGAACACCGCCACCCTGATGGAACAGGTGCTCTACGAAGTCAAGCGCGTGGTGGTGGGCCAGGACCGCTTTCTGGAGCGCGTCATGGTCGCCATGCTCGCCCAGGGCCACCTGCTGGTCGAAGGCGTGCCGGGACTGGCCAAGACGCTCACCGTGAAGACGCTGGCCAGCACCATCCAGGGCAGCTTCAAGCGCATCCAGTTCACGCCCGACCTGGTGCCCGCCGACCTGGTGGGCACGCGCATGTACAACCAGAAGACCGGCGAATTCAGCACCGCGCTGGGCCCCGTGTTCACCCATCTGCTGCTGGCCGACGAGATCAACCGCGCGCCCGCCAAGGTGCAGAGCGCGCTGCTGGAGGTGATGCAGGAACGCCAGGTCACGATCGCGGGCGAGACCCACAAGGTGCCCGAGCCCTTCCTGGTGATGGCCACGCAGAACCCCATCGAGACCGAGGGCACCTACGCGCTGCCCGAGGCCCAGGTGGACCGCTTCATGATGAAGGTGCTGCTGGGCTACCCCACCGAGGAAGAAGAGTTCGTGATCGCCCAGCGCGCGCTGGACCTGCCCGTGCAGGTGCTGCCCGTGGCCACCACCGCGCAGCTGGCGGCGCTGCAGGCCGAATGCCGCACGGTGTATGTAGACCCGTCGATGCTGCAATATGCCGTGAAGCTGGTGGCCGCCACCCGCGAGCCCGCGCGGCATGGCCTCAAGGACCTGGCCGGCTACATCAGCTGCGGCGCAAGCCCGCGCGCCACCATTGCCCTGGCCGAGGGCGCTCAGGCCCTGGCCATGCTGCGCGGGCGCAACTACGTGCTGCCCGAGGACATGACCGCCCTGGCGGCCGACGTGCTGCGCCACCGCGTCGCCCTGTCGTACGAGGCGCTCTCCGAAGGCCTGGACGCCGACGCGCTCATCCAGCGCATCATGGCCAAGATACCGGCGCCCGCGCGCCCGCTGCACCATGAGCAAAAAGCCGCCTGACCCCCCCGGCGCCACGGTCCACGTCCTGCCCACCCTGCCGGGGCAGGCCGACCGCCTGCTGCGCGAGCTGGAGTGGAAGGTCATCCGCCGGCTCGACGGCCTGCTGCAGGGCGACTACCGCACCCTGATGCGCGGCACCGGGCTGGACCTGGCCGACCTGCGCGAGTACCAGCCGCACGACGACGTGCGCCACATCGACTGGAACGTGACCGCGCGGCTGAACACGCCGCACGTGCGCGTGTTCACCGAAGACCGCGAAATGACCGCCTGGTTCCTGCTGGACCTGAGCCCCTCCATCAGCTTCGGCCCCGAGGGCCATGCCAAGCGAGACATCCTCACGGGTTTCGTGGCCGTGCTCTCGCGCCTGCTCACCCGCCACGGCAACCGCGTGGGCGCCATGCTGTACGGCGGCGCCAGCGGCCAGGCCGAACGCGCGGTGGACGCCGTGCTGCCGCCGCGCAGCAGCCGCGCCCATGTGCTGCACCTGGTGCACCGCCTGCTGGCCCCTGAAAAGGCGGCCACGCCCACACGCGCGAAGGGCGGCGGCGCCGCCACCGAACTGCACCGGCTGCTGCAGGCGGGGCTTGCCAACCTGCGCCGCCGCGCCACCGTGTTCGTGGTGTCGGACTTCATCAGCGCGCCCGGCTGGGAGAAACCCCTGGCCCAGCTGGCGCAGCGGCACGACGTGGTGGCCGTGCGCCTGCTGGACCCGCTGGAGCTCGCGCTGCCGGACGTCGGCCTCATCACGCTGCGCGACGCCGAAAGCGGCGAGCAGCTGCAGGTGGACACGCACGACGCGGCCTTTCGCCGCCGCTTCGCCCACCTGGCCGCCGAGCGCGAGGCCGCGCTGCGCGAGGGCCTGGCCCGCGCCGGCGCCGACACGCTGGAACTGTGCACCGACGACGACCTGGTCGATGCGCTGCTGCGCTTCATGGACCTGCGCCAGCGCCGCGTGCGGGCCCCGCGCGCCCCCTCCGCCCCCGTGCCCTCGGAAGCGGCCCTGCCCACCGCCGCCTGAACCACCACGCCACCAAGGACCGCACCATGGTTTTTCTCTGGCCCACCCTGCTCTGGCTGCTGCTGGTCGCGCCCTTGCTGGTACTGCTGTACTGGTGGCTGCTGCACCGGCGCAAGAAGACGGCGCTCAGCTACTCCAGCCTGTCGCTGGTGCGCGAGGCCATGGGCCCCGGCCAGCGCCTGCGGCGCCACATCCCGCCCGCCCTCTTCCTGCTGGCGCTGATCGCCCTGCTGCTGGCGGCCGCGCGCCCGCTGGCCGTGATCACCCTGCCCTCGCAGGACCAGACCATCATGCTGGCCATGGACGTGTCGGGCAGCATGCGCGCCGCCGACGTGGAGCCCGACCGGATCACCGCCGCCCAGAATGCCGCCAAGGCCTTCATCGCCGAGCTGCCGCGCCACGTGCGCGTGGGCATCGTGGCGTTCGCGGGCAGCGCGCAGCTGGCCCAGCTGCCCACGCAAAGCCGTGAAGACCTGGTCAAGGCCATCGACAGCTTCCAGCTACAGCGCGGCACGGCCACGGGCAACGGCATCATGCTGTCGCTGGCCACCATTTTTCCGGATGCGGGCATCGACATCGCGGCGCTGGGGGGCCGCCAGGCGATGCGTCCCAAGCCCATCGACGAGATCGGCAACAAGCAGGACCCCGCCAAGCCCTTCACCCCGGTGGCGCCGGGCTCCTACACCTCGGCGGCCATCATCATGCTGACCGACGGGCAGCGCACCACGGGCGTGGACCCGCTTGAAGCCGCCAAGTGGGCGGCGGACCGCGGCGTGCGCGTGTACACCGTGGGCGTGGGCACCGTGCAGGGCGAGACGATAGGGTTCGAAGGGTGGTCGATGCGCGTGCGGCTCGACGAAGAAACCCTGAAGGCCGTGGCCACGCGCACGAACGCCGAGTACTTCCACGCGGCCACGGCGGCCGACCTCAAGAAGGTCTACGAAACGCTCAGTTCGCGATTGACGGTGGAGAAGAAGGAAACCGAGATCTCTGCCCTGCTGGCACTGGCGGGCGCCGTGCTGGCTCTGCTGGCAGCAGCACTCTCGGTCTGGTGGTACGGGAGGGTGATGTAGGCCCCCGGCGCCACGCGCGAGCCCGCAGGCAGGCAACCACGCCCGCGGGCATGCACGGATAGCGGCCCATGGCCGCCGTGCCGGGGATCATGGCTCGAACCTGAGGAGACATTTCATGCGCTTCCTGATCCAGATCGCAGCCGTGGCGCTGCTCGCCATGGCCGCCGGCTCCGCGCTGGCCCACAACTGCCCCAACGAGATGAAGGCCATCGACGCCAAGCTGGCGACCCATCCGGCGCTGACGGCTGACAACGCCGCCAAGGTCAAACAGCTGCGCGCGGAGGGCGAGGCCCAGCACAAGGCCGGCAAACATGACGACTCGATGAAATCCCTGGCGCAAGCCAAGAAGATCCTCGGCATCTAGACCCGCCCCGCCATCCTCGCACCCCGCGCAGGCCGCCGGCCGCCGGCCACCGGCTGGCGAGGCGAAGAACGCCGGGCCCGGGCCAGATATCAGGTCAGGTGGCCGAGCACCAGCCTCACCACGCGGCTGCAGCGCACGGCCAGGGATTCGTCGTGCGTGACCATCACGAACGCCGTGCCCTGGTCCCGCGCCAGCTGCATCATCAGTTCAAACACGCCGTCGGCCGTGGTGCGGTCGAGATTGCCCGTGGGCTCGTCGGCCAGCACGCAGGCCGGACGGGTGACCAGCGCCCGGGCGATGGCCACGCGCTGGCGCTCCCCCCCCGACAGCTCGGCCGGACGGTGGTGCAGGCGCTCCTTCAGCCCGACGGCGGCCAGCACCTTCGCGGCCTCGTGCTGGCACTGCTCGTACGGCATGCGGCGGATGCGCAGCGGCATGGCCACATTGTCCAGCGCGCTGAACTCGGGCAGCAGGTGGTGGAACTGGTAGATGAAGCCCAGGTGCTGGTTGCGCAGCTGGCCCTGCCGTTCGGCGGAGAGGGACGACATGGCCTCCCCCTTCAGGCGCACGGTGCCCGAGGTGGGCGCATCCAGCCCGCCCAGCAGGTGCAGCAAGGTGCTCTTGCCCGAGCCCGAGGCGCCGACGATGGCCAGCGTCTCGCCCGCGTGGACCCGCAGGTCCACGCCCTGCAGCACGGTCACGTCCAGGCGCCCTTCGGTGAAGCGCTTGGTCAGGCCGTGCGCCTCCAGAACCACCGGGCCATTCAAGCCCGCGTGGGCGGCGGGCGCCGCCTCGAAGGGCCGCGGGGACACGCCGGTGCCGAGCGTGGGGGTCGTATTACTCATAGCGCAGGGCCTCGGCAGGATTCACACGGCTGGCACGCCAGCTGGGGTAGAGCGTGGCCACGAAGGCTAGCGCGAGCGAGATGATGCCGATGGGCAGGATGTCGCTGCTCTGCGGCTCGCTGGGCATCTTGCTGATCAGGTAAATGTCCTTGGGCAGGAAACTCGCGTTCAGCGCCCTCTCGATGGCCGGCACGATCACGTCGATGTTGAAGGCAATGGAGAGCCCCAGCAGCAGGCCCACGGCCGTGCCGATCACGCCCACCATGGCGCCCTGCACCACGAAGATGCCCATGATGCTTTTCGGGCTGGCGCCCAGCGTGCGCAGGATGGCGATGTCGGCGCGCTTGTCGGTCACCGTCATCACCAGGGTAGACACCAGATTGAACGCCGCCACCGCCACGATGAGCGTGAGGATGATGAACATCATGCGCTTTTCAAGCTGCACGGCCGCGAACCAGGTGCGGTTTTGCTGCGTCCAGTCGCGGATGAGCAGCTGGCCGCTTAAGGACCCCGCCAGCTGCTGGGCCACGTCGCGCGCCTGGTGCAGGTCCTTGAGCTTCAGGCGCACGCCCGTGGGGCCTTCCAGGCGGAAGATGCGCTGGGCGTCCTCATGGTGCAGCAGCACCAGCGCCGAGTCGTATTCGTAGTGGCCGGAATCAAACGTGCCCGCCACCGTCATCTGCTTGAGGCGTGGCACCACGCCCGCCGGGGTCACCTGGCCCGCGGGGGCGATCAGGGTGACCACATCGCCGGCGCGCACGCCCAAAGCGCGGGCCAGCTCGCCGCCCAGCACCACGCGGAATTCGCCGGGCACCAGCAGATTGAGCGTTTTTTCGTTGGTGGCGGCCAGGTCCGTCACCGCGCCTTCCAGCGCCGGGTCGATGCCGCGCACCAGCGCGCCCTTCATATCCTCGCCACGCGCCAGCAGCGCCTGCGCCGCCACGAACGGCGCAGCGCCCACCACGTTGGGGTTCTGCTTGGCCTCGGCCAGCGTGCGCGCCGGGTCGGGCAGCGCCGCGCCCTGGGGCGCAAAAATCTCGATGTGCGAGACCACGCTGAGCATGCGGTCGCGCACTTCCTTCTGAAAGCCGTTCATCACCGACAGCACGATGATGAGCGCCGCCACCCCAAGCGCGATGCCCAGCATGGACACGCCCGAGATGAACGAGATGAAGCCATTGCGCCGCGTGGCGCGGCCCGCGCGCGTGTAGCGCCAGCCCAGGGCCAGTTCGTAGGGGATTTGCATGAATAAGGAAAGAAGGCACTGCAGGGTGCGGAATGCACGCCACAGGCCGGCCAGATTGTGGCATCCCGGACAATAGGCCCATGTCGGACACCACCCATTTGCTCATTCCCTACGCCGCCAGCGCCTCCCCGGGATGCCAGCAAGCCCTGCAGGGCCTGGCCCTGCCCCACCTGGACCGGCTTCTGGCCCGGCTCAGCCCCCATCCCGCCCAGAGTGACAGCGGCGAGGAAACAACCTTCTCCGCCCCCCACGAACGCGCCCTGGCGCGCGCCCTGGGCCTGCCTGCGCAGGACGGCCGCATCCCCTGGGCCGCGTGGCACCGCCACCAGCAGGGCCAGCCCACCGATGGAGCGGCCTGGGCCTTTGTCACGCCCTGCCAGTGGCAGGTCAGCACCGACCACGTCACGCTGCGCGACCCTGAACTCCTGGGACTGGACGAGGCCGCGTCGCGCGCGCTGCTGGCCATCGTGTCCCCCTGGTTCGCCGAAGACGGCATCACCCTGCACTACGACCAGCCCACGCGCTGGCTGGCCCGCAGCCCGCTGTTTGCCCTGCTTGCCACCGCCTCGCTGGAACGCGTGCTGCTGCGCGACGTGCGCGCCTGGATGCCGGATGCGCGCGAGGCCCGCACGCTGCACCGCCTGCACAGCGAGATGCAGATGCTGCTCTACACCCACGCCTTCAACGACGAGCGCACGGCGCGCGGGCTGCCGGTGATCAACTCGTTCTGGGTGCATGGCACCGGCCCCCTGCCTGTGCCCGCCCCCACCTCCGCCACTGCGCCGACGGTGCCCACCACCCTGCGCGGCGCGGCGCTGAATGAAGACTGGCGCGCCTGGGCCGCCGCCTGGACCGCGCTGGACGCAGGCCCCGTGGCCGGCCTTCTGCGCAAGGCCGAAGACGGCGTGCCGGTGCAACTGACCCTGTGTGGGGAGCGCAATGCGCTGGCCTTCCACAGCGCGCCCCGCACGCTGGCCCAGCGTTTTCAAAGCCTTTTCAGGCCCCAGCGCTTTGCAGAACTGCGCGAGAAGCTATGAAAATAGTAGCAAGAGACATCCCCCCCCGCGCCGCCTGGGCGCTGGAGCAAGCCGGCGTGCACCCGCTGCTGGCCCGCCTGTATGCCGCGCGCGGCGTGCGTGCCAAGGACGAGCTGGACGACGGCCTGGGCCGCCTGCTCCCTCCCTCGGGTTTGAAAGGCATTGACACCGCCGCCCGCCTGCTGGCCGACGCCATGGCGCAGAACAAGCGCCTTGTCATCGTGGCCGACTACGACTGCGACGGCGCCACCGCCTGCGCCGTGGGCGTGCGCGGACTGCGGTTGCTGGGCGCGCAGCACGTGGACTACCTCGTGCCCGACCGCGTGACGGACGGCTACGGCCTCACGCCCCCCATCGCCCGGCGCGTGGCCGAGCGCGGCGCCGACGTGCTCATCACCGTGGACAACGGCATCGCCAGCGTGGACGGCGTGGCCGAGGCCAAGGCGCTGGGCCTGCAGGTGCTCGTGACCGACCACCACCTTCCCGGGCCCGAACTGCCGGCGGCCGACGCCATCGTCAACCCCAACCAGCCCGGCTGCGCGTTTGAGAGCAAGTCCATGGCCGGTGTGGGCGTGATGTTCTACGTGCTGCTGGCGCTGCGGGCCGAGCTGCGCGCACGCGGAATCTTTGATGCGCCGAGTGCCGCCGGGCCGCCCCAAGGCGCGAGCGCCCCCCTGGGGGGCAGCGAACCACACGTAGTGGGGAGCGTGGGGGCGCACCAGCCCTTGCAACCCAAGCTCGACCCGCTGCTCACGCTCGTGGCGCTGGGCACCGTGGCCGATGTGGTGAAGCTCGACGCCAACAACCGCCGCCTGGTCGCCCAGGGCTTGAAGCGCATCCGCGCGGGCCAGATGCCCGCAGGCATCGCCGCGCTGTTCCATGCCGCAGGCCGCAAGGCCCCGGTGGCCACCACGTTCGACTTTGGCTTTGCGCTGGGCCCGCGCATCAATGCCGCGGGTCGCCTGGCCGACATGACGCTGGGCATCGAATGCCTGCTGACCGACGACGCAGGCCGCGCCGCCGAGCTGGCGGGCCTGCTCGACGGCATCAACCGCGAGCGCCGCGAGATCGAGGGCGGGATGCGCGACCAGGCCATGCTGATGGCCGAGAGCCTGTTCCAGGAAGACGAGGAGCCGCCCCCGGCCATCAGCGTGTTCGACCCCGACTTCCACGAAGGCGTGGTGGGCATCGTGGCCAGCCGCATCAAGGACAAGCTGCACCGCCCCACCTTCGTGTTCGCGGCCAGCAGCGCACCGGGCAAGGAGCACGAGCTCAAGGGCTCGGGCCGCTCCATCCCCGGCTTTCACCTGCGCGATGCGCTCGACCTGGTGGCCAAGCGCCACCCGGGCGTGCTGCTGAAGTTCGGCGGCCATGCCATGGCGGCGGGCTGCACCGTGGCCGAAGAAGCGTTCGAGGTGTTCGAGCGCGCCCTGGCCCAGGTGGCGCAGGAGTGGCTCGATGCCTCCACCCTCACCCGCCGCATCGAGACCGACGGCCCCCTGGCCCCCGAATACTGCCGCGCCGACATGGTGGACACCCTGCACCACGAGGTCTGGGGCCAGGGCTTTGCGCCCCCCACGTTCAGCGAAGAAGTGCAGATCGTGAGCCAGCGACTGGTGGGCGAGTCCAAGAACCATCTGTCGATCAAGCTCATGCACCAGGGCAACCCGGTGGATGCCATCTGGTTCGGCCACACCGAGCAACTGCCCGCGCGCGTGCTGCTGGCCTTCCGCCTCGATGTGAACGAGTGGAAGGGCGAGCGGAAGGTGCAGTTTTTGGTGGAAGGGGCGCAGCTGTAGGTCGGAGTCGCCGCCGAAATCAGGGGCCAAGCCGCCTGATTGCGACCTGTCGCAGATGCCTCCCCCGTCCCTTCGGGCTGAGCCTGCCGAAGCCAGGGCACTTTGCACGAACAGCCCCTTCGGCAGACTCCAGGCAAACGACCTGCCTCCGGTCGCCACTTATCAAGCCAAATTGGCCTCTAGCGCTTGATAGTCAAGCGCAAGCAGCTACGCTCTCAGTAGCAAAAGCAGATGCTTGCTCAAACGCCCTCACCCCTGCGGCGACAAAAACTGAATAGGCCGCAGCGGCAACCGCCGCCGCGCCTGGTCCGTCAGCTTGCCGTAGTGCTCCACCCACAGGTCAAACAAGGTGTCCAGTCCAATCAGCGTGATGCGGCGCTTCTCCTGGGTGCGCGCCTCGGTAGCAGCATCCTTGGTAAAGCCGCCCGTGCACACAAACAGCCCCACATCGCTATCGCCCAGCAGCGCCATGAACGAGCGCAAGCCATCCACACTGACAGACTCCTTTTGCCGCTTCACCTGCACCTTGATGCGCGGCGGCCGGGTGGCCAGCACATCCGGCTGGGCCAGGATGTCAATGCCGCCATCCTTGCCCGGCGGCGACACCCAGCTCACGTAATAGCCCATGGCCCGCAGCAGGTCGGCCACCAGCTCCTGAAACTCGTAGGGCGGCATGTTGCGCAGATACTGGGCAATCTCGGCCCAGGCGTGCTCCTCGGCTTCTTCAAACGTAATACTCACAGCCTTGGCGGTGTTGTCTTGGGCTAGCGGGTCGGGGTCTGGCGCGGTGCTGGGCGATGGAGCTGGATCTGCATCGGGCTGGGCTGCCTTCCATTCGGCATACAGCTTGCAAGCGCGGCGGTAAAAAGCCTCCGGGTCCGCCAGCTCGGCATAGGCCTTGCGGCCCTCGTCGGTAATCGTCCAGATCCCCTTTTCTTTCACGAGCCAACCAGCCTTCACGCAGTCCACAGTGGCAAACCGCACGATCTTGTCAAAGCGTCGCCCGCCAGACTCGTAGTTATCTGCCTCGTAGGGTGTCAGGGTCACGCGCTCTGCCAGTGCAGACAACGCCGCACTGGCCTGTAAGCCTTCGGGCGCGGCCATCAGCAGCTTGAACAACTCGCGCAAAAGTTCGCCGGTGCGGCGGCGGGTGATTTCAGCCATTCATAGTCTCCGTTTAACTCTCATCCGTCTCACACCTGCAGCGCCACCACCAGCTCCTCGCCCAGCATGTCAATGATCTTCACCGCGACCGTGCTACCAAGAGGCGGCGCTGGCAGCTCGTAGCGGCCTGCCACCAAGTCCTGCTTGCGCTCGGGCACATCGGCCAGGGCCACGTTGAATACCTGGCCGTTGTACGCGGGGTCGATCAGGATGCAGTCCACCACCGCCCGCCAGTCGGTAATCTGCGCGCGGAACACGCCTTGCTCCAGGTTCAGCCGCTGCATGATGGTGGGCGACACCACGTCCTGCACCTCCACCACCAGTTGATCACCCTCGCGCCGGGCGCTGGCCTGCACCGCCAAGGGTTCGTGTTTGATGATGCCGCCCAGCTTGCGGTCGGTGCGCAGCTCCACCACATGCAGCTTGTTCACCGGGCGGTTGCGGTTGTAGGCATCCACCCAGGCGCGGGCGTCCAGCTGCCAGCCCAGGCACACCACCATCACATCGCGCTCTTCGCTGGGGCGGGTTTTCAGCTCGTCGCGCACGGCCTCTAGGTCCAGCGGGGTCAAGGGGTGGTTAAAGGGCACGATCTTCACCAGCCGCCCGCCTTGCGTGCCGTCAAAAAACGCATCGGTGCGCGTGCGCGCCACACCCAGGTGCTGGCAGGCCAGCTCCACCGCCTCGTTGTGCTGGATCTGCAGGTCGTAGTCGTTGACGCGATAGGTCGCAAAGCTAAGTTGGCTGGGGCGCTGCGGGGTGTCGCCGCCCTCTACCAAATCGCTTTGTTGGGGCACGGTGGCCGTGGCGGCTTGGGCGCGCATCAATTCCTGAATGCGCTTGGCGGTGGTTTGGATCGCGCCTTTGTTGATGTCGCAGCCGATCCAGCGACGGCCTAGACGCTGGGCCGCCACGACGGTGGTGCCGGAGCCTACAAAACAGTCGAGGATCAGATCTCCTGCATTCGAAGAAACGGTAATCAAACGATCAAGCAGGGTGTCGGGCTTTTGCGTGGGATACCCAGAACGATCTAGCGCTTGGGAATTGACAGGGGCAATATCTTCCCAAATGTTCTGAAGCGGGATTCCAGGCATTTCGTCCAGATAGCGCTTGTAGCGTGGGACACCACCAGGCTTAGGCTGCACGATTCTGCCGGCAGCAATTAGGTCTTCCGCCCGAGATTTACTGAATCTCCAATGCTTGGATACGCCAAGAATCTCGTAAAACGGGTTGCCCTTCTCCGCTCCGCCAGGGCCAGTGATATCGAAAAGTTGATAGCGACGACCATCCTCCTCAACTTGGCTGTACTTCTTCAGGTACTCATCCTCGTACGGGACGTATTGAGTATTGAAAGTAAATTGATCGCTTTTCGTGGCAACAAGGATGACGTCATTGATGCTTCCAAAGGACTTGTTGCCTTGCGCGGTGTTGCTATGTGCGCTTGTCCGCTTCCAAATTACTTCACTCACGAAGTTCTCTGAACCAAAAATCTCTTCAACAAGGCAGCGCAAATGGTGGTGCTTTCGCCAATCGCAGTGGAGATATAGCGTGCCATCGTCCGCCAACAACTCCCTCAACATCAACAACCGCTCGTACATGAACTGCAAGTAGTTGTCGTTCGCCCAAATATCGCTGTACTGCACCTGCTCGCCCAGCGTGTAGTCCTCGCCATCGATCTTTACCGTGCCCTTGGCACCGCGCAGTTGCACCTTGCGCACGTAGTCGGCACCGCTGTCAAACGGCGGGTCGATGTAGATGAGCTTGACCTTGCCGCGAAGCCGTTGGCCAGCAGGTGGGCCAGCACGTCTTTGTTGTCGCCGTGGTAGAGCAGGCCGCCCTGGGGCAGGTCTTGGGGCCAGTCGCTCCAGTCGGCGCCGTGCAAGGCGGCGGGCTGGCCGCTGGTGGCGTCAAACCGCTCAATGGCCTGCGCCGGGTAGGCGCGCACGCGGGCCAAGGGCTTTTTGCCCACCCAGGTGAGCATGGGGCGGCCCTTGGCCTTGGTGATGGTGACGTCCTTGGACTTTTTGGTGTTCTCGGTCATGGCGGTATGTATACGGGGTGCGGGCGCGCAGCGGTCAGGTCTGGTGCGGAGATGTGGCTGTGTCGGTGTCGGCGGTTCAAGCGCCGCGAATGAAGTCGCGCACCTGGGCGTAGCCCTCGTGCTTCAAGTCGCTGCCATCGGCAAACATGACGTGGTAGGCCAGCTTGTCGGGGTTCAGGCCCTCCCACTGCTTCAGGGCCACGGCTTTTTTGCCTTCCGGCGTTTGCGGCGCTTCGCCCCGGCCCAGGCGGGCCATGTCGGCGGTGATGTCGGGGCTGAAGCCGTCGCGTTTAATCTCGACCACCAAGTGCTTGCCATCGGCGCGGCGCAGCACAAAGTCAGGGGTGTAGCGGTGCCAGCGGCCATCGTCGCCCAGGTATTCGGCGTACAGGTCGGTCTTGGCGGGGTCGGTGATACCGCCGGTAAACCACACGCCTTCGATGTGGTGTTCGCCAGGCTTTAGCTGGGTCAGCGCCCATTTCAAAAACTCAGCCTCGGGCTGGGAGTCAAAGTTGTAGCCCTCGTAGTGAAAGCTGTGCGCCAGGGCGTGCGCGGCGTTGGCGGCATCTACTGTGTTGGTGGCACTCAGGTAGAGCTTTTCTTTGTCTTTGGCAAAGCTGATGCGGGCGGTGTACACGGTTTGGCCGCCGCGCTCGGTGCGGTCAAAGCCGTCGGCTTTCACCAAGGCAATGGCCACGTCGATCTCTTCCAAGTGGGCTTCGTACTGCGCCCGCTGCGCCTCTATCTGCAGGCCCAGCGCGTCGAGGTGATAGTTGGGCACATCTGCGCCCACCCCGTAGGCTTGGCGCAGGGCGGCCAGCACTTCGGCGGTGTGCAGGTGGTAGTTGGCGGCCAGCTCGGCGGCGGCGGTGTAGGCGTCCAGCTCGGGCGGCGGAGCGGGCAGCAGGTCGCCACCGCCATCGACCTTTTGCAGCGTGGTGTTGCCTGATGCGGTTTGCACGGGTGTCAAGGTTTCTACCGTGATGCCTGCGGGGACGGCCACATCGGTGGGCACGGTGAAGTGCAGCGGCGCGGTGCTGGCGGGGTCGCTTGCCTTGCGGCGGTAGCGCAGCACACGCTTTTTGATGAGCAGCGGCGGCAGGTGCGGCCGGTGCAGCACGATTTCTCGCTCTACCCGCTCGGCCTGCTGGGCGCCCAGGTCTTTGAGCGATGTGCCGTAGGTTTCGGCCAGCTGAGATTCGAGCGTTTTTTTGTTGCTGTCGGTCAGGTACACGCGGGCGGGCACGGTGTTACCCGGCACCTGGCGCAGACAGCGGGTGGCGGCTTGCAGCACAAAGTTGTTGCTGTTGGCCAGCTTGCGCACCAAGGCCGTGGCAAACAGGCTGGGGCAGTTCCAGCCCTCGGTGCCCATGTTGACCAGCAGCAGCACGCGCTCGGGGGCCTCGGGGTTGCGGGCCACGGCCTCAAACTGGCGGCGCGTGGCTTCACTGCTTTTGCCGTCCACGGCCAGGAGGGTGTCGGTGCCAATGCCGCGCAGAGCCAGGGCCGATTCCACCGCGCCGCGCAGCTCGTCGCGGGTTTCGATGTTGGGAAAGTACAGGGCCAGGCGGGCAGGTGCGCCGGGGCTTGCGCCCACGGACGGCAGGCGCACGGCCCAGTAGTCGCGCACAAAGTCCTCAATCACGCTGGCCACCAGGGTGTCGGCCTCACCGTCGCCCAGGTCAAACACCTTGATGTTGTTGGCCAGCTCTTTCAACACGCCGTCGCGTATGCCTTCGCCCAGCCCGTACCACACCACCACGTCGCGCAGGGGCTGGCGCTCAAAATACGGCGTCCCGGTGGCGTTGATGACGACGACAAGGTTGGTCTCGGCGGCCAGGTAGTCGATGGTGCGGCGCACCTTTTTGATGCCGTCGTCCTTGAACACCAGTTCGCCGGTTTCCTTGTCCTTCTCCCACTTGCCCAGCAGTTTTTGGCCGTAGGTGTGGTGGGCTTCGTCCGAGAACACGGCCAGGTGAGGCAAGGAGGCCACAGCCTGCAGGCGCAGGTTGGCCAGCTCGGTTTGCTCTTCCACCTTGGTGCCCGCAAACAGAAGCGCTTGCTGGGCATTGGCGCGCACGTTGGGCTTTTGGATGCGGATTTTTTCGGTGTTGGTGACGATGACGTTGAACGTGCTACCCCAGACGATGGGGATTTGCTTGTCGCCGTCGCGCGTGAAGGTGAGCTTGAGGCTGGCCGCAAACGGCTTGTGCATGCGGGGCGGCAGCAACTTGTCGTAGGGCACATCGGCCAGCTCGCGCAGCGCACTCAAAATGGTTTTGCCGGGCGCAAAGATGAGCGCGTTTTGCACAAACGGGCCTTCGGGGTATTCCATGGCCATGGCAAATTCGGTGGCCACGATGGAACCCATCAGAATGGTTTTTCCCGCGCCCATGGCAAGCGCCAGGATGTAGCTGGCGTAGCCGAGCGTAAGGGATTCGCGCAGGCTCTCCAGGTGGTTGTCGCGCACAAACTGGTTGTCTTCGCGCACCCGCTGGATCAGAGCCGTGTAGTTGTATTTGGCTTCCTTGAACAGCTTTTCGTTGACGCCCATGGCATCGAGCCGGTCGGGCAGGTCTTCAAACAGTTGCTCATACAGCTCAGGCACCTTAGGGGTGCCCAGCACCAGGCGCAGGTACCAGTAGGTTTCCAGGGCGCGCAGTTGCGCACGGCGCAGGTAGCGCAGTTGGCCTGATTCGCCCTCTTCCAGCGCGAACTCCAGAATCTCTCGGATGGCGGGAAATTCGTCGCACGGATAGTTGTCGGAGCGCCATGCGTCTACGCGCTGGGAGAGCGCTTGGTACAAATACGTCATTGGCTTTGTGTTTCTACGGAACTCATGATTCTCACCGCTTACCCAGCAAGGGCGAGCGGCCGATTTTCTTGCGGGCTCACTAGCTTCGGTGGTGCCGAAAACCCTTCAAACGCCTCCCCCGCCTTCCAATCCCCCACCGCATACACCCGCGCATCGCGCAGGCCCTGCACGCCCTCGGCCCAGGCCATCAGCATGCGTTTACCGATGTCTGCAAACCCTGGGTGCTGCGCCATGGCCTGGCGCACCTGGGGCGCCACGTCGGCCACGGCGTCGCTGATGGCTTGCAGCATGTGCTGTTGTTCTTTGGGCTGGATGCCAAAGGTGGCGGCGATGAACTTTTGCAGGTTTTTGCCGGGCGCCCAAGTGCGTTTTCCTATGAAGTCGATAGCGGGCGGGTTGTGCTGAAAACCTGCGTACACGCTGGTGGTGAACATGTCGTAGGCGGGCGATAGGTGGGCGTTGGCCCGGCTGGTATAGAGCAGGGCCAGGTTTTTGGCGTGGCAGTCGGCATTGCGCAGGGCATACGTCAGCAGCAAGGTGGTGGCCAGCTGGCGATAGGTGGCCAGCCGCTGGGCGCCAGGCACGTGGTCGCGCACGGCTTTGGCAATGCGCTCCCAGGTGGTGTCGTATTTGGCGGCGGGGCGCAGGCCCAGCAGGCTGCAAAAGTCTTCCATGCCCCACAGGGGCTGGCCGTGTTCGTCCACATCAAAGCGGTGCACCACCAGGGCCTGGCCGTCGTCAGACACTTCGGTCTGGGCGGCGGGCATGACCCGGCGGGCGACCTGCATGCACAGGTGCTCGTTGAGCGCGACAAAGGGCAGCTGGGCGCTGGAGCCTTTGATGATGTGGCGGCGGGTGGTGAGGCGGGCTTTGGGGTGGGGCCCGAGTGCGGGTTCGGGCTGGTGCAGGGCGTCGACAAGCTCAGCCTGAACGGCGGGGGGAGCGGTTTGCGCGTCCAGAAACTTGGGCACCACGCCCGATACGCCGCTGGTGGCGTGCTGGCGCACGAGCGCGGCAAAGGCGGCTTCGGAGTTGTCGCCTTTAAGCAGCGCGGCCACTTCGATGGACTGGGCGGGTTCGTTGAGCTGCACCCCGGGCGCGGCCACCTGCAGGCGGCCCACCATGTTGCGGCCGATGACGGACAGCAAAGCAATGGGGCTGGCCCCGATGTGCGGGCCAAACTGTTCTTGCAACACCTGCAGGAGGTAGCCCTCGGGCAGGTTCATCTGGAGCACGGGCGGGAGTTGGTCGTCCCACACGTAGCTTTCAAGCCGCACGGGCATGGTGAGGGAGACGAAGTCGTCTGCCGCCACGTGCGGGTGGTAGGTGAGCACGCTTTTGAAGTCGCCGGATTGTTCCAGCGTGGCCACTTCGCGGCCGAGCACGTAGACGGACAACTGCATCACCGGCTCCCCGTCTTCTTGAAAGTGCCGCGCGCATCGGCCGCGTTGGCCACACGGGGAGCGGTGGTCTGCGCGCGTTCGCGGCGCAGTTCGTCCAGGTTGCCTGCCTGGCCTTGCACCATGATCTCTAGCTCTGCACCCAGCACGGCCAGCACGGCCAGCAGCTTGCGTGAGCCAAATTCGGCCGACCTGCCGCGCTCAAAGCGCGACAGCGATTCCGCCGTCACCCCCGCCTGAGCCGCGACATCGCCCTGCTTAAGGCCTAGCAGCTTGCGACGTTTGGCGACGGCTTCACCGAGTTCTTGAAGAGTTTGCAATTGATATTTGCGTCAAAATTTTCACCATGCTAATGATTTTTGATGCAAAAATCAAAAAATGGTCCCCATACTATTCTCTGCACCTAAGCGCTGACGCCATATCTGCTCACACGACCAACTGCGTCGGCCCTTTGCGCCGCTTGCGGATCACCGTGACCGGCTCGCCGCCCTGCCCCCAATTGTCCGGGTCCACCTCGTCGATGATGACGGTGACACTCTCGGGCCGTTTGTCCAGCACCTGTTGCATGAGCTGGGTCACGCCTGCGATCAACGCGGCCTTTTGTGCAGCGGTGGTGGGCAGGTCGCGCCGCGCCAGGCGAATGTTGACCAGGGGCATCGTCAAGTCCTTTCGGATGTGAACAAAAACAAAAGGCAGCGTGCGCTGCCTTTGCGAGAGATGTAAAGGATTTCAAGCCAAACTGGCCTCTAGCGCTTATCCAGAAAGCGTTAAAAGCTATCAATTTTAAAAAACCACCTTGTCAGAAGCTTTCCCAATCGTCATCCCCGCCTTTGGCTGCAGCCCGGGGCGCAGGTGCAGCAGGCGCGGCCGATGGGCTAGGGGTGGCAGCGGGGCGTGCAGCGGCGGGGGCCGGTGGTGCCAAGCGAGCGGCGGCGGGTGCCTTGGTCGGCTTGGGTACTGCGGGTTGGTTGCCGAGGGCGGTTCTGGCCGCAGGCGCTGGCCGGGGCGCCGCAGACGGAGCCGGACGGGGCGCTGCCGGTGCGCGAACCGCCATCGCGCCCACATTGAACACCGACACCACCTCGGCCAGCCTCTGCGCCTGGTCGCGCATCGAGGCTGCAGCGGCGGTGGACTCTTCCACCAGCGCCGCGT